>NZ_JBVVQW010000001.1:0-953456 GCF_055811655.1 Mesorhizobium sp. WSM4809
CGGGCGGGGGTGGGCCGCCGCAAGCACAAGCTAATATATGACCGGCTTTAATGCCTATGGTGTGATCGCGGAATCGCTTGACGGGCAGTCTAGGCCATCGGGACTAATTGCTGCGCTTTCATTCTGCCAGTAGCTTGTAGGTCTGGTCATTTAGCCACCTTTGTGCCCAGATTGGTCGGCACGCTCACCGTCACCGGTGCTTGGTAGTTGATCGTGCCGACCTCCCTTTTTGCTACGTGGAATCGATGCCCCTGTGGCAACCGAAGAAATTGGCGAACGCGCCGCATTGAAGCTAGTCCGAGCGCTGGCGAAGGCCATTATTGAGACCGTGGAGCGTTTGACGCGAAAATAGTTGTGCCGGATAATAATGGGCGATTGTACGTTTCCGACAATCCACAATCCAGAACTATTAGACACAGTCAAAGTATCGCAGTATAGCGGCCGATTCCGCGAGGCTTTTAGCGGCTTTAGAGCCCGCTATCGCCCCTTGATGGTGGGCTATTTCTTAGCAGACCAAAGTCTTATTCTTGAAATCCAATGGTCTGATACATGCATTTCACTCCCTTTGCGTTCATTGGATGTTCTATTAGTTTATAAAATACTTATATAACATTGGGCGACAGACGAAATAGGCCCGCCACTGAGGACACAACTACAGCGGCGGGCCTTGCTTTTGAGGCTTGGCCGGGGTTGGAAGCCAAGCTGCAAACCCAACTTCGATTTCAGAAACAGGTTCCAGCCTTATGAAAAGATTTAACGCTTGCCGGCTTTTGCAGGTAGGCCCGCCGCTGAGGTCACAGGGACGGGCCCTGCACCAGAGCTTGGACTTGAGGGAGGGAGTGTTCTCACACCATGCAAATTCCGAACTTCGCTTGCGGATGCATGTTCCTCACGTCGGTTCGAAAAGGGATTGTCGTGGTCATCGATTTCGGTTGTGACACCCGAGCCCGCCGGCAGCATCATGCAGGCGGCAGGCCCAATGAAGAGCTCGCGACGGGGAGCGGCCGGTCGTTGCAGCCCGGGCGCGTTTCACTCCTCCCGGAATGCTCGCTGGATCTGATCGGCCAGGGGCTTGACGAGATAGGACAGCATCGTGCGGCTGCTGGTCGAGAAGAACACCTCGACCGGCATGCCGGGCGCCAGGGTCAGTCTTTTGAGTCTGGCAAGTTCCGTGCGCGGCAAAACGATATGCACGGTGTAATAACCGGCGCCGGTGCGCTCGTCGGTGCTGAGATCGGCGGAGATCTTGCTGACGGTTCCGTTGAGTTCAGGCGTTGTGCGCTGATTGAAGGCCGAAAGCCGCAGCGTCGCCTCCTGCCCCTGTTTCAGCTGATCGATGTCCTGTGGCGCGACACGGGCTTCGACGGTCAGTTGGTCCGCGACCGGCACGATGAGCATGACCGGTTCGCCCGCAGTGATGACACCCCCAATCGTATGTACGGCAAGCTGAAGGACGACGCCGGCCTGCGGGCTGCGAATGTCGATGCGCTTGAGCTGGTCTTCGGCCGATACCTTGCGTTCGACGAGTTCCGAGAGTTTTGCCTGGACCTCACGCAGTTCGGTGGCGACTTCGCTGCGCAGATCCTGATCGATCTGGATGATTTGCAGGCGGATTTCCGACGTGTGGCCTTTCGACTGCGCTATCGCGGCGGTCAGCTGCCCATGTTCAGCCTCCAGCCGCACGGCCTCGCGCTCGAGAGCGGTGATGCGATCGATCGAGACCAGCTTGCGCTGCCATAGTGTGCGCATGCCCGCGAGCTCGGTTCCGATCAGCTTGATTTCCTGGCTCTTGGCGTCCTTTTGCTCGGTCAGGCCGGAGACTTCTTCGGCGAGCTGGGAGATACGTTCCGCCAACTGCGCCTTCTGGCCAGCGCGTGCCTGCCGGCGGAACTCGAAGAGCGACTGCTCTCCGGCCATTGTGCCGCTGACATCCGGATCGTCCCGCCGAGACATCAGCGACGGCGGAAAACCGATGGCGTCCGCACCGTCGCGCTCGGCCTTGAGACGTGCCAGGCGGGCATCGAGTTCATCCGCGCTCTTGGTGACAATGGCCAGATTGGCGCGGGTGACGGTTTCATCGAGATGAATCAAAACCTGTCCCGCTTGCACGGCATCGCCTTCGCGCACGAAGATCTGGCCGACCACGCCGCCGGTTGGATGCTGCACCTTTTTGACGCTGGAATCGACAACCAGCTTTCCCGAGGCAATGACTGCGCCGGAGAGGTCGGTCACCGCTGCAAGGCTGCCCGCTCCACCGACCAGAAGGATGGAGGTCGCAACGCCGCCGAGCAGATAACGTCGAATGGTCCGATCGATCACCGATGTCGCCCTCTCCGCCATCAGAGCGCCGCCTCTTCAGGACTTGAGACAACTTTTAACGGAACACTGATGGGGCGGGTCACCTTGGTCATGATCTCATTCTTCGGGCCAAAGGCCTGGATACTGCCGTTCGTCATGACAAGGATCTGGTCAAGGCTTTGCAATGCACTCGGGCGATGCGCCACCACGATGGCCATGCCGCCTCTGTCGCGCACGCCCTGGATCGCCGCCGTCAAGGCGGCTTCGCCGTCGGCATCGAGATTGGAATTCGGCTCGTCGAGTATGACAAGAAACGGATCGCCATAGAGAGCACGCGCCAAGGCGACCCTCTGTCGCTGGCCCGCCGAAAGCGCCGACCCGGCCTCGCCGATACGCGTTTCATAACCTTCAGGCAGGTGAACCACCAGATCATGAACACCGGCGGCGCGCGCGGCGGCCAGTATCTTGTCCGAGGGGGGCTGGGGTTCGAAGCGAGCTATGTTCTCGGCAATGGTGCCATCGAACAACTCGACATCCTGCGGCAGATAACCGACATGCTTGCCGAGTTCTTCCGACGACCACTGGTCGAGCGTCGCACCGTCGAGCCTGACGGTACCGCGCACTGGCAGCCAGACACCGGCGATCGCTCTGACGAGCGAGGATTTTCCCGAAGCGCTCGGACCGATGATGCCGAGGCCGGCGCCCTTCTGCAGCACGAAGCCCGCATCCTGGACGACAAGGCGACGCTCGCCCGGCGGCGCCACACTGATGCCCTCTACCGAGAGGCGAAACGACGGTGGCGGAAGCGAGACACTTGTTGCTGCCTCGGGCAGCAGCCCCAGAAGCTGAGTCAGGCGCGCCCAGGCCTGTCGGGCGCTGACGAAGCTCTTCCAATGCGCGATCGCGAGTTCGATCGGTGCCAGCGCTCGGCTCATCATGATCGAGCTGGCGATCATGATGCCGCCCGTCGCCTCCTGATGGATGACGAGCCAGGCGCCGATCGCCAGGATGCCGGATTGAAGCATCATGCGCACGACTTTCGATGTCGTTCCGAGCGTCCCCGCCAAATCGCTCGCCTTGGCATTGGTGCTGAGATAGTCGGCGTTGATGCCTGACCAGCGCTCGGCGATGCGTGGGCCAAAACCCATTGCCTGAAGCACCTCGACATTGCGGCGCGTCGCCTCCGCCAGCGTGTTGCGCGCAGCGGCCTGCGTGTTGGCACGTTTCGCGGGCTGCCTGGTGCGCACCTCCGCAAGCAAGGTCAGGCCAAACAGAATGACGGCGCCGAGCAGCGCGGTCATGCCGATCCAGAAATGGAACAGGAAACAGATTGCGAGGTAAAGCGGCATCCAAGGCAGGTCGAACAGCGCGGTCGGCCCAGCGCTCGACAGGAACGACCGGACCTGATCGAGGTCCCGCAATGATTGCAAGCCATCGCCGGTGAGCTTCGTGCGCAACGGCAGACGCATCAGTGCGATGTAGACCTGCCCGCTGAGCCGCGCATCGAGCGCCATGCCGATACGCACCAGCAGCCGCGATCGGATCAGTTCGAGGACGCCCTGAAAGACGAACAGCGTGCCCGCAAACACGCAAAGGCCGACCAACGTCGGCACGCTGCGGCCGGGAATGACGCGATCGTAGACCTGCAGCATGAAGAACGAGCCGGTCAGCGCCAGGACGTTGACGACCCCGCTCATCAAGGCGATGCCGACGAATGCCCGGCGAAAGGAAGCGAATATCGCCGTGAGCGTCGTTCGCGGCGGCTCAGATGGATGGATGTGAGACATCTTCCTTCACCTCGGGTCCAGCGCGGGCGCAAGCGGCAATGAACGCGTCCAAGACCGGTTGGCGAAGGGTGTCGGTTTCACTCCATCTTTCAGCATGGCACCTAGATGAACCAATCATTCAGCGCGTAGGCATGGACATAGTCGACGTGCATTTCAGAAGGGGTGGCAAGCCCGTCGGCGGGCGCTCCCGCCATGCCGCCGACAGCCTGGTCGACCAGCATATACATTGGCTTGTGCATGTCGGCAGGCGTTGGTGCGCGGGCAACTTCGACATCGTCGAAATACCAGACCAGCTCGCTTGGGGTCCAAAGCACCCCATATTTGTGGAACCCTTCGGTATCCGCTGCATATACGGTCGAGGTCACTTTCGTATGCGACCCCGTCGCATTCGAGTGGCTGGTCAGGGTGAGCTTGTTGGGATCCTGGCCGACCATCTCCACGGCGTCCAGTTCCGGCGGCCAGGAGCCATCCGCCGGAAGAAGCCAGAAGGCCGGCCATGCACCCTGCTTTTCGGGCATGTCGGCTCGAATTTCGAAATAACCGTAGGTCTGTGCGAAGGAATGGTAGGTCGTCAACAGACCTGACGTGTAATCATAGTTGTTTATGTAGGGCTTGATCGCGTCGGGAGCCCGGGCGGCCGTAATGGTGAGAACACCGTCCTGGACGCTGAACGGGTTGACCGAACTCGTGGGGGCGTAGCTGGTGTCGATATACCACTGAAGCTCGCTGTTGGTGGTGAGCGAGCTGCCGTTCGGAGCACCCCACCAGAAGTTCGTGTCCCAGGTCCCGCTAGAACCGCTGTGCAGGTTCAAAGTATTGAACTCGTCCGAGAAGGTGAGCGTCAGATGCGACTTGTCCAGGGCGAGATCGAACTGGTTGGCGCTGAACTGGTCGATGGTCTTGTTGGCGAAGACGAGAAACTCGGTTGGCGACAGGGTGAGTCGGACGTTCGATCCCGACTGCACCATGTTGGCGTGCACCTGGTCGAAGGAGGTGAAGCCGTAGCCTCCGACGCGCACAATATCGTCGGCGCCGAAGTCGAGAATGAGGTCGCTGCCATTGCCCGGTTTGACGACAAAAATGTCAGCGCCGGAGCCACCCTTGAGAACATCGTCGCCTTTCAAGCCGTCGAGCGTCTGCTGGCCGGAACCACCGACGATGATATTGTTCAGAGCATTTCCGAAGGCATATTGTTTATCGCCCGTGACCGTCAGATTCTCAAAATTCGCCGGCAGCCTGTAGCTCATCCAGGTCGAGATCGTATCGATGCCCTCGTTGGGCAGCTCCACCGCTTTGTTTTTCGCGGAGTACAGGTAGTAAATATCGTCGCCCTTGCCGCCATACATCGTGACGCTGACGCTGCCGTCGCCATACAGCGAATCGTTATAGATGCTGCCGTAGAGGGCCGGGCCCGAATTCGTTGCCGAGTACCACTTTGCGGAGGACCCACTATAGGGGAGCGGAACACCCTTGGCGTTGGTTACGGTGGCCATTTTACTCACAGCTCCGTTGGTTTGTTCCAAGCCCTAACACGATGGAGGGCAAAAGGAGCCGATACGTTTTGTCTTCCAACGTGGGAGGGTTACCAAAGAGTAAATGCGGAGGGTCCGGGCGCGTCCGTCAGGCCGTCAGTGGGGAACTTGAGACTGTTTTCGACGGCGCACTCAAACCACAATGAAGGCGTCCGAAAGGGGCGGCGAACTTGCGCCAGCAACGCCGGCGTTAGCGGGCCGCCGGCGATGGAGGCCGCTCCGGGTTGACGGTTGCACACCGTCTCGCAGGGCGCAGGCGGCCCTAGCTGCCGAAACACTGGCGTCATCCCTCGCAGTTCAGAGCCCAAGGGTCTGGCCTGTTTCCATCTGAAGGAAATCTGCCGACGAATTCCGGAACACCGCGTCTTGGAACGCGTCGACGTGGGTGACATCGACCAGCACGGCCGCTGCGGCTTCAACCTTGTCGGCCGCTTCGTCAACCTTGTTGAAACGCATCAGCATTCGATCGTGGAGCATCGACAACCGCGTGGCGTGATAAAGCACGCTGCGCTTGTGGTAATCCGAGTCCAGCGGCTCAAACAGTATTGTCATGACGGCAACTCCTCGCCATTTCATGTCCATTCGGGGTGATTTGGAGGCCGCCCACGTATAGATATTGGTCTGGCGCTCCCGGGGCCTCCGTCACGCGCTGTTGAGCTGCCCGGATCCTGCAGCACAGGGCGATATTCACCACGCCATTTTTCCTGTCCGTTCCTTCCTCTGCGCGCTTCAACGATTTCTCGGCGCGTTTGACGCGCAACCTTGAACTGCCAAGTTCGAAATCAAGAATTTCAGCCATCGTTCCGCTTCCTATGCGGTTGCGGTCCCTCGGCTGATAATTACGGCTGTTCTGTTTGGTTCCGGCCAATCGCGACTCGGCTCCAGATTTTACAGGAGCCAGGCCGATCTGGCCCTGCCGATTTAAATCTCTCCGGCAATGGGCTTGAGCGCATCTTCTGTCGCAGGCTCCAGCGGGACGTCGGCGACGTTCCGGAGCATCAAAGCGGCGCGCCGAAGGACGATCTGAAATCCGCCCCGTTCGAGGTCTTGCCGGAGATTGCCAGTGACATAGTTCGCCTGCGCCAAATGGCCGACCTTGTGGTCGTGTGCGGTGGCGATGGTTCGGTGTCGGCGGCGGCGATGGCTGTAGTGGAAAGCCGCCTGAGCGTGGCGGCATGTAAGTCCGCGTCATGTCCAGGGGCGCGATCTAGGCAGATACGGCCGAGACGGTATCTCGCTCGCGGAGATACGATGTCGCGCGCTATGGTACTTCGCTTACCCAAACGGATATGACTCTTGGGATCTGATTCCCCTGCGATAGTCCCGCCAGTCCAGAATGAGGCGGGCCACCATGACTTCTTGGCTCCAATGACTGAGTACCCGCGCCTTGCCTACAGCATGAAAGCCGTTCGCAAGGCAGGCGACCGGCTGGCAAAACCTATTCAGTTCGGACGAGACATCACTGTCGGCCAGTATGTGGACGCACTCGAAATCTTTTCAATCGCCAATAGCTGGCGCGACTCGCACTTTCTGCCGATGCGCAGCGTTCGGTTCTCTGTCCGACATCACATAAGAGCCCTGCGACTGGAGGGCGACATGGCATCCCGGCCAAAGCGCATGGCATCCATTCGTCGGAAGCTTCGAGAGTCCACCACCAATTTGGACACCATGAACGACATCTGCGGTTGCCGAGCGATCATGGCCGATATCAAAGGTGTTCGCTCGCTTCTCGCATCGATGCGAGACAAGTTCCCCCATGAGATCCACTCTAGGGAGTTTAACTATATCGATGAGCCGAAGCCGGACGGGTATCGAAGTCACCATATTGTTTTCAAATACCGATCCCGAGATGCCGACACCGAGGCTTTCGATGGACGACGCATCGAGTTGCAAGTTCGTACCAAGCTTCAGCACTCATGGGCAACTGCGGTTGAGGCTGTCGGGCTATTCCGGGGCCAGGATTTGAAGCACGGAGAGGGCGACCAAGATTGGCTTCGCCTTTTCCAGCTTATGTCGGCGGAATTCGCGCACGTTGAGCAGTGCCCCGTTCATGTAAGTGTTCCGGATCACAATGACCGGGTTCGAGAATTGCGGGATCTCAACAAGCGTATAGATGCGATCGGCATACTAGAAAAAATCAATAATACTACCCGCTGCCAAGAGAATTTTATACAGAAAGCGGAAGAAACTAGATACTTTTTGCTTCAATATGGGAAAGATCATAAACTGACTATCGATAATTTCGAGTCAATTATATCAGGCGCACGGAAATTGAAAGAGATCGAGCAAAAAATCGAGCTAAGGGGCAGTGAGGTGAAGGCTGTCTTGGTCGAGGTGGATAAGAAAGAAAAGCTTGCTGAAATGTATCCGAACTACTTCGGAGACGTTTACTTATTTTCTCGTAATCTGAAATCCATCTGCTCGGGAAAAGCGGCTACCGAATACAGTTAGCCTGCACTGGGCCGGCTTAAGCGGCGTCGCTTCCGTATGAAGTAACCCGAGCGTTTGCCGACGATACCATCAAGGCTGCGACCGGCCCACGCATCGTCGTTCATGCCAGGGGCTGCGCGTGAATTATGGCGGAAGCCATATTCGGAGACGTAGCGTTGCAGATGCTTTCTGCGCAGGGCTGATAGGTGCCACGCATGCCACGCTTGAATATGCTGATGCGCCGGGTATTTTGGCAGTGTTTACTCAGCCGCCGGGGCAGGTCATTTCCGATCTTGGGGTGACATCGAGCGATCGCGGCAGTCTGGCGAGTGCGGAGCGTTTCGTCGATCTTGCGCACGTGAGCGGAACCGATGACCGTGACAAATTCACCGTTTAATCGAGCATGGCCTCGACGGTGGCGACAAAGTCGTCGAGCGAGCGATCCCCGCGAATCTCGATGCGTGGGAGGTCGATGGGATCGCAATTAAGGTCCGCCGGCCCGTGTCTGCTGCCGAAGCCGATCCGATAGCCGGACTCCTTGGCCAGTCTGCCGAGCCGTCGGTCGGTGACAGAGAAGGGTGCCGCGAACGCCGAGATTGGCCGACCGGTCCAACGTTCGATGAACATACGAGAGCGCAGCAGTTCGGCGGCCAAGTCAGAACTCGACAGACCATCGATCGCGCGATGCGTCGCGAGATGGCTTCCGAAGAACGCACCTTCGGCGGCGAGCCGCCGCACCGTCCCGGCATCCATAAGCTGCGTCGGCGGACCGTTTACGGAATCCCACTGCGCGCTTTCACCCACCAGGTCAGTCACCAGGAACACTTCCGCGGTCAGGTCGTTCGCGCGCAAGGTTGGCCAGGCATGGTCGGCAAAATTCTGGAAGCCGTCATCGAAGGTGATGAGCACTGGGCGGCCAGCGAAAGGCTGACGGTTGGCGATGGACCGTTCCAGTTGCTCGGATGTGGTTGCGTGAAAGCCATTGGCGCGCAGCCATGCCATCTGGCTGGCGAATGCGGCGGGCGTTAGCCGAAAACGGGCGAGGGCGGCCGGACCTTCTTCGGCGACGCTGTGGTACATGAGGACAGGGATACGTGGCCGCCGCTCGCTGCGCGCGACGTCGCGGCGCAAGGCCCGCGCCCCGCCCCAGACGATATTTCGGGCGACACCGAGTCCGATAGGCGCGCGGATCGGCGCATGATCAATCCTCGGTTCCGTCACCACATCGTCCGGTGACAGGCGGCGGAAGCGGTCTATGCGATAGAGCTCGGTCTGGATCGACTGCTCGAGGACGAGACCTTCGGTCGCTGCGAGCGCCTCTGAGATCGCTTGTGCCCCGAATGTGTTCCAGTCGAAGCCCGTCCTTTCAACATTGTCACGCAGCACGAATGCGTGGGCGCTGATGAAACTGCCGCCAGGCGCCAACGCCTCTGCGAATTTTTTGGCAATGCGCCGCAACTCGGCGAGATCATCCAGATAGTAGAGCACTTCCGAACAGAAGATCAGATCCATCTCACCCGGCAGCGTGTCGGCGGAGAAATCCAGTACGCCGAATTCAATATTCGGCTGATCGCTGCATCGCGCGCGGGCCCGTCCGACGGCTATGGCGGAGATGTCGGTTGCGGTCAGATGGCCCACTCGCGGCGCCAGCTGCCGCGTGAAATGGCCCTCCGCGCAGGCCAGCTCAAGCGCCCGTCCGATGGGGCCGGCAGGCAGGATTTCGAGTTGCCGCTCGTATTTTTCCTGCTCATAGGACGAACCGTAGTTCCAGGGATCCTCGGTCGCGAAATAGCCATTCCAGAACGACGTGCGATCCTCGTCGTGCCTGACCCGTGCACGCCGCGGCGCGGCGGAAGGCTCGGCTGGTTCGGCGCTCGACCGGACCAACTCCCGCGCTTGCGCGGCCAATCGCGCGAGTTTGCCGAAGTGGCTGTCCGGATCAGGCCCGCGTTCGGCTGTGCCTGACAATGCCCCGGCTGGAAGCGTGTTCGGAGTGTTGGCGCCAGCCTCTTTTTGCGGTGCGAAATTCCGGATCAGTTCAATCCAATGATCCCTTGTCACTGTCCCGAGCACGCCGAATTGTACGACGGCCTCGATGTGGCCATCCATCATCAGGTAGGCATAGATTTGGTCGATTCCTTCCGGCAGTTCGGTCGAGGTCGGATTTCGAGCGTCGACGCGGATTCCAAGTGTTCGCGCCAGCCTGCGCGGCGCGCCAAGATCGTCGGCGTCGAGAAGCATTTGCTCAAGCTGATACTGGATGCGGCGAGCCGCCGCGGGATTGGCCCAGACCTTGCCGAGTTCGGTAATCAATTCGGTGATGGCGCCGCCGAACCTGCCCCACCTGGCAGCCAGTTGCGCCGGCACAGACAGGCTTCCCACCGCAAGGCCGTTGACGGCTACCTTGGCGATCTCACTCGCCCACTTGCGTCCGGCCGGAAGCGCGCGCAGGGACTGCGGGTTGATCGAGCCCGAGCCGCCGCCGCAATCCGACGCGGCGTTCCAAAATGCGAACCACGCGAGTGCTTCGGAAGCGGTGCGGCCATCCGCCGAGTTCGCTCCGTTGGCGTGGATAGTTACCGGGTGTTTGACTCTGGAGTCGGCAGAGAAGCCACGGGCGATCACGATTTCCGCGTCGGCCAGCATCTGAGATGAATTGCGGGTGAGCGAGTTGGAGCTAGCCCGGCAAAAGGCGAGCGGCTCGTCGACCATTACCCAATTCCTGCCGAGACGGGCGAGGCGCTGCCACAGATCCCAGTCCTCGCATGTGCGCAGCGACACATCGAAACCGCCTAACTCGACGATTGTCTCCCGGTCGACCAGCAGCGCGTGAGTGGCGATGGCACACCGGCGGGCAAATGTTTCAAAGGGCTGGACCGCAACCTCTGACGAGACGCTCAACGGAATAAGTTCGCCATCGGGCATCACGCACTGAGAGCCGCAATAGGCGGCCACTGAATCGGGCGCGGCCTCCAGTGCGGCTAGCATTTTCGCGAGGAAGCTGGCGTCTACCCAATCGTGTGCATCCAGAAACATGAGCCAGTGGCCGCGCGCCGCCGAAATCCCGCTATTGCGCGCGCCGGCGGGGCCATGCGCGCAAGAACTCAACGTCCGAAATCGGGCATCTTGCTCCACATAACCGGCAATGATCGCGGCGGTGCGGTCCGTGGAGGCGTCGTCGACGATGATCGCCTCCCAATCCACGATTTCCTGATCGAGGAGGCAATCGAGTGCGCGCGCCAGCGTTACCTCTGCGTTGTGCGCAGGAACCACGACTGAAACCAATGGATTATGCGCCATGCCGTCTTACCCACGCCTGGTTCGAAGGTACAAGAGTCCCAAGACATAGCCGGCGATTTCCCGCCAAAGGAAACGGTCATCGAGGATGCTGCGTCCAAACAGTCTCCCGTGACCTCTTCCGAGCCGTCGCGCCTCCATTTGGCTGCAGGGCGAGCTTGCTCCTGTCCTGCTAGCGACGTTAGAAGCCTGGCGCAGCATTTCATCCGTGCCGCCGAGATCGGGCGCCGGCTGTCGCAGATGCACGTCAAAACCAAGCATGCCGCATACTCATGTCCCTGAAATCGGCACCATGACCACAAGCTGCGGTCCCTGGCACTTGGCTATGGCAAACTGGCGTCCTTTGCAATCGACGACGCAACAATGCAAGCCCACTGAAGCTTTGGTTGAATGACTGCCAGCTATTGGGGCCTATTGCTCTCTCCTATCGACCGAAACACCGCGATTCCGGGCTGCATTCTCGATCGGCGATTCCTCGTGTGAAAAGAAGATTCTCCTTCTACTGTTGAGCTCGCGCCGGAAGCTGATGGTGGCAGTATATAGCGGAGCGAGAGGCAATATGCTGCCCGCTGGAACAGCTATTTTAGCAATTTCTAATAAAAAATTGTTACTTAATTCCATCTAAATAGATATACATAATGCCATTGTATCACTCGGCTTCATAGTAGATTTCGCCCGATAACCAATTAGGTTAAATGGCTATGGTTGCTATCACAGGGAGGGCGAGAGCAACACCTAGCGGTACTGGTGCTTTTTCTGCCAGTCCAAGAGGTGTAAAAAGAGCACCCAAATTGGCTTGCGCCAAGAAGATTCCGGCTTGCAGGTCGCGGATTTTGCTGGCATCTTCATCTGTTTATGGGTCTCTGCACTGTGGCAGGTGTTCAAATAGAGGGGTATAAGGATGGCCAAGGAATCTTCGAGTACTTCGAGTGCCGTTTCCTCCGCAAACAAGGCGGACGCAAATTTGATTGGTAATGCAGACGGAAGCGGGCTGAACTTCATGGCGGCCCAGGTTCGCGAAAACGGGGGCGCCGGCGACGCCGTAGGTGTCGACAAGATACGCGATCTGCTGTTCGGCAACCAGATGCAGGACTATGACCGCCGTTTTTCCAAGCTTGAAGAACGGGTGTTGCAACGCTTCAAGGATGTCGAATCCGAAGCCAAGCGCAATCTTGAGATGTACGAGTCAAATGCAAAGAAGCAGATCGATTCGCTCGCGGCGCAATTGCGGAACGAAAAAGACTCACGAGCCGATGCCGACAAGGAGATTGACCGGAATCTTCGCGAGCAAAACCAGGCACTTGAAAAGCAGGTGCGTGCGTTGGCGGATCAATTGAGCGCGCTTGAGCGGGACGTTTCGGACCGGATAAATCGAAACGATCATTTGCTGCGTGAGGAAATCAAGCAGAAGAATGAAGGCGTTCAGATGCTGATTGAGAAAATGTTTGCCGATCTCAGCAACGTTAAGACCGACCGAAATCTTTTGGCTGGCCTGTTTGTAGAGGTTGCGAAATGTCTGAATCAGGATCCCGTCGGCAGCAAGGGCAACTCGGATCGTAGCTGGAAAGTGAGTTGATGGGACCTTGACGTCAACCGTCGACCCAATCAGTCTTCCACAAAGAACAGCCTCGAACGATACAGAAATTGATCGCGAGGCTCTGGCTCGTCTTTTGGTCGAAATTGCCCGGAACGTTGATCCGGACTATCGTGCGCGTTTCGACGGAGTCCCAACCGCCGATCCTCGCATGGAAACGCTGCGCCAGTTGCTGGTCAGCCGCGAAATTTCGGAGCTTTCACGAGTTACGCATCTGCTGGACGAACCCGAGCAGCTTGCGGCAGCAGTGGGCGACATTCTTCCCAGTGCGGCCGCGCGAGCGCCTCATGCGCAGCTCGGCGAGGCGCTTGCGCCTGCTGTCGAAAGGGCTGTGCAACGGTCAATCCAGAAGAGCCCGCGCACACTGACGGATATATTATACCCGGTGTTTCTGCCGGCAATTCGCAAGTCGATCGGGGAAAAGATCGACCAGACCTTTCAGTCGCTGAACGAAACTCTAAGACATATATTTACCTGGCATGGGCTCAAGTGGAGATTTGAATCTTGGAGGACAGGAGCAAGCTTTTCGGAAGTTGTTCTTAAGCACTCTCTTGTTTATCGTATAGAGCATGCCTTTCTCATTCACCGCAATTCCGGTCTTTTGATAGCGCATGTAACCGCCGATAATGCAACGAGCGAAGATCCTCAACTCATCTCTTCGATGCTTAGTGCAATTCAGGATTTTGTGAAGGACTCATTTAACGAGAAAGAGCAGAGCGGCCTGGACACAATTCGTTTTGGCGACCTTCGTCTCTGGTCAGAAGTTGGACCGTTTGCGACCCTGGTTTCGGTGATCCGGGGAAATCCGCCAGAGGGATTGCATGAAATACTTCGCGATGTATTGCTTCGCATCCATGAGGAATCCTCACAGGCTTTAGAGCAGTTTGACGGCGACGGTTCGCAGTTGGCCAGCGTAGAGGCGCAGTTGCAGACCTGCGTCGAGCTCAAGCAGGAGGAATCAAACGAGGGATTTCCGTGGCTGGTGGCGGCCGTTGCCCTGCTGCTTTTGAGTCTGGCAGGCGGTTGGTACTTTCTTTCCTGGCAATCAGCGCAGCGCTGGCAAGCTTATGTATCGCGCTGGCAGGCTTACGTGTCGCGACTGGAGGCCCAGCCGGGCATCATCGTTGCCGAACAACAGGCGCGCGACGGCCAATTCTATATTGCCGGCCTGAGAGACCCGCTTGCCGCCGACCCGCAGACCCTGTTGTCTGGAACTGAGGTCGATCCCGCCCAGGTTCATTCGCAGTGGCAATTCTATCAGAGCCTTGAACCGGAGTTCGTGCTGAAGCGGCTGAAGGCGTCGCTGGCTCCGCCGGATTCAGTACGACTATCAATCGACAATGAGCGCATCGTTGCCGAGGGTGAGGCCCCCGACACCTGGATAGATCGGGCGCGTGCAGCGGCCCGACAGCTTTCGGCAGGCGGACCGGAATTCGACATCTCCAAGGTTCGTGACGTAAGCCCCGAAGTACTCGAGGCGGAGCGCTGGCAGGCCTACGTGTCGCGACTGGAGGCACAGCCGGGCATCATCGTTGCACAACAAAAAATACGCGATGGCAGATTCTATATTGCCGGCCTGAGAGACCCGCTTGCCGACGACCCGCAGTCGCTGTTGTCTGGAACGCAGGTCGATCCCGCCCGGGTCCATTCACAGTGGCAATTCTATCAGAGCCTTGAGCCGGAGTTCGTGTTGAAACGGCTGACGGCGTCGCTGTATCCACCAGATACAGTACGACTTTCGATCGTCAATAATCGCATCATTGCCGAGGGCGAAGCTCCCGACACCTGGATAGATCGGGCGCGCGCAGCGGCCCGACAGCTTTCGGCAGGCGGACCGGAATTCGACATTTCCAAGGTTCGTGATGTCAGTCCCGAAGCACGCGCGGCGGAGCACTGGCAGTATTATGTGTCGCGACTTGAGGCCCAACCGGGAATTATCGTCGCCCAACAATCGACCAGGGGTGGACATTTCTATATTTCCGGCCTGCGAGACCCGCTTGCCGCCGACCCGCAAGCTCTGCTGTCCGGAACGGAGGTCGATCCTGCCCGCGTTCATTCACAGTGGCAATTCTACCAGAGCCTTGATCCGAAGTTTGTGGTGAAGCGGCTGACGGCGTCGCTGACGCCGCCGAAATCGGTCCGACTTTCGATCATCCAGGGTCGCATCGTTGTCGTGGGCGAGGCTCCTGCCGCCTGGATCAACCGGGCGCAGGCCGCCGCTGAACAACTTTCGGCGGACGGAGTGGTTCTGGATGTCTCGCAGCTGCGTGAACTGGACCTTGCAGAGCTCAATCATTTGAGAGAGGCCATCCAGACGACCGATATTTTCTTCTCTTCCGGCAAAGTTGTGCCGGGACCAGAGCAGACGCCGGTTCTCGACAGATTGGCGGATCAAATAAAGGAATTCGCCCAAAATGCCCGCAAGTCGGGCGTAACTGCGCGGTTCATGTTGACCGGCCATTCGGACACCACGGGCCGTGAGACGGCCAACGCGTCGATCAGCGCCGCCCGCGCCGAGACAGTTCGTGCGCTTCTCAACAAGCGCGGCGTCGCCCCGGAACTGCTGCTGGTTCGGGGCGCGGGTACCTTTGAACCGGCGGTGCCTGAAAATAGTCAGGCTGGTAGCTCCACCAATCGCCGGGTTTCCGTTACGGTAAACCTGGACTAGGGCGGAGCCCAAGATGTTGCAAAAAAAGATCTGTATGCTGGGCGGGTTCTCTGTCGGAAAGACGAGCCTGGTTCGCAGGTTTGTGAAAAGCATCTTTTCAGAAACCTACTTGACCACGGTGGGAGTGAAGATCGACAAAAAGAGTGTCGAACTCCCGGACAAAACAGTGGATCTGATTTTATGGGATTTGGCCGGCGAAGATGATATCGGCTCATTCCGCGTCAGCCATGTGCGAGGTGCGACAGGCCTCGTGCTTGTCGTCGATGGAACCCGCGCCGCTACCCTTACCGCCGCGCTCACGCTGCGCGAGCGGGTCGAGGCTGAATTCGGTGCTATGCCGTTCGTATTGCTTTTCAACAAATCAGATCTGGCCGATCGGTGGGTAATACCAGATAGAGAAATTGACGAACTGAGGCAACGCGGATGGCAAGTCTATCTGACAAGTGCGCTCTCGGGTGAGCATGTCGATGATGCGTTTCTTAAACTCGCTTCGATGGTCACCAAATAGACCATGCAAAGATTGCCAAGAGAGATCGGAAACTGGATTTACGATTTCTTCTACAACGAGCGTGCTATTGCGTATGTGAAAATTGACGCCCAGCTGCGGACAGCGGCGAAGGGCGGTAACGTTGAACATTACGGGCTCTCATCCCTTCGCATCGGTAAGCCTGTTGCCGATCAGCTTGAATTCATGGAAGGTTTGCTGCCTTGCCCGGAGCTTCCATTTCATATGCCTATGGTCGAACTGCCCAGCGGGCGTGTCGCGGACCTTCATCTTTTTGCTGATGATGACTGCGTGTGGCTGCTCTTTCTTGATGCCACTGCCGAACGCGACAACAAGCAGCGGCTTCAACAGAAGGCTTATGAAATGACTCTTCTGCAAGAGAGGGAGCGCCAACTCAACGAGAAGTTACATTCGGCCAATGAGGCGTTGAGGAAGAGTCAGGAGGGATTGTCGCGTGAATACCAGCGCGCCGAAGCCCTGCTCCTCAACATTCTTCCGGCGTCGATCGCGGAGCGGTTGAAAGCGCACAAGAAAATTGCAGACAACCACGCAGAGGTGAGTGTGCTTTTTGCCGACATCGTCGGTTTTACGGAAAGAGCGCGCAGCGTCGGAGCGGTGACGACGCTCGCTATCTTGAATTACTTCTTCAAGGCGGCGGATCGACTCTCGGAACGACACGGCTGCGAAAAGATCAAGACAATCGGCGATTGTGTGATGGTGGTCGCGGGCCTGCCCACCGCGCGATCCGATCATGCACAAGCCCTGGCGCACTACGCAGTTGAACTGCGCAAGGCGGTCAAACGCGAAAGCTTCGCAGGAGAACCGATAAGACTGAGAATTGGAATTCACTCGGGACCGATCGTCGCTGGCGTCATAGGCAAAAGACGGTTCGCCTATGACTTGTGGGGCGAGACCGTTAATCTCGCCTCGCGTATTCAAACGTCCGCGGAGCCCAGTGAAATCCGTATTTCCGATGCAACGCGCCAACTGCTGGGACCAAAATTTGCTTGCGATCCACTTGAGGAAACGGAATTGCGTGGTGCAGGTCGTGTACGAATGTGGCGGCTCCCAGCCTGATTGTCGCTTGCCGGCGCTGGAGCGCACTGCATCTCAAGCCGCAAATTATTAACGTGAAGATTTGATCAAACGGGACCTCATTGGGCGACTTGCGACACAGCTGACATCAGTTCCTTCGGATTGGGCGCCCCAAACATGTATCGCCCCCCCTCCGGAACCTCCGTGAAACTCCAGCGGACAATTCCCTGCCTGTCCAGCAGGAATTGACCGACCAATTGTCCGTGTCCTGTTGCGATCATCTGTTCGTCGGCTTCGGTCACTTCGTAAGGGTCCTTCCTATCGAGGATTTCGCTCGCTGCAAAAGGATCCATGGGACCGGGCAACTCGCCTGGTATGTCGACCCGCATATCCTTTGCTGCTGCCATCGAGACCTTGTACGGCCAGTTCGTCTCGTTTTGGGTGAATTCGAGATTGGGTAGTCCAAAAGCACGATGTGAAGCGCGTTCAGGGTCGGAGGCCGCAAGCAGGTTCGGCATCGGGTGGTAGCGGAAATAGAGACGCGCTCGTTCGATCGGCGTGTTGACCACCGTCAGGCTCTCCACGCCCCTTTCGCGCAGCTCCGGATCAAGCCGCGCCTGGGCGGCGATGTGGCGCCGGCAGAAGGCACAATGCAGACCTCGAAACAGGCCGACCAGCACTGGTTTTTGCCCGCGAAAGTCATCGAGCGCGATCTTGCCTTCCTGGGTAATGGCGTCAAGCACCAGGTTCGGCGCACGGTCGCCCGGTTGAAGCGGTACCAAGTCACTAGGCGCGGACATTTCCAACCCCTAACCCCGGCTAGTCGAGAAAAGGCAGCACCACAAGCGCTTCCGGGTCGAGCCCGTGCTGGGCGCATATACCCTGCGCCAGGGAAAAGTAGCGTTCGGCCTCGGCCAGATTGTCGAGGTCCAGATTAAGCGTTGCGAGACCATCATAGCACGGAAAGAGCAGTTGGGGCTCGCCCATTTCGCGGGCGACGTCCAGTGCTTCGTGGAACAGGCCAACCGCCAGTTCAGGACGGCCATTGCACTGGTGGATCTGCCCAAGCACGATCAACGGCACCGGCAGGTGCTCGCGCTGGTCGAGCGCCCGGTCGATCTCGATAGCCTTCTCGGCGGCAGGCACGCCCTCCGTTGGACAGCGATCCGTGAAAGTACAACAAGCGACCGCCAGATTGGCGAGGAGGCGGGCCTGGAAACCCAGATCACCAATATGGCGCGCCACGTCCAGACCGCGCCGACAGACCTCCATCGCCTTTGCCGGATCGATAGTCGTGTAAAGCACGCCGAGATTGGTGTAGCCGCGGCAGGCCGCACCCAGCAGACCGGCGGCTTCGGCCAATTCAATGCTGCGCTCGACCTGGCCAACGGCTTCACGGTTTCGTCCGAGGCGAGCCAGCGCAACAGCCTTGGTATTAAGTGCCTCGGCGGTCACAAGAGTGGCATCGCGTCCTACGTCGGAAACATGCTCCGTCGTCAAAGTGCGTACGCAATCCAGCGCCGCGTCCGCCCATTTTGCCGCTAGGGAGTGATCTCCGCTCCGGAACGCCTGTCGGCCACGTTCTTGCCAGAGATGCGCCTGCTCGATCGGGGCATCCGCTCCATCGAGGAGCGCTGCCGCTTCAGCATAGCGGGATTCTGCGTTGTCCCGCTTGCCGACGTCCCAGAGCAGCCGACCGACCTTACGCAAAACGCGCGCCGAAGCGACACGATCTGCCGACTGGCGGTATGCCAGCAACACCGCCTCGTAGTGGTGGTGCGCGACCTGGCGGCGGCCTGCCGGGCCGCTCAGATCGGCAATGCGCTCTGCAATTGCCAGCTTGAGCGGTGTTTGCCCGATCGCACCCAATGCGGTCAGTGCTCGCTCATAGAAACGAAGGGCGTCATCGTTGGCGTATATCATGCGAGCGCGATCACCCGCCGCCTGCAGGCAATGCGCGCCCCTTTCCCGCTCGGCGCTCTGTGCGAAATGATGACCGAGCACCGCCAAATCCTCGAGCCGTTCCGGCTTGTCGCCGTACAGTTGCTCCAAGGCAGCACCGACCCGCCCGTGGATGTCGGTCCGGCGTTGCAGGAGCAGATTCTGGTAGATCACGTCCTGCAGCAATGTTTGCGTAAAGCGGTAGCTTTGCGACGAGCCCGAGCCAGATCCGGCAACTTCCTCGATGATTTCCGCATCGCAAAGCAGTTCGCAGCCGGCTTCTAGCCGGCCGGGGTCGGATGTAACGGTTTTCAGAAGGGTGGCATCGAAGCGCGGGCCAATTACCGCGGCTTCCTGGGCCAACCGGCGCACCTCTTGGGGCAACCGGTCGACCCGAGCAAGCAACATTGCCTGGATCGTGGCGGGAATGCCGGTTGCGACTTCGCCTGCCACAGTCCGCCATCGCTGGCCCTCGCGCATCAATACACCGCGATCGATAAGGCCGCGAACGATCTCCTCTAAAAAAAGCGGGTTGCCGCCCGAGCGCTCGAGGATCTGGCCGAGAAGCCCTCCTGCGGAGTTTACCCAGCTCTCGCCGAAAAGCGCCGCCAGCAGACTGCGTCCGTCATCATTGTTGAGCGGCGAAAGCCTGAGCGCCGTGTGACTGACCCGATTTGAATCGAGTTGGTCGTTGTCCGGCGCTGGACGATGCGTGACCAGCAACATCAACCGTGTGCGTTCCAACCTGTCCATCACGAAACGCAGTGCCTCAAGTGACACGGCGTCGGCCCAGTGCAGGTCTTCCACGACAATCAACAGCGGCGACAACGCAAGCCGCCGTTCGATGATTGTGCGGACTGCGTAAAGAATTTGCCGCCGCAGCTGCTCGGGCTCGACATGCTGCAAGGTGGCATCGGGGTCGCCAAGGCCAAGCACATGGTAAAGCAAAGGCATCAGTCGCTTTGCCTCTTCGCCCTGCAGGCCGAGATCGGTAAGCAAGGCTGCGAGCTTCCCCCGTATTTCATCCCCATTGTCGTTCTGCATCATCCCCGCAGCGCTGCGCACAACTGCGTCCAAGGCGCCAAATGATTGTTCGCCCAGCGGTGAGCACGCGGCCTGCCGCACGGCGACGTTGCGAAAACGATCCTCGTCGCCGACGCGGGCGACGAACTCCTTCACCAGCCGCGACTTCCCGATACCGGCTTCTCCGACGAGGCGGACAAGTTGGGCCGAGCCGCCGCACGCCTGGTCAAGGCTCGCCAACATTCTATGAAGCTCCGCACCGCGACCAATCATCGGCGCGCTGAGGCCGAGCGCCTCGAGCCCACGTGCTGCACGCGGGGCCGCAAGCGGTGCATCCAGTCGATGGACGAGCACGCTGCCGGCCTTGCCGCGAAGCACGACATCGCCCAGCGACTCGTAAGAAAAGGCATGCCGGGTCAGCCTGTGAGTGAGTTCGCCTACCAGCACCTCACCCGGTGCGGCCAGCGATTGCAGGCGCTGCGCCGTATTCACGGTGTCGCCGGTCACCGAATAGGATTTGGCGGTGCCGATGCCCAATCCGCCAGTAACAACCGGACCGGTGTTTATGCCGATGTGGAGTAACAGAGGCGAGCCGGAGTGGGGGGTGCCTTCACCGAGCCGCGCCGTCCGGGCGATCATGTCGAGAGCGGCGCAAAGCGCACGTTCTGGGTCGTCTTCATGCGCCACGGGCGCACCGAACAAAGCGAGCAGCGCATCGCCGATGAATTTGTCGACGAAACCGCCAAAGTTTCGCACGGCCGCCGTCAATTCCTTGAACAGCGCGTTCTGCAGAGCTTGCATCACCTCGGGGTCGAGTTGTTCGCTGAGTGTCGTGAAGCCGCAAAGGTCGGCGAACAGGACCGTTACCGTCCGGCGATCGGCGTCAGAGACGGGATGCAGCCCATAGCTTTCGATGTTCGTAGGCAGCGACAGGATTCGAGAAGGCGGCACGATGGTCCCGCTTGGTTTCGGAACAGGCCGTTCGGCGGCTTTTGCGGACGCACCAAGGCTTGCCCCACATTTCGGACAGAACTCGAAGTCAGGTGCGCAGGGGTAGCCGCAGCTGGCGCATGGCACAGGCTGGCGCCTGCCACACTTCGGACAGAAGGCGTAACCGCCCCCAATCTCGAAACCGCAGCCCGAGCAGTCCATGGAAACCTCACCCGAGCATGATGCCGAAAAGTGTGAAGCGGTTTTCGGACCACATCCTGCTCTGTCTCTTTGACCTAGAGATGGATTCAGATTTCAGGTCGATTCGGCCTGCAATCATCCGGCTCTTGGGGCCATGACTCGTGATCTCGCCACGCCCTTCACGGCCAGGGTATTCACAATGATGAACCGATAGCCGTCAACCGGCAAGCGGCAGCAAATGGGCATCCGTGGGTCCGGTGGCGGAGCGTTGCCGATTCGGACGGCTGCTTGGCCGTCGTTGCGACGTTCTCTCTTCGCCCCTCCGTCTTCCTGCTATCATGGAGATGAGGAGACGGACTTTGAGCGAGAATCGCAGACTAGTCGCAATCCTGGCTGCAGATGTGGTTGGATACAGCCGGTCGCCAGCGCGGACGAAGATTCGCCTCGCGTCTGGAGGGCGTCGCGGCGCCCGGCGCCATCTGCCTGTCCGAGAACGCCTATCGCTAGGTCAAGGCGAGTCTCGACCTCTCGGTCAGCGATCTCGGCACGCGTGGGCGGCATGGCAGGAACTGCTCGCGTCAATCCTGACTATTCGCTGGAATACCGTCGCAAAGTCTTGCCTTACAAGAACCATGCCGATTTCGAACTCATGATCGACGGGCTCCGCAAGGCCGGAATAGTGCAATGACAAATGAGGGCATGCGGTCGGATCAGACGCCAAAGGCTCGGCCGATCTTGCGCCATCGGGCGTTTTCACGAACCAGTTTCAGGTCGTCGGTCGTCTCGGCAAAAGTGTGCGAACGGTAGTGCCCGAGCAGGTCAGGAAACAGCCTCCCTGCCGGCAGGCCGGCAACCTGTTCGCGGACCGACATTTTTTCATCGATGACCCGGGTGCCCCAGGCATTTTCCCGAACCTGCAACTCGGCAGCCAGACCGCGCTCTTCCGGCGCGGTTTCATCCAGCGCAGCCAGCAGGATCGAGTGGAAAAGCGCTACATAACCGATCTGCCTCAGGCCGCCCACGACCCGCACGCGCGGCAATATGGCAAGAACGAGGAACGTCAAGAACAAGTTCGGCAGCAGCACGCCCTCCAGCAGCGCCTGCTTGAGATGCGCCCGCTCGAACGGGATGGAAAGACCGTTCGGCCTTTCAGGCTCGATCAGGTGCCCGTTCTCGAAAACAAGCTTGCGCACGCGCTCCTCGCGAATGCCCCAGAAATAGGCCGTGGCATTGGGCAGGAATCTGCCAAATGGGCCCGATTCGGTCTCTTGCAGGGTACGTTCGAGACGCTGACGCCTTGCGGGCTCAAGGAGCAGCTTGGAAAGAAGGCTGCCGTCATGGTCCAGATGCCGCGCCACGACGGAAGCCGCGAGCCGGTCATCGATGAACACCGGCCGAGCCATGCCAGAACGATCCCAATCGGCGACCAGATCCTCGTTGAGGTCTGTCAGTGCATCGGCGGCGGTTCCAAACACCTTGTCCTGGCTGGCGAGCAGTGTGCCCAGCCAGCGGCTGGCATCCGTTTCGTCGCCCACCGCTTCGAGCGCCCGCTTGTTGAGGGTGACCGGGCCGGCCGCGCAGGCGCTTTTGCGGCATAGTTTGTGGCGCCCCATGCCAAACAAGTTGACCTTGTCGTCGCCGACATCGAGCCATCCCGGCCCCTCCCGGCCAATTGTCTCCATGGTCATCGTCGTTCCCATGAAGCCGACGAACGCCGACAGCCCGTTTTCGACCGCGCCGAGCCAGGCAAACAGGAGGGCATCGAAGGTGATCCTGTCCATCAGCAGCAGGCAGTGGAGGCCGGACTGAATCACCGGTCTGTGGTCGAATTCTTCAAGGGCCTTGCCGACCTCTTCAGGCTGCATGATCAAATCAAGGCGCTGATGCAGTACATCAAGCAGGATCGAACGGGCAGCGATCGCCGGACCCGAAGCAGGCCTTGCCACCGGCCGCCACAGATGGCGGGCGTATTCGGAAACCGGTGCATTCCAGTTCTGCTCGATGTCACGCACGACTTCCGGGCAGAGCAGTGACAGCACTGCCAGAACATCCACCGGAGCCTTAAGGGTCGGATCAAAGTCCCAGGTCATCAGAACCGCAGCCGGGCCATGCTCAGAAGGTCGTGATACCGTCCTTCGGTAAAGCCGGCCTTCACATGCCGGCCTTCGACCTCGAAGCCGTGGCTTGTGTAGAGGCGGATGGCCGGTTCATTGTCGGCATAGACGGTCAATTCGACTCGCTTCAGGGCGCGCCAGTTGTCGGCCACGTCAAGCAGCGCGCCAAGTATGGCAGAGCCGATACCCTTGCCGACAAAGCCATCGTCAAGGCCGATATTGATCTCGCCGATGTGCGAACGGCGCGGCGAACCCTGCACGACAAGGCTGCCATGGCCGACGACCTTGCCGTCCAGCTCGGCAACGATCCAGGTGGTTTCCTGGCCGGACTTGGTGATACGCCGTTCTACCTGCTCCACCATCTCGAATGGCACCCTGAGCGTGCCCCAGCGGAAGCCCGGCATGTTGAAGATGGCGCAAAGCGCCTCCGCATCGCTTGGCCGAATGGCCCGGAGTTGCGGCTGGATTTTCTTTGGGAATGGCGAGGTCGTGCTGGTCATGGCTTTCCCGGCAAAGGCAATGGGCCCGGCACGATGCACCGGACATCATCTGAAAATCCAGCCATCTCATCATCCTATGATGCCGATTGCGCGCTGAAGTACCGGGAGACGGCGTAGAGTTTGAAGATGCCGCTGATTCCGATCCAGCCGAAAAGGGCGAGCCAGCACAATGTTCCCGTCGCCGTCCAGTCGATCCGGTGCACTGCGGCCTCGGTGATGACAAGGCCAAGGATGGCAAACAAGCCGACCAGAAACTGCGCCAGACCGAGCACCAGCAGCTCTTCGCGCGGCGCGCTTTTCCAGACGAGATATGTGCCGCCCGCTCCGGCGAGGAAGATGGCGCTGTAAACCTGAGCGTGGAAGGCGTCGATCGGCCACGGCCAAAAGCCGCCGAATGTCAGGGGAAACAGCAACAGACCGACGCCATAAAGCCCAAGGATCGCCATTTCCATCGACATATAGCCGCGCCATGCAGAGTTTAAGGTCACGCCCTTTGCGGAAGGACGGCCCCCGGCCCGTAACAGGAACAGCCCGGATACCGCGACCGAAGCAAGATAGACCAAGAACCAGAGCCAGGGCGCTTTCCGCTCGAAGTTGAAATAGCCGAGATTGATGAACGAAGCCGCCGAAACGATGACGGTGAAGATGAAGGCCATGACAAGCACTAGCCTGCCTGGCGACCAGCGATTCCAGACCAGCAGCGCCGCCATCACGGCCATTTCGGCGGTGTAGAAGCCGCCGAGGAAGCGGGCGTTGAACGGCGTGACGGCCCAAGGCCAGCGCGGCCTGACCAGCGCAGGCGCGAAAAAAAGGCCGGCGCCGACGATCAGGACGATGATGATCCCCGCCGAGAAAAGCCGCAAGGCCGCGGGAAATGGCGGGTTGTCGGGTGTCGGCGCGGGAGAAAGTCCCAAAGATGAATACCCCATGGACCCACCATAGTACCGCTTGGGATCGGTGAAAATCCCGACGGATTGACACGTCGGCGGGCTTTTCCATTCGAATGGCCGTACGATCCGTTTCGAAGTAAGATGGAGCGCTCGGAACGAAGACCGGTTCCGGTCAACCACCTCGGGGGTGCATTTTCCGGAGACTGCACGATGACCGAAATTCAGGATCTGTTCTCGCTTTTGCGGCAATCGACCGATGTCGATCCCCAGGCAATCGACGCGATCCGGCGGACCATCGCGGAAGGCAAGGATCATGAACTTTGCCGCATCAATGTGCCGGCTTTCGCCAGCAAGCATGGCCTCGACGAGGAACGCGCCATAAGCGCCTTCCTCCATGCGGCGCGGGTGGGCATCTTCGACATTTCATGGAATGTTCTGTGCCCCGGCTGTGGCGGCGTGCTCGACACCAACGCTACGCTGAAAACCCTGCAGAAGGACGAATACACCTGTGCGCTATGCTCCGAAGGCTATTCGCCGACCCTCGATGAGATGGTCGAGGTGACATTCACCGTCAGCCCTCGCGTGCGCAGGATTGCCGCCCACAATCCACACGAACTGCCGTTGGTGGAATATTTTCGCCAGATTTACTGGGGATCCGGCGTCGATCTGCCGGAAGAGGGTTTGGCGAAAAACATAGAAGCGTTCTCGCTGGAGGATATCGAGCTGGCGCCGGGTGAAAAGGCCGTTCTGCCCATACAGCTTCCGTCCGAATTCATCATCGTCTTCGAGCCGGTCACCCATTCAGCGCAGTTCATCGACGCGAAGGGCGAACCAACAAAAGAGCGGCGAAGCCTGTCGTTGGCTTTCGACCGCGACCATGTCCAGAACCAGACACTGGAAATGCAACCCGGTCCGCTGCGTATTTCGCTGGAAAACAGGACCGACACCCGCGTGCTGCCGGCAGTCTTCATCGCCGGCGAGGCATTGCATAATCTCCTGGGCAAACGCCGGCCTTTTCTGACCGCCAAGCGCCTGCTCACCAACCAGACGTTCCGCGACCTCTATCGTACGGATACGCTCGACATCAACCAGCGCCTGAAGATCACCAGCCTCACCTTCCTGTTCACCGACCTGCGCGGATCGACCGCGCTTTACGAGCGGGTGGGCGACCTTTCAGCCTTCGATCTCGTGCGCGTGCATTTCCAGGTTCTGCACGAGATCGTCGCGGCGGAGGCAGGCGCGGTGGTGAAGACCATCGGTGATGCGGTGATGGCGACATTCGCGACGCCTGATCGCGCGATGGCTGCGGCCCTCAGGATGCGTGATGCCATGCGTGCGCTCAATGACAGAAGCGGGCGCGAGGATCTGCTGCTCAAGATCGGTGTCCATGCCGGCCCCTGCATCGCCGTGTCCATGAACGAGCGACAGGACTATTTCGGCCAGACGGTCAACATTGCTTCACGGGTCCAGAACCTGGCCAACGCACAGGCTATCTTCGCAACCCGCGCGGTGGTCGACGACAATCTCACCGCCGATCTGTTGCGTAGGAACGCTCTGACGCCCGTGCCTCACGAAGTCTCGCTGCGCGGCATCGAGCGGGAGATCGCGGTGTATACAATCCCCTGAGCAATTGGGCCGTCCAGAGCAATCCCAGGGAAAGTGTAAACGGTTTTTCGGGAAAAACGCGTAGCACTTTCCCTTGGAATTGCAGTAGAGCAGCGTTTGCGTGAAAAGATGAGGCGCTCTCGGCCGCTCACACGCGCTTGCAGAGGAAATAACGATCGGCGGGCTCTGAAGTCGGCGCCGGGAGGCGTTGCAGCAGCGGGTGATCGAGCGGCGTGCCACTGACCGCGAAGCCGCCGACCCGAAGCAGGCTCGCAATCAGATCGGGAAGCCAGGTAGCAGTCACTGCATCCCGATCGTCATAGCCGGTGCCGATGTCGGCATGTACAAGGGCGGCTTCGATGCCAATGAACTTGCGGGCCGTCTCGCGTATTTCGCCGAGCACGAGGTTTTCGGCTTCGGGAATTGAGCTGGCATGTGCGCCGACTTCGCGGTCGAACACCACGATCCGGCGCCCGGGCAGGCGCTCGCGCAGATGGTGGAACGTCCGACCGTTGCCGAGGCCGAGCTCGAGTACAAGCCCCTCCATCTTCGCCACCTCGACGCAGACTTGGTCGAGAATGTCGCGCTGTGCGGTCATCCTGCTGATGAAATTCTCGAGGCGACTCATATGCTTTTGTGTGTCCTGAACCAGAAAGAGATCGTCAATGCCGCCGACAAGAACTGTTCACGGGTGAATCCCGAAGGCGTAGTGCGAAACTCGATCACGTGTCGGCACATATAGAGGCGGACCATGAACACTGCAACAACCGTACAGGCAGCCGGCAGGATCATACCGGGTGGAATAGGCGGCACGGCGCGCGGCAAAATAACAACTCATTTGTAGGGATCTGCGGCGTCCCGCAAGCCGTCACCGAGGAAGTTAAACGCCATGATGACGAGAATGACGGGAAGCATCGGCAAAAGCAGCCATGGATAGAATGCGATCACGCTGACGCTGCGCGCCTCGGTGAGCAGGATGCCCCAGCTGGTTATCGGCGCTCTCAGGCCGAGCCCGAGGAAGCTCAGCGCCGTCTCACCCAGGATCATGCCGGGAATGGAGAGCGTCGCCGTGGCGATCAGATGCGACATGAAGCCGGGAATGAGATGCCGGCCGATGATGCGGCTGCTCCCGGCGCCCATCAATTGCGCGGCCAGAACGTAATCCTCTTCGCGCAAGGCCAGAAGCTTTGAACGCACGGCCCGCGCCAGTCCGGTCCAGTCGAGCACTCCGAGGATCACGGTGATGCCGAAATAGATCAGGATCGGACTCCAGGTTATCGGCATGATCGCCGCCAGGGCCAGCCATAGCGGAATGCTGGGAATCGATTGCAGGACTTCGATTATCCGTTGAACGATCAGATCGAAGATACCGCCGTGATAACCGGCCAGTCCGCCGATGACGATGCCGAGCAGGAAGCTGAAACTGATGCCGACGAGGCCGATTGTCAGTGAAATGCGTGCGCCATAGATCATGCGCGAGAGCACGTCGCGCCCCAGCCTGTCGGTGCCGGCCAGAAAGAGCTGGCCGTTTTCGGCAGCGCAGACAAAATGCCTGTCACCTTCGATCAGGCCCCAGAACCGGTAACTGTCGCCCTTGCAGAAGAAACGGAGCCGCTGAACATCGCCCTGGTCGTCGATGTAGTTCCGCTTGAGCGTGTCCATGTCCAGCGTCATCTGGCGGCCATAGACGAACGGCCCGACGAACTCGCCGTTGTGGAACAGGTGCACCTGCTGCGGCGGCGAATAGATATAGTCCATGTTGCGTGTGTGCAGATTGTAGGGCGCCAGGAACTCGCAGATCAGTATCCCGAAATAAAGCACTATCAGGAATATGCCGGATACAAGGGCAAGCCGGTGCATGCGGAATTTCCACCACATCAACCGCAACTGCGACGCCTGAAAGACCTTCGACTGCTCCGCCGTCATCGCCTCGACCGACTGCAGGTCAAAGGGCGCGCTGGAAACGTAGTGTTCTAGTGGAGCACCCGGAGCGGGGAGCGGCGAATCCGTCTTCATTTGGTGCTGCCGCCCTGCAAACGAATTCGTGGATCAAGCACCGCCAGCGCCAGGTCTGAAATCAGGACACCGATGACTGTCAGGAAGGCTAGGAACATCAGGAACGACCCCGCCAGATACATGTCCTGGCTTTGCAAGGCCTTGATCAGCATCGGCCCGGTCGTTTCCAAAGACAGCACGATCGCCGTGATTTCGGCGCCGGAGATGATGGCCGGCAGGATAGAGCCGATGTCGGAAATGAAGAAATTGAGCGCCATGCGCAGCGGATATTTGACCAGCGCCTTGAATGGATGAAGGCCTTTGGCGCGCGCGGTCACCACATATTGCTTGTGTAGCTCATCGAGCAGATTGGCGCGCAGCCGCCGGATCATGCTTGCCGTGCCCCCGGTGCCGATGATCAAGACCGGGATCCAGAGATGGGCGAGTATCGACTTCGCCTTGGCCCAGCTCATCGGCTCGCTGAGATATTGCGGGTCCATGAGATGGCCGAGGGACGTGCCGAACCAGATGTTGGCGAAATACATCAGGATCAGCGCCAGCATGAAGTTCGGAATGGCAAGGCCCAGGAGGCCGAAAAAGGTCAGGCCGTAATCGCCCCAACTGTATTGATGCGTCGCGGAGTACATGCCGATCGGAAAGGCGATGAGCCAGGTGAAGATGATCGTCACGAAGGAAACCAGCACGGTCAGCCACATTCGGTCCCCGACGACGTCGCGAACCGGCAGCTCATATTCGAAGGAATAGCCGAAATCGCCGTGCAGCATCCCGCCGACCCAGTAGAAGTAGCGAATGATCGGCGGCTTGTCGAAACCATATTCCTTCCGCATCATCTCGATGCGATCGGAATCCACCCCTTCGCCCTGCGCCCGAAGCTCGGCGACATAGCTGTCGAAATAGTCGCCGGGGGGAAGTTCGATGATCGTGAACACCATCGCTGATATCACCAGCAGCGTTGGAACCATCACAGTAATGCGCCAGACAATATATCGAAGCACGCTCAGGACTCTCCAAGCCAGAATGTATCCGGCATGTAGACACCGAAATAGGCGGTCGGATCGTAGCCGAAGAGCGCCTTGTCAGGCAGATTGCGCAGCCGTGAGGACACCAGAATCGGCTGATGCGTTCCGTTCACGGTCCCGATCGAAAACACCTGATCGGTGTAGATCGACAGCATCGAATTCCAGATTTCGGCGCGCTCTGTCGCTTCGGTCGATGCGTTCCAGCGCTTGAGCAAAGCCATCAACTCGATCACTTCAGGAAGATCGGGCGCCTCGCCCATCTTGCCGTGAGACAAGTAGTGAGCACCCCAGAGCGGCCATTGCAGTTGATCGTCGATGGTGGGGGCCAGCTGGCTCGGGTTCATGTCGGCGGTCGGCACGCCATTGTCGATGCCCGACCACATCGACATCATGATCTGGCCGCCAAGCGCGCGGCTGCGGAAGATGTCGCGCTGCGAAGTCCGGATGAACAGGGCGATGCCGATCTTTCGCCAGTGATCGGTGATGAGTTCGAGCGCGTCGGTTTCCAGTGTGCTTTCGCCGGCGGTTTCCACGATTATCTGGGCAGAGCGTCCATCGGGAAGTATCCGCAGGCCGTCATCGTCACGTGCCAGAAGCCCGACCTCGTCGAGCAGTGCATTGGCCTGGTCGGGATCATGGGCAACCCAAGCTTTAGCGAATTCCGGCCGGTAGAGCGGGCTCTCGGACAAGACCGTATCGGCGCTTTCCTGCGCCAATCCGTAGAACACAGCCATATTGATCTCGCGCCTGTCCACGGCGAGCGAAAGTGCGCGGCGCACGCGCACGTCACGCAGAAGGCCACGCCACACCTGGTCGGCGCAATTCAGATTCGGCAGCAGCGCCAGCCGAGAACCCTGTGTACGTTTCCACAGGTGCATCTTCACCGGATAGCGCTTCTCCGCGTCTTTCAGGAAGGAGTAGTCGCTGAAGTCAATTCCCATGCATTGCAGGTCGCTCTCGCCCGCACCGGTCTTGGCGGAGATGATCGCCGATGAGCTGACATTCATGATGATCCGGTCAACATAGGGCAGTTGCCGGCCGTTCTCGTCTATTCGATGAAAGAACGGGTTGCGCTCGAAGATGAATTGCTCGGCCGGCGGCTTGGTCCGGTTCTGCCAGGGGTCGAGCGTCGGCAGTTCCGGGTTCTCCGGGCGATACTGCCGCGACATGCGGATATGCAGGAGCGTCCATTTCTGGGTCCGGTTCTCCTTCATCAGGCCGGCGAGCCGGAATGAATCCTGATATTTCTTGTGGAACTGCTTGAGATAGGCGGCCGGCAGGACAAGCGATAGCGGCGAAGCGGCAGCGAGCTTGGGCAGGAAGTCTGGATTGGGCGCATCCCAGCTGTAGCGGACCGTCAACGGATCGACGATCTCGAAGCGTGGCGGCTTGCCGTCCGCCAGCAGGGCGGGGGCGAGCCCGCCTTGCGAAAGCTCGTCGTTCAGCCAGACATCTTCCCAACAATAGCGAAAATCCTCCGGCGTCAGCAGGCTGCCGTCAGACCATTTGTGCCCTTCCCGTATCTTGAAGGTGAAGACGCGATCATCCGCCACGTCGAAACGCTCGAGAATGTCGGGTTGCATGTTGAGCTTTTCGTCATAGCCGACCAGGCGAGAATACCCGTAGATCGTCATCATCCGGATATCTTTCTGGCTGCCGATGATTGTCCGCAGCGTGCCGCCATACTGGCCGGGCAGCCGGCCCATTGCAGCGAGATTCAGCGCGCGCGGACTCTTGGGCAGGCGCTCAGCGAGTGTCGGCAGCGCCTTGACCGTCAGTTGTTGCCGAAGAAATTCCGGCTCCAGATCGCCGGCGCGCGACGTCCCTGGCAGAAATGCCGAAGCCATGAGACCAAGGACGGTGCGCCGGCTGATCAATGGCGTAACTCACTGATATCGGCCGAATGTCTCGCCAGCACGAGGTGGCCACCGCCAAGATCGAGTGGTGACAGCCTATCTTCGTCGCCCTCGTCGCGGAATTGCGGTCCCCATGCGCTGGTGTCGGAAGCTCCGCTGAGCTTCAGCGTCTTGAAATCCATCGGCCTGTCGAGATCGGGGAAAGGTACCGCGGCGACCAGGGAGCGCGTGTAGGGGTGGATTGGTTTTCTGAGCAGAATTTCGCGCGGCGCAAGCTCGACGATACGCCCGCCGCACATCACCGCGATGCGGTCTGCCATGTAGTCCACCACCGCCAGATTGTGGGATATGAACAGGTAGGTCAGGCCCAGTTCTTTTTGCAGGTCCTTCAGAAGATTCAGGATCTGCGCCTGGACAGAGACATCGAGCGCCGAAACCGGCTCGTCGCAGATCAGGAGTTCGGGCCCTAGCGCCAACGCACGCGCGATGCCGATGCGCTGACGTTGCCCGCCGGAGAAACTGTGCGGATAGCGCTTTATGAAGCGCGGATCGAGCCCGATTGCCTGCATCAGGCTCTTGACCGTGGCGAGTCGGGACGCCGCATTGCCACGTTGATGGATCTCCAGCGGCTCGCTCAAGATGTTCTCCACCGTCATGCGAGGTGAAAGCGACGAAACCGGGTCCTGGAAGACCATCTGGATTTTCGCGCGCAATATGCGCAGGGCATCTCCCTCTGCGCCCAGGACGTCGGTCGGTCCATCGCGGCCGTTGAAGATCACAGAACCGCCGCTGGGGGTGATGGCCCGCATGAGGATCTTGCTGACGGTTGTTTTGCCACAGCCGCTTTCGCCGACCAGACCCAGACACTCACCCCGCCTGATGTCGAAGCTCACGCCGTCCACGGCGCGAACAGAGGTTTGATGACCCCCGCTGAACCATCCGGACTTGCGGGTGGTGAAGGTCTTTGTCAGATCCCTCACCGAAAGCAGAATGTCCTCCGGCCCCTTCGATGCCGGCGCAGTCTGCTTGCCGAGCAGGTTCCCAACGTTCACCGGCACCTCGCGAAGCGCCTTTAGCCTTTCACCAGGCTTCAGGTCGAAATGCGGAACGGCTGCCATCAGGCCCTTCAGGTAAGGGTGGCCCGGCCGGCGGAATATCGCCTCGACAGGCCCCATTTCCATGATCTCGCCATGGTACATGACCACCACCTCGTCGGCGACATTGGCGACCACGCCGAGGTCGTGCGTGATCAGCAGCATCGCCATGTTCAGCTTGGTCTGAAGCCCGCGCAGCAATTGCAGGATTTGCGCCTGGATGGTGACGTCCAACGCCGTCGTCGGCTCGTCGGCGATCAACAAAGCAGGCCGGCAGATAAGCGCCATGGCGATCATGGCGCGTTGCCGCAATCCTCCCGAAAGTTCAAATGGATACATGTCGTAGGCGCGCTTGGGATTGGGAAATCCGACAAGGCCGAGCATTTCCTCGGTCCGCGCCTTGCGCTCCGCCCGAGCCATAGGCGTATGAATCTGCAACGATTCGCTGACCTGGTTGCCGATCGTGTGCAGCGGCGACAGCGATGTCATCGGCTCCTGAAAGATTTTGCCGATGCGACTGCCTCTCAACGCCCGGATTTCGGTTCCGTCACGCTGCATCTGCAGGATATCCTGCGTCGTTCCGGGCTTTTCAGGATCAGAAAACAGGATACGGCCGCGAACATGGGCCGTATTCGGCAAAATGCCCATCACTGCCTGGCTGAGAACCGATTTTCCGGAACCGGACTCGCCCACAAGCGCGGTAACCTTGCCGGGCAGGACGCGAAGATTTGCGCGCCTGACGGCATGCAACGGTCCCCCGATCATGGCAAAAGAGATGCCAAGATCCTCGATCCGCAGCAGATCAATGCCCGAATTCATCCTCACACCAGCCCCACTCTGGCAGTCTGCCGGGCGGCAGACCCAAAAGCGAGACTAGCGTATTGCCAGCCTAGAGCAACTTGGATTCGAATCGAATTCCGCGACGGAACCGGCGACCGGGCTGCACACCAAGGCTTTCGGACCGGATCGTGTCGGTTACTGGAGCTTCCTCCGGTCGCTTGCCGACAACCGCGCGGCATCGCGATGAAGCAGCATGACCTGCTCGGCGTCCGATATCCGGTCGTGAATCGGCGCAGCGTCTTCATCGAGGGCGAGAGCACCCGACAAATCGGGTGAAAGCACCGTCAGCTTCTGCTTGATACCCGCCAGTTCCTCCGTGCCGAGCGTCAGCCAACTGTTGTCGCCGCAATAGCTGGCGAAGTCCTTGCTGGCGAGAACGCTGTGCGGATATTTCTTGGTCAGGGTCTGGAGACGCTGGACCTCGTTTACAGCCGAGCCGAAGACAGAGAATGTCAGCCGGTCGGTAAGCCCGACATTGCCGAACATCACATTGCCGACATGCAGGCCGATACCAAACTTTATGTCGCCCAGTCCCTGCTCCTTTCTGCGCAGATTGAGTTCCATCATGCGCGCGCTGGCCTTGTGCGCTGCCGCAAGAGCAGCCTGGCAGGCGATCTCGGACTGCGAGCGATGCCTTTCGCAGGGGTAGACGGCGATGAAGCCATCACCCAGGAAACTCATGATCTGCCCGCCTTTGCGATTGAAAGGCGCAGCGATGGCATCGAAAAACTGGTTCAGCGTATCGATGTAGATTTCGCGACCGGAGGTTTCGGCAAGCCTTGTCGACCCGCGCATATCGCCCATGACCAATGCGGCCCGGATTGTGTCACCCTCGCCGCGCTTGATCTGGCCGTCCAGCACACGCCTGCCGGCGTCGCCGCCAAGATAAGTGGTCATCATGTTGTCGGCGAGCTTGGTGAGCACCGCCATCTTGGTGGCGATAGCGAGATAGTTCTGGATCCGCAGTAGCGCCGAAATCATGCCGTCGCTGAAGCCAGACGCACTGTCGGTCGACCACGACCCCATCATGCCCTGGCTGGTATCGCCGTTGAAGGGGTGCACGAAAGCCATGTAATCGGTGACGCCCATACGCCTGAGGTCGTCGAAAACAGGAAACTCCGACCGCACCGACGGGTCAAGCCGGCGCCGCAGGTGGTCGAGCTTGTTGCTGAGCAGATGGTAATATGGGCTGGTCAGGAATCTGTCGGAATGAACGCCGTTCTCACTGCGGAAGCCTTCCACTTCCAGGCCCTGGCCGCGAAGCCAGGTAAAACCAAGCGCGTCATAAAGCGGATGAAGCATCGAAAAGCTCAAATGCACCCGCTTCAGCGGCAGGCCGGCAGCAGCCAGCCGTTCACAAAAGCCCTTTACCAATGTTTCCAGGTCGTTGCCCGCCAGCGCCGATTGGCTCAGCCAGTCGGCAACTTTATCCATGAGAATGGTGGAAATTTCTGCTTGCGCTGTGCTCATGCCATCTCAAACCCGTCGAAGACGAGCCATCTCCTTTGATCCGCCACACAATCGAAGTCAGTGAAGCCGGCTTCGGCGACGAAAGCCGGCGAAGAATTTCCTAAATAACTCCTTGCAGGAAGGAAGCAGGCGTAAAACAGCATCTATCACCTGGAACCCTATGTGGCGAGGCTTCCGGCGGAGTGCAATCTCGATCCTGACATCGGGCAAAGAATTCGCCGTCTCAGACACCGTCGGGCCTTCACCACTGTCTCTTGGGCACCCCGAGATGGCCAAAAAAATTGCGTGTGTCGACGATCAGAGGAGCGTGATCAGCGATCGCCTGATAGTCGATCGCGTCGTGGCCGGTTGCCACGACGACAGCATCGAATCTTCGGGGCTTCCGGTGTTTCGTCAGCGGTGTCGGAACGCAGATTATGATGGCATCGCAGACGGCTAGTTCGACAAATCCGCAGTGGCGCGGAACCGCCCGGTCGGCAAGGGCTGTCGACGTCACTGCCTCAAGGAGGATTGGCCGTTGTTCAGGCTCTCGACCTTCCGGGTTTCGATGTCGAAGCCGGAAAACCGGGGACCCGGCGCGTGCGATCGCAACCGACAGCGGCAACCCAGCATAGCCAGCCCGATCACGCTGACATGCGCGGCGCGCCTCGAAATCCGGTTAAGAAGACGGTCATATCGTGAGGCGTCCAAAAAATCTGCTTTCCCGTCAATTCGGACAGGTTACCCGCTCCCATGGCGAGGCTCACCGGTGCCAAGAACCATGAGTGAGGGCATATTGCGGAACTCGAATTCCGCAAGCAGTCAGCAGACCTGCGCCTTCGCCTTCAGGCTTGCGGCAGCCATCGCGTAGCCGCCGGCGGCGCCATCGATGAAGTGAACGTGATCGCGCTGCAGCGGCGAGATGACGAGGCAGGTCATCAAGGCGGACTTCTGGCGGTGCAGGCCATAATTGCAGATGCCCGCTTCTTCCGCCTGCTTCAGCCGGTCTTGGATCCGATGCAGCACATCCGCGTCAACGTCGATGGTCATCTTCAAGCCGTCGTCGAACTTTCGGAAATCCGAATTGCTGGCCACCTCGCGTTTGTAGACCTTCGGATCGAAACGGCCAATCGTCCAGCCAAATCGATCGGTTGCAGCCGTAAGCGTCATCAGGAACACGATCCACAGCTTCGACCGCCACCGCCATCCTGCCGGGGCCATCGCCCGCGCCTCGACATCCAGGCCGGCGGGCAGCAGACTGTAGCCCGGGCCGTCCACCGGCACCGGGTGGCCATCGCGCTCCTGCCTGCCGGCGAGGGCGATGATGTCGGAAGCCAGAAACTGAAACCCGCGCAAGTCGCGCGACGCCCCCGGTGTGGCTATGATCGAGACGATTTCGCCATGCCGGGCCTCGATCGGGTTCCAACGGCAGGAGAGGCCGGTCAGATCCGGCCGCGCGCCGGCCGGCGCAGGATCGATGCGGTAGCGCCCCGCTTTCATCTCAGCTTCCGCCCAACTGCCGCCACCGCCGGCGAACATGGCATAGAAGGCCGCTTCGGAAGCCCGGAACCTCGCCACGCGAACGTCGAGGCCATGCGCCCTTATGTCCCCTATCGGCACGATCGCGGCGCGCAAGGTAAGGCCCAGTTCGTCCGCCACCCACCTTTGGACGGCCGCCAGCGCGTTGCGGGCAATCTCCAGCGCCGAGCCGGGAAACGCCACGAGCGCGCCGTCGCCGCCGAAGACAAAGGGGAGGTCTTGCCGACCCAGCGCATTGAGCAGCGCCGAAATGACGCTTGCGCCGGCCATATTGACGGTTTTATAGCGCCCCGCCTCGATCGCCTTGGTCGAGCCGACAATGTCGGCAGTGGCCAGCGCCCAGCCATCGGGGAGGGGCCGATAGTTATCGATGTCGGCAACGCTTTCGAACTTTGCGAAGACCGGCAAAGAAGCGACAAACGGGTCGGACGCGACAGCTGTTTCCATGGCCATTGATAGCATATTCCACGGCTTGAAGGTGAAGTCGATTACGCTTGGAAATTGACTTGCGCAGGCTTTCCGGTGATAGGGTCGCGCGATGCGAATTGCCTTCTACGCGCCGCTGAAGTCACCCAATCATCCCGTTGTTTCCGGCGACCGCCAGATGGCACGGATGCTTGTCAAAGCGCTGGAGCACGGAGGGCATAGCGTCGAACTGGCATCTGAGTTGCGCTTCTATCTACGCCAGCCGGAGTCGAAAAGTTTCGAGGCACTAAAGATCGAGGCCGCAGAGGAAGCCGCGCGGCTGACCAAACTTTGGGGTCGTGACGGCAAGCCCGATCTCTGGTTCACCTACCATCCTTATTACAAGGCGCCCGACTTGATCGGGCCGGAGCTGGCGTCGGCCTTTGCTGTCCCCTATGTGACAGCGGAAGCCTCCTATTCCAGGCGACGCGAAGCCGGCTTGTGGGCCGATAGCCAAGCATTGGTGGCGCGAGCCATCGAACAGGCGGCGATGAACATCTGCTTCACCCAAAGGGATCGTCAGGGACTGGCGGATGCTATTCCCAAGGCCGCTTTCGGTATGCTTTCGCCCTTCATCGACACATCGGCATTCCGGGAAATCCCGGCACGGGGTTGTCCGACGCGCCTCATTACCGTCGCCATGATGCGCCCAGGCGACAAACTGGGCAGCTATCGCATGCTGGCGCAAGCGCTCGGCTTGATAGGTCACCTGCCCTGGACCATGTCGATCGTCGGAGACGGCCCAGCCCGCGACGAGGTCGAAGCGCAATTCGCCGACCTGCCCGCCGATCGTATCGAGTGGATTGGCTCGATCGAGCCAGCCGCCGTGCCGGATGTCCTTTACACCGGGGGAATCTATGTCTGGCCGGGTTATGGCGAGGCCTACGGCGTTGCCTATCTTGAAGCACAGGCCGCCGGCCTTCCGGTGGTGGCTCAGGACATCGCCGGCGTGCCGGAGGTCGTGCGGGATGGCCAGACCGGGTTTCTAACCCCGCCGGGCGATGTCGCGGCGTTCGCTTCCGCCATTGAAAGGCTTCTGGCCCGTGACGACGAAAGAACCATCATGGCCGCGGAAGCCAGGCGTTTCGTTCTCGAAGAACGTTCCCTCGGTGGCGCAGCTGCGCGTCTGGCCGGACTTATTGCGAAGGTCCCGGTCTCATGACGTCCGATCCGATCTGGCAGCCCTTGGTGGAAGAGCTGGCGCGCCTGCAACGGGCGGGCCGCAAGGCGGAGTTCTGGCTGCGCGACGACGACGCCGTGGATCCGACGCCTGCGCTTAATCGGCTGCTCGACCTCACCGGTGAATTCGCGGTTCCGGTCACTCTGGCCGTCATTCCGGCCCTGACCGACGCGAAGCTTGTCGCCCGGCTTGACGAGGCCCCGCATGCCACGGTCGCGATCCATGGCTGGGCGCACCGAAATCATGCGCCCGAGGACCAGAAAAAGCAGGAACTCGGCGCGCATCGGCCACGCGAGGCGGTGCTCGATGATCTGGCTCGCGGACTGTCGCGAGTAACCGGCCTGCACGGCGCACGTGCCGTTCCGATGCTGGTGCCGCCATGGAACAGGATCGACGCCGGCGTGGTATCCGACCTTGGATCGATAGGTTTTGCGGCCTTGTCAGTCTATGGGCCGCCGAAGCCGGCTTCATTGGCGGTCATCAACAGCAATGTCGACATCATGGATTGGCATGGCACGCGCGGCTGCCTCGATCATGGTCTATTGGTCCAGGCTATCATCGCACACTTGCAGCATGCATCCGACGGCGAGCCGATCGGCCTGCTCACCCACCATCTTGTACATGATGAATCGGCCTGGCTTTTCCTCGAACGATTTTTGACAGTCACCGCACAGGCTGAACCCTGTGCATGGCTTCCGATCAGGACATTGATCGGGCGCCGCGCGGGTAAAGGAAAATAGCTCAGCGCTTTCTGTGCGATGAGACCGGGAATTTGAGCATCTGGCCATCCCGCGCGGCAAAAGCGCCGGCAAACCTGTCCTTGGCCAGCTTCTCCATCTCGTCCAGTTGCTCGTCGGTGCGTGTCGGATCGTGGTGAAACAGCGCAAGCGCCCGTGCACCAGCAGCCTCACAGAGCTTGACGCCCTGTTGCCATGTCGAGTGCCCGTTACCGCGGCGGCGTTCCATTTCCTTCTCGGTGTAGGTGCAATCGTAAATGACGAGGTCGGCATCTTCGATCAGGTCGAGCACCGACTGATCGAGTTTGTCCGGCTCGTGCTCGGTGTCGGTGATCACCGCCACGACGCGGCCGCCCCATTCGATCCGGTAGCCTATGCAGCCTCCCGGATGGGCGAGACTGCCGGTCCGAACCACCACCCCTTCGCGCGGCCGAAGCACGTCTCCGGATACAAAATCGCGGCAGTCGAGATTTGCTTTGCAGACGTTCATTTTCACCGGAAACCACGGCGGCCGTATGAACTCATCGATAATCTGCCGGGTCGTCATGCGTCCTGCAAGATGCCCGGACCAAAGCGTAAGTTTGACGCTCGGGTCGAAGATAGGCGCAAAAGCCGGCAGCCCGATGATGTGATCGTAATGGCAATGGGTGAAAAGCAGGTCGAAATCGGTTACATCCGACGCCTGAAGCGCCCTACCGGCAGGCCGCAGGCCAGAGCCTGCGTCGAACAGAAGCGTATGCTTGCCGCATCGCATCTCAATGCAGATTGTGTTGCCGCCATAGCGAGCGAATTCTGGCCCGGATACAGCAATGCTGCCGCGCACGCCCCAAAATCTGACCAGGAAAAAATCGTCGTCCATGCTACCTTTCGCTCATCATAGCTCTAGGCGCTTCGTGCGTCGATCAGATCCGCGGTCGTATGGCTTAGCCGATCGGCAAGAACCCGCAATATCTCGATGGTCATTTCCGGGAACTCCTTCATAAGCCTCAGGAAATGATCCTTGCGGATTCTCAAGGCCTCCAGATCACTTGCCGCGCTGACGGTGGCAGTGCGGGAGCTGTTGCACAATATGGCGATCTCGCCGACGATCGAATTTGGCAGCAGTTCGGCAACCTTTATCGGCCCGCTGTCGGAATCGACCAGAATATCCGCCCTGCCTGAAAGGATGACATAGGCAGCGTCTGCCTCGTCGCCCTGCCGGAAAAGAATCTGGCCGGCGCTGTAATTCACGCGATCGGATGTGAACGCGAGCAGCTTGAGCTTTGCCGGCTCAATGCCGGAGAACAAGGGAACGCGTTGCAGCATTCCAACTTCATCCTTGAGCAGCATTGTCGCAAACCTTCCTAAATTCGCGTCTGCCAGACTATGACAGAAGTTCCTTGAAGATACCGTTCTCTGCCAAAAGTGTCTCGTGTGTACCGTCTTCCACCAATTGCCCCGAGTCAAAGACGATAACGCGATCGAACATCATCGCCATTGCCGGACTCGTCACGACCCACACAATTGCCGGCGAATGGCCGTCGCGTCTGGCTTCCTCGAGCACGTTTCGCAGCACCTTGTCCTGAACGCGCTGGTCGAGCGCCGACAGCGGCCGGTTGAGAATGAGAAAATCGGGACGCTTGAGCAGAGCCCGGGCAACATCGAGCTTCTGTCGCTGTCCGCTGGTCAGCCGCCTTCCACCGGCGCCGACGTTGAAGTCCAGGCCGACATCCAGAAGCTCGGCATAAAGCCCCAGCTCGTCAAGAATGTCATAGACGATGGAGCGTATGCGGTCCGGCGCGTCGGGATGGTTGTTTCCCACACGGCCGAACAGGACATTGTCCATGACGGTGGCCGCCGCAATGTATTTGGCAGGATCATACCGTTCGATCGCGTTGTGCAGCTCGGGCGGCAGGTTTTCATAGAACCGGTTGCGTGCGGCGACGATCTTGCTCATCAACTCGTCGGTCAGCAGGCCGAAGCGGTGCCGGGGCTCGATATAGGCAAAGCTCAAGGTGATGATCATGGCGCGGTCGGCCTCCGAAACCGCCTCGTAGGGGCGGTTCTTGAGCCGCTGCAGCAAGGTCTCGTAGGCGGGGATCTCCTCGGCGCTCATGAAGGCGAGCTGCTGGAAGAACTGGTGATCTGGCGGCAGGTCGGCAAACAGCTCGATCGCCTGTTCGGCGATCTCCATGCCCATCTCGTAGAGCGTGCTGTCGAGGCCGGCCTGCTTCAGCACGGAAGCAAAGTAGGGATTGGCCGCCAGAGCCTTGTCGGCCAGTTCGGGGCCGGCGGCGGCGCCGAAAAGCAGGTTCTGGCCGATCGTCGCTTCCGTGTTGTAAGCGCCCGGCTCGAAAGGAACCACCAGTTCGCGCAGCCCTTCCTGTTCGAGCCGGGTTCGCAGCGCTGCACGCAGTTCGACGATCCGCCCGGCGAGCTTCGTGTGACGCGTGAGGTCGGCCGAAGAGCGCAAGCCAAGATCCAGAATGTCGCGCGACAGAAGAACCGCGTCGAGCACCCGGCGCACCGCTTCAAAGAGGTCGTGCGGGCCGGTAGCACCGGCGGAAGCATAGTCGATCCAGTCGCTGTGGACGTCGAAATCCGGATTGCCCGACCGGCGCGCCTCGTCCATGTTCCAGCGCTGCTGGTCTGCCGCGGTGCCGTCATAAGTCACCGATGTCAGCGGTGCATGCTTCAACCCGTAGAGCAAGTTATCGCGCAGGCTTGCTTGGAACAGGAAAACATCCGACGAGGCGTAGGACATGCGCCGGCCGGTCACGGCTTCGGGGAGTTCAAGCAGGTCATCGGCGCCCGAAGCGACCTTTCCACTCTCTGGCCAGTTCAGACGCGCGAAGGCTTCTGCTAGCGCCTCTGCTCCGCCTGTCGGGGTGCTGACCAGCGCCACCGTCTCAGCCGGCTTGACCTGCATGGAGACACGGTTGAGGAGCATTGCACCGCCATCGTCTGCCATGGACAGACCGACCGCCGACAGCGGGTTTGTCATCGGACCGGGATCGTCGATCGCCAGTGCCGCGATTCCCGGCGCAATGATATCCTCGACGGTGAACTGTTCAACGACCTGCTGATATTTGACCTGGACATCCTGCCGATCCTGATCCCAGTCGATCAGCTCCTTCATCGGTCCGGGCAGGTCCTTGTAGGCTCCGATCACCGCCACGAGCTGACCGACGTCCAGCCGGCCCCCTATGACCAGATACCCGCCGATCATGTAGAACAGAAAGGGCGTGAGCTGTGCGAGAAAATTGTTGAGGAACTTTACCATGAATTTCCATTGGTAAAGATCGAAGCGGATCTTGAAGATGAGCCCTAGCCTAGCAGCTATGTCGGCGCGCTCGTAGTTCGACGTGTCGTGGACGTGAACCGCGCCGATACCGTCGACGATTTCGCCAACCCGGCCGGAAAGCGCGCGCGCCGTCAACTGCCGTTGGCGCCCAAGCACGAGCAGCCGCCGCCGCATCCGCGGGATGAGTACGATCTGGATGATCACGATCACCATCGCTATCATTCCGAGCCAGACGTTCTGGACCATGATGAACAGCATGGCCGTCAGCGCCTGGCCGCCGAGCAGCACCGGCTGCAGGAAGGCATCGCCGATAAAGCCGCCCAGCGGCTCCACCTCATCCTTCACCATGGTCGCCACTTCGGCGGATTTCACCCGCTTGAAGTAAATCGGCGGAAACCGCAGCACACGATCGATCAGATCGAAGCGAATACGCCGCAGCATGCGTTCGCCGAGGCGGCCCTTGTAGGTGTTGATGTAGAGTTTGAACAGGCCGTTGATGACGACCAGCAAGAGGAACACAAGGCTCAGGGCAAGCAGCGTCTCCTTGCGGTCCAGCTGAAAACCGGAGAAGAACTGGACCTCGCCAATGAACGGCAGGTTATAGTGCAATTTCATGAAGGGCAGGGTCGCGCCGGGTTGCTCGAACCCCTTCCCCTGGATCGGGCCGTTGACGATCAGCTTCGGCAGGTCGAAGGACATGAAATATGGGATCATCGAAAGCAGGACGATCATCAATATCCAGATCTGCTGCTTCCGGGTGTGCGTCCAGATATAGCGGGCTAGGCTGGGTTCCATATGCGGCTGTCAGTTTGGAGGAAGCAGGCGGTGAAAGCACCTGCTGGCAAACGATGTATCGGCAATGTCTTCGCGGATGGACGCCGCTGGTCCGGACAGACGCAACCGGCCCCCTTCGTGACCGTGCAACGGCGAAACGGCTGGTGGCATAGTCTCATCCGCAAGTCGAACAGCCTTGGGTGAGGCAATATTGCGTTGTGTAGCCCGAAATCCCAACATAGAAGACGAATATGATGGATGTCACGCAAGCACGCAATGCCGGCATTGACGGGCACGAACAAGCCTTGGACCTCGCCCGGGGAATTGCCGCTTATGTCGACCACCCTCTTGTCGCCGGGCTGGCGCGGGTCATCGCCAAGCATCCGACGGCCGATATCGCCAACGCCTTCAACCACAAGCAGGTCGCCTGCAAAATGTGGGCGCTCGACAAGCTGTTCGAAAACGACGGCGGCCGGTTCGGGCGCATATGGGTTCTGGGCGGATGGTACGGCGTATTGCCGGCAATGCTTTTCAACGACGCCCGTTTCGACATTGCGGCGATCGACAGCATCGACATCGATCCTGAAGTCGGGCCGGTCGCCCGGACCCTCAACCGGGAAGCCGGCGACCGCTTCCGGGCGCTGACGGAAGATATGTACGCACTCGACTATGCGGCCGGTCGGCCCGACCTGGTGGTCAATACGAGCTGCGAACACATAGCCGACCTGGGTGCCTGGCTTGCCCTGCTTCCGCGGGGCACGAAGGTGCTACTGCAATCGAACGATTACTTCAGCGAGCCGACGCACATCAACTGCGTGGCTTCGCTTGCAGCCTTCGAAGCAATGGCGGCGCTACGGGAGATCAGGTTCTCCGGCGAACTGCCGACAAAAAAATATACCCGCTTCATGCTGATTGGAACTGTTTGAAGCGCGTTGCGCGAATCCAACCGAGATATGACCTGGGCTAGGATTTCGAGGACCAGGTTCGATGCCGCTCGCGCAGGATTTGCGCCGAGTGACGGGCGCCTTCCAGATCTAGACGATGCGCGGCTGGCGTCGGTCCCGCAAGCGCCTGTTCGATCGCTTGCGCCAGACACTCAGGCGTCAGGTCGTTTTCCCTCAGAACCGTCGCCAAACCCAGTTCTTCGAGCATCAAGGCTCGAACCGTCTGTTCCGTTTCCCCGCCGGCTGCAAAAGGAACGAGCAGCGAGCGACAGCGCGCGCGCAGGACATCGCAGACAGTGTTGTAACCCGCCTGCGAGACCGACAGGCGGGCGCCGGTCAGCAAGCTGGCGAAATCCTCGCGAAACCGAAAGATGGACAGGCCCGGCGTGGCATCGCGTGTAATCGCGTCAAACTCGTCCTTCGGCAGGTTTGGGCCGGTGATCAGACACCATTTCCAGGCGTTGTCGGCATTCCGCGCTGATGCGATGGTGGACCGGACAAGGCTCTTTCCGGCGGCCCCGCCGCCAACCGACACCACAACGTCGAAACGCTCGGAGGCCGCGGGCGCTGGTGGCGCGGCAACGAGCCCTGTGTACGCAACCTCGGCCCTGATCGCTCCCGCCAGTGGAAATGTCTTGTCTAGGGTTGCGAAAGCCGGATCGCCATGGACCATGACAAGGTCAAAATGCCTGTTAACGAGATCGACCGTTTCCTCGTTTCGGCCCGGCTTGACGCGCTCCTGAAGGATATCACGGACGGACGTCACCAGCAGCGGTCTGGGCGACGCCGCGTCGATGGCCTCGATCAGCGGCAAGAGTTCGAAACGCATCTGCCGGCGCCCAAATGGAAACGCCTCGACAATGACGATATCAGGCCTGCAATCCCGGAATGCCTGCAGCAGCATCTCTGAACGCCGTTTCTTGAAATCATCGTCAATGGGCTTGCCCTGCAGGTCGACAAGACCGGAAAATCCTTCATCACCGGAGGTAACAGATGGCAGGGTTACAGATATTGCCCCCAATCCCGGAAACCCCGCGACCGGCGCTCCGCCAGTGACGATGGTTACGTCAAACCCGTCATCGACCAGAGCCGCCGCGACGCGGCTGGAGCGCGCGAGATGGCCGATGCCGAGCAGGTGCTGGACATAGAAGAAAGCGCGCAGCCGCTTCATTCGGCGGCCCGCCACTCCCGTTCGAACAGCTCCTTGAGCTGTCCAATGCTTGCCATGTGATCGAAATTGCCGCGCACGCGCGCCTCTGCGGTGTCGCCGAGGCGGGCACGCAGCACGGGATCACGGATCAGTCGCTCCAGCGCCTGTGCCAGGGCAATTGGGTTTTCCGTCGGAACCAGTAGCCCGGTTTCATCCGGCGATAAAAGCTCCGGCACGCCGGAAACATCGGTCGACACGCAGGCAAGCCGCTGGCTGGCCGCCTCCACCAGAACATTCGGCAGACCATCGCGGTCGCCATTTGCGGTGATCCTGCAGGCCAGGGCGAAGATATCGGCGCGGCGGTAGTGCTCAAGCACCTCTTCCTGCGCGAGCGCGCCTTTCCAAGAGATGCGACCATCCAGTCCGAGTTTTTGCGCCAACGCCTTGAGCCGCTCCAATTCCTCGCCGCCGCCAATATGCTCGAAACGCCACGCTAAATCACCGGGCAAGAGGGCAAGGGCCTCCAGCAAGGTGTCGAAACCTTTCTTTGCAACGGCGCGCCCGACACTCAGAACGATAACCGGTTCGTCCGGCGCCGAGCCGTCATGCTGTTTTCGTGCCTCGCCGAAAATGCCGAAGCGATCAAGGTCGAGCCCATGATAGCTCAAATGCACTGACGAGTTGCCGTCGGCGAGTTTTTTCAGACGGTCGAAGCCCGTTTTCGTGCAAGTTACCGTCCAGCGCGCCGAGGAAAGCTTGCTGGCCAGATCCCAATCCGCCGAAGTCCAGATGTCCTTGGCATGGGCCGAGCAGCTCCAGGGCAGACCAAGAAGCTGGCTGGCATAGCGCGTCACCGATGCCGGCGTGTGCGCGAAATGCGCATGCAGCCATACCGCGTCTTCGGGCCATTCGGCCGCTAGCACGAGCGCTTGCCCGAAACGGCGCGCGCGATTGCGCGTAAAGTCGCGCGGCATATCGACGGCCAGCGATCCCAGTGCACGCCAGAAGCCCGGCCGCTGCAAACAAGCAGAAAGCGAGCGAACCACGCGCAGCGGCTCTTCATGCAGATATTCCGGCAGATAATGGACGGGCGCTTTGATCTCGTCATGCACGGGGTGGCGTTTTGCGTCGGTCGGCCGCCTGAGCGCAACGAGTATCAGATCGAACCCCGCACGCTCCAGTCCGAGCAGTTCCTGCGCGATGAAGGTTTCCGACAGCCGCGGATAACCCTTCAGAACCACGACGATCTTGCGATGTTGCAACTCAGTTCATGCCTTCAATAACCGAAAGGTGAGGGCCAGCCTGCCGGTCGAGCAGTTCCGCGACGATTTCGGAAATATGAGGGAGCCCTTCCAGGGTCAGATGTGGATTACTCTGGGATGGACGAGGCCGATTCGGCAGCGCCACCAGTGCATCGGCAAACCGCTGGGAGTCCTTGGCTTCCTCCGGCAAAAGCATTTCGATGAGGCCCAGTTCGGCCGCGCGCCGCGCGCGGATCAGTTGTTCCTGGCGGGGTTCGATGCGCGGCACGATGAGCGCCGGCTTGTCGAAAGAAAGTATCTCGCAATAGGTGTTGTAACCGCCCATCGCCACTACCGCCTTGGCGCCGGCAATCAGGTCTTCCATGCGGTTGTCGAACTCGATAATCTTGATGTAGGGGATCGTGGCACCCTTCTTCAGCAACTTATTGCGCTTGCGAGCCGGCATGTAAGGCCCAAGCACGATCAGCGCCTTGTGCTGCAATTTCGGATCCTCCTGATAAGCGTCGATGACGTCGTGAATCAATTCGGCCCCGTCGCCGCCGCCACCGGTGGTAACCAGGATATAGTCGCCCTCTGGCCGGTGGCCGGGCAACTGGTTCCGCTGCAAGCTCCGTTGCAGGAAACCGACGAATCTCATTTTTGCCCTGACAGCCGGCGGCACATCCAAGCCGGTCAATGGGTCGTAGAAATCCGGCGGGCCATAGGCCCAGACCTTGTCGTAGAACAGGCCTATCTTGCGCATCACATCCCTGCGAGCCCACTCTGCTTCGAGCAGATGCGGTGCATCCATCACCTCGCGCAGGCCAAGCACCAGCGTGGTGCCCCGGGTCTTGAGGTAGGACAGCGTGTCCTCAATCTCACCGCGTAGGCCGAGCGGTTCCTTGTCGACGATGAAGATATCCGGCCGGAAGGTCTCGGCTGTGTGGCGGATGATCGACTGACGCATCCTTAGCGTCTCATGCAGATCGATGTCCTTTTCCAACGAGGTGTATTCGCCGTTGCGCAACTTGATGACGCTGGGGATCTTCACGAAGTCGACACGGGCGCGGTAGTCGAAGGCGCCGGCGATAGTCGCACCCGAAATGATAAGCACCTGAAGCCCACGGAAATCCTCGACTAGCGAATGCGCAATAGTCCGGCAGCGCTGCAAGTGGCCGAGCCCGAACGTGTCGTGGCTGTACATGAGAATTCGAGCGTTTTCTGCGTGCTGGGTCATTCTTGAACGTCTCTTAAAATTCTCGCCTTGAGACCGTGAGCGCCCCCCGGCTTCGAAACCATCCCGGGTGTGAAACACATGGCCGCAATTTCAATTTATATCGCTTCTATGGAATGCCGTTCAGATATGCTTTCTGATCGCCAGTCCGGAACTAGGTGGGTTGGCGAATATCGCCGCGAGGAGTGAGCAGAGACTTCCTGTTGTATTGTGGGATGGATCGAGGAGGAAAACGATGTCAAAAAAATAGGCAGAAGTCATCCCTCTTGATTCCAATCCGGATTGCTAAAAACGATTTCCCCTATCTTGCCCATACAGCCAATTGCTTGATCGGTATACGAAAGGACAAGGTCGCTGGGCGTCGCACGGCGCATTGTTGTAGAGCTCATTCGTGCGCCATTGCACTCGCCTTGGACCAAAGGTGCCGCCCATTATTCTCTTGAAGGGCGGTCTGATTGTGATTCGCCGACCAGAAATTGAGCCATCTGTCGCCAAGCTAGCCGGAATTTTAGCAATAATCGAGTGGATGCCAGCGGTCGCGCCACACCGCCCGCAGCAGGGTGTGTGCGACACCGGTTGCTTGTCGATCATTATGACCCATGCCAATGCCTTATTGGAGCGGTGACGGTACCTTTTTTAAACGGCTTGGGCAGGGCCGTCGAACGTCTTGAGGTACAAAAATCGCCCAATTGGTCCCGATAGTTGGTGAACCCTGGAAAAATTCTTTGCGGCGATTTCCCTTTAGAACCAAAGCGTAATTTTTTGACGGCTCTGGTCGGTCTCTTATGGGGCTATGGAAACATCCTAGTGTAATTTCAATTAGTTATAGGCTGTTTGAACAATCGAGTGGGAGTAGGGGTTAGCGTAGTCGGGGGTGCTCCGGCGTAGTTTCTCGCAAAAAACGACGCGCTTTAAGTCTTTGTTTTCGTGCATGTCGTTGTCCCAAACCGGAACTTTTGGGCGACATGCATTAGCCTACCGTCAGCGCATGCCCGCATTTGCGAGATTGGCCGCCGGTGTGTCTTGAGATCGCCTCATCGGCTGACCGCAATCAGAATTCTAGGCGATGCCGCCCAAAAGTTCCTCCGCCCTGGAAACAGCGGCCGCCTGATGTGGCTGCAAGGGTTGGCCGGCATAGCTTTCGAAGACCGGCAGGAACGGGTCGTCGATATGCGTCCTGATGCCGGACAACTGCTCCATCACCGCCAGGCCACAGTAGGGAACGTAGGAGGCGGAATAGCCGCCTTCGTGCGACATCATCAGGCGCCCGCCGCAGAGGTCGTCCGCCGCCTGCATCAGCATCCGCGTCATGTCGCGGTAGCTGCCGCTATGCAGCATCATGCGCCCCAGCGGATCGGCCGCCGAGGCGTCGAAGCCCGACGGCACGACGATAAGATCAGGCTTGTAGCGATTGAGCGCCGGCAGCACGACGCGTTCGAACACGGACATGTAAACGCCGTGGCCGCAGCCGGCCGGCAGCGGTACATTGATGTTGTAGCCTTCGCCCTTGCCCTCGCCGCGTTCGTTGTGAAGACCGCTGTCATGTGGATAAAGCCCGTCCTGATGGATCGAGATGGTCAGTACCGACGGGTCCGAATAGAAGGCGGACTGGGTGCCGTTGCCGTGATGAACATCCCAGTCGACGCAGGCGACCCGCTCGAAGCCATGTTTGGCCCGGTTCTTCAGGATAGCGACCGGAACGTTGCCGAACAGGCAAAAGCCCATGCCTTGCCCGCGCTCGGCATGATGGCCGGGCGGTCGTACCAGCGCATAGCCATTGTCGACCTCGCCGCTCAACACCGCATCCATCACCGCTGCCGTGCCGCCGGCGGCCAGACAGGCGATCTCGTAGCTGCCATGGCCGAAGGGGGTGAGATAGCTCGCATCGCCGCCGCGCCCATCACTAAGCAGCTTGATACGGCTGATGTAGTCGCGGTCGTGGAACAGGGCGAGGTCATCCTCGCTCACCGCGATGGAGGCGATTTTGGACAGTTTCTCGGTCAGGCCCGAAACCTCCATCAGATTGCGGAATCGGCGTTTCGTGTCGGCATTCTCCGCATGCTCGCCCGGCTCGATGGTCAGGCTCGGCTGAAAGAACTGCGCGGCATTGCCGGTCTCGTGCCAGAGATAGAGTTCGTGGAAATTCCAGCCTGTCGTCATGTTTTGTCTCCTAGCCCGCCAGGATCATTGACGCGGCGCGTTCGGCGATCATGATCGTCGGCGCGTTCGTGTTGCCCGACACCATTTTCGGAAAGACCGAGGCGTCGGCGATGCAAAGCCCGTCCAGCCCATGAACCTTCATCGACGTCGGATCGACGACGGCCATCGCATCTGAACCCATGCGGCAGGTGCTGGTCGGGTGATAGAGCGTCGTGCAGTGGCCGCGTATATAGTCGGCGATCTCGGCGTCGCTCTCGCATTCGGCGCTCGGCGTGATTTCGCCGGCGAGCATTTCGGCAAGCGGCGACTGCGCCGAGATGCGCCGGCTGATGCGGATGCCTTCGACCAGCGTGGCGATGTCCGAGCCATCCTCGTCGCTGATGAAGTAACGTGGGTCGATCGCCGGATATTCGATCGGATTGGCCGAGCGCAGGCGAATCTCGCCGCGGCTGTCTGGCCGCTGCAGCGTGGTGTGCAGCGTGATGCCGGGTCTGGACGAAAGGAACCGAACATAGTCTCGATGCGGGCTGATGGCGCCGTAAAGCTGCAGGTCCGGCTCGATATCGGGCCGGCTCTTGACGAAGCCGCCCGCCGCCACCCAGGGTGAGGAACGCGGGCCGCTGCGCGATGTCTGCCATTCGGCGAAGTCGCGCTGCAGCGTCTCGTCGGTCCAGGCGCCGACGCCGATCTTGTCCTTGGTATAGAAGGTGATCGGAATGTTGATGTGGTCCTGCAGATCCTTGCCCACGCCAGGCAGGTCGTGCACGGGAGCAACGCCGACCTGGGCGAGTTCGTCGGCCGGCCCGATGCCCGAAAGCAGCATCAGCTGGCAACTGCCGATCGAGCCCGAGGACAGCACCACCTCGCTGTCGGCGAAAGCGGTCTCAGGTTCGCCATTGACGAGATAGCGGATGCCCTTGACCCGGCCCTTCTCGACGACCAGGCCCGTCGCCAGCACACCGGTTTTCACGGTCAGGTTGGGTCGTTCCCGCGCCGGGCGCAGATAGGCCTTGCCGGTGCCCCAGCGTTCGCCATTCTTGATGGTGAACTGGAACAGGCCGACGCCTTCCTGCTCGACGCCGTTGAAATCGCGGTTCTGCTTGTAGCCTGCGGCCTTGCAGGCCTCGATCCAGGCAAGCTCGTTGGGATCGACATGTCCGACATTGCCGATATGCAGCGGCCCGTCGGCGCCGTGCAGCGGGTCGTTGCCGAGTTCGGCATTGCTTTCACTGGCCTTGAACACCGGCAGCACGTCAGCCCACGCCCAGCCGTGGCAGCCCATCGCCGCCCAGCCATCATAGTCGGACGGCAGGCCGCGAATATAGATCATGGCGTTCAGCGCGCCGGAGCCGCCGATCATCTTGCCGCGCGGCCAGAACACCCGCCTGCCGCGGCAGCCGGCCTGCGGCTCGGTGTAGTAGCCCCAATCGACTTCCGTGTTGAACATGGTCGGCCAGTCCGACGGCACGTCCGAGGCGAGCGGCGCCTCGCGCCCGGCCTCCAGCAGCAGCACCTTGCGGGCAGGATCGGCGCTGAGCCGGTTTGCCAGCACGCAGCCGGCCGAGCCGGCGCCCACTATGATCGTATCGAACATCGTCAGTCTCTCACTTTCCGGCCGGGGTCGGGCTTTGCACAATGCTGCTTGCTGCTGGCTTGCTGTCGGGGCTGGCGCGACGGCGCCCGAGCCAGTCGATGACATCGCCAAAACGGCCGACCAGCCCCTTGGGCATCAGCACCACCGACAGGGCGATGATCAGGCCGAGCCCGAGCGTGCGGAACTCGCCGCTCTCTCGCATCAATTCGTCAGCCAGCACCAGCACCACCGTCCCGACCAGCGGTCCCCAGAACGTGCCGACGCCGCCGACCACGACGATGGCGATGATGAACATAAGTTGCGACATCGACAGCACACCGGGGCCGATCGCCTGGAAATGCGCGGCATAGAAACCGCCGGCCAGCCCGGTGAAGAAGGCGGAGATGCCGAACACCAGAAGCTGCGCCTGGAAGCGGTTGACGCCGCGGGCCACCGCATAGCCCGGATTGTCCTTCAGCGCCCGGAAAGCAAGGCCGATCGGGCTTTTGACGATCGCGTAGGTGAAGACCATGGTGAGCGCGAACAGCACCGCGATGATGGCGTAATTGCCGACCAGCCACTGCGCTCGGAGCAAGGCCCTGGTGCCGAGGTCGCCGAAGCGGGCAAAGCCGACGGCGCCGCCGGTGAACTGGCGGCAGACGGAGCCGACCATGACGAAACATTCGGTGTCGGTGACGATCAGCAGATACATCGTCTGGGCGATCGCCAGCGTCAGCAGCGCCACATAGACGCCGGTCAGGCGAAGGCAGGCGAGGCCGACGACCAGCGAGAACAGCACGGCGCCCAGCGCGCCAGGCACAAGTGCTGCCCAGACGTTCCAGCCGAAATAGAAGCAGAGCATCGCCGTCGCATAGCCGCCGAAGGCAAAGATCGCCATTTGCGCCAGCGAGAAGATGCCCGAGAAGCCGAACAGGAGGTTCCACTGCGAGGCGATCGTCGCATAGAACAGCGCCAGCACGATCTGGCCAAGGATGTAGCGGCTGTCGACCAGGAACGGCAGCGCGATCGCAGCCGCGATCAGCATCAGGCTGATGGCAAGATCAGTCCTGGCCGAGCGGGACATGGAGGAACGGGACATGGGACGTGTCTCTGTCATGATGCCCCTCACATGCGCCGGATTTCGGCGTGGCCGAAAAGGCCGGACGGCCGCCAGATCAGCACGCCAATGACGACGAACAGCAGCGATGGAAAGCCCCACCTGGCGCCCAAGGCGTACTGGACGAAGGATTCGAGCAACGCCAGCCCAAGTGCTGCTGCGATGGCGCCCGGCAGATTGCCGAGACCGGCGACCACGCACATGATGAAGGCCTTCAGCATCGGATCGTTGCCGAGTGGCGGCGACAATTGCGTCATCGACGAGACCATGACGCCGCAGATGCCGGCGAGCGCGCCCGACAGCATCAGCACCTGCAGGTAGACGCGGTTGACGGCGACGCCCATGAGTTGCGCCGCGTCGCGGTTCTGCGCCGTCGCCCGGATCGCACGACCCATCCGCGTGCGGCCGAGCGCCGCCGAGACGACCACCATCATGACGACCACCACCGCGATGATCAGAAGGTTTTGCCAAGGCAGCGTCAGCGGCCCCAGGCGCAGGGCGCCGGCGATCGAAACCGGCTGCTTCAGCGGCTGCCCGCCATAGGTCAGGAGGATGGCATTCTCGAGGGCGATGCCGATGCCGACCGTGGCGATCATGACGTTGGCTTCGAATGTCGATTTGTCGTTCTGCAGGAGATTGCGAACGATCGCGAAATAGAGGATGGCGCCGGCCAAAGCACCCGCGCCGATAGCACCGGCGAAACCGATCGCGACCGGCAGGCCGAGCGAGGTGATCACCGTGAAGGCGACGTAGCCGCCAAGCGTCAGCATCGCCGCATGGGCCATGTTGAGCATGCCCATCGAACCCCAGACCAGCGACAGCCCGACCGTCGCCAGCGCATAGAGCGCGCCCGAGGTGAAGCCGGCGACGAGAATGGCCATGAGAACGTCGGTCATGGCGTCAGCCTCCGAGATAGGTTGCGAGGAGTTCGTCGCGCGCCATCAGTTCGGCGGGCTTGCCTGACCAGACGATGGCGCCGTCGTCGAGCAGATGCAGGCGGTCGGCGAGGTCCTCGACCCGGGCCGGGTTCTCCTCCACCAGCAGGATCGTGCGCCCAGCCTTGCTCAGTTGCGAAATGACGTCGTAGACCTGATCGATGATCAGTGGCGCGAGGCCAAGCGACGGCTCGTCGATCAAAAGGATGCGCCCGCCCATCATCAGGCCGCGGCCTATGCCGACCATGCGCCGTTCGCCGCCCGACAGGCTCGAGGCGATCTGGTTGCGACGGTCGGCAAGCTTCGGCAGAAGCGCGTAGACCTCGTCCAGCCGACGCGCGATCTCGGCCTTGTCCGGCGCGAGATAGCCGCCCATCAAAAGGTTTTCGAGCACGCTCATCTGCGCGAACAGCATATCGCCCTGCGGCACGTGGGCGACGCCCAACATCGCCGTCTCATGCGGCTTGCCGGACAGGCGCCGGCCGTCGATGCTGATCTGACCGCCGCGCAGCGGCACCAGGCCGGAAATGGTCTTGAGCAATGTCGACTTGCCATGGCCGTTCGGGCCGACGACGGTGACGAATTCACCGGCATGAACGGTCAGCGAAATGCCCTTGAGCACGTCGAGTCCGTCATAGCCGCAGACGATGCCGTCGAGTTGCAGGACAGGTGGTTTTGCGGCTGCGCCCGTCATGGCGTTCCCCCCACCGCCGGATTCGTCGCGGCAGCTTGCTCATCGAAGAATTTCTTCAGCCGTTTCTGCGTGCCCTGGCCGAGATAGGTTTCGACAACGGTCTGGTCCTCGGCGACCTTGTCCGGCCGGCCTTCGAATATCACCTTGCCATGGTGCATGATGATCACGCGGCTGGAGAGCGCCAGGAGAAAGCGCATGACGTGCTCGATCAGGACGATGGTCAGTCCCTGGTCGCGCAGTTTCAGCACCATCGCCATGATCTGGTCGATCTCGGCGACGTTGAGCCCGCCCACCGGCTCGTCGAGGAAGAGCATTTTCGGCCGGGTGGCGATGGCGCCGGCAATCATCAGCAGCTTGCGGTCGAGCACCGGCAGCCGCGCCACGGTCTCGTCGGCCTTGGCCGCAAGCCCGACGAAGTCCAGCGCTTCGATCGTTGCCTGCCGGACATCCTCGCCAAGGCGGAAGCCGGCCAGCCTTCGCCGCTGCCGGCCGAAATACGCGGCGATCTCGATGTTTTCGCGAACGGTCAAGCTGTCGAAGGCGGCATTGAGCTGGAAGGTGCGGGCGATGCCGAGTTGGCAGATGCGGTCGGCCGGAAGCGCCGAAATGTCGGTGTCGCCGAAATGCACCCGGCCGCCACTGGCCGGCGTGATCCCGGTCACCACGTCGAAGAAAGTTGTCTTGCCGGCGCCGTTTGGCCCACCAATGCCAACGATCTCGCCCGCATTGACCACCATCGACACGCCGTCGACGGCGGCCAGCGAGCCGAACCGTTTGACCACACTGTCACAAACCAGCATCGGACCGGCGGCCTCAGTCATATTTCTCACCCAATGGAGCCGGTCGGGCAAACGGCCCGGCCGGTGTCGTTGGTTTCATTTCCGCGTCCGGTCACTTGATCCATGGCGGCAGGATGAAGCTGTCCGTGGCATAGAGCACCGGCGCGATCAGCTTCGGATCGGTTTTGTAATCCTGATGCTGCAGGAACTGGTGCGGCATGCCAAGCGACGGATCGGCTACCTGCGTCGGATAGCAGAAGGCCGATTGGCCGGCCGGATCGGCCCGGTAGGTGCCGTTGACCCCGCGATAGACCAGGCGCTTCATCGCATTGGCCACCTTGGTGGTCTGCGCCTTGTCCATCGGTTCGCCTGGATCACCGGCGATTGCCGCGGCAAGCGCCCACATCCACAGGCCGTCATAGGTCTGCGATCCCGTGATGTAGGCCGAGTTCGGACCGAATTTGGCCCGGTAGCTCTCGCGGAACGGCTTGGAGAAATCGTCCGGCAGGCAGCCGATCACCGTCGAATAGACGACGCCGTTGACCGCCTCGCCGCCGATCTCGCGGAAAGCCGGCAGCGATGGTCCGTACTGCATGTAGATCAGGCTGTTGATCGGCTCGGCGAGGAACTGGACCATGAACTGCGCCAGGTCCTGCGGCAGGAAGTGCGTGACCAGGATCGCCGCCGGCGGGTCCTGGCGAAGTTTCGCCAGCGTCGGTCCCCATTGGTTGGTCGGGAACGGAACGGTCTCGAACAGACTAACCTCGAAGCCGTATTCGGCGGCCTTGTCGCGGATCGCGTTGGCGATGACGATCGAATATTCGTTGGCAGACGGGATGATGGCGATCTTCTTGTTGGGCGCCTTCCATTTGCCGTCCGCGGCAAGCGTCTTGAGGAAGTTCAGGCAGCCCGGTCCATACCAGAACTCCGGCGGATCGCCCTGGAAGGAGCTGTAATAGCGGGCGGGGTCGGTCTTGAACTTCTCATTGTGCGAAATCAGCGTGTTGTAGTGCATCATGATGACGTCGTTGTCGGCGGCGACGTCCATCTCGATCATGTTGGTGCCGAGATTGTAGCCATTGATGATGACCGGCGCCTCGAAGCGGTCGATCAGGCGCTGCATCGACTGGCTGACGAGGTCGGCGCCCATTTCCTTGGTGTCTTCGATGTGGATCTCGACAGGCCGGCCGAGAATGCCGCCCGCCGCATTGATCTCCTCGGCGGCAAGTTCGAGACCGTTCTTGAACTCGATGCCGTCGGCGGCGGCAATGCCGGACATCGGCAGGGCCGAGCCGACCGGAATGGGCTTGGTGTCCTGGGCGATCGCCGCAGTGTTCATATCGGCAAGAAGCGCGGCACCGGCCGCACCCGCGCCGACCACGCCCTGCAGCATTGCACGTCTGTTCATCATGGCAAAGTTCCCCTTTTTTGGCGTTGGTTAGAGTCTTTTCTTCATGCGAAATCTTTCACACCAGATCTTTCTGGCGAAACGCGTGGGTCATGGGCACGAAAGCGGCTTCCAGGTCGGCTGCCGCCGAAAGCACGCGGGCATCGTCGCCGCGCGCGCCGATAATCTGGAAGCCGACGGGCAGGCTCGCCTCGGTCATGCCGCAAGGGATGACGCAGGCGGGTTGCTGGCTGAGATTGATGGGGTAGCTGAACGCTGCCCATTCGATCCATCGCGAGAGGCCGCTGCCCAGAGGCACTTCAAGGCCAACGTCGAAGGCTGGAATCGATGACCCCGGCGAAACGATGAAATCATAGTCGTCCAGCAGCCGGTCCATGGCGGCGCCGAATTCGGCGCGCTCCAACTGTGCGGCGACGAGCGTATGGACGTCGAACGCCGCCCCAGCCTGTGCGATCTCCAGGAAGCCCGGATCGATGCCCGCCCGTTCGCTCGGCGGAACCAGCGCCAGCCGCGCCGCGGCGCCGGTGAACCAGTGATGCTGGAACAGGTCGAGGAGATCGCCACCGGGAAGATCAATCGGCTCGACCGTCGCGCCGAAGGTGTCGAAACACGTCAAGGCGTGGGAGACGACGGCGGCGATCCCGGAATCCAGCGCTCCTGAAGGCGGCTTCGACCAGTAGCCGATCCGAGCGCCCCGCAAAACTTCTTCGATCCGGCCAAGCGGCGCCAGCGTTCCCACGCCTTGCTGCCAGTCGCTGATATCACGGCCGGACATGGCGCCGGCCATGACGGAAAGATCGAGTGCTGTCCGTGCCATCGGTCCGATATGGGCGACGGTTCCGAACGCGCTGGACGGATAGGCGGGCACGCGGCCGAAGGTCGGCTTCAATCCGGCGATGCCGGTGAACGAGGCCGGAATGCGGATCGAGCCGCCGCCATCGGTACCGAGATGGAAGACGCCGGCGCCGGTGGCGGCGGCCACCGCCGCTCCGCCGGAGGAACCGCCGGGGGTCTTTTGCGCATTCCAGGGATTGCGCGTGATGCCGCAGAGGCCGCTGTCGGTAATCGCCTTCCAGCCGAATTCGGGCGTCGTCGTCTGTCCGATGAAGACGGCGCCGGCTCTGCGCAGCAGGGCAACGGCGGGGGCATCCTTGTCATAGGCGGCGGAAGTCGTCGTCCTGCTGCCGTAACGCACGCTCCAGCCCTCGACCCAGACGATGTCCTTCAGCGTCGTCGGTATGCCGTCGGCTGCCGACAGCGGCTCGCCTGCCCGCCATCGTTTCTCGGAAGCACCTGCGGCCTCGATCGCACCCTTGCGGTCGATCATGGTGAAGGCGTTGAAAAGCGGATTGATCGCTTCGGCGCGATCCAGCGCCGCCAGCGTCACCTCGACGGGCGACAGCGATCCAGCGCGGTAGGCGGCGCTAAGCTCCGCAGCAGCCAGGCGGCACAGATCATCGGCGTCGGCAATGGGAGACAGCCCATTCGGCATGCAGTTCGAACCCCTCACTTCATGGCCGCTCTTCCGGCAGCCTTGTCAGCCCGGGCAATCTGGCGGGTTTTTTCATCACCATAAAATGTATTGTTGTGGGGAATATTCGCTATTTAATGTAACAAAGAGCCATGAATCTGACCATTCGGCAGTTGCGCTATGTCTGCGAAGTCGCCCGCCTTGGCAGCGTGCTGGCGGCCTCCAGATCGCTCTACATCTCGCAATCCTCCATCCTCGCGGCGATCACTCTGGCCGAGGCCGGGATGGGGGCGCGCATTTTCGACAGGCGGCCGGCGCGCGGCGTCTCCATCACGCCGGCCGGCCAACGCTTCGTCGCCGCCGCCCGCATCATGCTGGCGGCGGAGACGGAGTTCAACCGGTCGATCGGAGACCTCAACGGGCGCGTGCCGAAGGTCCTGCGCATCGGCTGCTTCGAGCCGTTCGGCGCGCTGTTCATGCCGGAGATGCTGCGCAGCTACCTCGACAGCGTCGGCGATGTCGAGATCGACCTTGTCGAGGCCGACCAGGTCCAGTTGCAGGAACGGCTTGTCGCTGGCCAGATCGATCTGGCCATTCTCTACGACATCGGTCCAATCGGTATCGACAGCGTCACCCGCATCTGCAAGGTACCGGCGCATGCCGTGCTCAATGCAGACGATCCCCTTGCCGCGCGCGACGGCATCTGGCTGGCGGAACTGGCGGCACGGCCGCTGGTGCTGCTCGACCTGCCGCACACGGCGACCTATCTCCTGACCCTGTTCGACGTGCTGGCGAAACGACCGGAGGTGCGCTTTCGCACGCGCTCTTACGAAACGGTGCGCTCGGCCGTCGCATCCGGCTTCGGCATGGCCGTCCTCAACATGCGGCCGATCGGTCGCGCCACCGCCGATGGCGAGGAGATCGTTCGAAGACCAATCCTCGATGAACTGCCGCCACCCACGCTGATCGTCGCCGACATGTACGGTTCGGCAAAGCCACTCTTCGTGCGTGTCTTCATCGACATGTTCCATCGCTTTTTCAGCGCGGTGGGCCCTTCGGGCTTTTCGGTGACGACGCCGGAGCGCGAACCTTTTCTACTGGTCGCCAGGGACGATGGCTGAGCCGCCCCCCTGGCGTTGCGGACATTTACAGGACCGGCATTGCAACCGCGCCGGAGGCGCGGGTTCCTGATCGAGATGTTCGAGATCGGCGGGCGGCTCGGCGACAACTCTTCGGTGCGCGCCCACGTTTCACCAACACCAATGCTCGGTCGCCTGCTCGCAGGTTGGAACGGAGGGTACTTTTCGAGACGGCTTGGGCACGCCGTCGAACGCCGCAAAGTGCAAGAAATCGCCCGATTGGTCCCGATAGTTGGTGAAACCTTAAAATCGATGGCTGCCTGCTGAGACGTACAAAGGATCGCCGGAATCGAAGCCTACCGGCGCGACAAATGACGAAACCGGCGCATAGATTGCATGAGCACTGGCCATTGCCGCTAAACTGAAATTTCGGCGCAACCACTCGGTTGCGGGCGCGTTTGTGAGCAAGGGCATCGATCGGAGGGATAGATTCGTCAACAGTTCCAAGCACAAGCGCCCGGATTACGAAACTCGCTGCGGTGCGCTGGCTCGCGCTGTGGTTATGCTTGGGAACCTGTTCCAGCTGCTCGGGAGCCCAGTCGGCGCTTGATCCGGCCGGAGAGGAAGCGCGCCAGATCGCTGACCTTTTCTGGCTCATGGCCATTGCTGGCGGTTTTATCTGGCTGACGGTCATCGGTCTTCTGGTCCACGCGACACGTCATGAGCGCACTCCCATAGACGAGCGTATTGCAAGCCGGCTGATTTTCTGGGGCGGGGCAGCCATTCCTTCGCTACTCCTCTTTCTCTTGCTAGGCTATGCGCTTTGGTTGATGCCTGGACTGAGACCTTTCGCACGAGCCGGCGAAGCCAATGGTCTCAGGATCGAAGTGACTGGTGAGCAATTCTGGTGGCGGGTCGCCTACCACCCGGCTGACGGCGGAGTTCCTATTCTTTCCGCCAACGAGATCAGGCTGCCGGTTGGCGAGCGCGTCGAGTTCTTGCTGAAAAGCACCGACGTCATCCATTCCTTCTGGATTCCCGCGCTCGGTGGCAAGATGGACATGATCCCGGGTCGCGTGAATCGGCTCTCGTTGCTGGCGACCAAACCTGGCACCTACCGCGGCCCTTGCGCGGAATATTGCGGGACCTCGCACGCGCTGATGACCTTCACGGCCGTCGCCATGCAGCCCGCTGCCTTCCGGGAATGGCTGGCTGTGCGGGCGAACCCTTCGCCCGGCGCATCCTTGCCCGGACGCGACATATTCCTTCGCAACGGCTGCGGCGCGTGCCACCGCGTTGCGGGCACACAAGCTGAGGGTGGTGTCGGCCCGGATCTCTCGCATATGAGTTCGCGGGGAACGATTGGTGCCGGCGTTTTGCCCACCGACGATGAGGCCGTTCGTAGCTTCATCGCCCATCCGCATTTGATCAAGCCGGGTTCGAAGATGCCCGACTTCAACATGCTGCCCCAACAGGACATCGCCGAAATCGCCTCCTGGCTGAAGGGGCTCGAATGACAACCCTCAAAGCCCGCATCAAGCGAAACGCCTTGCCCTCCGCAGAGAAGATCGAGGAAGAACAGCTGCGCCTCGTCTGGAAGACGCCGATCGGCTGGCGTTACTGGACTTCGGTCAACAATACGCAGGTTGGCCTCTGGTACGGGGGTGCGGCCTTTGCCTTCATGCTGTTTGGCGGCGTTCTGGCGCTTCTTGTGCGTACGCAACTCGCGGTTCCGGGAAACAATTTCCTCTCTGCCGACTTCTATAACCAGGCCTTTACGCTGCATGGCACCGTGATGATGTTCCTGTTTGCCGTGCCTATCTTCGAGGCCGTCGCGATCTTTCTGCTGCCGCCAATGCTCGGTGCGCGTGAACTGCCATTTCCCCGTCTCGGCGCCTTCGGCTTCTGGAGCTTTCTGATCGGCGGTGTCTTCGTTTGCGGTTCGATCTTCTTCGACGCCGCTCCCTCTTCAGGCTGGTTCATGTATCCGCCTCTTGCCACTGACAAGGCATATTCCGGCATTGGTGCCGACATCTGGCTGCTGGGCCTCTCCTTTATCGAAGTCGCCTCCATTGCTGCGGCGGTCGAACTGATCGTCGGCATCATGAAGTGCCGTGCGCCGGGCATGCGCATCAACCTAATGCCACTGTTCGCCTGGTACCTGCTGATCGTCGCGGGCATGATCCTCTTCGCTTTTCCGCCGCTGATCGCCGGCGACATCCTGTTTGAGATGCAACGCATGTTCGACTGGCCGTTCTTCGACCCGACGCGGGGCGGCGACCCACTGCTGTGGCAACACCTGTTCTGGATCTTCGGGCACCCCGAGGTCTACATCATCTTCTTGCCCGCCATCGCGCTGATGGCGATGATCGTGCCAACCTTTTCGCAACGTCCGATCGTCGGCTACTCCTGGATCGTGCTTGCCGCTGTCGGCACCGGCTTCCTATCGTTCGGCCTCTGGGTCCACCACATGTTCGCTACCGGCCTGCCGCAGATCTCGCTGGCATTCTTCTCGGCCGCCTCGGAAGCGGTCGCGATTCCAACCGGCGTGCAGATCTTCGTCTTCATCGCCACCATGCTGGCCGGACGTGTCATCTTCTCGGTGCCGATGCTGTTCGGCGCCGGCGGGCTCGCTATCTTCGTCATCGGCGGGCTGACCGGCGTGATGGTCGCGCTCGTGCCGTTCGACTGGCAGGCGCACGATACCTATTTTATCGTCGCACATCTGCATTACGTGCTGATCGGTGGAATGCTGTTCCCGCTGGTCGCCGGCGTTTACTATTATTACCCGCTGATCAATGCGCGGATGCTCTCGCCCCGTCTCGGGCGCACCGCCTTCTGGCTGATGTTTGCCGGCTTCAACGTCGCGTTCTTTCCGATGCATCTCAGCGGCCTGCGCGGGATGCCGCGCCGCGTCTTCACCTACCCCGAGGGGATCGGTTGGGACTGGCTGAATCTCATCTCCACGATCGGCGCCTATGTTTTCGCGGCAGGGGTGCTGGTGGTTGTCTTCGATGTTGTACGGCCGAAGCATCGCGAACCCCGCAGCGAGCAGAATCCGTGGAAGGCGGGCACGCTCGAATGGCTGAACGAGCCCGAGGAGAACTGGGGCGTTCGATCCATTCCGATCATCGAGAGCCGGTATCCGCTTTGGGACCAGGCGGATCTGATGCAAAAGGTCAATGAGGGCGCCTATTATCTTCGCAGTGCCAAGGAGAATCGCCGCGAGACGCTCATCACCTCGGTGCTCGACGCCCATCCGCTACAGTGCCAGCGCGTGGCGACATCAACCACGATCACAATAATCTCGGCCGCATTGCTCGGCGGGGTCTTCGTCGCGCTCACCTTCGAACTCTGGATCCTCGCCCTATTGTCGGGCATCGGCACGCTCTCTGCCGTTCTGTGGTGGCTCTGGACCGGCACCGGCGAAACCCCGGAAAGGAAGACCAAGGATGTCGGCCTTGGATTGCGCTTGCCGCTCTATGCCTCCGGTCCGGATTCTGTTGGCTGGTGGGCGATGTTCATTACAATGGTTGGCGACGGAACTGCCTTCGCCAGCCTCATCTTCGGCTATTTTTTCTACTGGACCATCCATCCCGACTTCACTCTGGGGCAGCCGGGTCCCGGTATGCGGTGGCCGATGATCGCGCTGTCTCTCTTCGTCGCCGCATGGGTCGCGATGCTTGGTGCGCGCCGACTGAACGCAAGCGGGTGGATCGACGGCGCACGCGTTGCCCTTGTTGCTGCGTTTCTGCTGACGCTTGCTGCCTCTGCAGCCGGTTTTGCCGGACCCTGGCAGCATGACATGCAGCCGACCGCGCATGTCTATCCGGCGATCGTCTGGATTCTCGTCATCTGGGCGCTTGCTCATGCCGCGGTCGGATCCGTCATGCAGCTCTATTGCCTTGCGCGCAGCCTCGCCGGTCGCCTGACGCGGGAGCACGACATGGAACTGCACAACGTCGCGCTCTACTGGCATTTTATGGCGATCACCGCTGTCATCACCTTCGCCGTCATCGGTCTTTTCCCGGAAGCGATGTGAGACGGTGATGCGCATCATTCCCAAAGAGGTCGAAACGCTCTGGACGCTCTTCACCGCGCCCGTGATCTGGGCCGGACATTTCCTCGCCTGTTACGCACTGGCCGCAATCTGGTGTGCCAAGCGCGGTGACCTCGGTTTCGCTGTCGTCCAGGCTGGCATCGTGGCTATGACGCTGGCGGCACTCGCGATGATCGTCTTGTCCGGCTGGCTCGCCTGGAGGCAGTGGGGCTTCGGCACGAACGACCCGCCGCACGACGATCCCACAGCGACGGACCGCAACCTCTTCCAGGGGTTTGCCACGCTACTGCTTTGCGGCCTGAGCTTCGTCGCCGTGCTCTACGTGGGGCTGCCGCTGCTCTTCATCGACGGATGCTCTTCATGAGGACGGCAAGCCTGTTGCTGGGCTTCGTCACCCTCACGCTGGTCTGGGCGGGACCGCTGCTCGATGCGTGGCGTGGCTCGTTCGCGGCTCACATGCTTGCCCACATGGGCGTCGTCGCGATTGCGGCGCCGCTGATAGCAATCGGTATTGCCAGAACGATACGCTCCGTGGCCACCGCCGCTCCCCTTATCGCCTCTCTCGTCGAACTGATTGTCGTCTGGGGCTGGCATGCGCCGGCTGCGCGCCAGTGGGCCGAGACATCGACCATCGCCACCATGATCGAGCAGGTGTCCTTCCTTGGCGCCGGGCTGTTCCTGTGGCTGACGTGCATGGCGCCGCGCAATGCCGATGCGCCGGCTAGGGACGCTGCCGGCGCCTTCGCGTTGCTCCTGACCTCCATCCACATGACGTTGCTTGGCGCGCTGCTCTCGCTCGCCTCGCGACCGCTCTATGGCCTCGGCGAAGTGACGTGCTTCGGCCTCGTGCTCGGGGCGGGGCAGGACCAGGCGCTCGGCGGCATCATCATGTTGATGATCGGCGCTGCCGTTTACCTCGCCGGAGGCGTCTTCCTGCTTGCCAGGCTCCTGAGCGGCAAAACCGAGAGGCTGGCCGGCTGATGCACGTCAACTGGAAACACTTGGCGATAGGCTTGGCGATCTTGCCGGCCGCGGTGCTTTTCGCGACCTGGATCGGCTTCTTCAACGTTGGTGCCTCGACCGGCCACTGGAAGGTGACCGAATGGTTCCTGCACTTCGCGATGCGCTCGGCCGTGCGGACATACGCACTCACGGTCAAGGTGCCGGACGAGCTGCCGCGCTACGCTATTCAGCCGGCTGCCGGCCATTTCGCGCGCGGCTGCGCCATCTGCCACGGTGCGCCCGGCGAACCGCGGTCGCCCTCCGTCCTTGCGATGCTGCCGCAGCCGCCGGACCTTGCCGGCAAGGTCGGCGAATGGACGGACGCCGAACTCTTCCGCATCGTCCAGCACGGCGTGCGCTTCACCGGCATGCCGGCCTGGCCGACGCAGCAGCGCGACGATGAAGTCTGGGCGATGGTCGCCTTCCTGCGCGAACTGCCGATGATGGACGAGGCGCGGTGGCGCGACCTTGCTTATGGCAGTAGCGAACCGTCGACTGGCCAAACACAAGGCCTCGAACGCGCACTCGCCGACTGTACCCGCTGCCACGGCACGGACGGGCTCGGCCGGAGCCCCGCAACGCCCGTCTTGGCCTCTCAGCGCGAAACCTATCTTCTTGAGAGTTTGAGAGCCTACGCTACCGGCCACCGCCAGAGCGGTGTCATGGGAATTTCTGTCACCGCTGTCGACCCTGCACTCCTCGCCGATCTCGCGCGGCATTTTTCCGCGCTGCCTGCGCCTGCAACGTCGACGCAACCGGACCGTGCCCGGATCGCGCGTGCCGATGAGATCGCGCGACGCGGCATCCCGGAGCGCGACGTTCCGGCATGCCTGGGTTGCCACGGTCGTCCGGACCGCAACCCCATCTATCCGGAACTGTCCGGACAGCCCGCCAAATACATTGCGACCCAGCTCGAGCTTTTCCGCGAGGAAAAGCGCGGCGGCACGCGCTTCGCCCATCTGATGCGCAACGCTGCTAAAAACCTCTCGGACGAAGATATTGCCGCATTGGCCGCCTATTTCGCGCAAATGTCGCGTGCCGCCGCAACCGGAACGCCCTGATGGCGTTACGTCACTGTCCCAATCTTCGGGAATATCCAATGCGAAAAATTCTGGGCGTCTTACTCGTCATTGTCGCCTTCGTCATAATCGCGGGGGCGGGCTTGTTCTTCTTCTCGCGCGAACAGGCCACCGTTCCGATCGAGCAGACCTACGGTCCAAACCCGACGCTTGCCGAACCCAATCCGACCTGGATACCCACGGTCCACGTTGCCGAGGCGACCCCTTGGCCCCAAGGCAAGATGCCGGTCGCCGCCAAAGGCTTCGCCGTCAACGAATTCGCTGGCGGCCTCGACCATCCGCGCTGGCTGCACGTGCTGCCCAATGGCGACGTGCTGGTCGCCGAAAGCAATGCGCCACCAAAACCTGACGAAGGTTTTTCCATACGTGGCTGGTTCATGAAACTGTTCCAGAGCCGGGCTGGCGCCGAGGTGCGGAGCGCCAACCGTATCTCGTTGTTACGCGACGAGAACGGCGATGGCGTGGCTGAGACCAGGACAGTCCTCCTCAGCAGCCTCTTCTCGCCCTTCGGCATGACGCTGCTCGACGGCAAGCTCTATGTCGCCAATGCCGACGCGGTCGTCGCTTTCCCCTATCGCGATGGCGACGCCGAGATCACTGCTCCGTCCGAGAAGATCGTCGACCTTCCGGCCGGCCGCAATCACCATTGGACCAAGGACGTCATTGCCAGTCCGGACGGAACGAAGCTCTATGCCACCGTGGGCTCCAACTCCAATGTCGGCGAAAACGGCATGGAGGAGGAAGAAGGCCGCGCCGCCGTGCACGAAATCGACCTCGCGACGCGGCAGACGCGGCTCTTTGCGTCGGGTCTGCGCAACCCGAACGGCCTCTCCTGGAACCCTGAAAGCGGGGAACTCTGGGCGGTCGTCAACGAGCGGGACGAGATCGGCAGCGACCTCGTTCCCGACTACATGACATCGGTCAGGGATGGCGCCTTCTACGGCTGGCCCTACAGCTATTTCGGCCAACACATCGATGTCAGGGCGGAGCCACCGCGTCCGGACCTCGTCGGCAAGGCGATCGTGCCCGACTACGCACTCGGGGCGCACACCGGGTCGCTTGGGCTCACCTTCAACACCGCCGACCTGTTCGGGTTGCACATGAAGAATGGCGCCTTTGTCGGCCAGCATGGTTCATGGAATCGCATGCCGCGAAGCGGCTACAAGGTGATCTTCGTGCCGTTTGCCGACGGCAAGCCGTCGGGGCCGCCGCAGGACGTGCTTACCGGATTTCTGAGCAACGATGACAAGGCATTCGGCCGTCCGGTTGGCGTTGCCATCGACCGAACTGGCGCATTGCTGATCGCGGATGATGTGGGCAACAAGATTTGGCGGGTTATCCCGGCGGCCGACTAGGCCGGCGCATCGCTTCGGCGCGTGGAAGGGTTGGGCTCATGCCAAAACGACCGAGGAGCCGAGCGGATCGGCGCCATTTTTGGCGGAACAGGGTTTCTCGGCCGCGGGCTCGCGCAAAGTTGCCTGGCGAAGAAGTTTCGGGTGCGCGCTGTGTCCCGCCATCCTCATCGCGCGAAACCAAACACGGCGACGACCGTGCCCAAGGTGCACGAGCCGGTCGAGGCCGATGCATGGTTCCAATTTGGCTTGCGGTTTGCGCGCCCAAGGCTGGTTTGATCAACTGCACACCAGGACCGTGACGATAACTGAAACCATCGCGAGCTCCGGCCCTTGGGCCAACGGCCACATAAGTTTATTCGTTTTTGACCAATACGCGCCGGCGGATTCCTGTAATCTTCAGAAAAACACCGGGCTAACCGGGGCCAACCAGAAAGGTCCGGGAATGAAATACGTCGTCGATACGATCGGCGGTCCCACAGGCGGTGATGCCTGGCAAGCCGCTGTTACCGAAGCCTATTTTCCGCTCGACACCGAGTATCGGAACCGTCGTGAATTTTCGGGCACGCTGGAAACCTTCTCGCTTGGGCTCGTCAGCGTGTCTAAAATGCGCTGCGATGCCGTAAGCTATCGCCGCCATCGCCGCCACTTCCTCAACGAACGTGACGCCAGCCTGCTCATCACCATCCCGGAGATGTCGGAGGTGAATTTCTCGCAAGGGTCGAGGACCGTCAATTGCGGTCCGGGGGGCTTCCTCGTTGAGAGGGGAGACGCGCCTTACGAATTCTGGCACGGCAAGCCAAACGCGCTGTGGGTCCTGAAGGTGCCATCGTCGAGCGTTCGGGCGCGGATCGGGTCTGCCGAACGGCTCAGTGCGCTCAGTTTCGACGCGACCCAGGGCGTCGCCGCGCTCTTCCTCGACACGGTGCGAACCACGATCGGCCATGTCGATGAGATCACTGAAGTCGCTCGTGAGATGATGGGCAGGCACATCCTGGAAATGCTGTGCCTGTCGATCGTGAGCGACGATCGCGTGCTGGACAGCAGCATCTCGTCGATCCGGGCCGGCCATTTGCATCGTGCCGAGCAGTATATTCGCGACAATCTGAAGAATTCCGGCCTCGGCCCGCAGGCGGTGGCCGATGCCTGCGGGATTTCCCTGCGTTACCTGCAGGTTCTTTTTCAGGACAGCAACCAGTCGATCAACGGCTTCATCCGCGACGCCCGGCTTGAACTTTGCGCCGAGGAACTGATGTCGGTGACCAACATCAGCAGCGTTGCCGAGATTGCTTACCGCTGGGGCTTTGCCGACCAGTCTCAATTCTGCAAGCATTACCGGACGCGGTTCGGTTGCGCACCGACCGATACCCGTCGCGAAGCAGCGAACCGGGCAGGCCGCGCTTCGACCTCAAGAGAGCGGCACTAGACCCGGCGAAATCCGGGTCAATTCCATAATCTATTGCGACGCCGCCCCGGCAAGGGCGGCGAAAGCCGGGCCTTGCCCGCAAATATCCCGCGAAGGAACTGTCATGAGCAGAATAAGAGTTGCCGTCGATGTCGGAGGGACTTTCACCGACATCTGCATCATGGACGAAGACAGCGGCGCGATCCGCATCGAGAAGACCGCCTCCACGCCTGACGATCCCATGCAGGCGATCATGAATGGCGTGGAGCAGGGCCGCATCGATCTTTCGGAGGTGACGCTGTTCTCTCATGGTACGACGGTCGCCACCAATGCGCTGATCACCCGCCGCCTGCCACGCACCGCAATGGTCTGCACCGAGGGTTTCCGTGATGTTGTCGAGATCCGCCGCGCCAACAAGGAAGACCTCTGGGACACCTACAAGGATGTCGCCAAGCCGTATATCCCGCGCCGCGACCGGCTGACAGTCCGCGAACGGGTCAGTGCCGAGGGCACGATCCTGGAAGCACTGGACGAAGAGGCCGCTCATCGCGTCGCGGAAATTCTCGTCAAACGGCAGGTCAAGTCCATCGCCGTCTGCTTCATGAACTCCTATGTCAACGGCGCCAATGAGCGCCGCATGCGTGAGATTCTGAAGGAGGCCATGCCGGATCTGCCGGTCTCGATCTCCTCGGAGGTGATGCCGGAAATCTTCGAGCACGAACGTTTTTCCACCACCATGGCCAACGCCGTCTGCGCCCCGGTCGTCGTCGATTACGTGTCGCGTCTCGGAGAAAAGCTTGCCGCCGCCGGATACAAACGAGATCTCCTGTTGCTGCACAGCGGTGGCGGGGTCATGACGCCCGCGAGCGTCAGGGATTTCTCGGCCCGGCTCGCGGGATCCGGCATCGCCGCCGGCGCGATCGCAAGCCGCTTCATCGGAAATCTCTGTGGCTTCCCGAACTCGATCGGCTTCGACATGGGCGGCACCAGCACCGACGTCTCGCTCGCATGGAACGGGGAGTCGCGCATCACAAAAGACTGGTACATCGAATTCGGATATCCGATCCGCTTCCCCTCCATCGAGGTGCTGACCATCGGCGCGGGCGGCGGGTCGTTGGCATGGCAGGACGAGGGCGGCAGCTTGCGCAACGGACCGCAGTCCGCCGGCGCCTTTCCGGGCCCGGCCTGCTACAAGAATGGCAACCGCACCGCCACCAACACCGATGCCAATGTCGTGCTCGGCCGTCTCGGCACCAGCCTTGCGGGCGGCAAGATCACCCTCGACCCCGCCCTGGCCGCCCAGGCGGTGCAGGAGACTGTGGCGACACCCTTCGGTATGGAACTCCACCAAGCGGCCGAGGCGATCATCGCCGTCGCCAACGCCAATATGGGCAATGCCGTGCGGCTTCTCTCCATCAGCCGGGGCTATGACCCACGAGACTTTGCGCTCGTCGCATTCGGCGGTGCAGGCGCTTTGCACGGAGCGGCCGTGGCGAAGGAGCTTTCGATCCCAACCGTGATCGTGCCGCCCAATCCTGGCGTCACCTCCGCGCTCGGTTGCCTTCTCGTCGACGTGCAGCATGATTTCTCCGAAAGCTTCATGGCCGATGCTTCGACGGTCTCGCCCGCCGAGATGCAGACGGCCTTTGTTCTGATGGAAGAACAGGCCGTTGAGCGCCTGACCCATGAGGGCGTGGCGCGCGAAGACATGGCGCTGCAGCGTACGGTCGAGATGATGTACCAGGGCCAGTGGCGATCGCTCGCGGTGTCAGCCCCGGCGCGGATCGAGAGCATCTGCTCGCTGATAGAGGCATTCCACAACGAGCACGAACGCGAGTTCAACTACCGCCGCGAAGAGGCGCCGGTGTCGATCTTCCGCATCGCGGTCAAGGCGATCGGCATCGTACCGAAAGCCGAGATGCCGCGGCATGAAGTCTTGCCTCATGTGCCCGAGCCGCTCGGCCGCCGCGGCGTCTGGTTCGACGGCGTATCTCATGATGCGGCTGTCTATGAACGCGACCAACTCAGGGCCGGCGCTGCCTTTGCGGGACCCGCCATCGTCGAACAGTTCGATTCCACCACCGTGGTTCCGCCGGGAATGAGCGCGACCGTCGACGGCTTCCTGAACATTCTCATCGTGACGAAAGGCTGAGACATGACAAAGCTGATTGAAACGAGCCCTGGCCTCGATCCGGTAACGTTCGAGGTGCTGAAGAACTCCTTCATCACCACCGTCGACCAGATGGCCGAACAGATGCTTCGCACCTGCTATTCCTTCGTCATCTACAACCGAGACTTTTCGAACGCCCTGCACGACGCCGATGGCAACTCCGTCGCCCAGGGCAACTACGACATCGCGGTCCATGTCGGCACACTGCACAACACGTGCAAGGAGGTGATCCGGGTCTTCGAAGGCGACATGGCACCCGGTGACGTCTACGCAATCAACGATCCCTATGCCGGCGGTACGCATTTCAGCGATGTTCGGCTCGTCCGGCCGATCTTCGACGAAGACAAACTGATCGGCTTCTCACAGTCGAACGGCCACTGGTCGGATCTTGGCGGCTCGGTGCCGGGTTCCTTCGACGTCACCGCCCGCGACATGTTTCGCGAAGGCCTGCGGATCACGCCGTTGCGCCTTTTCCAGCGCGGCCGCTTCTGCTCCGACGTCGCCAACATGATCGCGGCCAACACGCGCGATCCCGCATCGATCATTGGCGACATCCATTCCCAGGCGCAGGCGACGCAGGCCGCCGAGCGCGAACTGTTGCGGCTGGTCAAGAAGTACGGACGCGGCCAGGTCATGCGCGGGATGGAGGAGGTTCAGGACTACGTCGAACGTGCGGTGCGAAAGCGTCTCGCGGAGCTGCCCGACGGCACTTGGGAGACGGTCGACTACATCGACCGGGATCTCGGTGCCGGCGAAGGCATGATCCCGATCCGCATCAAGATGACGATCAAGGGCGACACGATCCACTACGATTTTACGGGAAGCCATTCGACCATTGCCTCGATGTACAATTCCGCCCCGGGCGCGACCTTCTCGGCCGTGGTCGCCGGCATGAAGACCTTCTTTCCGGACCTTCCACTCAACAGCGGGTTTTACCGGATGATCGAGGTGACCGCGCCAAAGAACAGCATCGTCAGCGCGGAATGGCCGGTGGCGGTGACCGGGTTCCTGATGCCGTTCGAAAAGATCATGAACGCGATCTTCGAGATGTGGTCGAAGATCATGCCCGAACGCGCTATCGCCTGCGCCTTCAACCTCGAATATCTGCTGGCCGGGGGACGGGACGCGCGCAAACCCGAAAAGCCGATCTTCATGTTCTACGAATGGCTGCCCGGCGGTTGGGGCGGGCGCAACGGCAAGGATGGTGCCGATGTCACCACCGCCTGCTTCGGAACTGGGCTGATGTCGCAGCCGAACGAAGGCAACGAGCGGGTGAATCCCACTCGGACACTCGAGTTCCAGATCAAGCAGGATTCAGCCGGGCCCGGCAAATGGCGGGGCGGCGTCGGCGTGCAGAAGACTTCGTTGCTGCTTGAGGCTGAAAATGCCGTCATGTCCTATATTTGCGACCGCGAGCGCGCTGTCGTCTGGGGTGTCGAAGGAGGCCTGCCGTCGATGCCCCACGGCTTGACCATGAAGCGCGCCGGAGAAGAGACCGAGATTTGGCTCGGCTCCGTATTCTCCGATTACTCCGTCCACACAGGCGATCAGTTCGCTCGTCCGACGGCCGGCGGCGGCGGTTTCGGCGATCCATTGGAGCGCGAGCCCCGCAAGGTGATGGAGGACGTGATCGACGACTACGTTTCCCTGGAGCGCGCCAGGACTGACTACGGCGTGGTGATCCGCGAAATCGACCGCGACCTGTGCCAGTACGAAATCGACGGGACGGCAACCGAAGCCTGCCGTGCCGACATCCGGGCGAAACGGAAGGACTGGGCACGCATGGATCCCGAGGAGGTCGCGCGCAAATACCGCTCCGGCGAGATCGATACGCTCGATGCGGTTCGGCACTATGCCGTGATCCTCGACTGGGAGACTGGCGAACTGCTCCCCAAAACCACCGCCCAGTTCCGGGAAAGTTTTGAGAAACGGACCGTCGCCCACTGGGTCTGAGCACTAACGAGCGCGCCGCAATCTTGCGGGCGCTCGCGGGATGCCCGAGTTATCTGTTTTTTCGATACGATATTCAAAGAATTACTATTTCACAGGAGCCTAAAGCTGGAGCAACAATGCTGCAGCGCCGCGAAAGTTGGCTGCTTCCGAGGGGTATGACAGATGGCACCAAGCGTGGAACGATCGTTCACCGCAGCCAGCACGATTGAAGAGGCAATGGCCGCACGCCGGCAAGGCGCGGCGGTGCTTGCCGGCGGCACCTGGATGATGCGTGATCCACGGCGCGGGGTCGATCTTCCCGAGGCGTTGGTCGCACTCCACCGAATACCCGCCTTGTCCAAGGTCGAAATCGCACCGGACCATGTCGTGATCGGCGCAGCCGTTAGCCATGCAGTCCTTGGCCGCGCGTTGCACGGGGCGGTGGGCTTCGAAGGTCTGGTTGCCGCGGCGGAGAATGCGGCCAATCCCGGCATCCGAAGGGTCGCCACCGTGGGCGGCAACCTTTGTGCCCTGGACTTTGCCGCCGCCGATCTCCCCCCTGCGCTTCTCGTCTGTGAGGCGACGGTGGAACTGGAGACGTTCGAAGGCCCAAAACTCATCGGTATTTCGGATTTCCTCGAAGACAGGCACGCGCTGCTGGCCGAAGCGATTGTGACGAGAATTCATCTGCGCCGCGACCTTGTCGCCAGTGCTCATATCCGCCTGCCGCTTCGGAAAGCCGGCGACTATCCGGTCGCCATCGTCTCGCTTGCGGTAGACAAGGACAAACGATGTCGCATCGCCGTCGGCTCGGTGGAGCCGGTAGCGCGGCGCTGGGCGGCGCTCGAACAGGCCATGGCGGCGGACTCGGCCTCTGCGCTCGATCCGGAACGCACCGCCGGGCTTGCGCTGGAGCACAATGATTTTCAGGGCCGCGACGGCAAGGAAGCGGAGGGTTGGTACCGGCGCCAGGTTCTTGCGCCGCTGGTCAAGCGCGGTGTTGCCGCACTTCTCAAGACCGGGCGCCTGGTATGACCGTGATATTCCAGCTGAATGGCGAGGACTGCCGCTTTGATGGCGATCCGATGACGCCACTCGTCGACATCCTGCGGCAGGAACGATTCCTGACGGGGACCAAAGCCGTGTGCCGCGAAGGCTTCTGCGGCGCGTGCACCGTGCATGTCGACGATGAAGCGGTGCCGTCCTGCCTGAAGCCGATTGGCCTCGTCCAGGGATGCGCGGTGACGACCATCGAGGGATTGAGTTCCGGAAACCAGGCGCTGCACCCGCTCCAGGCCAATTTCGAGGCGGCCGATGCCGTGCAATGCGGCATGTGTTTCCCGGGAATGGTCATGAGCCTTTCGGCGTTCGTGCGCGACAATCCGCATGCGAGCCGTCCCGAAATCAAGGCCGCGATGGTCGGCAACATCTGCCGCTGCACGGGATATGAGCGGATCGTCGACGCCGTGGCCGACTGGCTCGACCAAGCGCGGATGGCTGGCCAGGTGGTAGGAGGCATCCATGTCTGAGCTGTCCGCCACGGTGATGAACCTTCCCCGCCGCGATGCGCAGGACAAGCTGCGCGGGCGCACGAAATACACCAACGACCGGGTTCGCCCCGACATGTTGCATGCCGTGCTGCTGCGGTCGACCGTTGCCGCTGGGCGGATCCGCAAGCTCGACGTTTCGGCAGCACTTCGCTGTCCTGGTGTGCGCGCGGTGGCGACCGGCGCCGATGCGCCAGGGCTGTACGGCATCGGCATTGCCGACCATCCGCTCCTGGCCATCGACACGATCCGCTATCACGGCGAACCAATCGCCGTCATCGCCGCCGAAACGGAGAAGCAGGCGCGGGCGGCGCTTGCAGTCGTCGTGCTTGAGGTCGAACCGCTGGCACCGGTGTCCACCATGGCCGAAGCGCTCCAGCCCGCCGCCCGTCTCGTTCACGAGGGCTGGCGCGGCTATGAGGTGATCACCGAGGGCGGTGCACGTGCCGGCAACATCGCCTGGGAGGCAAAATCCAGTCGCGGCGACGTCGATGCGGCCTTCTCCCGTCCCGACATTCGCATTGTCGAGAGCAGCTTCACCGTCGGCCGGCAGAACCATGTGCCCTTCGAACCGCGCGTTGCCATCGGCTCCTGGGAGGACGGCCGTGCTCACATCCAGACCTCGACGCAGGTGCCTTGGACCGTGCGCAACGTCACCGGAAGGGTCATGCAGCTTCCGCCCGGGCGTGTGCGGGTCACTGTACCCCCTGTCGGCGGCGGGTTCGGCCTGAAATTCGATTCATCCATCGAGCCTATCACGGCACTTCTGGCGCGAATGACCGGGCGCACAGTGGTCCTGGAAAATACCCGGCAGGAAGAGATGGCAACCTGCCTCTGCCGCGAGAATGCGGAAATCCGCATCCGGTCCGCTGTCACTGCCGAAGGATACATTGCCGGGCGCGAGGCGGTCGTGCTGATGGACTGCGGCGCGTATGGAGGCGAACAGGTTTTTCTGACGACGATGACGGCGCACACGCTGGGCGGCAATTACAGGGTTGGCGCAACGCGGCTCGTCAGCCGCGCCGTATACACCAACACACCACCCAACGGTGCTTTCCGAGCTTGCAACGGCGTCTACAACACATTCGCTTTGGAGCGACATACCGACGAAATCTGCGATGCGCTAGGCTTCGACCCTATGGAGTTCCGGAAGAAAAATGTCCTGGGAGATGGCGATCTCGGTGCCACGGGCCAGGTTTTCGAGGCCGATGTGCTAGGTCCGATGCTCGATCGCATGGAGGCGTTACGCGCCAGTACCGGTACATCAGAGGCCAAGGCCGACGGCAGGCTCTATGGAATTGCAACCACGGTCGGCACATGGTTTGTTTTCGTAGGGCCTTCGGCGGCGACGGTGAATTTGAACGCCGACGGTAGCGCAACGCTAGTCACCTCGGGTGTGGAGATCGGATCCGGCACGATGGTGCAATCCCTGCCGCAGATCGTGGCCGGGCAGCTCGGCCTCGCTCCCGACCAGGTGATCGTGCGCGAAGCCGATACGGATGCCGCCGGTCTCGATGTCGGCGTTGGCGGTGGGCGCACCACCGTCTCCATCGGTGCGGCAAGTGTGGCTGCCTGCGCGGAAGTGCGGGAGAAGCTGCTGCGGACCGCCGGTGAGATGCTCCAGACCCGACCGGAAGACTTGGTGGTGCGGGATGGTCGTGTCGAGATCACGGGACGTCCCGGTTCCGGCATGTCGATCCCCGCTGTCGTCGCCCATGCGCAGGCAACCACCGGCCCGGTCACCGGAAGCGGAGCCTTTACCGCCAGGAACACTCCGGCAATGTCCGGCTGCGCGATGGGGCACTTCATCGATGCGCTCGACATCCCCGTCTTCGTCGTTCACGAGGCCGAGGTGGCGGTTGATCCGGACACCGGTCATGTCGAGGTGCTGGCCTATCGCGTGGTGCAGGATGTCGGCCGCGCACTCAACCCGCGCGCGGTCATGGGCCAGATACAGGGTGGTGTCGTGCAGGGTCTCGGCTACGCCCTGCATGAGGAGGTGACGATCACCGCTGACGGACGCATCGCGCAGGACGATTTCGAGACCTATCGCCTGCCGCTGGCGCAGGACGTGGTTCCGGTCGCCGCCGACCTCTACGAGGGCGCACCGTCGATGGGGCCTCTAGGCACCAAGGGCGCGGGCGAGGTCCCGATCCTGGCCGTGGGCGCCGCGATCGGCTGCGCTGTGGCACGCGCTATCGGCAAACCGGTGCGGCAGCTGCCACTGACGCCGCCGCGCGTGCTTCGACTGCTGCATGAGCGCGAACCACCGCCGGAATTCCCGCACATCGCCCCCGGCTGGGCGTCGAACACTCTGGGCTGAGGCAAGCAAACCATGGTCACCCTGAACTGCGACATGGGGGAAAGTTACGGCAACTGGCGTTTCGGCGACGATGCCGGCATCATGCCTCACATCGATTGCGCCAACATCGCATGCGGCTTCCACGCCTCCGATCCATGGACGATGCTGAAGACCGTGCGGCTCGCGCTTTCGCACGGAAAGAAGGTTGGCGCGCATCCGTCCCTTCCCGATCGCGAGGGATTCGGCCGGCGCGAGATGAAACTTCAACCGGAGGAACTGACAGCCGCCTTCCTCTACCAAATCGGTGCTCTGACGGGGATGCTGGCCGCCGAGGGCGGGCAGCTCAGCCATGTCAAGCCGCATGGCATCATCTACGGCATGGCCGCGCACGACATAGACACTGCCCGGGCAATTGCCGCGGCGGTCAAGCCGTTCGGCGTCCCGCTCTTCGGCCTGGCGGGAACCCGTCACGAGACGGCGGCAGCCGAGCTCGGCGTTGCCTTCGTGGGCGAGTTCTTTCCCGATCTTGCCTACGCTCCCGGCGGCAGCCTGATCATCCCGCGCGTCCAGTCGGCCATCGACCTGACACTTGCCGAGCATCGCATGGTGGGGGCGCTTACCCGACGCGAACTCGTCACGACAGACGGTACGATCCGCCCGGTCGACTTCGACACCGTCTGCATCCACTCCGATCCTCCGAATGCGCGCGACGTAGCCGCGCTGATGCGGCGGATCATCGACACCCATTCCAACAGCCTGCCATGATTCGTTTCCCGAATCGTGAAAGCTCCACGCATGGGATCGAGGACTATCTCGAACTCACCGCCCGAACCATTTCCCCAAGCCGCTGAGGACTTCCATGGATGCGCTTTCCAACTCTCTCGCCGCCGCCGACATCGCCACCACCATGCACCCATACACAAACCTGCGTCAGCACGAAGAAACCGGGCCGCTGATCATCAGCCGCGGCGACGGCATCCGCGTGTATGACGAACGCGGCAAGGAATACATCGAAGGGCTCGCCGGGCTCTGGTCGGTGGGCGTCGGCTTTTCGGAAAAGCGGTTGGCCGACGCTGCCTATCAGCAGATGCTGAAGCTGCCCTACTATCACACCTTCTCCTCCAAGGCGCATGAGCCATCCATCCGGCTCGCGGAGAAACTCGTGGAGATGACGCCGGAAAACCTGACGCGTGTCTTCTTCACGTCGTCGGGCTCGGAAGCCAACGACACCATCGTCAAGATGATGTGGTTCATGAACAACGCGCTGGGCCGGCCAAAAAAGAAGAAATTCCTGGCGCGGACCAAGGGCTATCACGGCATCACCGTCGCCTCCGGCAGCCTGACAGGCCTGCCGGTCAACCATCGCGACTTCGATCTGCCAGCGATTCCCGTTCGCCACCTGACCTGCCCGCACTTCTATCGCTTCGGCATGGAAGGCGAAGACGAAGCCGCCTTCACGGCGCGCCTGCTCGCCGAACTGGAAGCGGTGATCGCGGAAGAAGGGGCTGACACCATCGCGGCCTTCATAGGAGAGCCGCTTATGGCAGCCGGCGGCGTTCTGCCACCACCGGTCGGGTACTGGGAAGGCGTGGAGAAAATCTGCCGGGCAAATGATATCATTCTGATAGCAGACGAGGTGATCTGTGGTTTCGGGCGGCTTGGTACGCCCTTCGGCGCTCAGAAATACGGCTTCACGCCTGATATCATGACGGTCTCCAAGCAAATCACGTCGTCATATATGCCGCTTGCCGCCGTCATTTTCTCCGATGCGATCTATCAGGCGATCGCCGACAACACCGCCACGATCGGCAATTTCGGCCACGGCTTCACCGCGTCGGGTCATCCGGTCGCCACGGCGGTGGGTCTCGAGAATCTGGCCATCTTCGAGGAGCGGGACCTGATCGGAAACGCGGCCCGCCTTGAGACGTCGTTCCAGGCCGGCATCCGCTCATTCGCCGATCACCCGCTTGTCGGCGAAGCGAGGGGCACCGGTCTTATCGGCGCCGTTGAACTGGTGGCGGACAAGGCGACGAAACGCCCCTTCGCCAAGGTTGGGCGTGTAGGGGCTATCGCAGCAGGAATCGGCCACGAGGAAGGCCTCATCTTCCGCGCCATCGGCGACCAGCTCGCGCTCTGTCCGCCGATGATCTCGACAGAAGACGATGTGAAGGAAATCATGACGCGCATGGGCCGGACGCTTGAGCGCCTGACCGGTGCGGTCGCCAAGGAGGGACTTGAATGACCCGCATGAAAGCCGAACCGGTCGTCCATATCGACGACGAACGCTTCCGGGTCACCGAATGGCGCTTTGCCACCGGGGCCGAGACCGGCTGGCACATCCATGGCCATGACTACGTCATCGTGCCGCTTACGGGCGGCAAACTCGGTCTCGAAGGCCCGGACGGCGCGCAGTCGCAAGCCGCTCTCACCCAAGGGGTGCCCTATTCGCGGCGGACGGGTGTGGCTCACAACGTCATCAATGCCGGCGATGCACCGCTCGCCTTCCTGGAGGTCGAGGTCGTTGAAGCCGGCGATCTCGCAGCCAGGCGGCTGGCCGTGCTCGACCGGTTCCTCGCGGCCTGGAACGCCCGCGACGTGGGCGCGCTGATGGACTGCATGGCTGAGAATTGCGCTTTCCACGGCTCGGCTGGACCCGATGCCGAAGGGCGCAAGCATATGGGGCGTGACGCCGTGCGCGCCGCCTATGCAGCGCTGTTCGATGCCTTCCCGAAAGCCGAGTGGACCAGGGGACGGCACGTCGTGACGGGCGACACCGGGCTTTCATCATGGCGCTTCGTCGGCACCACGGCAGCGGGGCAGAAAATCGAAGTCGACGGCTGCGATATCTTCGCTTTCTCGGGGGAGCTCATAGCGCTCAAGGATTCCTACCGCAAAGCGCGAGGGTAGCGAAAATCTGAATTCATCGGGCGACAAGGGCGGTCCAAACGGGCCGCCCTCATTTTTTGTCCAAAGGCAAGATCCTCAAAGACGAAAGGCCCGGTCGTCCCAGAGGAACAGGGCCTTTCGTAGATGAAGGGCCGGACTTATCCGGCCCATCTTCTCCTACTTGAGCAAGGCTTCCATCGGTACCGGCTCGGAAATCGTCCAGTTGCCTACAACACCCGGCTTGCCGGCCTTGGTCTCGACGATCAGGTACCGCGTCTGGTTCTGGTGATGCAGTTCCGGCGAGAAGGTACGAGGCCCGAACAGCGTCGGCTCATTCTTCATCTTTTCCAGTTCCGCGACGACCGCGTCGGCATCGGCCGTGCCTGCACGCTCCACCGCCTTGGCCCAGACGTCGACCATGACGTAACCCGGAAAGACATACTGGCTCGAGGGATCGGCGCCTGTCTTCGCCTTGTAGGTGGCATTGAACTTCAGCACGGCCGGATTGGGATCGTCGCCATAGATCGATCCCTGAACGGGGACGTAGAAGTTCGTCAGATCGGGCACAGCCGAAAGCCAATAGCTACCGTCGACGCCCGATCCATTCAGGATCATGGAGTTGATACCCGCGGCGCGAAGCTGCTTGATGGCCGAGACAGCGCCCGGCATCATCGTGCAAAGCATGATCGCATCCGGCTCCTTCGGCAGAGACTTGATGCGGGTGATCTGCGCGGCGATGGAGGCGTCCTCGTTCTTGAAGGTGTCTTCACCGACAAGCTTCGCGCCCTGGGCTTCGAGCTTCGGCATCATCCAGTCGAAGCCGTCGCAGATGCCCTTGTTGTAGGCCGTCCAGGTATCGAGCAGACGGTAGAAGTCCTTTGCGCCCTTTTCCTTGAATGCCCACTCGGCCATGGTTGCGCCCTGCACGGCCGCCAGCACCGACGCGGAGAAGCTGTGCGGGCCGACACCCTGGATACCGGCCTTGACCGATTCCGCGCACAGGAAGAAGGAGATACGGCCCGCGTCCTCGGCCGCGAGCGCAGCCGGCGATCCGAAGTCGTAATCGCAGGACACGACCACGAGATCCGCACCCTGGTCGAGCACGGAGAGGCCCGCCTTGGCGCCTTCGGCCCGGTCGGACTTGGTGTCGGCCTTGACAACCTTGATCTGCTTTCCAAGCAGGCCGCCAGCCGCATTGATCTCGTCGATGCGGATCAAGGCCGCCTCCTGCGCAGGCTTGTCATAAGCTTCCATGAAGCCCGACTCCGCAGTGGCGAAGCCGATGACGATAGTCTTGTCATCGGCCAGCGCCGGATATGCGATGGACATCGAGGCCAGAGCGGTTGCGACAATTCTCATTTTGTATGTCATGCACGTCTCCTTTTTTGTTTTCCGGTCGGGCTTGTGCCGCCGGTCACTTGTTGCGACTGCTGCGAGGTAAGGTGAGCTCGCGGTTGCCCATGAGTCCGGATGGGCGAAGCGCGAGGATCACGATCATGATGACGCCGAGGGCTATTTCCTGGACCCCTTTCGGGAGGGCGAAAGTGGACTCGCCGAGCGATACGCCTGCCTCCAGCCAGCGCAGCGCCTGGATCAGGGCGGACAGCAGGACGACACCCACCACCCCCCCCGACAGGCTGCCCATGCCGCCGACGACGAGCATGGAAAGGGTGATGAAGGTGAGACCGAGATAGAATGTATCGGGTGTGACCACGCCGATGGAATGAGCCATAAGCGCACCGCCCAGCCCCATCACCGCGCCCGATACGACGAACGCCACGAGTCTTTCCCTGGGAATGTCGATACCGGAAGCCGCGGCGGCGGTGGGCTCGTCGCGGGCAGCACGAAGGGCCAGGCCGGACCGGGAGATCGCGTGCGCCCAGGCGATGAAGATTGCGACCACGGCGCCGATGAGATACGGCCAGATCATGCGCACGATCGGAATGCCGACGACCGATGAGGTCGCTCCGGTCACGCTCTCCCAGTTGGAATAAATTGTGTTGATCATGGCGAGCATCGCGAAGGTCGCGATCGAAGCCGCGATGCCCGATAGCCGCATCAGCACCCGCCCGAAGATGAGAGCGGCGAGGGCGGCGAACAATGCCGCCAGCACGGCCGATTGCCAGTACGGCAAACGGGTCGCCAGCAGCCATTCGGGCAATCCCGGCAGCGAACCGCGTTTCATCATCGGATTGATGGTGAGCCATGCGGCCGCGTAGGCGCCAAGGCAGGTGAAGCCGATATGCCCGAAGCTGAGAACGCCCGAATTTCCGATAAAGATGTATAGGCCCACGACGAGGATGACACGGACGAACACGTCGATCACCGTCTGGTTGAAGGGCCGCGATCCGGTCATCACCGTGATCAGCGCGATGGCCAGCAGCAGCAGAGAAAGCAGGACCGGCGTCAGGATTGTGCGGCGGGCAAGCGCGAAGCGGGCGGGCTTTCGCTCGGCAGCCGCGGCACCGGCAGCGGTAGAGTTGGTGAGGGAGGCGGCGACACCCATGAAATCAGACCCTTTCCTTGGTGCCGCGCGCGGCAATAAGCCCTTGCGGGCGGAAGAGGAGAACGAGGATGACCGCTCCATAGACAAAGGCATCGCGGAACGGCCGGGCGTCGATGGGCAGCATGACCTGCATGATCACCGAGGCGGCACCCAGCAAGAAGCCGGCGAGCACGGCTCCCCCGAGGCTGCCGAGGCCGCCAATGACGGTGGCGATGAAGGCCATCAACATGATCGAGGCGCCCATCTGGATGTCCAGCGTGCCTGTCTGGGCGCCAAAGATCAGTGCAATGGCGGCGGCCAACGCGCCGGAGAGCGCGAACGCGCCCATGATAACCCGGTTCGCACGCACACCCAGCATGCGGGCCATCGAGAAGTTCTCGGCCGCCGCCCGCATCTCCAGGCCGAAGCGGGTTTGACGCAGGAACAGTGTCAGGCCGATCAGGATGACCATCGTGGCGACGATTGTTATGAGCTGGAGGAGGGGAAGCCTGGCACCGAGGATCTCCACCGGCTGGGACAGTTCGGGCAGCAGCGAGATCGATTTCGGCCGACTGGAGAAAAGCATGAGCAGGAAGTAGCGAATGACGAAACCGAGCGCGAAGGAGGCGATCATCATGGTTGCCGGATTTGCCTGGCGGAACCGCCTGAAGACAACGATTTCGCACAGCACCGACAGCCCGGCCCCGCAAAGGAGCACGAAGGGCACCAGCAGGTACCACGGCAATTGGCCAGCGAAGACGATGGCCATGGCGTCTGTTGAGGGCCATAGCAGCGCGAAGACGCAGAAGGCGATGACGTCGCCATGCGCGAAGTTCACCAGCCGCATGACGCCGAAGATGAGGGCAATGCCAAGCGCCCCAAGCGCGTAGAGCGAACCAAGCGAGAGTGCGTCGAACAGGATCTGGAGCATCTCAGTGGTCCTCGTAACCGAAATAGGCAGCCTGGATCGCCTCGCCGTTGCCGAGCGTCCGCGCGTCGCCATCGAGCACGATCTGTCCGCCACGCATCAGGATCATCCGCCCGCCCACCATCATCGCCCGGGCCGAGCTCTGCTCAACGATCAGGAGCGTGAGCTGGCGCTGCGCACGCAGCGCGATCAGCCGCTCATAGACCTGGTCGTTGATGTTGGGGGCGAGGCCCAGCGAAGGCTCGTCGATGGCTACAAGCCGCGGATTGGTCATCAACGCGCGTCCGATGACCAGCATTTGCTGCTGCCCGCCGGACAGCAATCCCGCCTGCCCATGCCGCCTCTCTTTCAGCATCGGGAAGGTTGCGTAGACGGCTTCGAGTTCGTCGGCCGCTCGGCTGCGCCAGCCGCGTTCGCGGGCGTGCATGCCGGTTCCGACCAGAAGGTTCTCTTCGGTCGTCAGCGAGCCGAAGACATCGCGCCCCTCCGGCACCATGGAGAATCCGAGCCGGGCGATGTTCTCCGGCGCCTGGCCGGTGATCTCATGACCTGCAAGGTCGATCCGGCCGCCCGCCACTGGCGTAACACCGGCGATCGCGCGCAGCAGCGAAGACTTCCCGGCTCCGTTCGGGCCGGTGATGAACAGGATTTCTCCCTCGTCCATGGAGAAGGAGACATTTCGGACCGCCGTGAGACGGCTGTAGCGGATAGTGATATCGGAAAGGGCGAGCAGGCTCATTCCATCGCCTCCAGCACAGGCAGGTCGGTGTTCGCGGCCGTGCCCATATAGGCGTGGCGCACCTTCTCGCTGTCGCGGATCGCGGCAGGCGGGCCTTCCTCGATGATCGCTCCGGAATCGAGCACGACGATATGCTGGCAAAGGCCGAGCACCAGCCCGACATTGTGCTCGATGAGCAGGACACCACAGCCGAGATCGCTGGCGATATGTCTTATCAGGGCCGAAAGCTCCCGCGCCTCCAGCGCGCTCATGCCAGCCGCGGGCTCGTCGAGCAGGATGTACGCGGGCCGTCCCATCAGGGCGCGGCCAATGGCGACGCGGCGCTCGTCCGTATATGGCAACGTTCCGGCGATGCGGGTGCCCAGCGCACCGATGCCTATCCAGTCGAGCATCGCTTCCGCTTCGGCGATGGCAGCGCGCCGGCTCATTCCCAGACCAACGCCGGTTACCTCCAAATTGTCCAGCACAGGCAGGTCGCGGAAGAGCCGCCCACCCTGGAAGGTGCGGGCAATGCCGCGCCGCCGGACCTGATGCGGCTTGAGACCTGTGAGTGCTGCCCCGTCGAGCTTGATGGTGCCTTCCGTCGGTGCCTGGAAGCCGGTCAGCACGTTGACGAGCGTGGTCTTGCCAGCGCCATTCGGGCCGATGAGGCCACTGATGCGGCCGGGCGTAATTTGGAGGTCTACCGATGACAGGGCCTTCAGCCCCGCAAACGATACCGAGACATTCTCCGCGCTCAGATGACTCATGACCCTTTCCTTCTTTCTACCGACGGAAAGGCGCGAAGCATCCGGCCTTGCGGCCAGTCACGTTGCAAATGTCTTCCCCTGTCGGTTCCGGCGGTCTCTAGCGGACTGCTCGGGTGCCAAATTCACGCCGTTGCCCGGCGTCGTCTTGTCGTTTCGCGCACCGGATTTTGTCTTCCGCCACGCACGGTCGGTTTTGGCCGGCCGATCTCCTCGCCACCGGCTCCTCCGCCGGCATTTTCCCGGCTGACGTCAGCCGGCCAGATGCCCTTCAGCACGCGCCAGCGCGGCGCGCTGTTCGGTTCGCGCGGCAAGCGCGTCTTCCAGCGTCACCGGAACGAAGCGCGCCGGGGTGTGCGGCTGGAGCTGGGCGATAAGGTCCATGTCGGCCGATATCACCACGCCCAGCATCATGTACCCGCCACCCGAAACCGCGTCCCGGTGAAGAACGATCGGCTCCGTGCCACTCGGCACCTGGACGGATCCGTAGGGATAGCAGGCATCGACGATGTTCGAGGGGTCGGAGCCCGCACCGAAAGGCTGCTCGCGCTCGACGAATTCCAGCGGCGTCCCACCCCGGAAGCGATAGCCGATGCGGTCGGCTTCGGGTGCGACCTTCCAGGTTTCCTCAAAGAACCGAGTGCCGGCAGCTTCAGTGATCCGATGCCAGTACATGCCGGGAAGCATTCTGAGTTCCGCCGGACTATTGCCCGCGCGGCGCAGATTTGCAGGCAGTGAAAGACCGGCTTTGCCGGAACCCTCGCCGAGGGGAAGCTCATCACCCGCCTTCAGCGTGCGGCCCTGATGGCCGCCGAGTGCGCCCAGAATGTAAGTCGAGCGCGAACCGAGAACCACGGGTACGTCGATACCGCCGGAGACGGCCAGATAAGCGCGCGCGCCGCCCTTGAGGAAGCCGAAGGAAAGCCGGTCACCGGCCTTCACCGGAAAACTTTCCCAGGTCGGCCGTTCCTCGCCATTGAGTTTGGGGGGGAGTTCTCCTCCCGTGACGGCGACGACCGCGGATTGGGTGAATTCGAGTTCGGGGCCCATGAAGGTGGCTTCGAGCACCGCGGCACCCGGATCGTTGCCGACAAGCAGGTTTGCGATGCGTGTGGCAAAGCGGTCCATGCCGCCACCTTCTGGAATGCCGACATGGTAGTGGCCCGGTCGGCCAAGATCCTGCACGGAAGTGGAGAGGCCGGGTGAGATTACCTTAACGGCCATTGATAAGCTCCATCAGCTTTGCATTGGTGCCGTAAATATCGCCGTTGAAGTCCTTCAGGCTGAAGGTGCACTCGCGAACCGTCGGCTGCCACCGATTGGCTTCGATTTCCTCCAGCGTGGCGTCGTAGTCATCGCGGCCAATGGCCTTGAACTTGACGATGTCGCCTGGCTCGAACAGGCACATATCATCTGAGAGGTAGCGCACCTTCCTGGTCGGGTCGTAGATCGGAGCCGGGGTTATGCCATACATCTGGTAGCCGCCAGCGCCGCGCACCGAATAGATCGCTGCAAAGCAGCCGCCATGGCCAATGGTGAGCTTGGGAGTGTCGGTGCGTGGACGCAAGTATTTCGGCGCCTGAATCTGTTTCTTGCGCTCAACCATCTGGTACAGGAAGGGGAGTCCGGCGACGAAGCCGACCATGGACACGAACCAGGGCTGGCCGGAATATGCCGTGATAAACTCTTCCACCGTGGCGTAGCCGTTGATGCGTGCCGAATATTCAAGATCGGTGGAGGAGGGGTCCTGATGGCGCTCGCGGAAGCGCAGGCAGGTTTCACGCGTCCATGGATCCTGGAAATAAACCGGCAGTTCGATGATCCGGGTCTTCAGCACCGGGTCCGCCTTCGAGGCCGCCTCTTCCATCGACTTCAGTTCGCTGAGCAAATCCTGCGGCTTGACGATGTCGGGGTTGAAGCGAATCTGGAAGCTGGCGTTGGCTGGGCAGATCTCGGTGACACCTCGGATGCCTGCCGTACGCACCGCGTTCGTCATCGAAAGGCCGGTAAAGAAGGAGGTGAGCGACATTTCTTCGGACACCTCGCCGAAGATATGTTCGTCACCGCCGAAGTTGAATCGTATCGACATCGGTCCTCCTTAACCCGCCAATGTTGCGGCGTTTTCGATGAGCCAGCCTTCCAGCCAGCGGGTATGCACGTCTCCCGCCCGTACCGCCGGATCGGCGGCCAGCGCAAGAAACAGCGGCTTGGTGGTCTTGAGCCCGCCGATCTTCAACTCGTTGAGCGCGCGGATCAGGCGCACTATCGCCGCCTCGCGCGTTTCTGCATGCACGATCAGCTTGGCAAGCAGCGAATCATAAAAGGGCGGCACCTGATAGCCTTGGTAGAGCATCGAATCGAAGCGTACGCCCGGACCGCCGGGAATGCGAAGCTCGGCCACCTGCCCAGGGAATGGAGCGAACTCCTTCGCCGGGTCTTCGGCATTGAGTCGGACTTCGATCGCATGCCCCTTGACGGAGACATCGCCTTGCCGAATCCGCAGCTTCTCGCCGCCGGCGATGCGAAGCATCTCCGCAACGAGGTCGATGCCGGTGATCGCTTCGGTGACCGGGTGCTCGACCTGGATACGGGTGTTCATCTCGATGAAGTAAAAGCGATCTGCTTCATCGTCATAAAGATACTCTACCGTGCCGGCACCAGAGTATTTGACCGCCTTGGCCAAAGCGACCGCCGAAGCGCAGAGATCCTCGCGCAGCCTGTCTGAAAGTGCGCGCGACGGCGCCTCCTCCCAAACCTTCTGGCGTCGCCGCTGCAGCGAGCACTCCCGCTCATAGCAGTGAATGGCATCGCTTCCATCTGCCAGCACCTGCACCTCGATATGGCGGGCCTTGCCGATCACTTTTTCCATGTAGAGGCCACCGTCGCCAAAGGCGGCGAGGGCTTCTGCTTCGGCCTGAGGAAAGGCTTGTTCGAACTCGGCGAGCGAGTTGGCGATGCGGATGCCCCGCCCGCCGCCGCCTGCCGCCGCCTTGATCATCACCGGAAAACCGGTTGCGGTCAGCACCTCGTGGCCAGCCTTGAGGCCCTCGACCCGGCCAGCCGAGCCAGGCACCACAGGGACACCTGCAGCGGCGGCGGCCGATCGCGCCGAGACCTTGTCTCCCATCATCCGGATCGCATCTCCCGACGGGCCGACGAAGACCAATCCAGCGCCTGTGACCGCGTCGGAAAACGCGGCATTCTCGGCAAGGAAACCATAGCCAGGATGAACGCTGTCGCAACCGGTGTCGCGGGCAGCCTTCAGAATTGCTTCGACATTGAGATAGGACTTCTTTGCTGCTGGTGGGCCGATGTTGACCGATTCGTCCGCAAGCTGGACGTGGAGCGACTCGGCGTCTGCGGCCGAATACACCGCCACGGTGGCGATCCCCAAATCTTGCGCGGCCCGGATGATCCTGACCGCTATCTCGCCCCGGTTGGCAACCAGAAGCTTTTTCAGCATCAGTCGAGATCCGCGATAGGTGCGCCGGCCATGATCGGGTCTTCATTGTCGGCAACGAAGCGGATGTTCGTACCGGCCGTCTCGGCCCTCACTTCGTGGAACGACTTCATCACTTCGATGAGGCCGATTACGTCTCCGGCGGAAACCGCGTCGCCATCCGCCTTGTAGGGCGGCTGGTCTGGCGAAGCGCTGCGATAGAAAGTGCCGGGAAGAGGCGAAAGAATCTGGGCCATAAAAAGCTCCGGAAAACTGCAGACAGACTAATTTGGAACCGCCTGCGCGGGCGGGTTGGTCGAGTTCAGTGCCAGGGAGCGATTGCGGTGCGCACGGCCCTGGCTATTTCGATGGCGTTCGGCGTATCGGAATGCACGCAGATGGTTTCGCAGCGTACGGGGAAGAAACCGCCGTCCTCTGCCGTGCCCTCGCCCTCCCTGATGGCGCGCACGCACCGCTCGGCCATCTCTGCGGGGTCCTTGGCGTCATGGACGCGCGTCAAGATCAGCTTGCCGGAGGCATCGTAGTCGAGATCGGCATAGAACTCGGCGACGAATGGGATACCGCGCTCTTGATAGATCTTCTCATGCAGGGTGCCCGTCATGCCGAAGAGGGGTACGCCGAAAATCTCTGCCGCGTCGCACACGCCATGGGCGATTGCCTCCTGCTGCATGGCCATGAAGTAGAGGCTGCCATGCGGCTTGATGTGGTGGAGTTCCACACCCTCGGCCCTGAGGAAGCCGGCAAGCGCTCCCACCTGGTAAATGATGGTGTTCCTGACTTCTTCGCGGGTCATCCGCATCTCGCGCCGGCCGAAACCCTGAATGTCGGGCAAGCCTGGATGGGCGCCGATCTTTACGCCACTCGCCTTGGCGCTGCGGACGGCGGCGTGCATGTGATCCGGATCGGAGGCATGAAAACCACAGGCGACATTGGCAACGTCGATGATGGGCATCATGCCCATATCATCGCCAACCTTGTAGAGGCCAAAGCTTTCGCCCATGTCGCAGTTTAGCGTCACCGCCATCGCATTGTTACCCCTCGAAGCTGCCGTCTTTGCGGCGTTGCAGCATTTTTTGCGCATGCGAGGGCGTTTGTGAAATAGTAGTTTATTGATTGTCATATCAAAAAAACAGATAATGGTTCTGGGCCGGAGCGCACCATGACCATCACCTTGAAACAGCTTGATTATTTTATCGCGACCGCCGAGAGCGGACAGGTCAGTCATGCTGCGGTGGAACTCAACATCTCGCAATCGGCCGTCACTGCGGCGATAAAGACGCTTGAGGCTGACCTGGGCGTACGGCTTTTGGAGCGTAACCACGCTGGCGTAAGACTGACTATGGAGGGCGCGCGGTTTCTTGAACATGCGCGTGTTATCACCGGGGCCGTCGCTGCCGCCGTCCGAAGCCCGTTGCGCGATAGGAAAGGCCTGGCGGGCAAGCTGCGGCTTGGCATGACCTACACGGTCGTCGGCTACTACATGTCGCGCCACTACGCGCGGTTTCGAAAGACCTATCCCGAGATCGAGGTCGAGGTGCTGGAACTGCCCCGAGACGCTCTCGAAAGCGGGTTGATGTGCGGGGACATCGACATGGCCGTGATGCTGGTGTCCAACCTGGAGCACACCAAGGAGTTGGCGCAGGAGGTCTTGATGCGGTCGAACCGCCGGCTCTGGCTTTCGGCTGATCATCATCTGCTCGCGCGGCAGGAAATCAGCCTCGCCGATGTGGCGGCGGAAGATTATGTTATGCTGACGGTTGACGAGGCACGTACGACGGCCGCCCGTTACTGGGATGCCGCGGGGCTTTCGCTTCGCGCCGTCCTTACCACCAGTTCGGTCGAGGCCGTGCGGTCGCTCGTGGCTGCCGGCATGGGGGTCACTGTCCTGTCCGACATGGTTTACCGCCCCTGGTCCTTGGAGGGGCAGCGCATCGAAGTGCGCGGGCTTGTCGAGCCCATTCCTACCATGGATGTCGGCCTGGCCTGGTCGCGGGACAGATCAATCGAACCGGCCGCGGCGGCCTTCCGGGCCTTCATGTCCGTGACCATGGGCGGCGGCGGCTAACCGCCTGCCGTCAGGCAGGCGCTATGGCTCAGGCTCGCTGGTTGAGCAGCGGAGCGTGGGAGTTGATGCCTCGCATCATCAAGGGGGATTTCACCTTTGTCGCAAATAACGCCAAGGGCTTCACAAAACTCTAAAGAGCCGGTTCACGCCGGCCTCGTCATCGTCGCTGGCAGGTTGTTCCCGACAAACAGAAGGAACTCTTGGAGAGTCTTCTTGGTCACCACCTCGGGCCGGAATCGGAAAAGTCTCTCATCGGAGGGCGGTGACTTCACGGTTGCGGGCTACGATCTGCTCGTGGCGGAGGGGGGTCGTCGCCTCCATGAAGCCCTTGATCAGTGCGTCGCGAGCTCCGGGTGCGCGCGCCTTTTCCGCCGTGGACAGCGCATGCTGAAGATCAGGCAACGTCAGTTCCGTGCAGTAGGCTGGCGTGCCCGGTTGCTGGCGCCAGGAACTCGCGAGATCGCCGGCATCAAGTGCGTCGAAACCGGTCTCGTTCACCAGTTCGCGTGCGATCGCTTTGGCATGCGCATCATCGCCTGCGACGGGGATCGCGATCCGTTCGGCCGTTCCGCCACCTTCGGCGAGCGTTTGGGCGAGGACCGCATTGAACGTCTTGACCACCGGCCGGCCGAGTTGTTCGCTGGACCAGACGCTTTCCGGCTTGCCATCGTCAACCTCCGCGATGTTCCCGTCGCGCATAGGATAATAATTGGAGGTGTCGATCACGACCACGTCGGCTGGTACATCGGCAAAGATGTTGGCGACATCGGGAATCTTCGCAAACGGGATCGATAGAACGATCGCCTCGACATCCCTGGCTGCTTCGTGCGCGGCAACCGGGAGCGCACCAACCTTCATCGCCTTCTCGCGGATGTCATCAGGCCCCTTCGAGCCCGCCAGCTTCACCGCGTGTCCGGCCGCTGTCAGCTTTCGTGCGAGGGTGGTGCCGATATTTCCCGCGCCGATAATGCCGATGTTCATGTCGATTTCCTTCCAGGTAATTGTGATTGTGAGCTCAGCGCATGATGCGCGGATCGATCCCGTGTTGAGCGGGACATCCAGATGGTCGCGCAGGGTGGTGCCGCCATAACCCCCGATGGAACAGCCCGCCTCGAACTTCGTATAGCTTGCTCGCGGCATCTACTGACCGCGCGCCAGGCCCCAGGCAGGTTGCCGTACCGTTGCCCAGATGCATGCCGGTATCATCTGCCTGATCATCGTCCTCGTTTCGCCGGCTCATGCCGACCTGTTAGAACAGTCGACCACGGGATATATGGAGACTATCTCCGCTTCGACTTTAGATACGGAGAGTGTCTCCGATCTTCAAGGGTTCAAAGGTCAGTCATGTTTCAATCGTCGATCACGTCAGCCCTCCGCAGGGACGCGCAACACAATCGGGCGCACATTCTCGAGGTGGCGCGACAAGCGTTCGGCAACGACAGTGTTGACGTCTCGATGGATGCTATCGCGAAGCTGGCGGGCGTGGGGGCAGGGACGCTCTACCGCCATTTTCCAAACAAAGACGCCCTCCTGGCTGCGCTGCTAATTCTTCACTATGAAAGCCTCGACCATCGTCGCGTTGAAATCGAAGCCGGGGAGAGCGATGCAGGCCGCGCACTCGAACTCTGGGTTGAAGCTCTCGGCGACTGGATGCTGGCTTATGAGGGCTTGCCTGAACCGTTACGGGCCGCTTGCCGAGTAGAATCCCCGCTGACGCCGACCTGCCATGCTGTCATCGCGACGACGGAGCGAATCCTGAAGGCTGCACAGGACGAAGGGCTTGCACGACGGACGATGACCGGGCGCGACATCTTTTTCGGAGCACTGGCGATCGCTTGGGCGAGCGGCGCAACGGCAGCGGGCGAAGACACTCGGAACGTGCTTCGCGATGTCCTGAAGAACGGATGGATGGAACCGAAAACAGCACCGGGCGGCGGAGTTTAGTCCGCCTATCCGACTGCGCAGCCTTTCGAATTTCATAACGCTGTCGCCAGCGCGTGTGCATCAAACAAACGCTTTCTGAATGGCTGCCGTCGTCTGGATGGACGGCGGCTTTTGGGCCTGGGAAGAGCGGCGTGCGAGGGCGGCAATTGGTGGCTGAAACTTTGCGACCAAGCGTGAGCACACGTCTTGGCGCTATGCTATGATTTCTGATCCCGCTTCCTGAAAACGGGGGATTCCGCAGAGCCTGAGGCAAGTCACCACTTCGTCCAGGATGATATCGAGTGCCTTGGCCACACCGGCCTCGCCAGCCACGGCGCCGAACAGGGCGGCCCGGCCGATCGCCGCGACGGTGGCGCCGCGTGCCTTGGCCTTGATGATGTCCGTGCCCGTGCGGATACCGGAATCGATGAGGATCGGGACTTGGGCGCTAAGTGCCTGACGGATGGCGGGCAGGGCATCGATGCTCGATACAGCACCGTCGAGCTGACGGCCTCCATGGTTGGACACCCAGATGCCATCGGCACCAGCCGCGACCAGTCGCGACGCGTCGCCCGGGTGCAGGACGCCCTTGACCAGCAGCCGGCCTTTCCACCAGTCGCGGATCTGGCGGAAATCGTCCCAGTCGAAACCTGCATGGAGGCTGCCGCCAACACGCGCGGCGATCGTCAGGCTGGCGCTGTTGTCACCGAGATAGCCGCGGACGTTCTCGAACTGGGGCAGACCGCCGCTCAGCAGGCGCAGCGACCAGCCAGGATGAAGCATGCCTTCCCAGAGATGCCGGGCCGAAGGCCGCAGTGGGATGGATATGCCGTTCCTAAGATCCTTTTCGCGCTTGCCCCCGGCTTGCAGATCAACGGTCACCACCAGCGTCGAATAGCCAAATTCTTCCGCTCGCCTGACCAGTTGGCGATTGAAGTCGAAATCCTTGAGCACATAAAGCTGGAACCACAGCGGCCCCTGTACGGCTCGCGCCATGCCTTCGATGCTGGCCGTGGCCATGGTGGAGAGTGTGTAGGGGATGCCGCGAGCGGTTGCCGCCCTCGCGATGGCAATGTCGGCTCCGGGCTTGACCAGCGCGCAGGAACCCATCGGGCTGATCACGAGCGGTGTCGGCAAGGTCTCGGACCAGAGCGTCGTGGAAACGTTCGGATGCGAAACATCGGTAAGCACGCGCGGCAAAAGTCTGATCTTTTCGAAATCGCTTCGGTTGGCGTTAAGGGTGAGTTCCTGCCCCGCCCCGCCATCGATGAATTCGAAGATGGATTTCGGCAGGCGACGACGGGCAAGCCTGCGAAAATCCTCGACCGAAACCTGGCGATCGAGAGCGCCCATCTCAAGCCTCGCCCTCGTGCCGGTCGGCAATGAATATCCGGCGCATGAGCGTCTGGCCGACCTTGCGAGGTCCAACAAGATCTATCTTCACCTTGATCATCAGTCACGCCGCTGCCGCGAGCCGGTCGCAGATCGAGCGGGTTATCTCGCTGGTCGACGCCCTGCCTTTCAGGTCGGCGCTCAGAAGCCCGTTGGCCAGGCAGTCCTCGGTCACGCGACGGATGCGCGCCGCGGCCTGGTTGAGCCTCTCGTCGCCATGCTTGTGGCCGAGCCAGTCGAGCATCGAGGCTGCCGACAGGATCGTCCCATACGGATTGGCGATACCTTGGCCGGCAATGTCGGGCGCCGAGCCGTGCGCGGCCTGGAAGAAGCCGTTGGCCGCGCCGATCTCGGCTGAAGGCGCCATGCCCATCCCGCCCACCGTCGCGGCGGCGAGGTCGGACAGGATGTCGCCGAACATGTTCTCGCTGACGATGACGTTGAAATGGCCCGGTTTCAGCACGAGATGCATCGCCATGGCGTCGACCAGCGCGTGCTCGGTCGCGATATCGGGATAGTCCTTCGCCACTTCGTCGAAGACGGAGCGGAAGAAGGCATAGCTGCGCAGCACGTTGGCCTTGTCGCAGCAGGTGACCCGGCGCACGCCGTCACGGGGCGCGCCGCCCGACTGGCGCGCCAGTTCGAAGGCCTTGCGCGCGATGCGCTCGATGCCGGAACGGGTCTGCACCAGGGTGTCGACCGCGACTTCGCCGCGCAACAGCGCGCCCGATCCCCGCGCGGCGTAAAGCCCTTCGCTGTTCTCGCAGCAAGATGATGTAGTCGATATCTCCGGCATTCACGCCGCTCAACGGGCTCGGCACGCCCTCGAAGAGCCTGACGGGGCGGATGTTGGCATAGAGATCGAGTTCGAAGCGCAGCCTCAGCGTGAAATCCAGGCCTGCTTCGGTTCCATCGGGATGGACGACGCCCGGCAAGCCGCCCGCACCATGCAGGATGGCGTCCGCCGCGCGGCAGGCCTGGAAGGTCGGCTCGGGAAAGCTCTGGCCGGTCTTCAGGAAATGCTCGGCTCCGGCCGGGTATTCGCTGAAGTGCAAGGGGTTGCCGGGACCAAGCGCTGCTTTCACCACTTGAACCGCTGCGGCGCAGACTTCCGGGCCGATGCCGTCGCCATGCACCACGGCGATTTCGTAGACAGGCTTCATCGCCAACTCCCAAATGGTCTAACGCTCAGATGCACTTGCCGCCGTCGACATTGAGGTCGACGCCGGTGATCATGCTGGCCTCGTCGGAGCACAGGAATGCCGCGGCGTTGCCCATGTCCGCCGGCGTAGACAGCCTGCCGATCGGAATGGTGGCGACGACGCGGGCGCGGTTTTCCTCGCCGGAGCCGATGAAGGTGGACAGAAGCGGCGTGTCGCCGGCAACCGGGTTGATGGCGTTGACGCGGATGCCGAAGGGGGCGAGTTCCACGGCCATGGCCCGGGTGGCGGCAATCGCCCAGCCTTTGGAAGCATTGTACCAGGTCAAATTCGGGCGCGGCGAGACGCCGCCGGTGGAGGCGACGTTGAGGATGGCGCCCGATTTGATGGATTTGAAATGCGCAACGACCGCACGGGCGCCATTGTAGATGGATCGCATGTTGACGTTGGCGATCCGGTCGAACGTCTCTTCGTCCATCGTCTCGAGCGCCAGGGGCGGCTGGGCCACGCCGGCATTGTTGACCAGTATGTCGAGACCGCCAAAGGCCGAGCGGGCCAGGTCTGCCGCCGCTTCGAAGCTTGCGAGTGTCGAGACGTCGCCAGTGATTGGCCGCACATTTTCGCCGACTTCGGCAGCAACGCGGGCCGCGGCGGCCCCATCACGGTCCATCAACACGACCCGCGCACCTTCGGTGACGAATTTCCTGACGATGCCTTCGCCAAATCCCGAACCGCCGCCAGTGACGATGGCGACCTTGCCAGCAAGTCTCATATCTGTTCCTCCATTGCCGGCACCATCGGGGAAGTCGCGTACATTGCACAGTCCGATTATCTGAACGCCCTTTTAGCTTTCCTTGTTTGAGGTCGACCGGCGTCGGAGGCATAGTCGCCACGGAATTGTGAGGAGGAAGGGATGACGCTGAATTTCGACCCGCGGGCGAAGGCCACGGCGCTCTACCACGGCGAATTCCGGCCGATGTTCGTCGGCGGCAGGTGGGTTCCGGCACAATCCGGCCAGGAGATGCAGGCGCTCAACCCGGCGACTGGCGAAGTGCTGGCCACCGTCCCGCGTGGCTCGGCCGCCGACGTCGATGCGGCGGTGGCGGCTGCGCGCACGGCTTTCGAAGGGCCGTGGTCAAAATTCTCGCCCTATGAGCGGCAGTGCGTGCTTCTGCGCATCGCCGATCTCTTCGAGACTCATTGGGAAGAGCTCAGCGTTTCCGACACTCTCGACATGGGACTGCCGATCACGCGCACGCTCGCCAACCGGCGGCGCGTCATCGGCATGCTGCGCTTCTATGCGGGCATGGCGACCGCGCTGCATGGCGAATCCATAGACAATTCGATCCCCGGCGAGATCGTCAGCTTCACAAGGCGCGAGCCGGTGGGCGTTGTCGGCGCGATCATCCCCTGGAACGCTCCGACCGCCGCGTCGATCTGGAAGATCGCGCCGGCGCTGGCCACCGGCTGCACCATCGTGCTGAAGCCCTCGGAGGACGCCTCGTTGACGCCGCTGCTGATCGCCAGGCTGATGCAGGAAGCCGGCGTTCCCGACGGCGTCGTCAACGTCGTCACCGGCACCGGGGCGGAGGCCGGTGCGCGGCTCGCTGAACATCCCGACGTCAACAAGATCGTCTTCACCGGCTCGACGCTGACCGGGCAGGCCATCGCGCGGGCGGGCGTGACAAACCTCAAGCGCGTTTCCCTGGAACTCGGCGGCAAATCGCCGATCATCGTCTGCCGCGATGCCGACATCGACAAGGCGGTTCCTGTCGCCGCGATGGCGGTGTTCGTGCATTCGGGCCAGATCTGCATCGCCGGATCGCGGCTGTTCGTGGCGCGCGAAATCCATGACGAATTCGTGCGCCGGGTCGCCGAGTTTGCCGGCAGGCTTCGCATCGGCCATGGCATCGAGGCGGAAACCGAAATCGGCCCGCTCATCAATGCCAGGCAGGCCGGCAAGGTGGTGGGCTATATCAAGGCCGGCCGCGACGAAGGCGCGGAACTGATAGCGGGCGGATCTCGACTGACGGGCGAGCCCTACGACGGCGGCAATTTCATCGCGCCGACCGTCTTCGGCGCGGTGTCGGACAAGATGACCATCGCGCGTGAAGAAATCTTCGGTCCGGTGATTTCGGCGATGCCGTTCGACACGCTCGACGAAGCCGTGGCGCGGGCCAATGCGACGCCCTATGGCTTGGCAGCCGGCATTTTCACCACCCATCTGGGCACCGCGCACAAGCTCGCCCGCCGCATCAAGGCCGGCTCGGTGTGGGTCAACATGTACCACGCCATCGACCCGGCGGTGCCGTTCGGCGGCATGAAGATGTCCGGCTACGGCCGCGAGGGCGGCATCGAACATCTGCATGAATATCTGGAGACCAAATCGGTCTGGATCCAGACCGACTGAGGGTGCGCTGATATTCAGGTGAGGCCGGGCTGCGAATGACGGCGTTCCCGCACTATTCTCGGCGCTCGTGCAAGGTGCCTGTCCGAAGGCGCGATGCTCAGTTTGCCAGTTCGCGCAAATTGGTGCGGATGAGGTTCATCAGCTGTTCGGAGAAGGAGTGGTGCACATAGCCCCGCGCCGTGATGATGCCGACGGAGCGGTGGGCGTCGCGATGGTCGATCGGCACCACTCGCATGCGCTCGTCATTGCGCGAAATGGCGATGCCGGGCACCACGCAGACGCCAAGTCCCGAACACACCAGCGCCACCGCCGTCTGTGCGCTTTCGACCTCGTATTGCGGCTTGAGCTCGATGCCTTCCGCCGCCGTCAGCCGATCGACAAGGCCGCGCACGGCGGTTTTGCGGTTGAGCAGGATGAGCGGATAGCGCAGCAGGTCGGAGAGCAGCAGCTTCTTTTCGCCGCCGTATATTTCCGTGGGAATGCAGGCCATCAGCGGATCGTCGAGGATAGACTCGAACTGGAAGTCCGTCAGGTTTGGCAGTTCCGGGCCGATGTAGAACTCGACCTCCTGCTGTTGCAAAAGGCCAAGCGCGGCCTGCGGCGGGCTCTCGATGACCTCGACGATGCTGCGGGGATAGCGCAACTTGAATGTCGCCAGGATATCGCCCAGCCGGCTTGCCGCGAGCGTCGGGGCGCAGGCGATCTGCACCTTGCCCTTGCGCCGAGCGGCGACCTCCGTCAGCCGGTCGAGGCTGGTCTGCACCTGTGACATCACATTGGCGATCTCCTCGAACAGGATCTGGCCTTCCGGCGTCAGGCTTGCACGCTGTGCGGTGCGGATAAACAGCGAGATGCCGATCTGCTCCTCAAGGTCGCGAATCTGCATCGAGACCGCCGATGGCGAACGATTGCTCTCCTCGGCAGCACGACGGAAGCTGCCGTTTTCGGCGGCAAGCAGGAACGTCTGCAGAAGTTTGAGGTTAATGCTGGGCATATCCGCTCGGGCAGGGTGATCTGACCCTTTGACCTATTCAGACGCGGAACCGATTGCAAGGCAATAGGACCGGCCAGACATTGGTCCTGGCTTGACCGGCAAAAGTGTCTTCCTTGTCGAGCCGCTCAATGAACCGCGGCGAACATGACGCGCTCCTCGGTGGCCTCCGACAGCATCATCTCCTCGACCACGCGGCCGCGCTTGACCACCAGAATGCGATCCGAAACGGCGAGAATTTCAGGCAGATAGGACGAGATGACAACGACGGCCATGCCTTGCTCGGCGAGATCGCTGATGAGCTGGTGGATCTCGACGATGGCGCCGACGTCGACACCGCGTGTCGGCTCGTCGAAGATCACCAGCCTAGGCTTCTGGATCAGCGATTTGGCGATCACGACCTTTTGCTGGTTACCGCCGGAGAGCTCGATCATCCGGGCTCGGTCGCTGGTCTGCCGCAGGCTCAGACGTTCGCCCCATTCGCGGGCAAGTTGCCTGGCCCGCGCCAGCGACACCATGGAGACGGGATTGGCGCCCTCGGTCAGTTCACCCACTTGAAGGTTCTCGCCCGCAGTCATGGTTTCGAAGAAGCCGTCGACCTTGCGATCCTCGGTGACATAGACGATGCCGTCGCGCACCGCAGGCCTGGGCACCCGGTAACGCACCGACTTGCCGAGCAGGCGGATCTCGCCGCCGTGGAAGATGTTGCGCTTCAACAGTCCGGCGACGACCTTGGCCATTTCGGTCCGGCCGGCGCCGACAAGGCCGAACATGCCGGTGACCTGGCCCGAAAACACCGAGAAGGAAGAGTTGCGCACCAGGCCGGCGCAGGACAGGTTCTCGACCGAAAGCACCTTGTCGCCATAGGGCCGCGCCGTGCGCTTGACCTCGCCATGCAGCGTTTCGGTCAGCGTACGGCCGACCATGGCCTGCACGATCGAAGCGCGGGTGAAGCCCTTGGCTTCGCCGGACGCGACGATCTCACCATCGCGCATGACCGTGATGCGGTTGGCGACGGCAAGCGCCTCTTCCAGCGCATGGGTGATGAAGATGACGGCGATGCCCTCCTTCACCAGCCGCTGCAAAAGTTTGAAGAAGTGGCTTTTCTCTTCGGGCGTCAGCGTCGCGGTCGGCTCGTCGAAGATGATGACGCGGGCCTTGTGGTGGACGGCGCGCGCGATCTCCACCATCTGCTTGTGCGCCGCGCCCAGCGTGCTGACCTGCGCGGACGGGTCGACCTGGAAGCCCATGCCGGCGAGGAACTGCCGCGCCTGAATGTAGAGGCCGCGCAACCGGTTGAACATCTTCTCTTCGCCGAGATAGAGATTCTGCGCCACCGTCATGGCCGGCACCAGGTTGGTTTCCTGGAACACCATGGCGATGCCGGCGCGCAGCGCTTCGGCGGGCGTGGCGAAGGACACATCCTTGCCGTCGAAGGTCATCTTGCCCTCGGTCAGCTTGAAGACACCGGCCATGACCTTGGTCAGCGTCGACTTGCCGGCGCCGTTTTCCCCGAGCAGCGCATGGATTTCGCCCTTGCGCAGGTCGAAATTGACATTCTTGAAGGCCGGAATGCGCGCGAACGCCTTGGCGGCGTCCCTGAGTTCAATGATGTTGGCGTCCGACATCGCTTAGCCTCGCTTGCCACTGGCGGCGCTCGCCACGCGCACGATCCGCGATCCGCCGCGCGAGGCGACCAGAAGGTCATCGCCCAGCTCGCAGGCGCTCAGCGTCCCGTGCACCTTGCCGTCGGCGCGCGAATGGAAACTCGACAGCGGCTTCATGTTCTGGTCGCAAAGGACCACCAGCCCGTAGGACCTTGTCACCGCGTATGGCTTCAGCACGTTCATCTGCTTCAACTGGCTGCCTTGCATGGGCTCGCGATAGTCGCGCCATGAGCCGAGCGACGGCGCCATCCAGTAGGCCTCGGGGACTTCCGCCAGCATGCGGGTGCGGTAGGTGTCCTCGCGCAGGATGAACTCCACCAACTGGTTGCGCACGGAATAGAAGGTCAGCCAGTAGCCGGCGTTGAAGGCCGGTGCGATGCGGGCGGGGTAGGCCGGCAGATGCTCCAGCACGGGCAGCGTCGCCTTGGTGGCAAGGTCGATCGCCAGCACGCGGTGGCGCCAGGCCTCCGAGACGTAGATGCGGTTGGAGCCGGTGGTGGCGATGCCGGCCGGCCAGGCCAAGCCATCCCTGATCAACTCCAGCCGGCCGTTTTTCAGATCGAGCCGCCAGACCGAACCGGATACGCTCTTCTGCATCAGGTCGCGACGCCAACCGCTCGCCGGCACTGAGGCCGAGCCGTTGGCCACCAGCAAGGTGTTGCTGTCGAGGAAGGTGAGAGCGGTGATGCAGGAGAGGCGGCGAGCCTCCTCGCCCGTCGCCTCGCGCCCGTCATGCAGGCCGCCGCGGATGACGACGCCCTTGCCGTCGATGGCCATCGCGGTCATGCCGCGGGCATGGGCGAGTGCGGTGATCTCGCCCGGAAATTCCTGCAAGGTTTCGGCATGGCCGTCGGCGCTAAAGCGCATCAGCCGGTTCGCGCTGCTTGCCAGGAGGCCCTTTTCGGTGCGCACGAGATTGTCGGCCTCGGCGAGGCCGGCGAATTGGCCGGCTTCCTCCAGTCCTTGGTTGGGCAGCAACGGCCCGTCGAGCGTCGGCACGGTCACGGCCCACTCGCCACGGCCGAGAAAGCGGTCAAGAAGCTGGTTCAAACCGCTCATGACTTTTTGCCCCAGTAGGAATCCGAGCTGAACCAGTCGGGATAGACGCCTTTCAGGGGCAAAGTGCCCATGCGGTTGTTGAAGATGCCGCAAAGATAGAGGATGCCCTTGTGCTCGCGCATCGAGGTGATCATCGGATGCTTTTCGCCTGCCTGGTCCCACAGGCTTTCGAGGATCTGGCCGTTCTCGTCGAAGCGCAGCACGCAGCCGGTGTTGAGATTGGGCATCAGCCACGCATCTTCCGATACGCGCCGCGCCATGCGGCGGCGGAAGCCCGGCATTTCAAGCGAGAGATCCAATGCCGGCGTGCGCATGCCCATCAGGGCCAGCCAGTAGGTGCCGTCGGAGGCGCGGTTGATGTTGTCGGGATAGCCGGGCAAGCCCTCGATGACGCGCTCGACCTGGCCCTTCTTCGGGCCATCGAAATAGTAGCGGCTGATGCGGCAGGCCCAGCTTTCGGCGAACAGCACCGACTGGCCGTCGAAGGCCGTGCAGATGCCATTGGGGAAGACGAGGTTCGACAGCAGTGTGCGTGTCGAACCGGATTTGGGATCATGGACGATGATGCGTCCGTTGCCGCGGCTTTCCAGCGCGTCGGCATACCAGTCATGCATCTCGAAGCGCACTGTCGCTTCCGAGAAGACGATGCGGCCGTCCGGCAGGATGTCGCAGTCGTCGGCGAGCTTCATGGTGGAGTCGTCGACCACCGAGGTCAGCGAGCGGTTGGTCTCGGCGGTCAGCAGTTTTACATCCCCGGCCGGCGAGACCTGGTAGAGGCCCATGCCGGCGACGCAGATGACGAGGTTGTCGTCGCGGTCGAAAGCCATGCCGAGCGGCGAGCCGCCAATATGTGCGAACACTTCGCTGTCGGTGTAGTGTGGCGGCTGGAAGCGCAGGATATCGCCTTGGCGGCTGCCGGTGTAGAGGCGGTCCTGCCGGTCGAAGATCACATCTTCCGCGCCGTCGAGAAAGCCGAGGCCGATGACGCCGACGTCCTTCAACCGGTCGTTCACCGCCATCGGCGCGCCGGACGCGGTCGAGATCGCCTGCGGCATCTTGGCGAAGGTCGGCGAGATGTAGACACTGCGCAGGATCTTGTGGCGGTTCTTCACCCAGCGCACGTCGAGAAGCACCGACAAAAGCAGCACGATGCCGAGAATCAGGAAATTGACCGGGCCGGGCACGGCCAGCGCAAGCAGGCTGTTCGACAGGACAAGCACGAAGACGGTGCCCATCAGCGCCTTGGCGACCGAGCCGCGCCCACCGCCGAGCGAGATGCCGCCGAGCACGGTTGCGGTCAACACCTGCAGTTCGAGCCCGGTGCCGATGTCGGAAGCAGCACTGCCGATGCGAGCCGAGAAGAAGAAGCCGGAGAGCGCCACCAGCACCGAGCACAAGACATAGGCGCTGAACAAGATGAAGCGCACATTGATGCCGGCATTGTAGGCAGAGCGGCGCGCGCCGCCGACCGCGAACAACCGCCAGCCATAGCGGGCGCGCGACAGCACGAGATGGATGATCAGCGCGATGACGACGAAGACCACAAAGGATGTCGGCACGCCCCAGATCGTGCCGAAACCAAGGAAATCATAGGCCGGCGAATCCGAACCGCTGGTGACGATCCGCGTCGAGACCTGCGGGAAGACGATGTCGAAGGTCGAGCGGTAGATGATGAGCGTCACCAGCGTGGTGAGAAAGGCCCGCATGCGCAGGAAGCCAACCAGGAAGCCGTTGATGGCGCCGCAGACGACGCCGAGGCCCAAGCACGCCAGAAGGCCGGTACCAAAGCTCCACTGCTCGACATTCATGCCATACAGCGTGACCAACACGGCGAGCGCGAAGGTCGACCCGACCGACAGATCGATGCCGCCCGACACCATGACGATGGTCATGCCGAGCACCACCAGGCCAAGCTCGGCGGTCTGGCCGCTGAGATTGGTCAGCGTCGCCAGATCGAAGAAGCCCGGCACGATCGAGCCGAAGATCGCGCACAAAATGACCAGCGCCGTGAAGGGGATGACGCTGTCGATCCACTTCTTGGTCAGGATCTCCCCGACCACGTGGTCGGGGAGCAGGCGGTAGCGCCAGCGCACAAGGCTTTCGGCCATGCTCATCAAGGAAGTCCGTTACTTGAGCTCGTCCAGCTTCCAGCAATTCCTGCCGGTCGCATTGGCCTTGTCGACGCGGGTGATCGGACCGAAGAAGATGGTCTTCTCGCTGCCCGCTTGCCGCTCGGGCTGCTGCAGCAGCTCGGAAATCTGCTGTGCGGCGATCTCGGCCTGGATCGGGGCATTAAAGTTGAAGATCACGTCGAGCAGTCCGTTCTTGATGCTCTCGCAGCCCGTGGCGCTGCCGGCGCCATTGGTAACGATCGTCACCTGGTCCTGTTTGCCGGCGGCCGCGACGGCGGCGCCTGCGCCGACCTCGGCATTGTCCCAGATGCCCATGATGCCGCACAGGTCCGGATGCTGCTGGAGGACCGTCTCGGTGATCTGGCGGGCCTTTTCGCTCATGTAATCGGCCGGCTGGTCGGAGACGAGCTGCAGCTCGGGATTGGCCTTCAGCACCTCGTCGATGCCGGTGCGCATGTAGATGTTGGCGGCGCCCGTCTGGACACCGGCGAGCCAGACCACCTTGTGCGAGACGGCATTGGGGCCGGTGCAGTGTTTGGCCAGTTCGCCCATTTCGAGACGGCCCATTTCGATCCAGTCATTGCCTACATAACTGTCGGTCTGGGTGGCCGACTGCATGTTGACTTGCAGCACCTTGATGCCGGCCGCCTGCGCCTGTTTCAATAGGCGTGCGTAGGTCTGGACATCGGGGTTCTGCACGATGATCAGGTCCGGCTTCTCGGCGATGGCGCCCTGCATGGCGCGGATGCCGGCATTGGTGTCGCCGGAGGGATCGCGCACTTCGAGGCTGAAGCCGTAGCGTGCCGCGTGACGCTGCCACACCACCACCCATGCCTGGTTGAGGTCCATGCCCTGTGAGATCGGCACGAAGATGACCTTCTTGCCCTTGAGCGCCTCGAGATAAGTGGAGCGGCCGACCTGATCGGTTTCCTGCGCCGTGGTGATTTTCGCCGCGCCCAGCAGCGCGAGCGCTGTCATGCCCGCGAACAGGCAGTTCTTGAACAATTTCATGTTTCTCCTCCCAGATTTATGTCTCGGTTCTTGTTTCAGATGTCGCCGCTTTGCGAGGTCTGCTCGTCGCGCGGATTGATGATGGCGTCGATCGCCAGCGCGCCCAGCAGGATCACGCTCTTGATCAGATTCTGGCTGGTGTAGCTGAAGTTCAGGATCGTCATGCCGTTGGTCAGGATGCCGACCAGAATGGTGCCGACGATGACGTTGCGTACGCCGCCCTGGCCACCGGAGAGGCCGATGCCGCCCAACACGACCACCAGCAGCACGTCGTAGATCAGGCTGGAATTGTAGAGGCGGGTGTCGATGCCGGTGACCAGCCCCAGCATGATGATGCCGGCGGTATAGGCAATGAGGGCGCTGATGACATATTGCGTCACGATGATCGGGCGCGTCGGCAGCCCTGTGGTGCGGGCCGCGTTCGGGTTGTCGCCAGTGGCATAGACCAGCCGGCCGAAGCGGGTCTTCCTCAGGAAGAAGCCCATGAGCGCGGCCACCGCCGCGAAGATGATCACCGACATCGGGATGCCGAGGATGGTTCCGTTGCCGACGAATTTCAGCCAGCCAATATCGGAGGGGGCATAGAGCACGTCGGACGCAAAGACGATGCGGCCAGAGCCGTAGACCGAGGATGCGATGGCAAGGGTGGCGAAGATCGGCGGAATTTCGGCCACTGCCACCATGACGCCGGTGAACAGGCCGATGACCGCGACCAGGATGGCGCCGCACATGATGGCCAGCGTGAAGTCGACGCCCCAGGTGGAGATCCAAATGCTGAAGGCGACGCCGACCACCATCACCGCCACCATGGTCAGGTCGATGCCGCGCCCGACGACGATGAACCCCATGCCGACGGCCAGCGTGCCGAGGATCGAGACATTCTTGAGAATGGCAAGGATGTTGCCCTGGCTCAGGAAATTGTTGAGCGTCGCCGAGAACACCAGGAACAGGACGGCCGAGATCGCGCCGACGACGAGTTCCTGGGACATTTTGATGCCCAAGCGCGCGGTGTCGGATTTGCCCGAACCAGCCAAGTCAGTTCCTCCCTCGCTGCCGGTTTGAACCAGCGGCGTGCCAAAGCGGCCTTGCCCCAGGGGCTTTGCCGCGACGACGTTTCCTCCACAGCCCTAAGCCGGCTGCTTGCGTTAAGACCATCGCGACTCAGGGCGCCAGGGGCAATTTCGATTTTCTGATGCGCTGTGCAGTTCGTCAGTGTGGAGAAAGAGGATGAGGAATCGTCGGTTGTGTCCTCTGCCGGATTTCACCTGCCGCAAAGCTCAGCCCGATGCCGGTAGCGTGCCGCGATCCCGTGACGGTACTTTCTTGAGTGACGGGAGTGTCTGGCCCGGCAGTCAAGCGGCTCTGCTTCCCCAGGTTCCGTCCTATAGGCAGTTTCCCTCGATCATCGCCATCAGGCAATCGCCAGATTGTGTGCCGCTGATGCCCAGATCACGCACGCTGTTCATGTGGTTTCGGTCATTCAGGCGGAGGTCGCAGACAAGGTGCCCCTGCGCGCGCAAGCGCTTTCCGAAGTCGGCGGCCTGCTGGTGAAAAGGTGACGTTTCCTGATCTCCCACGAGAATGGTCGCTGCCGTCTCCGGGTCATGCCACCGCGTCATTGGGGTGAAGGCAGCTGCCTCCTCATCGGTGATTCCGATTAGCGGCTGGACGAAGGACGTCTGAAGGGGCTTGAGGTCGTAAAGGCCGCCTAGCAGCAGCGCCGCACGTATGCGCGATGGCATTGGCGTCTTTTCGAACAGGAATGAGGCCAGGTGTGCGCCCGCCGAATGACCACTTACGCTTAGCCGGGCAGGGTCACCGCCATGAGCGGCTATATTGTCCAGCACCCATTGTTTGGCGCGCCGGACCTGGGCGACGATTGCCGCCATCCTGAATTCGGGCATCAGCGCATAGTCGACGATGACCGCGATCGCCCCAGCTTTGGTGACTGTGTTCGCTACATAAGAATAGTCGCTCCTGGAGAACATGCGCCAGTAGCCGCCATGGATGAAGATGTGCACGGGAAGATCCCTGCGCGCGCCGGGCGGAAAGAACAGGTCCAACCTTTCGGCCTTGCCCTCGCCATAGGCGATATCAGCCGACATTGGCAGGGTCGCCCGGGTTTCGGCGCTGCGGCTTACTATGTCGGCCACGATATCGTCAAAGTCGGCCACATGGTCGCGCGTGCGGAAAGGGTCCTTTGACATGACTGCCGGTTCAGAAGGTGACGGCAATATATTTAGCCTCCATGAACTCGGCGATGCCGTGGTGCTGGCCGCCTTCGCGGCCAAGGCCACTCTGCTTGACGCCTCCGAATGGTGCGGCCGGATCCGACATCAGTCCTCGGTTGAGACCGATCATGCCGGCCTCGATCCCCGACGCCACCCGCATGCCGCGTCCAATATCGCGTGTGTATATATAAGCGGCCAGGCCATATTCCGTGTTGTTAGCATGTGCGATCGCCTCGGCCTCGGTGTCGAAGCGTGTGATGGGTGCCACCGGGCCGAAAATCTCCTCGTGCGCCATCTCCGCATCGGGCGGCACATCGGACAGCACTGTGGGCGGATAGAAGAATCCTTCTTCCTCCGAAATTGACCCGCCGCAAAGCACCTTGGCCCCCCGGCCCACGGCGTCCTTGACCAGGCGGTCGATCTTGTCGACAGCCTTTCTGGTGATCATCGGCCCGCATTCTGTGTCTGCATTCGGTCCCGCTCCCACCTTAAGTGCCGCCATGCGCTTGCGGAGCCCGTCGGCAAAAGCATCACAAATTCCCGATTGTACATAGAGGCGATTGGCGGCGGTGCAGGCTTCGCCGGCGTTGCGCATCTTGGCGATCATCGCGCCGTCGAGGGCGGCGTCGAGTTCGGCATCGTCGAAGACGACAAACGGGGCATTGCCGCCGAGTTCCATCGAACAGGAAATGACATGCTTTGAAGCCTCGCCGAGCAAGGTTCGGCCGACACCCGTCGACCCCGTGAAGGACAGCTTCCTGACGCGCGGATCGGCGAGCATGGCCGAAGTCAGCGGCCCGGGACTGGTCGTGGTCAGCACGTTGACGACACCGGCAGGCACGCCGGCTTCGCTGTAGAGTGCCGCCAGCGCATAGGCCGTCAGCGGTGTTTCACTTGCCGGCTTCAGGACGACAGTGCAGCCTGCCGCCAGCGCCGGCGCGATCTTGCGGGTCGCCATAGCGGCCGGAAAATTCCACGGTGTGATCAGCACGCAAATTCCGATCGGCTCATAATCCACCACGATGCGATTGCTGCCGGAGGGCGCGGTGCCGAACTCGCCGGTGATACGGACCGCTTCCTCAGCATTCCAACGGAAGAACTCGGCGGCGTACGCCACTTCGCCGCGCGCGTCGCGCAGCGCCTTGCCGTTCTCCAGGGAGATCAGCATGGCAAGCGTTTCGGAGCGTTCGACCATGAGTTCAAAACAGCGCCGAAGGATTTCCGAGCGTTTGCGCGGCGCCGTCTCCCGCCATCCTTTGGCCGCCTTGGCCGCGGCTTCGACGGCGGCGGTCGCGTCCTCGACTGTCGCATCGGGAACCGCCGCGATCACCGCCCCGGAGGAGGGATCGACGACATCGATGAGCCGACCGTCGGAGGACGGTCGCCAAGTGCCGTCAATGTAGAGCCCGTGCGAAAAACCGCGCACGTCATAGCCGTCCTGGTCGAGTTGCTGAGCGTTCAAGTTCATCGCTTTGTTCCGTTTTTCACATAACGCAGGCGGCGAGGTCGCCGTCATGGGCAGCCTGGACGAGGCGTCGCATCGTGCCGAGATCGAAGGCACGCGGATTGTTCTTGATCAGGCGGTCGATGCCGAGCGCTTGCTCGGCTGTCCAGTCAAGCTTATCGGCGGGGAGGCCTAAATCCGCCAGTGTCGGCGTAATACCGATCGCCGCGAACAATCGCCTGATCTCCTCGATTGTGGCGGCTGCCATCTCGGCGGCGGTTCTGGCCTTGGTCTCCAAGCCAAGTGCCGCGCCGATCTCTGCCATCTCGTGAGCGGCGACGCGGCTGTTATAGGTCATCACGTAAGGCATCATTGTCGCCACGCCCAAACCATGGGCGGTGTGGGTGAGGGCGCCTGCCGGATATTGCACGGCATGTGCCGCCGCCGTGCCGGCGGTGCCGAACGCGCAGCCCGCCGCCAGAGCGCCCATCATGACATCGGCGCGCGCGTCGGCATCGGTGCCGTCGCTGCAGGCTTTCTCCAGGCTCCTGCCAAGCAGTTTTATCGCGAGCAACGCGAAATGGTCGGTCAGCGCAGTCTTGCCGATGAAGACATGCTGTTGCGGCAGATTGGGGTCTTCACCGCGCCGCATGGCGGTGAAGGCCTCGATCGCATGGGTCAGCGCGTCAGCGCCGGCGATCGCGGTCAGGCCGGGGGGGCAGGTCATAGTCAGTTCGGGATCGCACAGAGCTACTGCGGCGATAAGGTGAGGGCTCGATATGCCGACCTTGAGCGTCCGGTCCGGGTCGGAAATCACCGCGACCGGCGTCACCTCGGAGCCGGTGCCGGCCGTGGTAGGCACGGCGATCAGCGGCAGTGTCGGACCCGGCACCTTGAACTCCCCGTAATAGTCCTGGAGCTTGCCGCCATGGCTGAGAAGCAGCGTGGTGCATTTGGCGAAATCGAGACAGCTGCCGCCGCCGATTCCGATCACCATGTCCGGCCTGAACCCCTTCGCTTCCTCGACACAGATGCCGACCGTGTCGCGAGGCACGTCGGGCAGAACGCGGTCATGCACAAGGACTTCGATCGAGGCTGACTGAAGGGACTTGATGATGTCGGCGAATACCGCTGTGCCCGCGAAACGCTCATCGGTGCAGACCAGCGCGCGTCGGCCGAACCGGGCGGCGACCGTCGGCAACACATGGCGCTGCCCCTTCCCGAACAGGATTTCACGCGGCAACCGCAGGGCGGCGAAGAGGGTCATGATCGGTCCTTTGACGGCGGCTGACTGGAAACGGAGGCATTGAACTGGGCTTGGATCGGACGGTCTAAGAGCGTGTCTCTCGCCCCTAAAAAATATCCGCTTTAAAATCGTATAGGATATAGGATTGCATCGACGGAACCATCGTGTTAGCAGTCCTCACTGTCAAGAGGCAAAATATGCAGACCGCAAACTTACCCGACCCAAGCGACGCCACCATTGGAGCTGGTCGCATCCAGCGCGCCAACAGTCTCGTCGAAGATGTCTATGAAGCCATCTTCGCGCAGTTGATGGCGCTGAAGATCCCACCAGGCTCACGCATTACAGTCGACAGCCTGGTCAAGGAATTCAACGTCTCGCACACGCCGATCCGCGAAGCCCTTGGCCGGCTCGAAGGCGAAGGCCTCGTGCTCAAGACGCATTTGATCGGTTATCGTGCCGCACCCCAGATCACCCGGCGCCGTTTCGACGAATTGTACGAAATGCGTCTGCTGCTCGAACCGCATGGCGCCGCGAAGGCCGCCGCAATGATGGACGAGGCCAAGTTCAATGTGTTGCTCGAAGCCGCCGGCGTGATGTCACGCCGCGAAGGCAAGGATGATCGCGTACGCTATTCGAACTTCGCCAGGCAGGATGCGATCTTCCACGACAAGATCTTGGAGTTTTCTCAAAACGAACTCATCCGCGAGACGTTGAGCCACCAGCACACGCACTTCCACATCTTCCGCCTGATGTTTCATGCACGTGTGACCGAAGAGGCACTTGACGAACACGAGGCGATTCTTGCCGCGTTCGGCTCTGCCGATCCCGATGCCGCCGCAAAGGCGATGCGCATCCATATAGAGCACTCGCGCGATCGCCTGCTCCCGGCATTCGATTGAGGTCGGAACGGATGTCCATTGCCGCGAATATCGCCGGGGAGGGCGGGAGCACGTTGTCCAGCAATGCGCATGGTTCGCTCGAACCGGTGCTGCGCGCCCAGCAATTGTCCAAGCAATACGGCCCGGTGACGGTGTTGTCGGACGTCACCCTAGACGTCCTCCCTGGTGAGATCCACGCCATCATTGGCGAGAACGGTGCCGGCAAGTCGACGTTGATGCGGCTGTTGTCCGGCTATGTCGAGCCAAGCCACGGCACATTGTCGATGAACGGACACGCGGTGAAATTTGCCAAGCCCAGCCAGGCACAGGATGCCGGTATCGCTTTGGTTCACCAGGAGATCCTGCTCGCCGAGGGGCTCACGGTCACCGACAATCTGTTTCTCGGGCGAGAGCTTTCGCGTGGCCTGGTCGTGGATGACCGCACCATGCGCCGGCTGGCAGCCGAGAAACTGGAGCAGATCGGTTGCGTGGTCTCGCCGAGGGCACTGGTGCGCGACGTCTCGCTGGCAGACCGGCAGATGGTGCAGATCGCTCGTGCTCTGCTTGACGACTATAAATTGGTTATCTTCGACGAGCCGACCGCCGTTCTGACCGGTGGCGAGGTCGAGCGCCTGCTGGAGATCGTCCTGCGACTGAAGGCTCACGGCACCGCCGTGCTGTATATCAGCCACCGGTTGGACGAGGTGCAACGGGTGGCCGACAAGGTGACCGTTCTGCGCGACGGCAAGATGGTCGGCACCTATCCCGGCAAGACGCTGAGCCAGATGGATATGGCGCGGCTGATGGTCGGTCGCGAACTGACCGCACTCTATCCTGAAAGGACCGCAGCGCCTTCGGATGTACCGATGCTGAGCGTGAGGAACGCCTCCGTTCCCGGCTATGCGGAGGACGTGTCGTTCACGGTCCACAAAGGCGAGATCCTCGGGTTCGCCGGCATGGTCGGCGCAGGCCGAACCGAACTCTTCGAAGGCATTATCGGCCTGCGCCCGTCGGCCGCCAAGGTCGAACTTGAGGGCAAGTCGATCCATTTCCAATCGCCGCGCGCGGCGATCGACGCCGGCGTCGGTTACCTGACCGAGGATCGCAAGGGCAAGGGACTGCTGCTGCAGGAGCACCTGGCGCCTAACCTGACGCTGTCGGCGCTCGGTGTGTTCCATCCCGGCCTCTCGATGGGTCGGCGCAGTGAAGCGAAGGCCCTGGAACAGGCCGTGGAGGCATATGACATCAGGCTGAAGAGCCTCGGCGCCAAAGCGGGCCAGCTTTCCGGGGGCAATCAGCAGAAGCTGCTGCTGGCGAAGGTGCTGCTGACCGATCCTTCGGTGGTCATTATCGACGAGCCCACGCGTGGCATCGACATCGCCAACAAGGCGCAGATCTATGCCTTCATCCAGGAGCTTGTGGCGAAGGGCAAGGCCTGCATCGTCATCTCTTCGGAGATGCAGGAATTGATCGGCATCTGCGACCGCATCCTGGTGATGCGCGAAGGCCGCATCACCGGCGAGGTCAGCGGCGCCGAAATGACCGAAAGCAACGTGGCGGTACTGGCGACCAGTGGCCCCAAGCCAGGGCCAAAAGCCAAGGGAGGCACAGAATGGCTGTCATGACCGAATCCGCACCCAGGCGTCGCGCCCTGGATCTCAATGTCAGTTGGACCGACATCGGACCCTTCCTTGCGCTGGCGGCCCTCCTGGTCGTGGGTTACCTCATCAACCACGATTTCCTGTCCGCCACCAACCTCGCCAACGTCATCACTCGCAGCGCCTTCATCGCCATTATCGCGGTCGGCGCGACATTTGTGATCTCGTCCGGCGGGCTCGATCTTTCCGTCGGCTCGATGGCCGCCTTCATCACCGGCATCACCATCATGTTCATGAACACGGTGGCGCCGCATGCCGGTATCTGGGCTATTCCCGCCGGCATGGCGGTGGCGATCCTGGTCGGCCTGCTGTGCGGGCTTGCCAACGGCCTCATCGTCACGGTCGGCAGGATCGAACCGTTTATCGCCACGCTGGGCACGATGGGGATTTTCCGGGCGCTGATAACCTATCTGACCGACGGCGGCACGATACCGATCGACCGATCGCTGCGCGAGGCCTACCGGCCTGTCTATTTCGGCACGGTTGCCGGCATCCCGGTTCCAATCCTCATATCCATCGCCGTCGCCGCGGTCGCATCCTTCATCCTGTACAAGATGAAATACGGCCGCAAATGCGCGGCGGTCGGCGCCAATGAGGATGTCGCCCGTTATTCCGGCATCTCGGTGATCAGGACACGGACCGTCGCCTATATCGTCCAGGGTGTCTGCGTGGCCATTGCCGCGATCTGCTACGTGCCGCGCCTGGGCGCCGCAACGCCGACGACCGGACAGCTTTGGGAACTGCAGGTCATCACCGCAGTGGTGATTGGCGGCACCGCGCTGCGCGGCGGCAAGGGCCATGTGTGGGGAACAGTCGCCGGCGCCGTCATCCTGGAGCTCATCGCCAACCTCATGGTGCTGTCGGACTTCGTCTCCGAATACCTCGTCGCCGCTGTTCAGGGCGTCATCATCATCATCGCCATGCTCATCCAGCGGTTTTCGAATTCGAAATAGCGCCGCGTCCGGACCACGCGGATCAACGTTCTTGTAGGTCCAAGGGAGAAGACAATGTTCAGTAGAAAATGGATTGCGGCGGCGACACTTGGCGCGCTGCTGCTGGCCGGCCAGGCCATGGCGCAAGACAAGAAGGTCATCGCGGTGTCGATACCGGCAGCCGACCACGGTTGGACGGCGGGCATCGTCTATCACGCACAAGCGGCGGCCAAGGAAATCAATGCTGCGTTCCCGAACGTCGAGGTGGTCGTGAAGACGTCGCCGTCCGCGGCGGAGCAGGTCAGCGCGCTTGAGGACCTGTCGGCCAGCCGCAAGCTGGACGCTTTGGTGATCCTGCCTTACAGCTCGGAAGAGCTGACTCAGCCGGTCAAGGCTATCAAGGACATGGGCACGTTCATCACCGTCGTCGATCGCGGTCTGACTGACGCCTCCGTCCAGGATCTTTACCTCGCCGGCGACAATATCGCGGTTGGCACCAACACAGCCAAGTTCATGATCGACAAGCTCGGCGGCAAGGGCGACGTCGTTGTGCTGCGCGGCATTCCGACCGTCATCGACGACGAGCGCATCAAGGGCTTCCAGGACACGATCAAGGGTACGAACCTGAAAGTCCTCGACATCCAATACGCGCATTGGAACAGCGACGAGGCCTTCAAGCTGATGCAGGACTATTTGGCCAAGTACCCGCATATCGATGCGGTCTGGGCCAATGACGACGACATGCTGCTTGGCGTGCTCGAAGCGGTCAAGCAATCGGGCCGGACCGATATCAAGCTGGCGCTCGGTGGCAACGGCATGAAGGACATCGTCAAGAAGGTGATCGACGGCGACGCCATGACGCCGGTCGAGACGCCATATCCGCCGTCGATGATCAAGACCGCGATCTACATGACCGTCGCCAACCTGATCGGCCAGGCACCCGTCCGTGGCACCGTCAAGCTCGACGCGCCGTTGATCACCCAAGCCAACGCCAAGGAATACTATTTCCCTGACTCGCCATTCTAACCCTATCCGATTTCACCGAAAGGCAGGGCGCGGTCTGCGCCTCGCCTAGCTCAAACACTGAGAGGAAGAGCCATGCCAGGCAAAAAGATACTGATGCTGACCGGTGAGTTCACCGAAGAATACGAAATCTTTGTCTATCAGCAAGCCATGGAAGCCGTCGGCCACACCATCCACGTGGTATGCCCGGACAAGAACGCCGGAGATCTGATCAAGACCTCGCTGCACGACTTCGAGGGCGACCAGACCTACACCGAAAAGCTCGGCCACTATGCGCTGATCAACAAGACTTTCTCGGAAGCTGAGAGGCAGCTCGATCAATATCATGCCGTCTACTGCGCGGGCGGCCGCGGCCCGGAATACATCCGCACCGACAAGCGCGTGCAGGCGATCGTGCGCCATTTCCACGAGGCCAAGAAGCCGATCTTCACCATCTGCCACGGTGTGCAGATCCTGATCGCTGTCGACGGCGTGGTGCGTGGCAAGAAGGTCGCAGCACTCGGCGCCTGCGAGCCTGAAGTGACACTGGCGGGTGGCACCTATATCGACCTGTCGCCGACCGAGGCCTATGTGGACGGGACAATGGTTTCTGCCAAAGGCTGGACGGCGCTTGCTGCGTTCATCCGCGAATGTTTGAAGGTGCTGGGAACGGAAATCCGCCACGCGTAAGCTTCTGGAACCGACGCATTCCCCAAGGGATGCGTCGGTTCTCTTCAATAGCGCCTCCATATCCATATCAATTCGGTCGGGATCGCGGCTGTCGAGCGCACCGGTATAGGCGAGATGCTCAAGGAGTGCCGCCTGGTTGCGCTGCTTTCGTCCTTCTTGTGCTGGCGCGCGGCGCTGTTTCGGCGTCCGGATTAGAGGTCGTGTCGTCGACCGTGCGGCCCGTCGTCGCCCCAAGCGATCACGCTCGGTGCCGAGGTCCGGTGAACAAGTTCCCACAAAACCTTCTGACAACCGTTCGATCGGCGCTCAGGCGCGACGTCACCATGAAAGCGGGATGCGCCTGAGTTCAGGCCTGCGTCAGTCAAGCTGGCATCGCGGGCAAATGGTCTCCCGGCGTCCGGGTTGGTCATCGGCCTGACGAAAAGAACGGCGTCTAGGAACGATTCCGGCCGGCTGCCGTTGCCTAACATTAGATATCTCTTATGGAAGTTGCGAAATGCCGCTGTGTCAGAATCTATGCCCTCTTGAAATGACGTTCAAATGCCCGCGTTGCGGATTGGCTTTGCTGAAACCCGGGCGCTGGTTTCAGGTTGCATCCAAATATCGCTGCGAGGGGTGTCACAGCGAAATCCGGATTACTTATCCCGACAAGATTGCACTGTTCCAGAAGCATGCGGCGCAGCGCGAGGCTCCACCTTCGCCAAAGCATAGCTCAGTCCTGACCAAGTCATTCAGCGGCTAGGCCATGGTCCTGCCCGGGGGCGGCGGGGCGACTGAACGCTGACTGCCGGCGGCAGGGTTGCCTGTTGCATGGAACGAAATCCGTTCCCTGCGGTTGGAAGGTCATGCCTCCAGCTACACGCAATTGCACCGGCCATGCCCTGCAGTCAGGAGCAGTGATGCAAACATACCTGGTAGAGCAAATGGAAGGGGACGACGTGGTTGCGGCGAGTAATGTCAATGCGTCCAGCCCGTTCACGGCGGCGACTATATCAACAGGACGCCAGGTTACCCTGAGGACATGGGAAAACAACTGGGTTCGTGTCACGGATGAGCTTGGAGGGGAAGTATTCGCATACTGCTTCGTTTCAGGCACTGGCGAAGCGGACCGCAGCGCACAGCCCGACACTTCGGTAAGGTAGCACAGCCGAGCGAGCGCAGGCTGGCATGCTCAACTTCGAACGATTTAAGCGATCAAGACCGCCTCGCGCATCATCCGAATGATTGATGAAAAGATCATGCCGCGGGGCGATAAGCGGCAACAATCCTAGCGTGGGGCCCTTATGTCTCTGGCGCATTTAGAATCTTCGAGGGCGATTCAAACGGTGCAGGCTGACTACCAAGCGGTGGTCTCTTGTCGATGGTCAAAAGTTCCCGATCATGCTCTTGACGAGGGCGGGCCCGTTCTACGCCTGCATCAACGGATGGGAACTGGCTTCGTCGATATTCCGGTCTTTGATCACCTGAGGGAAATCGCCGGGCGTTATTCCGAGAAATTAGCCGCCAGCGACGGCACCAACCGACTGACCTATTCCGAGCTTTTTCGGGCGGTCGAGGCCTTGGCCAGCCGGATTGAAGCCGTCGTTCCCGACGGAAATGCGGTTGGAATACTTCAGGCCAACTCGGTCTGGTACACCGTTGCCATGCTGGCCAGCATGGCATCCGGTCGACCGTCGGTGCCGCTTAACGTGCGAGATCCGGACTCGCGCATCAACGAAATCGTCGCCGACGCGAGGCTCTCCGCCATAATTGGCGACAAAGGCCTCCACGGCCTTGATCTGCCCCAGCACGTTGCCCGGATCGAGATAGCGCAATCGTTGCAGGCAACGCTTCGTCCAGCTGGACACCGTACCGTTTCTGTCGATGCACCGGCAATCGTGCTTTATACCTCCGGCAGCACGGGCCGCCCCAAGGGAATTGTCAACAGCCAGCGGAACTTGCTGTGCCGGGTGCAGCAATATGTCGACGCGTGCCACATCAATGCGCAGGATGTTTTCCTGCCCCTGACCGGCCCGGCAACCATCGCCGGTTGTCGGGAAATCCTTGCCGCTCTTCTTACGGGTGCTACGTTGCAGCTTGTGGAGGTCGAAGCCGTGGGCCTGCGCGCGGTTCGCGGCCGCATGCAATCGGAAGGCGTGACGATCACCTATCTGGTGCCGGCATTGCTTCGCGCTCTCCTGGCGGATGAGCCCGCGGACGCCTTTGGTTCACTCAGGGTTGCCCGAATTGGAGGCGAGAAGGTGTCCTCGGCCGACATCCGCCTGGTGCGCAAGGCTGTCCCGCCAACTTGCCTGGTGCAGATCGGCTATTCATCGACGGAAACGACTGGATCGCAGTGGTTCTTGCCGCACGATTGGCCGGAATTCGATTCCTCAGCTCCCGTCGGTTGGCTGCTTCCGGGAATCGGCTTCGCGATTGTCGATGAAGAGGGTTACCCGGTTCAGCCCGGCAAGATCGGAGAACTGTTGATCAGAAGCCCGTATGTCGCACTCGGATATTGGGAAAATGGGGCAGTCGTTCCGTTTGAAATAGATCCCGACGACCAGACGCTTCGTATCTTTGCGACGGGCGATCTTGTGCAAATTGGGAGTGATGGCCTGTTGCGGATCATCGGTCGCAAAGGGCGCCAGATAAAGGTCAATGGGCGGCGCGTTGAGCCGGCCGAACTCGAACGGGTTCTGCGTGGCGCGCCGTCGGTGAAGGATGCCGTGGTTATCGTCACCCCGGCGAATGAACTGGTTGCGTTCGCCGTCCCGCACGGCGGGGCGGGAGCCAGTTTTTGCGACGAGCTGCGCCAACTTGCCAGGACAAAATTGCCGCCGGCGCTTTGCCCGCTGCGGCTCCATGCAAGCGCCGAGATACCGCGACTGGCCAGCGGAAAGATCGATATGGCAACGCTGGCTGCAATCGACCTTTCGGTTCGGGAAACAACGCCCCCACCGCAAATCGCCCATGCGGGAAATGAAGTTCCTGCTCATCAGATAGTACGGCGTGCCTGGACCAAGGTCCTTAAGACGCGGGTCGCCCTGGGGTGCTGGGATGAAGCGGGGGGAGATTCGCTTAAGCTGCTCCATTGCGTGATGGAAATCGAAAGCGCGATCGGGCAGGAGCTCGGATTGGAAGCCTTCACGGTTGGAATGAGCTTCGATGAGATGGTTGCAGCGGTCATTTCCGCTCAAGGAGGCGGAGAGCACGCGCCCGCCTGGAAACACGAGCCTCCGCTGCTTTTCCTTTTCCCCGGTTCGGTCGGCTATGGTCCGAGCCTTGCTTCGTTCGCATCGGCAATAAGCAAGGTCGCCAGGGTGTCTCCCATCAGATATCCGGCCCTGGGCATGATCCTGCAAGGTCAGAACACTGTCGCCGCAATGGTCGAAGCTGCAATCGATCATATCAACCGCGTGCAGCCTACCGGCTGTGTTCGCCTGCTTGGCCACTCGCTCGGAGGAGCGGTCGCTTTTGAGGTTGCCGCGCGTCTGCTTGATCAAGGGCGAGCGGTAGCGTTCACGGGCATTCTGGATACCAGTCTGGTCGGCGAGCGCAGCAAGCGTTGGGAGACCATTACCCGGACATTTCACCGGATCCGAACCAATCGTATATCGGCTAGTCGGGTGGCGTGCCGCGCGCTTGCCAAGGTCGCGGTCAAAATGCACTGCGAATCCCGGCTTGCCAGCTTCCTCGACCGCTATGCCGAGGGTCAGTTCAACCCGACGAGCTTCAGAACCAAACTGGAACTGCAGGAGGTTCTGCGGGCGCGCGCCTTCTTCCAATGGCTGGCAGAACCCAGGCCGATACTGCCGATCACCGGCACCTTGTTCCGTTGCGCGCGGCCCGGAATGCCGCTTGCACTCGGGTGGGACCGGGCATTCGTCCATCTGGACGTCATTCCGATCGCCGGCACTCACATCGACATGGTCGTGGAGCCCCATCTGACCATCAATCGCCCGCTCATCGAAAACGCTGTGACCGAGACCTACTCTTCAGTCGAGTCACGCCAACAGGAGGCAGTGTCATCGACCTGATCGGGGAATTCAGCAGCGATGTGCTGGCGCTCGATGCCCGGCTGGAGATCGATCGCATCGTCGAGACTTTGCGCGAACAGGTTCTCGGCACACAACGGCGTCGCGGAGTGGTCGTCGGGCTCTCCGGAGGCATCGACAGTTCGGTCGTCGCAACGCTGTGCGCACGGGCGTTCGGGAAGGACAAGGTGCTCGGCCTGTTCATGCCGGAGCGCCATTCGTCAGGCGACTCGTTGAGGCTTGGCCGCAGCGTCGCCGGGCAGCTTGGCATCGACACAATCCTTGAAGATATCGAGCCGGCGCTTGAAGGCATCGGCGCCTACGCCCGACAGATCGAGGCCATCCGAACTGCCGTCCCTGGATATGGCGAAGGCTGGAAATGCAAGCTGGTCATGGCATCGGTGCTGGAGAGCAGCGGCCTCAATATCACGCGCCTTACGGTCGAGGATCCGCACGGAAAGATCGACACCGTGCGTCTGTCGCCGGCGGCTTACCTGCAGATCGTCGCTGCCACCAACTACAAGCAGCGGGTTCGCAAGATGACTGAATATTATCACGCGGACCGCCTCAACTATGCAGTGGCAGGCACGCCGAACCGGCTCGAATACGACCAAGGCTTCTTCGTCAAGCAGGGCGACGGCGTCGCCGACGTGATGCCTATCGTCCATCTCTACAAGACGCAGGTTTACTATCTGGCGGAATATCTTGGTATTGACCAGGAGGTGCGAACAAGGCCGCCGACCACGGACACGTTTTCCATGGCGCAAACCCAGGAGGAGTTCTACTTCGCCTTGCCCTATCAGCTGATGGATTTGTGCCTCTACGGCATGAATCACGGAATTTCGGCCGGCGTGGTTGCCGCTGCCGCCGGCCTCACTGCCGCGCAAGTCGAGAAGGTCTATAAGGATATCGTCAGCAAACGCCGCGCTGCACGCTATCTTCACGCACGGCCACAGCTGCCCGCTGCGATGGACAGGGACTGACCCATGTGCGGCATCGCCGGAATTGTGGCGCTGAACGCGGCTGCGGAGCCTCCTTCACGAGCCGCGCTTCTACGAATGGCAGCCGCGCTCTCCCATCGAGGCCCGGACGAGAGCGGCCTTTACCGCGACAGGCGAGCGGGGCTGGCGCATACCCGCCTGTCGGTCATCGATCTCTCGACCGGACAGCAGCCTCTTGCCGACACAGGCAATACCACCTGGATCGTCTTCAACGGCGAGATCTTCAATTACGTCGAGCTGCGTGACCAGCTCATAGCCCTGGGACATCGTTTCCGCACCCGCAGCGATACGGAGGTCGTCGTGCATGCCTACCGCGCCTGGGGTGTGGGCGCGTTCGAGCGGCTGAACGGGCAATGGGCACTCGCCATCTGGGACTCGCTGACAGGCCGCCTCGTCCTGTCGCGCGATCGGTTCGGCATCTGCCCGCTGCATTTGTGCGAACACGCTGGCCGCCTGCATTTCGCCAGCGAAGTTAAGGCCATCTTCGCAGCCGACCCGGCGATACCGCGGGCCTTCGATCCGGCGGGGGTCGACCAGACTTTCACGCTGTGGACGGTCGTACCGCCGCAAGGCGTATTTCAGGGGATACAGGAACTTACCCCCGGCCACGTCCGCATCTACGACAATGGCAGCGTTCGTGAGCACGCTTTCTGGAAACCTTGCTATCCCGAGAGCGAGGACCTGGCCCATGGCACCTTCAGGGGCTCGCTGGAGGATGCGGTGGACGAAGTGCGCGGCGCCTTGCAGGCCGCGACGGCGCTTAGAATGGTCAAGGCGGATGTGCCGGTCGGCTGCTACCTTTCCGGCGGGCTCGACAGCTCACTTGTCGCCATGCTCGGGAGGCGCTTCGCCGGCGCGCCGCTCCAGACTTTCTCGTTGCGTTTTGCTGACGCCGAGTATGATGAAACCCGTTACCAGCGGCTGGTTGCCGGTGCGAGCGGCGGCGAGCACCACGAGGTGGTGGTTTCGCGCGGTGACATCGCCGACATCTTCCCGGATGTGATCCGTCACGCCGAGCGTCCGATTCTCAGGACGGCGCCGGCGCCGTTGTTCCTTCTCTCTAGGCTGGTGCGCGAACATGGTATCAAGGTCGTGCTGACCGGCGAGGGGGCCGACGAGATGTTCGCCGGCTACGACCTGTTCCGGGAAGGCAAGGTCCGCCGCTTCTGGGGGCGGCAGCCCGCATCCGCCCGCCGCGCGCGACTGCTGGAACGCCTCTACCCCTATCTGAGCCGCTCGCCGGTCAAGCAGCAGGCGATGGCGCGCCAGTTCTTCGGACACGGTCTTCATGCATTTGGCGCGCCCGGCTTCGCGCATGACACCCGCTGGCGCACCACCAGCGCCATCAAACGGCTGTTCTCGGCCGACATGCATGCCGAAGCGGCGCGCCACGACGCAGTGGCGGACCTGCTCTGCCGTCTGCCCGAAGAGTTTCCACGATGGGGTCCTCTCGCGCAGGACCAGTATCTTGAGATCAGGACGCTGATGTCGGGCTACCTGCTCTCCTCTCAGGGTGACAGGATGCTGATGGCCCACTCCGTCGAGGGGCGCTTCCCGTTCCTGGACGACAGGCTCGTGGCCTTGGCGAATTCGCTACCGGCCGACTACAAGCTGCGCATTCTGGATGAGAAACACGTGCTGAAGCGTGTGGCGAAATCGATCGTCCCCGCGGAAGTCGTGGCCCGCAAGAAGCAGCCCTACCGGGCGCCCAACGCACTTTGCTTCATGGGCGATAGCGCACCCGCCTATGTCCGCGAAGCACTCTCGGAGACTGCCCTGCGCGCGGCGAATGTCTTTGATCCGAACTCGGTCGCGCGCCTGCTGGACAAATGCGCTGCCAAGACCGGCGATGGCGATCTGTCCAACTCGGACAACATGGCGCTGGTCGGCGTGCTGTCGACGCAGCTCCTCCATCAGCAGTTTGTCGCAAGCCGTCCATCAAGCGGGCGTGCGGTCGACCTCAGGATAGATATCGATCGCCTGCACAGGGAAGAGGTGCTGGTATGATGCATGGCGCCGTCCCTCTGCTGCACGACTACCTCAGCCATTCGGCCGGCCGGCTCGGCGACAAGGTGGCGCTGGTGTGCGGCGGGCACCGGCTCGCCTATGATGAGCTTGAGACACGTTCCAACGCGGTCGCCCATCATCTCGTCACGTCCGGGGTCGCCCCCGGTGACCGCGTCATGATCTTCGCCGACAACACCGTCGAGACCGTGGTCAGCTTCTGGGCGGTTCTCAAGGCGAGCGCCGTTGTGTGCATCGTCAATCCGCTCACCAAGAGCGACAAGCTGGGGTATTTGCTCAACGATTGCCTGCCGGCAGCATTGATCACCGACAAACATTTGCAGGCAATCTTTACTGAACCGGCGCGTAACTGTCCGTCGCTGCGGCGGCTCATTGTCTCCGGTCCGGTGGACGTCGCCGAGCTCCGGGGATTGCCGCATGCCGTGCGCTGGGATGAGGCGGCTGCCGGCCACGGCAAAGCGCCGGCCCGCCGCCGCATCGATATCGATCTCGCAGCCATCATCTACACGTCGGGCTCGACCGGCGAACCCAAAGGCGTGATGCTGACGCACAGGAACATGATGGCAGCCTGCACGTCGATTGCCTCGTACCTCGAACTTGGCGAAGACGATGTGATCCTCAATGTCTTGCCCCTGGCCTTCGACTACGGCCTCTATCAGATGATAATGGCATTCCGTACCGGGGCGCGCTTGGTCCTCGAGCGCTCGTTTGCCTTCCCCGCACAGATACTTGCGATCATCGAAAGGGAGAGAGTTACAGGCTTTCCCGGCGTGCCAACCATCTTTGCCGCGCTGTCGGATCTCAAGACGCTGAAGGCAGATGATTTTGCAAGCATAAGGTATGTCACGAACACTGCCGCGGCACTGCCGCTCAAGCACATTCGCCTGCTCCAGGAACTGTTTGCCGATGCTCGCATCTATTCGATGTACGGCCTGACCGAATGCAAACGCTGCACCTATCTTCCGCCGGAAGATCTTGCTCGAAAACCGTTGAGCGTGGGGATCGCCATCCCGAACACCGAAATGTGGATTGTCGATGAGGATGACCGAAGGGTCGGTCCCAATGTCGTCGGCCAGCTGGTCATTCGCGGGGCAACGGTCATGAAGGGCTACTGGGGTAAGCCGGAGGCTACCGCGAGGAAGCTCAAGCCTGGCCCTTCGCCCGGCGAGCAGGTTCTGTACACCGGCGACTACTGCCGAATGGACGAGGAAGGCTACCTCTATTTTGTCGGCCGCAGCGATGAGATCATAAAATCGCGGGGAGAAAAGGTGGCGCCCAGGGAAGTCGAAAACGTGCTGATGGAAATCCCGGGAGTACGGGAAGCCGCGGTCGTTGGAGTTCCCGACGACCTGCTAGGGCAAGCAGTGAAAGCGTTTGTCGTCATGGAGCAAGGAACGATCATGGGCGAAAAGCAGCTGCGGATGGAATGTCAGAAGCGGCTGGAAAACTTCATGATTCCGAAGTCCATCCAGATTGTGTCCAGTCTACCGATGACGGACACGGGCAAGCTCAAGAAAATAGCGCTTTCATAAAGCGAACACCTGGAAATCATTTGGATCGGAGGCCAATTCAATGCTGAGCACGAACAACAGAATTGACACCTACAGCGATCAGATACGCGCCTTTCTGGCGTCAAACTTCTACGTGGCCGACCCGCGTGCGCTGGAGGTTGAAACGTCGTTGCTCGACCAGGGCATCATAGACTCGACTGGAGTGCTTGAAGTTATCGGCTTCGTCGAGGAGACATTCGGCATCACTGTCGAGGACAATGAACTTCTGCCTGAGAATTTCGATTCCATCCAGGGAATTGCACGTTACGTCCTCAGCAAGGAAAACTGATCGCCGGGCTACGGTTTAAGGGCGTCTTCCCAACCGAGCGCGCAACCCATGGCGCGGCTCATACTGGCGCTTTGGCCCGTGCACAAACCACCCTGGCCTCACCAGCTTTGTTCGCAACCGTGCGAATGCTCTCGTAGGCTTTGGAACGCTCAACCAAATTCATGACTTGCCGGTCCTGGCCAAGCCCAACCTCGAAAAGCAGCATACCACCTTGCCGCAGATAGCGCCGCGCCTCCTTGATCACCCGCATATGAATGCTCAGGCCGTAAGGCCCGGCAGCGAACGCCTCACGTGGTTCAAGTTCCATCAGATGCGCGCGGTCGTTTTCGAGCCGCTTCTCGGAGATGTAAGGCGGGTTGCAAACGACCAGATCGATCGTGCCTTCGAGCTCCAGACCCGAGAAGGAATTGAACAGGTCGCCCTGCAGCACCGAAATGCGTCCGGCCAGGCCAAGATGGGCGACATTCCGGCAGGTGGTTTCGACACAGCTGTCAGTGAGATCGCTCGCCCAGACGCGCGCGGTGGGGACCTTGTATCCAATGGCGCAGGCGAGATTGCCCGCTCCGCAGCACATGTCCACGACACGCGGGACCGGCCGATTAAGTTCACGAAGCACATTGAGGGCGGTGCTGCCGAGCAATTCCGTCTCCGGGCGAGGGACGAGCACGCCGGGCGCGACAACCAACTTCAGCCCCATGAAGCCGATGCGGCCGGTGATGTAGGCGCTGGCGACATCTATTTCACCAATCACGACAACCCCGCTTTCTTGATTTGCCCATGCCCGATTTCTCAGGTCGCCCGGGTCTTCATGCCGTGAGGCGAGGCATCAGCCACCGTCGTTCCCGGGTCGGTTCACGTCGCGTAACTACTGGATCGCCGCGCTCTGCAGGTCGCTGCTGAACCTCACCTCGATGGTGTCTCCAGGCGCGACCTCAGTGTCCTGGTCGACCGGTCGACTTCTCGACGCGTCGCCGGCTCCACCGGTTATTGTGATCCGCGCCTGGAAGGTTTCGCCGGCGACCGGCAGTGGAAGAGCGGACGCCCCTGATGGCTGAAGCTTCTGGCTGGCTGCGTGGAGCCTTGCAGTGGTCTCGGCGAGGCGAAGGTCGGTGTCCCTCAACTCGTTCAGAAGGCCGATCCTTCGTTGATTTTCATTGCGTTCCTGCTGCCTGACGAAGTCTTCCTGCTGGCGCCGCGTTCTCATGAGTTCGACCGAGGTCTCGAGCGCCCGGCTCGACGACATCAGCACCGCACGTCTGACATCGGCGAGCCTGCTGTTGGTCAGGTTGCCCGATTCGAACGATTTGGTGACCCGCGCCAGATCGTCCTCATCCTGTTTCACCGCTGCCGCTTCCGTCTGCTCGCGCTTGAGCAGAACCTCGACCTCAGCCTCGGCATCCTTGGCGGTCTTGTCGAGATAGCTTTGCTCCTGTTGAAAATTGTTCAGCGAAATTCTGAGACCCTCCGCTTCCGCCTGCGCGACCGCCGATATCAATACATTCGACAGGGGCGAGCCCTGCGGCGGCTGCATGTCAAATTCTGCCTGGTTCTGAAGTTCGGCGCGGATGCGGGCGCCATGAAAGTAGTCCCTGATGTAATCCCCCCAGATCGACTCGTAGTCGCGTCGCAGATCAACGGGATCAGGTCCGCTTTGGCTTGCCCGCGACCGCAGAAGGCTGAAACCGCCGGCGACCGCAATCGCCTGCCGGACTGTCATGAGTGGCCGGTAAGCCTGCTGCCCTGGCGTCAGCACATCGCCAGTCACGTAGATCGGCCGGTACTCCGCGATCACGGCCGTGACGTCGCTCGGCTTGATGACGATCATTTGCTCCCGTCCATCAGGCAGACGCTGGTGGACGATCTTGGTTGGCAGCACCGCTTCCATGCGCGTCTGCAATTCGGCCGGCGTCAACCCGCCAACCGGGATCATCCCGAACTGGGGCAGCGCGATCGAGCCATCCATCTGGACAACCGCGCGTTGCGTTCGTTCCGCTATGGAGGCAATTCCTATCTCCACCGTGTCGCCGGGGGAGAGCTTGTAGGCGGCCGGCGCTTCGGCCGCGGTTGCGCTGCTCAAGGCCAGGCATCCGACAAGTGCTGCAAAGGAAATTCGGCTAACGAAGGCCATTGGTGGCAATCTCCTTTTGATTCAGAACCGGCTGCGGCGGCCAATCGAGATGGGCGACGAATTCGTAGACCGGTCCGCCCGGTACCCCCCAATTGCTAGACCAGATCACTTGCGACCCATCAGGGGACGGGGACGCGTGTGTCTCGCTCCAATAATCGAACGGAGCGTTCCGCGTCTGCACGATCCGTCGGACCTCTCGACTGCCGTCGACACGCAGCGCGATCACCTCGCGCGAGTATGGAGCCCAGTCCGGCTGGCTTCGAACCTCCTCGGGATTGCCCCCGTAACTCATGAATGCCCATTCGGGCCGGTCCAAAGCGCGCAGCGACGCATGCTCGGCCTCGCCGAACTTCATGAGCGACGTGACCTTTCCATCGGACAGCCGACGTTTGATCACCTGATATTTGTCCGGGCTGGATTTGCTGATTCCGACGTAAATTTCGCTGCCGTCCGCGTCGAGAGTCATATCGCCATGGCCGGGCCGATGATGGTCCTTCCACGTCTGGCGCAAGGTGCCGTCGATTGCGAAAATGGCTCGCTGCTCGGTGCCGTCGGCCAGGTTTTGGAAACACAGGATGTTTTCTCCAAGCGGAGAAATGGTGCAGGAACTGGTCGTTCCGGCAACCTGGGCGAGATTGATGTCCGGGTATTTCAGACGCCGGTCGAGATCATATGCGAAGGCGACGGCAGCACCATCATCGCGGGTCGCGCGTACGGCAATGCGGCTGCCGTCACGACTTGGATTTCCCTTGGACGGGCCGAATTTGAGATCCCGATATTTCGCAGCGGCAAAAACTATGTCCTCACGATTGCTGCGGGGCGCCCAGGTCGAGATCTTCTGATCATCGACACAAATCATCAGATCCGCGTTTCGAGGGTGCCATTCGCACTCACCCGGCTTGTTGCGATGGAACAAAGGAACGTAGTTTTTCCCGTCGAGGAAGCACATGCCGTTGCAGCCGTTCATGAGGACAAGGAGGCTCTGATCGGCATTCCACGCTTGCGCGCTCGAGTACCGATGACTGCAATATATTTTGCCGCAGACAATTCCGCCGCCAAGAGCTCCGGGCTTGGTGATCCGAGTGAAGCTGATCCCTGTCGCCGGATCGGTTGCAGGTTTCAGGTAAGCGGGCAGATCCATTGCCGGCTCCGTGCCTGCCGCACCGCTCGGCCGGTTTCCGGCTGTGTGCAGCGCCAGCAGAGCGGCCATCAGCAGCACAGCCGGTATGAGCCGCGGAAAGGTCATGTCATATAGCTCATTTCGCGACGGACGCGGCCCTCGCTGAGGCGCGAACGCCACCACTCGATGGTTCTTTCCAGACCGTCACGCAGGCTTGTATGCGCCCGCCATCCGACTTTACTTTCAAGGTTCGAGGAATCGGCGAGCAACGCGCGAACCTCGGAGTTCTGCGGCCGCATCCGGCTTTCGTCGCGACGGACCGGTTTCCTGGTGCCACTCAACTCGAGCACCAACTCCAAAACGTCCGAGACACTGATGGCGCGCTGGCTGCCGGCATTGTAGGCATGGCCAAATTCAAGCTCGGCGGCCCCTGCCGCCACAAATGCCGCCGCAGTGTCTTCCACAAAGGTAAGGTCGCGGATAGGGCTGGTGTCGCCGACCATGATCGCCGGACAGTTCTCGTCCAGAGCCTGCCTTATGATGGTCGGCACGATGGCCCGCTCGCTCTGGCGCGGCCCGTATGTATTGAACGGCCGCAGGATTACCACCGGCACATCGAAGGACCTGGCATAAGACGCCGCCATCATGTCCGCGCCGATCTTGGATGCGGAGTAGGGGGACTGTCCCTGCAACGGGTGGGATTCGTGGATCGGCATGGTCAGAGCGGTGCCATAAACCTCGCTCGTGGACGTATGCACAATGCGCTCGGTTTCCCAGTGGCGTGCCGCTTCAAGGACATTCACGGTACCCAGCACATTGGTTTCCACATAGGATTGGGCAGCCGCATAGGAATAGGGAATCGCAATCAGCGCAGCCAGATGAAACACCACCGCCTGGCCGCGCACGATCCGGTTGATGAACGCGCTGTCACGAACGTCGCCACGAATGCATTGCAACTGGCTTCGAACGTGGTCGGGCAAATCATCCAGCCAGCCATGGCTGTCGAACGAGTTGTAGAGGGCCAGTGCCGTGACATCGGCCCCTTCGCGCACCAGCGCTTCCGTGAGGTGGGATCCGATAAATCCATCCGCACCGGTGACCAGGACTTTCCTGCCGCGATAGCTCACGACCGTGCACTCCTTCGATCGTGTGAGCCGTCAAACTGGCGAACGAACAACAATCCATTCATGCCAACTCTCCTCACTTGCCAACTCTACCCACTTGCCGCGGGAGGCAGGGACACGCCGAAAACCGCCCTAAAGCCCCGCATTATCCAGACGAGGTCCGATGCAATCGTGCGCCGCGGATAGTAGGCGAGGTCGATCGTTGCCTTGGCCGGGAACAGGACCTCTCGATAAAACAGGAGCGGATCAAGGGAGGGCGGGTAAAAACAGGCTTCGTGACGGAAGAGAACCTGGGTCGGGCCGAGCAGGCCAGGCTTCCACTGTAGGACAGCTTCATTGCCGCCGCGGAAACAATCGGCGAAGGCAAGGCTTTCCGGCCGCGGCCCGACAATTGCCATGTCCCCCGTGAAAACGTTCCACAGTTGGGGCAGCTCATCAAGTTTCGTTGCCGCGAGAAAACGGCCTACCTGCGTCATGCGGCTGTCATCGTTCATGGTCAGCGCAAGGCCGAAAGGATCGGCTGTCGTCTTGAATTTGCGGAACTTGTACATGCGAAACGGTTTTGCGCCGGCACCCAGGCGCGTCTGTACGAAAAACACCGGCCAACCACCTTCGACAAAGAGTGCAACGGCAATCAGGAGCATTAGTGGAGCGAGTACCATTCCCGCTGCTGCAGCGAGGATGATGTCCATCGCGCGTCTGGCAATTCCGTGGCTGGTGCCAGCGACGGCGGGCCGATGCATCGTCACGTCGAGTGCGTTCATGCCGCGGCTCCCGCACGCCCGCTGCTTTCAATCGCGGTGGCTAATGCAACAACCACCGACTCGATCGCACTTGCCGTAATTTGCGGGTGTAGTGGAATCGTCAATTCCCGCTGCGCGAAGTCCTCGGTCTTCGGCAGATGGATTTCAGTGAACATTTGGCGATAAAGTGTCATCTGGTGCACGGGCGTGTAGTGGATTGTAGTCTGTATCCCCTTCGTTCGCAGATGGTCGATCACCGTTTGCCGGTCGACGTCATGTGGCAGGAGGACAGGCATGATGTGGTACGCCGAGGTCCGCGGTTTGCCGAACGGGACTGTCACAGCGGAGCAATAATCTGCGATCAGACGCCGATAGAGGACGACCAATATGCGCCGGATTTCATTCCATTCCTGCAGATTCTGAAGTTGGACCAAGCCAATAGCGGCGCGCAACTCGTCCATGCGATAATTGAAACCGAGCATCGTCACGTCGTATTGCGGCGTGCGGCTGTTCAACCGCTGATGTGTGCCACTGGTCATTCCATGTCCGCGAGCCTGGCGGATCGTTTCACGGAGCTGTGCATCCCGGGCAATAACGGCCCCACCTTCCGCGGTGGTCATGTTCTTGTTGCCGTAGAAGCTGAAGGCCGCGGCCGCACCGTAAGTCCCCACCTCCTTAAGGCCGGGAGCATGCGCGGCATCCTCGACGATATGCAGTCCTCGCACACGGGCAAATCTCTGCCATTCTTCCCGGTCGGCAAGATAGCCGGCAAAGTGGACGAGAATGACAGCCTTGGTACGTCCGGTGCATTTGGCCTCCGCGTCACTTAGGGACATCAGTGGCACTTCGGCCGACTCTATGTCGACGAATACCGGTGTTGCTCCTACGTAGAGCACTGCATTCGCGGTCGCCACGAAGGTCAGCGAGGGAACCAGCACTTCGTCTCCGGGGCCGATCCCAAGTCCATGGAGAATGAGATGCAGGGCGGCGGTGCAAGAGCTGACGGCGACGCAATCGACCGCACCATGCACGGCTGCGAAGGCCTCTTCAAAGGCTCTTACCTGGTCCCCCATCGTCAGCCACCCACTGTCGACAACTTTGGCCAGGGCTGCCTTTTCCGGAAAGCCAAGAATAGGAGCGCTGACCAAGAGCATTACGACCTCCTCATATTGGCGCGGCAGGGCGTTCAGCCCTCAAGCGGCCGCTGCCGAGACCTCGATCGATGCGGACTGCTCTTCCCAGGCGATGGTTTGTGCGTTTTGAAAATCTTCAACGCGTCCGATATCCAGCCAAAGCCCGTCATGTTTGTAGACGTGCACATTCGTGCCGTTTTGCATCATCTGCAGCATGAGGTCGTCGAATCCAAAGGCGATGCCGTCAGGTATAAAACGAAAAACATCTGGATTCATGCAATATATACCCATACTTACCAGATGAGACAGCGTCGGTTTTTCGCGAAATACCTGGACAGTATTGCCGACCTCGTCGATGACGCCGAAGTCCATCTTGATGATGCGGGAAGCTGTGGCTATGGTGACTGGATCCGTATGAGTGCGGTGTGACGCCACAAACCGGCTGAGACTGAGATCGGTAAGTACGTCCCCATTGAGAACAATGAACGGCTCGTCCAGTTCCTCCCTGATCAGGGAGAGCGGGCCAATAGTGCCGAGAGGTTCCAACTCCTGGGTATAGCGTATCCTTAGATTCCACTGTGATCCGTCTCCGCATACGGTGCGGATCAAGTGCCCCAGATAGCCGGTCGTGACGTAGACATCCTGAATGCCGTTCCGTCGCAGCCACTTCAAAAGCAATTCAAGAACCGGTCGAGCACCGATCGGCATGAGAGGCTTGGGCAAGATGGATGTGAAAGGCCGAAGGCGTGTTCCCATTCCACCGCACTGAATGACCGCTTTCATCTCGTCCTCCTGTTGATACGACTGTCGCGGTGTGATGGGTCCAGCCCACCCGGCCGGAAGGTACGCCAGTGTTGGCTTCGCCTCTCCGGAGTGCAGCGATGGTAAGTGGCGCCCGAGAAGGCGTCGTCGTGCATTTGAATGGCACTTTCCCGGCCTTTTGATTTCAATATTCCAGCCGGCAGGGCATGGCGCGGCAGGGCAATCAATCAGCGCTGGGGAGCTGTAGCCGCTCGACTGGCAACTGCTGTGCGCATGTCCGGCGCCGGTAACGACCTTCTCGGAAGGGCATCGCTACCATTCGTACGAAAAAAACACTTCAATATCTGGCCCTGAAATGCGTGCGAGTGTAAGCTATATTAGAAAGTTGAAATATGCGGATGGGCGGCGGCGAGCGTCGACATACGGGGGATCAGCGGGCGGCTGATCTGTGTTGGGTCACCGTACGGTCCATCCAGACGGAGGTTTCGGCAGCTAGGGACACATGCGGGGCTGCCAAAAGGTGGGTGGTTCATGTATCGTATTATCATCGCCGACGATCACGGCCTGTATCGTCGTGGGCTGCGACTGGCATTGATGGCCGGCATGCCAGACTTGGAAATATTCGAAGCGGCGTGTTTTGATACCGTCTTAAGCCTGCTTGAAGATCGGGCGCCCGTCGATCTCGCCATCCTCGACCTGAACATGCCGGGACTGTCGGGTCAGGATGATCTTCGCGACGTCTTACCGGCTCATCCCGACACACGGTTTGCAATTGTTTCGGGGACCGATTCACGCGCCGAGATTCTGACTGCCCTTTCGATTGGGCTTCATGGCTATATCGTAAAGTCCCAAACGGACGAGGAGGTGGTCCTGGCGGTGAACGAAATCCTGGCCGGCCGTATTTACGTTCCGGCACTTCTTTCACAAAGGCCCAAGGAGTCGGTACGCCTTCCATCCGTGGCTCCCACGCAAATGCCCCACAGGACCACCAGCGTCAACAATCTGGGCAGGCTTACGTCCAGACAGAAGGAAGTCCTCAGGTTGATGGCCGAGGGTTACTCGAACAAAGAGATTGCCCGCTCTCTTGAAATTGCAGAAGCGACGACGAAGATTCATGCCGCCGCCGTCCTGCGCGAACTTGGGGCACGAAATCGGACAGAGGCCGCGGTTCTGCTGAAGACATGGGCCGCCAGAGACGTCAACTAGCGCCGATTGCTTTTGGCGGCAGCCGGACCGAATATTTCAGTCCGTGATCCAGCATCTCAAGCTTGGAAGAGTGGCCCACGATAGGTTCACCGTCAGCTCCAATAATCAACGACCCAAAGCCACGCCGAGCCGAGGTGGAGACCCGGCGCTCTCCCGATTCCGACCATTCAAACACTATGTCGGCGCCGGGCTCTTGGGCTGCGAATTGCCACACGACCTCGATCCGGCCTGCCGGAGTGCCGAGAGCCCCATGCTTCACGGAATTGGTCGTAAGTTCGTGAACGATCATTGCGAAGCTCTCAGCCGAACCCTCTGCCATTTTTACTTCGGGTCCACTGATCGAAATGTTGTGCGTCCCCATATAGGGCTGCAATTCCTGAGCAATGAGGTCACGGAGGGAAGCCGACAGGCTGCCATCGCGTGAAAGAAGCAGATGCGTCGCCTGGAGTGCGCCGATTTTTTCGATCAGTGTCTGCTTGTAACGGGCAATATCGTTGTCGGGGGCACCGACCATATTTACAAGCGCCGTGATCACCGGAAACAGATTGTTGAGCCTATGGCGCTGTTCAAGCATGGCCCGCTCTCGCTTCTTCGCCGCAGCCCGCAGCAGAATGGTTATGCGTCGATCGGTGAGATCCGCGGCGACTCCTATTCGCTGTGCACGACCGTCGCGCAATTCGTCCCGGCCCCGAAGAGCAATCCAGCGGATATGCCCGCCAGCTCGCCTGATGCGGATCTCCGCATCATAGTTGGCGCCTGATGCAAGCTCTCCCGGGGCCGCCAGATTAGGCAAGTCGGCCGGGTGAACGACCGCGGCCAATTCCTGCAATGGACGGCTCGGCGCGGGTGCCAGTCCCATCATTTCCCAGAACGCGGCTGAGCCATTCACGGACCCGCTCTCGAAATCTATACGCCACGTTCCCAATCGGCTGGACGACAGTGCCAGGTCCAACCATTCCTTTTGAGCCTGGAGTGCCTCGCGGGCGGTTCGCTCTCCAGATATATCGTCCACCATTACAAAGATGCTTTGAGGGAGAGCATCGGCTGGCACGGCCAAAGACAGCGCCAATCTTGTCCACAAAACCGTGCCATCCTTTCTCAGGAGACGGATCTCCGAGCCGAAAGAAGTCGTGTCTTTGAGGCTAGTCAACGCTTCCGCCAAAGTGTGGTTGTCGTCAGGATGGACGAGTGCCCTGAGCGGCAGACTCGAAAGCTCCTCCTCGACATACCCTGTCATCTCACAAAGACGTTTGTTGGACCGTTGCAACTCTCCGTTCTCGCTCATGTTGGCAAAGCCAATGGCGGCACGTTCGAATGCCCAGCGATAGCTGTTTTCGGTTGCCTCCAAGGCCACGAGTCTGGCCTCTGCAACCTGCAAAAGGGTGCGGTAGTCCTGCCTCTGCCGGTGGAAAGTCAGGGCGATCATCCCGCCTGCAACCAGCAGCAGAATGGCCCTAATCCAAACCTCGACGTCAATTGGATTGTTCAGGATATCCCGCGCCAACAAGCCGACAGCCGCCATCACAAACGTTGCCGCAAGGGCGACCAGGCGATCTTCGAGATATGAGATGGCAATAATGGTGGGAACAAACTCAAAAAAGCCGATGTCGTATGCCAGAGACGCCGGCAGCGCTGTCTCCACTGCAAGTGTCGCGATCAGGAGCGACATCGAGGCAAGGTGGGTTAGCAACTTGCTTGAGCTGTTCGGGTGCAAACTGAGCGAATGCAAACGCATGTGCCAGATTAGAACCTTCTGACTAGTCCGTCGAGATTAGACCGAAAAGCGTACAGACTAGTCCGACCGCAGGATTGTTCCCCGGGATTGTAGCGCGCATTTTGTCCGATGTCGGGGGCGGATCTGACCGCAACTCTCCAAGCGACCTGACTGACATGTTTAAGGCACCTCCTTTTGACTAGGGGGCGTTGCCGTTTTGCGGGAGGTAAGAAAATGGCATTGGTTGGTAGGCAAGATGATGGAGTTCTTGGTCGCCAATATGGAGGTTTCGGGGGAAAGCCCGTCTCGGCCTTGAGAACGCAGGGTGGCCATGGTTCCGCCTGGCACCAAGCACCACAAAGGTTCGACGGCGTGGCCGTCGAGCCAAAGCAGAGCAGCCTTGCATCTGTTGTGGGAATGCTTGATCGCATCGGGTGTGGCTATCTGATCCTGAACAGCGACAGGAAGGTCATGGAGTGGAATTCAGCCGCTCAAAACACCTTGGAGCGCGAGGGCGAGGCAGCTGATACGGCCGGCAAGGTGTCGGTTGCTCTGAGGCGGCTGATCGCAAACGTGCCGGGGAATTTTCTTCCCGGCACGCTTTCATGGGTGGTGATCCGCGGCATGGGCGACAGGCCCTTGGTTTTGAACGAGAAGGGCATAGCAACGCCTGACGCGACGAGTATCGTGGCGCTGCTGGATCGTGAAAACAGGTCCGGGCCAAATCCCCAGACGCTGCAAAGAATGTTTGGTCTGACGAGTGCCGAAACGCAACTCGCGCTGCGCTTGGCGCAGGGCGATGCCCCTTTGGAGATAGCCCGCAAGCGGCGCTTGAGCCGGACCACGATAAGGTCACAGCTGGCGTCGCTGTTCGCCAAGACCGAAACTCGGCGCCAGGCGGAACTGGTAGCTCTTCTTGGGCGCATATGCGTCCTGCCGTGAGGTAACGGCCGTACCATGCGCGCGCGCAACAGGCTTGTGCGCGCGCAATCTGTTGCTGGCGTGCTTGTCCGCCAGACTCACCCTACCGCCGTCGTGTGCGCACCCGGCCCAATCTTGGGCGGATTGCAAACACGTGGTTAAGCACGTGCCAGCCCGCCACCTTCATGACGGAAGGCCGGAAGATCTGAATCCCGTCCAGGAACGTGGTCAACCAGGACTGCTGGTGGAACCTCATGGGAATACGAGCAACCCGCAATGCCCGCAGCAATGTCTCGGGAGGCGGGAGATGGTTGCGGTCCTTGATGAGATTCCAGTTAAGCTGCTTGACGGCGAGGGTCACTTCGTCGACCTCGCGGAAACTCTTTGACGTTGTAATGCTTGGATGGTTCGTCGCATCGTAAAAGGTAAGCGGATCGCTTATCGCCACCATGTCCCCATGGCTGGCTAGATCGACGAAGAACAGTTGATCCACTCCGGCCGGAATCTCTTTGTGCGTGCGCATCAAGCAGCCGGCACGAATGACGTCGCTGTTGATCAACAATGTGGATGGAATAATCCCCAGGCAGCGTGTCGCACGCACCAGATAGAGGTCCATCAGGCACTGCTGGCTGGAATAAAGCGAGATCGGTTCCTGCTCCTTGGGGACTTGGCGAAATCGCACTCGCTTGTCCTCGATTATGTTTGCGGCTGACGTCATGAAGGCGACTGAGGGATACTGTTTGGCAACTTCGGCGAATGTCCTGAGTGCACCTGGCGCAAGCCAGTCATCGTCATGCAGCAACTTGATCCATCGTCCGGAGCAAGCCAGCATAGCGTTGTTGGTGTTCTCCACCTGACCGCGACCTCGACTGTTTTCGATAATGCGGATGCGAGGTTCGCTCCGTGCGTAGTCGGTCACGATAGCCCAAGTCTCGCCCTCCGGTCCCTCGTCGTCGCTCACGACCAACTCCCAATCGGAGTAATCCTGGCCCAAGACGCTGTCGATCGCCCTGCGGATCGTATCCGGTCGACGAAAGGTTGGTATCCCGACCGAGATGAAAGGGCGTGACCATGAGACATCGGCCCGGTCATGCTGGGTGACCGCAACTGCCGCTTGAAGGTTGTCAATCGACGACGAATTCATGGTGTTTTTTCCTCGAGACATTCATGTTGGACGCACGTTGCAGCGCCTGCTGGTTGAGGGTCGTGGGTCAACAGGTAGAGTGATGCTGCCATTTTCAGAGCGAAACCCGACGCGCCGCCGGCGGCCATGAAATAGATGACGGTGACTGGCTGCCAGCCCGCCTGGGCGCCGGCGAGCAGCGGGCCAAACACGAGAACCGCCCGTGCGAGGTCGATGACCAGTCTTGTTCCTTGCCGCCGTAACAGAGCGGGAACGTCGCTGAGCGGAGTCGACAACGCCTGTGCCGCGCCCATCAGCGCCAGTGCGGTCATGATTTCCGCAGTGGGCATCCAAGGCTCGCCCAGAAGCGGAACGACCACATAAGGCGCGGCGAGGCCGAGCAGCAAGATCGGCACCGCGGTAAAGGCGGCGGCCAGCAGGAGAAGCCCGCGCGCCACACCAAGCAGGTGTCCACGATTGCTGTTCCGGTTTGCTTCGGCGACAAAAACATTGCTGAGCGGTGTGGCGATCAGCGTCACCGGACCGGTGACCAGCCGCGCGGCCACGCCCAAATATCCGGCAAATGCGGTGCCGAACAGCCCGCCGACAAGGACTGCTGGAAGATTGTTGATTGCTATGCTCGCGAGCGTTGCGGGAATATCGAACAGAGGAAATTTGTATTCCCGCCGAGCCTTTTCCAATACCGCACGCCAAGGTGCCCAGGCGATGCCACGCAAATCCTCCCAACTCATCACCCGATAGCCGATCACCCCGATGAAGACGAACTGGCTCAGAATATGCGCATGGATCATGGCTTCGCCGCCGAGGTGGGCGATGCCGAAAACCAATTGCAGTGCAGCCATGCTCGCCGGCAGGATCAGGCGCCCGAGAGCAAAATCGCGCAAAAGCCCGGCACGCAGACTCCAGCAGTTCATGGCTTCGACCAGACCTGCGCCTCCCATTCCGATCGGAATGAGCCAGGCGAGCGAGCCGAGGCGATCGGGAGCAAGGTTCGACAGCATCTGTCCGGCCGAAAAGGCCAGGACGGTCGTCACGAACACAGCCAAGAGAACAAGCTTGACCGTCACATAGGCCTGCGCGCTCCCCTTGACCCCATAGAGCGAAGCCTCGAAGCGCAATGCCGCGACCCCGGCGAGTATATTCACGATCGACAGGTAAATCGTAAAGACGCCGAAATCAGCCGGCGAATAGAGCCGCGCCAAAACCGGGATTGCAGCAAGAAGGGTGAGCTGGCCGACAATCGCCATTGCCGACACTCCGCTTGCCGCACGAATGATCGAGCCGATCGGGCTCGGCCGAACAACGATGATGGCTGTGCCGGCCGCAGGAACCGTCTTGGGTCTCAGAAGGTCGCTTGGTGCCATCGGTTCGCGCTTCCGAGGGAGGCAAATATCGGGGATTGCCGGAGCCTACGATGCACACCGGACCTTGCCATCATTCACCTGAATGACGCGCTCTGCTGACAGGCTGCACCGTGATCGTCCTGGCCGCTCCCTGGATGAACCGCCCCCGGATCGTACGTAGCCCAAGGACGAGCCTGTGGCCGTCATGCTATTTGCTCGCGCAAGAGGTCAGCGCTGTCCTCGAGCCGATATCCGGCATGTTTCTTCAGATTCACTCGCGTGAGGACACTGCCGACAGGTATTGCAAGAGAACCGTTGCCCTGAAGGAGTTCCAGCACCCCGCGAGCGAGGGTGCGTGGCGTTTTCCTCCACCGGATGGCGAAAAGAACCACGTCCGCCCATCCTGGCAGAAATTTGGCTTCCGGCCGCCCCAGCGCCGACGGCAGGTTTATGATCACGATGCGATAGGTCGCGTGCAGATCCGCCATCACTTTGCCTCCGTCCTCGCATGATAGCAGCGCCAGCAGGTCGTCCGACGGAGCGGCGGTCATCACGTCGATCCCGATTTCATGCAGCCTGGCAACGGCACCTTCCAGGTCGCAGCGATTGCAAACATAGTCAGCGAAGGAATGGCGGTTCTTGCGCTCGCTGAACTGGTGCAGGAACTCGAGCGTGAGCTGAACGCCCTTGCGTTCAAGATCGACCAACAGGACTCGACCGCCCAGTCGCGTGCCGGCGAGCGCCAGGCTCCACGCGAGCTCGGTCCCGCCATCCTGCGGCACGCTGGAGGTGACAAGCGCCGTGTACGACGAACGAGCCCTTAGCGCATTTGGTGCCGCCGCGATCAGCAACGACGTCACGGCGCGGCTATATGCGGACCTGCGCTCCCCCAGCACGAGGTTTCGCAGTTGTTTGGCATGCATTCCGCATGCTTCGGGGATCTGCCCCATACATGGAACCTTGAGCACCGCTTCCGCCTCGGCCTCGCCACGGAAAGTCCGGTCAAAATGATTGCGCATCGTGACGTACATCGCCCCAAGGATAGCGAATAGGATCATCCCGGGGGGAACCAGGAAGATGGCTGGCAATGTCTGCGGGATAGTCGGCGGCCAAGCCGCAGACAGGATCGAAATTCCAGCCGAGGGAACTCCGATACGCCGCGTCAAATCCTGTTGTCGACCCAGGAGTTCGTTATATCGCTGGGTCAGCAGGCTGACCTGCGGCTCGAGAGCCCGCAAACCGGAAAGCCGGCTGGCGGTGTCGGCCATGACCGCATCCAGGATGTTCTTTCGGCTTTCGAGAGCGGCGATCTGTGCACGGAAAATGTTTGCATCGGCAGCAATCTTGTCGACGCCTTGTTCGATCTTGCTTTGCGTCGTGGCTCTGAGTTCCTGGTCTGCCGGCGCGAGAGCCTGTCGAGCCGCAAGGTCGGCAAGTTCAGGCGCGCCAATAGCTTCGGCCAGGGTGATGAGAGTGGCCCCTTGCTCTCGAAGCTGCTGGACGTACCGTAGCCGAGATTCCACGGCGGCGAGATCCGCCTTTGACATCGACAATTGCTGGCTGAGGTCGGCCCGTTCCCTGGCTGCATTGTCCGCCGAGCCTTGGTCGACGGCTCCGTGGCTCAGCCGATATTTCTCAAGGCGGTCAGCCGCTGCCTGCAGATCATTTTGCAGCCCGGGCAGACTGGCGGTGATTGCATCGAGCTCTTGCTGGTCGGATGCCTGCCTTTTCTTCGTTAGGGTGTCGACATAAACCTGAGCGAATGTGTTGGCCACGAGCGCCGCCCGCGCGGGGCTGTCATCGGCGAAAGCGACGGAGATTACTCTCGATCGCAGCTCCTGCCCGACCCGCATGCCTCGCCGCAAAGCTCTCAACTCGGAGGCATCCTCGGCTTGTGGACCGTTGGCTGCCTGGTCCGCCCCTGGCCACAGCCGGTCCAGTAGACCGCCGGCAAGCGAGCGTGTCCTCGGGGGAGGGGTGGCAGACGGTTCAAGCCGGGAATTCCTGCTAGCGGAATTGTCCTGTCCGGTTTCCGCCGCACCTGTCTTGCGCAGTGCCGCCATGACGCGGCGCAGGTGATCTTGCGACGATAGCATCGTGATGTGGTCATCTATGCTTGAATCAACGAGGTCCTGCGAAGACGGGGCGCCGACGGGCAGTGAACCGCGCGAGGGGGCGTCGACGATAAGCTGGGTTGTTGACTCGTAGAGAACTGGTCGAAGGCTTCCCAGCAACCCCGCCAACAAGCCGCCCAACACAGCGAAAGCAACAATAGACCATTTTCTCCTTGCCAAAATCACGAAGAGTTGGCGCGACGCGGTGGGCGGCTCGACATATTCACGCAATGACCGCACGTGCACTCTGCCTTCAAGAACCGGTGCTGGTAGTTGATTGACCCGTGGCAGCTGGATCGGGCTGATTGCGGAACCTACCATCTTACACTCCTGCCAGGTCGAGTTCATGAGTTGGGCCGGTTTGCTGTGCTTGCCGATTGGCCTTGCTCCGCCAGGCCTGGAACATCAACGCGGACCACAATTCGCGCGAGCGGTTCTGGCCATCAATGTGATCGCGCCAGCAGGCGTCGATCTTCGCGGTGTCCAATACGTCACTGCTTTCGGTTCGCATGTCGGCGAGAAGATCGGTGGCCCAGTTGCGCAGCGGACCCCGCAGCCATGCAGCGATAGGGACATCGAAGCCTTGTTTCGGACGCTCGATCAGGTGCTGCGGGAGATAGCGGCGTAGCAATTGGCGAAGGATCCATTTGCCGGCGCCATCACGAACTTTCATGTTGGATGGCAGCCGCCAGGAGAATTCGACAACGCGGTGGTCAAGCAGCGGACACCGACCCTCAAGGCTGTTGGCCATGGTGGCACGGTCCAGCTTCACCAAGATATCGCCAGGCAAGTAGCCCGCCATGTCATCGTAGAGAAGACGGGAGAGCAGGTCGTCAAGCGGCGGACCACCGTAGCCGTGGGTTGGTTCGGTCGGCCGCTGATATCCCAGGTTTTCAGCCTGTGGCCGCGCCAGCCGCTGAAACAATTCGTCTTCGTTCGATGCCGTGAGCAGCCGGGCGAGGCGTTCCATTCGGTCGCTCCGGATAAAATGCCTCGCGCTGGCAGAGAGCGGCAGCTTGCCAACGGCATCGTCACGTCCGGCGCGTGCGAAAAAACCTGCCCCTGCCGCCAAGGTTCGGCGCAGTTGTCGGGGCAGGCGCAGGTGTCGTTTCAGCCGCTCCGCCATAAAGTGGCGGCCGTACCCTGCGAAGCACTCGTCACCACCGTCGCCCGACAGCGCTACGGTGACGTGCTGACGAGCGAGCCTGGCAACGAGTAGGGTCGGTATTTGTGATTCATCGGCGAAGGGTTCATCCCAGACCTGGGGCAACTCGGGAATGACGTCACGTGCGGCGCTTGGCGAGAGGTGAAGTTCGGAGTGGTCGGTACCCAGATGACGGGCAACGGCCGCTGCGTATGGAGCTTCATCAAAGCCGCCCTCCGCGAACGAGATCGTGAAACTGCGAACCGGCTTGCAGGATTGGGCCTGCATCAAGGCGATCACGGCTGAGCTGTCGATCCCGCCCGACAGGAAGCCGCCCAGAGGCACGTCGGCGATCATACGTTCCCGCACAGCCAGCCGAAGCCGGTTGTCCAGTTCGTCAACCAGATCTTCGTCGGTGCCGATGGCGGGATTCCGTCGCCCATCGGCAGCGACGGCAGCCAGCGACCACCAGCGGTGAACGCATCGGGAAAGTCGGTCCGCGCTGCGGTCTTCGGCAAAATTCGCCGCCGTGACGGAAAGGACAGAACCAGGCGGCAGTTTGAACACGCTTCGCCAGATACAGCGATGGTCCGGCACCCATCCCGTCGAAAGCATTGCCGCGGCGGCATCAAGATCAAGGTCGGGAGAAAAGCCCGGAAAGCAATTGATCGCCTTCAGCTCAGAGGCGAAAACCAGCGCATCTCGGGTCGAGGCGACATAGAGGGGCTTTTTGCCCATTCTGTCGCGGGCCAGATGCAGGGTTCTTGTCTTGAGATCCCACAATGCGAACACGAACATTCCGGCAAAACGATTGAGGGCGGCCTCAAGCCCCCAATGCTCGATTGCGCACAGCATCACTTCGGTGTCACTGGCGCCTTGAAAGGTTTGGCCCGCACTCTCGAGTTCACAACGCAAATCGCGAAAGTTGTATATCTCACCATTGAAGGTGATCACGTACCGACCGCTGGCGGAATGCATCGGCTGGTGCCCGGCGGCTGACAGGTCGACAATTGCCAACCGCCTGTGGCCCAGTGCGATTCCAGCTTCGCGGTCGATCCAGAGCCCCTCGCCATCCGGCCCTCGGTGACGCAGCGATGCAGTCATCCGCCCGATCGCTCCAAGCGGCTTTGTGTCCAGAGCGTCGGAAGCCAACAGAATTCCCGCGATCCCACACATTAGGCCACCCTCGGTTCAGCAAGCTGCCGCCGAAGTGCGGTCGGATTTCCGGCAACGAGGCAGAAAGCCAGCGAAAACCACACGATCGGGTGGCGGATGATCAGGTGAGGCATACTGAAGATTATCGTCGACCCCCCGAGCACCAGCAGCGCGTCGAATCCCGCTCGCCAGGCGAAGGACATGGCGGCGCCCACGATCCAGACCAACGCCATCACGGCAAGCAATCCGCCCTGCAGGTAAAGGTCGAGAACGGTGTTGTGCGCTTCGAAAGGTCGCTGCAGAAATTGACGGTCGGCGACGGGAGGCCGCTCGAGATGAGGGCCAGGACCAAGTCCCAGTGAGCCGGATTTCAATCCTTTTTCCACGGCCTCCTGCCACAAATAGAGCCGGAGTTCGAACGTTTCGATGGTCCCTTCCCCGCCATCGTCTTTGGTAAGGCTCTTGGCAAAAGTGGCGACGCTGGTCTCTTCGGTGAGCGCGTACGGCGTCATTGCAAGCGCTAGAGGCAAGGAACCCGCCAACAGCAGAATTGCCGCCATGCGGGGCATGCTGGCGCGGCCACTCGTTGCTATCCATGCACGAAGCCGCAATCCGATAAAGATGAGGCAGCTCAGGATGCTGGTGTAGAGATAGGTGTCGCTCTTCGTCAGCCGGCCGACATAGAAGGTCAGGAGCAGGCATGAGAATGCAAGCCAACGAGCCCATGGATTGCGGGTGGTCGTAGCAAGATGCAAAGCCAGCGGGCCAAAAAGCGCGCAATAGAGCGCAAGTTGGTTCGGGTTCTCGGACCAGCCACGGAACCGGTCCCAGAACCAGGGATCGACGCCGGACTGGTGGATCGCACCATAAGCCAAACCAAGCTGTATCACAAAGGCCCCATTGGCAAACGCGACCACGCACCATGCGCTGCGGCGCAGATGCCGATCGGCGTCCGGCTCCGCCGCGGCCAGGCACGTAAAGCTTGCCAGCAACACATAGGCCATAACGTCATGTACCAGCCCGGTCAGATAAAGAACGGTGGTCAGGTAACCGACGATCGTGCCGATCCCCAAAGCGAGCGACAGGAGCAGCCAGAAGCTCGCCAGTTGGACAAAAGCGGGTGTGATCTGGAGACGGCCGCCGGCGAGTATTCGTCCAATCGCCAGCATGATCCAGATCGCGATGAACAATTCGCCATAGCCGAGCGGCAATCCCGGAACGCCTAGTTGCGTCGCATAGGACATAGCAACGCCCAGGGCGAGCAAGGCGTCCCGGATCATTGATGTGCCCCGCCTCGGTGATTTGCGAGGCCGCCTCCAAGCCCGACCGCAGGGAGCGGTCGCATGTGCCCCGCGCGGAGTGTGTTTTCGTAAAGGTCGCAGTACTGGTCGACCACCAGTGGCAGGGCAAACCGCCTCCGGACAAGTTCAACAGAACGGGCGCCCATCGCCTTGGCCGCCGCGCGGTCGGACAGCAAGTCTATCGTTCGCGAGGCGAGGGCTTCGGCATCATGCGGCGCAACCAGGTAGCCATTCCATCCGTCTTCGACGACGTCGCTGCAGCCTGGCATCCTTGAGGCCACGATGGGCAGTCCCGCCAGCCCCGCCTCGAGCAATACACGGGGAACCCCCTCGCGATACTGAGTGGGAAAGGCGAATACATCGGACATGCCAAGGAGATCGGCGACATCGCGTCGCGGACCCAAGGCCAGCACATGAGGTGCATGCCGATCGAGCTCCGATTTGTCGATTGCGAATGAGCCCTCGGATTCTCGTGGGCCGACGAGCACAAACCGCGCCGCGGGCCTTGCGGACAGGATGCGAGGGATCGCATTGAGAAGGGTCGCCACGCCTTTCTGGCGCGTCAAACGGCCGACGAAGATCACCACTTCGGCGGACTGAAGGCCGAGGTCCTTTCGCATCTTCGTTGCTGAGGACCCGAGATGGCGCACCGTTGCGAACGCATCGACATCGATTCCGGAACTGCGTATCAGTCGCGAAGTTCCGCGGCCGATCAGCTGAAAGCGCTCGAAGAACAGTTGGTCGTCGCGATTTTGGAATACGGTCGCTGCCGTCCAGGAAGACGCAAGCCATTGCAGTGCGCAATAGACCGGACGCAAGGCCAGGGCTCGAGGCTCCAGCGATGAGAACGTCCACCCCAGTCCGTTGATGGTACGAATGACCGGAACAGTTCCCCGTACCGAAAGGGGCGTCAACAGATTTGGCTTGGTGTCGAAGCTCTGGATGAGGTCAGGCTGAAGCTCCTGCATCAAGCGGCGCATCGTTCGGAGAGTGCGCCATTCCCCGCCTCCGCTTGCAAAGCGGTCGAAGGAGAACCTGTGATGCGAAATGTCATGCCGAAGAAACGGTACGGGAGAACCGCTCGAGACCGCCGTAACGCGAAAGCCTTTCTCTCGCAGCGCGATGAGGAAGGGAACTCTCAAGGCGTGATCCTCGCCTCCTACGCAGACCAGGTGCGGGTTCATCTGCCTCTCCCAAGCGCACATGGCCGATTGGCTCTCGATGCTGCCATGGCCCGGTTTTCATCACCTCTGAGCGCATGCCGCCCGAGTGCACGCTAGGGGGACACCAGGTGCCTGTCCTCGTCCGTTTGAATGACACAAGGGATGTTTGGAAGGGTGGCGACCAGCGAGGCGAGATTCCCTCGCGATTGCCGGAGCGTTCATGTGACTCGTGTCTTGCGGGATGAGCGCGGTGCTTGCCTGAGCCGGTACGGGTGGCTGGTCTGCGCACCTTGGTTGTCAAAGGTTTTCGAGTGTCCAATTGCGGCGGCGCGGTGCCTGAGCTCCGCGGTTCGCTGATGGCAAAAAATCTTTGACGCGTGGTTGCGCTGGGCCGTCAAGTCGGCCCTCGGCCCGCGTCGCCCGGTCTTCAGGACGGAACCGGCACGTCAGCTGTTGGTCCACTCATCCGGAACATCTGTCGGGGGGGGGCCCGGGGGCCGCGCCCGGCCGAAAAGAAAGTTTATGTGGGGCGGGTGGCGTTGAGCGGGCAACACCAAGGGGGAAGCGCCAGAAGGGGGCCGTCCGGGGGCCCGCGGGGCCGGGGGCGGGGTTTCTGCGGGCGGACCGGGCCCGTCTTCTGTGGCGCACTATCCCCCCCCCCCGCGGGCGGCCCCCCGGGGGCCCCCCCCCGACTTCTTAAAGCATTTCTTCGCTGGGCTGGTTCAGGTGACCAGGAAAGACGATGCGGTAATCGACAGATGCGGAGAGAGGCTCGCGAAATGGATCTGGTTTGCGCCTCCGACGCCGTCGCTGTCGAAAGAAAGAGCTCCCGTCGAACTGTTGTAGATAATGTGATCGGAACTGTCATGCGCGGTTTTGCCGGCAAAGAAAGCGTCCGACGAGAGGCCCCCCTGATCGAGACCGGCAAAGATGGAATGATCGAGGTGGATTTTGTCCTGGGCTTTGTTGAAATCAGTGATCCTGTCGACATTTCCGTCGCCAAGAGCGGTACTGAAAACGAAGACATCACTGCCGCGGCCGCCGGTCAAAGTATCGGCTCCACCGCCGCCGTCGATCTTGTTGGCGCCGGCGTTGCCTTTGACGGTCTGAGCGAACTCATTGCCCGTCAGGTCGATCGCGGCCTTGCTGGACGCCTTGCTGGTCGCGAGTTGTTCGATGTGCGAGCCAGCCGATAGGGCGAAACTCACAGAGGCGAGGACTTTATCGATGCCGCTGCCCTTCTGCTCCACCACCTTGTCGTGAGCATTGTCGACGGAGTAGGTGTCATTGCCACCATATCCGGTCATCTTGTCGGCGCCACCGCCACCATTAATCTTGTTGGCGCCGCCATTCCCATAGATAGCTTGATCGAATTCGTTGCCGGTCAAGTTGATGGACCCCCTGCCACCCGAACTGGCGGTGGAGAGCTGCTCGATATGTGAGCCCGCCGTAAGAGCGTAACTCACCGAGGCCGCGACCTTGTCGAACCCCCCGCTTGGCGCTTCCATCGCCTTGTCATGGGCATTGTTGACGAGATATTTGTCATTGCCCGTGGTCGCGTGAAAAACGTCTGCGCCGCGCGTGCCATGGAAGACATGATCGCTGTCCGACGGGGCCGGCGCGGCCGGAACTGGAGCGGCGGCATCTGTCGGAGGCGTGGCCGGAGCAGGGGCGGCGACGTCGGTTGGAGGCGGGGTCGTGGTATCGATCGGATCGGTTACTGGGGGGGCGGCAGAGCCACCGGTGCTTTGGAGGTTGTGCTGCTGGAAGAAGGCCTGCAGCGCCGGCGAATTCTCCAGCGCTGTGTCTCCGTTCTGCGAACCCCAAGCATAGGCATAATCGAAAGCAGGCGACGGAACCAGTGCTGCCCAATGATCTATCATCGTTTGCATCTGTTCCGTCGTCGGCATCTGATGCTTCCCGCCCGTGTCGGTCGTCCAGTTGCCACCGCCAAAAGTCTGGTAGACCGGAATGATCTTGTCGATCGGGATGCCGGACTTCACTGCCGCGCCCACGGCCCTGTCGATCATGTTGTAGTCGACCGTGCTCACGTCATCGCGCACCGGGTACGGGTCCAACCCGTAATAGTCGATGCCTGTATTGGCCGGATTATAGGTATTGGAAAAATCCGGATTTGTAGGAGACCCCATATTCATCATGGTGACGAAGGTCTTGGCGCCCGGAAAATGGGAATGGATCCAATCCGATTCCGCTTTCAGGTTTTCGGCAGTTGCATATGTGCCCCACCTGCCGGTGGGATCCGGCTCGTCCATCAGGAAAAATCCGAACACCTTCGGATTGTTCAGAAATGGTGTAACTTTTTCAATGAAGGAGGAGGTGACGCCGTCGTGCTCGCCGAGATAGACGAGGCCTTTCATGCCGTCCGGCAAAGCATTGACCTGCGAGAGATATTGAACATCGACAAGGTTGAACCCGGCGGTTGCGACTTCGGTGGCTGATCCACCGGACGCATAATGGAGTGTCATCCAATGATCCTTTGGTTGATTCGATTCTTGCCCCGCGTCTGCTTAGGTGATTGCTACATTAGGATGAAATCAAATACGAAACACAGGGGGATAGAATGTTTGATTGATCTAAGTTGTTGCTCAGTAGCAGGTATTTTGCTCAGCCGACCGTGGCACCTTTGAAAGTGTTTGGGAGCAAGGACATACGCCTCTTTTGCCGGCTCCGTTCTGACCAGTTCCTTTAGCGAAAATCGTCATCTTTCGGGAAGTTATCCCCAGACAGGGAGACGTCGGCGGTCGCGTTTCGCTGGTTCAGGCCAAGAATCCGCTGCATTTTCCTCAAAGTCGACGTATGTAAGCAGAGCGTAATAAGGGGGGGCGACGGATAGCGGCTGCTATGCGCACTAAGAAAGGTTTGAGCCATTACAACTTACGGAAGTAACGGCGCGGCAGTGTCGCGCGAACGACCGCTGGTCATGAAAACATCGGGGGCCGGATCTCCCGAGCTACGTTCCGCCATTCTCGCCTGCATGCCTGGGCTGCTTGGCGTGGCGCTGTTCTCGGCAGTGATAAACATTCTCGCTCTGACCGGTTCGGTCTATATGTTGCAGATCTACGATCGCGTTCTGCCGTCGCAGAGCGTTCCCACCCTGGTGGGGTTCACGATCGGAATGCTGGGTCTGTATGCGGTCTATGGGCTTCTGGATTTCGTGCGGCTTCGCGTGTTGGTCCGCATCGGCAGCCGTCTCTATAGGAATTTGCAGCAAAAGGTGTTCTCCATCTCCCTGTCCCTGCCGCTCAAGGCAGGGCGTGATGCGGACCGTCTGCAGCCTTTGCACGATCTCGACCGACTGCGCGGCTTTCTTTCCGGAACGGGACCGACGGTTATCTTCGACGCCCCGTGGATCCCCTTTTATCTGCTGATCATTTATTTGCTCCATCCTTCGCTCGGCCTGCTGGCGACGGTCGGTGCGATCGCCGTGGTCCTCCTGACAGCGATTGCGGAAGTGTTTAGCCGAGGCCCCGCCGCGCGTGCCTCGGAGGAGCTGCTGTCGCAGCGGGCGCTTGCCGATTCCGGCCGCCGCAACGCCGAAGTCGTTCACGCAATGGGGCTTTCTGGTCGACTGGCTCGACGCTGGAGCGACGTCAGCAGAACCTATCTCGCCCAGCAGGAACGTCTCTCGGACGTCGTTGGTGGCGCCAGTTCGCTGTCGAAGGCCCTGCGGATGGCGTTGCAGTCCTGTGTTCTCGGTCTCGGCGCTTACCTGGTGATCGGCGGCGAGGCTTCACCTGGGGTGATCATCGCATCTTCCATTTTGCTTGGCCGCGCCTTGGCCCCGGTCGATGCTGCGATCGCAAACTGGAGAGGCTTTCTGTCGGCCCGGCGCAGCTATTCCGAGCTGGCAGCGGTCATGGCGGCATTCGGCCGCCAGGACGAGCCAATGGAGTTGCCTCGGCCGCAGGCGCGGTTTGCGGTCGAGCAATTGACCATTGCGCCGCCCGGCTTGCCAAAGCCAACCGTGGTCAATGTGAGCTTCCATCTGTCGAGAGGCGCTGGGATGGCCGTAATCGGCCCAAGCGGTTCCGGCAAGACAACTTTGGTGCGTTCGTTGGTCGGGGTGTGGAAGCCGCTCCATGGCTCGGTGAGATTGGACGGCGCCTCTCTCGATCAATGGAACTCGGAACAGCTCGGCGCCCATATCGGCTACATGCCGCAGGATGTGGAGTTGTTTGACGGCACGGTAGCGGACAACATTTCGAGGTTCCGAGGCAAGACGGATCCAAAAGGCGTCCTTGCGGCGGCAAGAGCAGCCGGCGTCGAGAAAATGATAATGCAACTCCCCCAGGGATTTCAGACCCGCATCGGCGAGGGCGGAGCGGCCCTGTCGGCAGGGCAGAGGCAACTCGTGGGTCTCGCCCGAGCACTTTATGGCGAGCCGTTTCTTGTCGTGCTCGACGAGCCGAACTCGAACCTCGACGTGGACGGGGACACTGCCCTGGCCGGCGCCATACGGGCAGTGCGTCAGCGCGGAGGCATCGTCATTGTCGTTGCGCATCGTCCTTCGGCACTCGCCAACATCGATCAGGTACTGGTTATGTCGAATGGAACGGTTCATGCCTTTGGCTCGCGCGAGCAGGTCTTGGCGAACGTGCTCCGACCTTCACCGCCTGTTTCACCTCGGCCATCTTCTTTGGCGCCGATACCGGGGGTTGCCGGGCATGCATGAGGCTCTGCTCGAAACATTCGTCACCTTCTCGTCGTATGCTCGGACCCTTCGTGGCAGCAAACCGCCTGCCGTGAGCGCGCCAGATCTGTCGGACGGTATACGGGCCAACCTGATATTCGGCTTGGCGATTACCGGTCTGCTGGTTCTTGGCGGCGGTCTATGGCTGGGATTGACCAAGATCGCCGGCGCTGTGGTTGCACCAGCCACCGTGGTGGTGGAAACCAACGTCAAGAAGGTCCAGCATCAAACCGGAGGCACAGTGGGCGGGATCTTCGCGCAGGACGGAGATCATGTGCGAGCCGGCGACGTGCTGGTCAGGCTGGATGACACGCTGACTCGCGCGAACCTGCAAATCATCAGCGAGGATCTCGATCGCGCGACCGTCCGCCTCGCCCGGTTGGAGGCCGAGCGCACGGGCCTGGCGGAAATGCAACTGCCGGTCGACCTGAAGGCGCGAATGAACCAACCGGAGCTGGCTGCGCTCGTCAATGGCGAGCGCGCCCTCTTTGAAACGCGCGCTTCGGCTTTGGCTGGACAGAAGGCACAGTTGAGAAGCCAATCCCAGCAACTTGAACGTCAGATCGACGGCCTTAAGGCGCAACAGAGCGCGGTGGATGAATCGGTTGCTCTGCTGAACAAGGATTTCGCGGACGTTGATTCCCTCTACGCCAAAAAACTCGTCTCCAAGGAGAGGCTAAGCAACATCAAGCTGGATGCCACCCGGGCCAGGGGAGAATCGGGGCGCCTCGCTGCAGCAGTAGCTGAAGCGCAGGCGCGCATCAGCGAAACGGGGTTGCAGATGCTGCAACTGGATGACCAAAGGCGCACTGACGTGACGACCGAACTCCGCGAGACGGAAGCCAAGCAGACCGAACTCAACGAACGGAGGATTGTGGCCCAGGATGAATTGACCAAGACAACGATCCGCGCGCCGCAGTCCGGAACGATACAGGAATCGGCTGTCCATACCGTCGGCGGCGTTATCGCGCCTGGCGAGATGCTCATGACCATTGTACCTGATGCCGATGATCTTGTGGTGGACGCGCTGATCCCGCCGTCGCGGGTCGACGACGTCCGCCCGGGGCAGCCGGTATCGATCCGTTTTCCGGCGTTCGACGTGGGAACCACTCCGGTCTGCCAAGGGTCAGTGAAACACATCTCGGCAGATCTGATTAAAGATCCGCAACGTCAGCTTTCCTATTTCTCGGCGCGTATCAAGGTTGAAAGCAAATCGAACTGCCTGACGGAAGCGAAGGTGCTGAGGCCAGGCATGCCCGCCGAGGTTCATATCCGCACCGATGAACGCAATGTCTGGTCTTATCTGTTGAAACCCTTTGTGGATCAGATGTCCAAGGCGTTTACGCAGTGATGGCGAGGTGGAGGAGGGTGAGCCAATAGGATATCGGGATTTCTGGCGGCCCGACGGCTTTTGGGGGCGGGCGGCCGTCGAGCCTAACCGGCGACGCGGGGATGAAGCGCCTCCGGCTGGAGGAAACATGCGCGTTATGTGACGCCACCGCATCATTCGAATAGCGAGGCTGGATTACCGCCCCCAGACGACGGCATTCTCGTGCCGTTTGATGATGTGCTTCAGATTCTCGAAGGCGGTCGTGACGTGGCCGGCGAAGCGCTCTGCCGCGGGCGAGCGTGGCCCGCTGACCCGGCGCAGGATTCCAAGCGAGCGGCTGGGCTGCGGAATTTCATAGGGTAGCACCGTCACCCGGTTTTCCTTGCGCTGCGCGAAGACCACGGAGAACGGCAGCACCGCCAGCGCATCGGTTTCGGCAAGGAAGTTGATCACGCTCATCAGCGAGCCTCCCGAATAGCGGACGTTGAGGTCCGACATGCCGATGCTCATCAGGATCATCTGCAGGTCCGACATCAGCGGAGAACCGGGTAGCGGGGCAACCCAGGGAAAGCTGGTCAGGTCATGCGCCCTGAGGCGGCGATTTCGCAGCAGGGGATGGTCGGGCCGGCAAGCCACGACGTTGCGTCCGGGCAGGATTTCCGTGAATTCGAAGCCGGGTCCCAGGTCGAGCACGCCGATCGGCACGATCCCGAGATCGATCTGGTTGCTCTCCAGCGCCGCGACCATCTCGGGCAGGTTCATGTAGCTTTGCTGGACGGTGACCTCGGGCTCGAGCTTCTGGAATTCTCCGATCATCCGGCTGATCATCGCATCCATGAAGAAAGGCACACCGCCGACACGGACGACGCCCTTGGTGCCTTTCATGAAGCCCTGCACCGCATCCGACGCCTTGCGCGACGCGGTGATGATCGTGCGGCCCTGCGCCGCCAGCTGGAAGCCGAGCGGTGTCGCCTGCAGCGGCCGGCGGCCCTTGAGGAAAAGCGGCTCGCCCACCCGTGCCTCCAGCATGGCCAGCGATCGGCTGACTGCCGGCTGGGTCAGGCCCAGCATAGCGGCTCCTTCCGACACGCCGCCTGCATCCAGCACCGCGGCGAGCTGCATGAGGTGGCGCTCGTTCAGCTTCATAGCAAAACGCTATACAAGGGACGCCACATCTCATCAAGCATCGCGTCAGGCCGTGCTATCCCGCTTGGCAAGGGGAAGGGAGGCCCCGGCGGGATGCACGGCCAGCACGACCCGAAGCGAGATGAATTCCCCAAGGCGATCTCGACACAGGCCGAGGAATTCTCACGGCGCCTGACGGCAATGGGCCAGTCCCGCCTGGCGGCGGCGGCACAGGCAGCCGTCGACGGTTTGCACGCGCTGATCGTCGAGTTGCGGCCCTCCGGCGAGGAATTCCGGCAGGCGATCGATTTTCTGACCGAGGTTGGCCACTACGCCGATGCGCGGCGCCAGGAATGGGTGCTGTTCGCCGATGTCCTGGGCGTGTCTTCGCTGATCGAGGATCAGAACAGCCCGCGCCCTGTTGGGGCGACCCCAAACACCCTGGCCGGCCCCTTCTACCGGGCCGACGTGCCGGAGATGCCGCTCGGCGCGAACATTTCGCGCGATCACAAGGGTGAGCCGCTGGAAGTTGCCGGCCGGATCGTCGCGCTCGACGGCGCGGGGATCGGCGATTCGATGGTCGAGATCTGGCAGGCCAATGCCGAGGGTCTCTACGAGAACCAGGAACCTGATAGGCAGCCTGAATTCAATCTGCGCGGACGCTTCCGTACCGATCCGCAGGGGCGGTTCCGCTTCACGACGGTGAAGCCGAAGGGCTACACGCTGCCGTCGGACGGCCCAGTCGGCCAATTGATGTCGGCACTTGGCCTTGGCCTCGAGCGGCCGGCCCACATCCATTTTCGCGTCTCGGCGGAGGGCTTCGAAACGCTGACGACCCACATCTTCGACCGGTCGGACCCCGCGATCGGCCGGGATGCCATCTTCGGGGTCAAACCCGAACTCATGGCCGAGTTCCGCGCGCTGCCGCCCAACGGAGGAAAACGGAAGCACGCGCTCGACCTCAACCTCGTGCTCTGCCCGCAGCGGCGGGGCGAAACCGAAACCTCTGGGAGGAGATGACCGATGGCACGTGTCAGCGGCTACCACCATTTGACGCTCTCGACGGACAGCGCTCAGGAAGATTTTGATTTCTATACCAAGGCACTGGGCCTGCATTCGGTCAAGCGCACCGTCTTGTTCGATGGCGTCATCCCGGTCTATCACCTCTATTACGGCTCGCCCAACGGCGATGCCTCGACGATCATCACCACCTTCCCGTTCCGCAAGCCAGGCGTCTATGGCCGACGCGGATCCAACCAGTCGCGTACCATCATGCAGTCGATCCCCAAGGGGGCCGCGGATTTCTGGGTCGACCGGTTGAATGCGCGTGGCATCGAGGCCATCAAGATCACCCGTTTTGGCGCCGACCGTGCGGCTTTCGCACATCCCTGCGGTATCCCGCATGAGCTGGTGGAAAGCGACAGGGATCCACGCGCGCCCATCGCCAACGAAACGCAGGGCATCGGCAAGGCCCACGGCATCAAGGGAATCTACGGCGCCGTGGTGGCGGTGATGGACCGCACCGCCATGGACGACTTCCTGACCATCGCATTGCCGATGGAGAAAGAGGCCGACGACCACGAAGGGCTGGTGTTCCGCGTGCCCGACGCGGCCGGCGTCGCTCAGCGCGTGGAGGTCATTGTCGACCGCGACAGCCCGCAGGGCACCTGGACGCTGGCGGGCGGCACGATCCACCACCTCGCCCTCAACACCGGCGACGAAGAGAACCAGTTGAAACTGCGCGCCCATATAGAGGGCCTCGGCTTCACCGATATCTCGGAGCAGAAGGACCGCAACTACTTCAAGTCCTGCTATGTCCGCTCCCCCGGAGGCGCGCTGTTCGAAATTGCCTGGACCACGCCCGAAGGCTGGGCCAAGGACGAGCCCCCGGGCCAGATAGGCAAGACGCTGGTCTTCCCGCCATGGTTCAAGGACCGCGAGAGTGAATTGCAGGCCGGCCTGGAAGAGGCGGATTTCGCGTGAGTTCAGGCAGCGGTCCGCTCCGGCTTGGGCCAAGAGGTCCGGAGGCGAAGGCGATTTGCGTCTTCGTCCACGGCCGCGGCCAATCGCCCGAAGAGATGCAGTCGCATGTGCTGTCGCGGCTTTCCGCGACTGCCGTGGCCTTCATCCTGCCGCGTGCACCGCACGGCATCTGGTGGGAGGCGCGTGCCGTCGATCCGTTGACGCCGGTCGCCCGCGCGCAGCTTTCGGATGCGCTCGACCACCTTGCGGCCGCAATGGTCGCGGCGCGGGCCGAACTGCCCGGACTGCCGCTTCTTCTCGCGGGCTTCTCGCAAGGGGCGTGTCTCTCGATCGAGTATCTCTGCGCGGGGCTGCCGCCGCCGGACGCTTTGGCGGCCTTCACGGGCTGCCGTGTCGGCGTTCCGGCGGACGAAAGATCCGAGGCGGCGCCGGCCGGAATGCCGATCTATCTTTCCGGTGGCGATGCTGATCCCTGGATTCCGGTCTCGGCGTTTGCCGATGCCGCGCAATCGCTGGGCCGGTTTGGCGCGAGCCTGCGGGCCGATCTGTTCCCGGGCCGCGGCCATGAGGTCTCGGACGCCGAGATCGCCATGCTGGGCACGATCCTCGACGACCTCGCGGCCGGGCGTGGCCCGCGCATGGAGGCGGCGCGATGATGGACAGCTTCACCTTTCCTGGCCTGACGACACGGGTGGTCTTCGGTGCCGGCAGCATGGCTCGCGTCGAGGAGGAAGTCCGGCGGCTCGGCCATGACAAGGTGATGGTGCTGTCGACATCGCATCAGAAGGGCGATGCGGAGAGACTGGCCGCAAGCCTTGGTGGCCTCGCGGCCGGGATCTTTGTCGGCGCGGTCATGCATACCCCTGTCGAGGTCACGGAAAAGGCCGTCGATGCCTTCCGCAGCAGCGGCGCTTCGGCGGTCGTCAGCCTTGGCGGCGGCTCGACCACCGGGCTCGGCAAGGCCATTGCCGTGCGCACCGGCGCCGACCAGGTGGTCATTCCCACCACCTATGCCGGCTCGGAAATGACTGACATCCTCGGCGAGACGGCGGCCGGTGAGAAGACCACCCGCCGCTCGCCGGACATCCGCCCGGAGACGGTAATCTACGACGTTGATCTGACATTGAGCCTGCCGGTAGGTCTCACCGTGACCTCGGCGATGAACGCGATCGCTCATGCGATGGAGGCCTTCTATGCCCCCGATCGCAATCCGGTGATCGTGCTGATGTGCAGGGATGCCATGATTGCCTTCAAGGACGGCATTCCAAGGCTGATCGGCGACCCGCAGGATCGCGCGGCGCGGACGCAGGCGCTCTATGCGGCGTGGTGCTGCTCGACCGCACTCGGCTATGTCTCGATGGCGCTGCATCACAAGCTGGCGCATGTCTTCGGCGGCTCGTTCGATACGCCGCATGCCGAAACCCACGCCATCCTGCTGCCCTACACGACCGCCTTCAACGAAGCGGCAGTGCCCGATCTGCTGCGCCCCATCGCCGAGGCATTCGGCGGCGGCTCGGCGGGCGGCGGGCTCTGGGATTTCGCACAGTCGGTCGGCTCTCCGCTGAGCTTGAAGGCGATCGGCATCGAGGAGACCGATCTCGACCGCGCGGCGGCGATCGCGGTCAAGAATGCCTATGCCAATCCGAGGCCAATCGATCTGGGATCGATAAGGGAACTCCTTCAGGTGGCGTGGGAGGGACGCCGTCCGGGGGCTTGAGAATAAAACAAGAGGGAGGAACTACAGTGATCACAAGACGCAGCCTACTGAAAGCCTCGGCGGCGACAGGCCTGGCGCTGGCCGGTTCGCGCCTGGCGACGCCGGCCATCGCGCAAGGCGCCAAGATCCGCCTGGGCTATGTTTCGCCGCAGACCGGGCCGCTTGCCGGCTTCGCGGAGAGCGATGCCTACAACATCAAGGCCTTCCTCGCTTCCGAGGCGGGCAAGAACTTCGAGGTCATCGTCAAGGACAGCCAGTCGAATCCCAATCGCGCGGCCGAGGTGGCGAAGAGCTTGATCGTCGATGACGAGATCAACCTGATGCTCGTCGGCTCGACACCCGAGAACACCAACCCTGTGGCCACCACCTGCGAGGCGGAGGGCGTGCCGGTCATCTCGACGATGGCGCCGTGGCAGCCCTGGTTTATCGGCCAGCAGGGCAATCCGGCCGATCCGGCCTCGTGGAAGCCTTTCAACTTCGCCTATCATTATTTCTGGGGTCTCGAAGACATCATCGCCGTCTACACCGGCATGTGGAAACAGCTTTCCACCAACGGCAAGGTGGGCGGGCTGTTCCCCAACGATGCCGACGGCAATGCCTGGGGCGACCCGAAGAATGGGTTGAAGCCCGGCCTCGACGCCGCCGGCTTCAGCCTTGCCGATCCTGGCCGCTACCAGAACCTTTCGGACGATTTCACCGCGCAGGTCAACGCCTTCAAAGCCGCCAATGCCGAGATCGTCACCGGTGTGGTCATTCCGCCCGACTTCACCACCTTCTGGAACCAGGCCCGCCAGCAGGGCTTCAACCCCAAGGCGGTGACGGTCGCCAAGGCGATCCTTTTCCCGCAATCGGTCGAGACGCTCGGCGATGCCGGCCACAACCTCTCGTCCGAGGTCTGGTGGTCGGCCTCGCATCCGTTCAAATCGTCGCTGACGGGCGAGAGTTCGGCCGAACTCGCTGCGGATTTCACCGCCAAGACCGGCCGTCCCTGGACCCAGCCGATCGGTTTTGTCCATTCGCTGTTCGAGGTGGCGGCCAATGTCATGGGCCGCGTGTCGGATCCAACCAATGCCGAGGCGATCGCGGCGGCGATAGCGGCCACCGACATGACGACGGTGGTGGGCAAGGTGGCCTGGAGCGGCGCGGGATTGCCACCTTTCGCCGCGAAGAACGTCTGCAAGACGCCGCTCGTCGGCGGGCAGTGGCGGAAGAAGGCCGGTGGCGGCTTCGATCTGGTGATCGTCGAAAACGCCGGCGCCTCCGAGATACCCACCGCCGGCAAGATGGAAGCCCTGGCCTGACGCTGCCGAGGGCGGCTGATACCGCCGCCCTCGTTCGGCGCGACCCAAGGATGACAGTGATGATACTCAGGCTGGAAAACGTTTCGAAGTCCTTTGGCGCCCTGAAGGTTGCGGATTCCGTGACCGTCAGCGTGCCGCGCGGCGAAGCGCTGGGCATTATCGGCCCGAACGGCGCGGGAAAATCGACGCTCTTCAACCTGATCACCGGAAACTTGTTTGCAAATGAGGGGCGCATCGAATTGCTCGGCCGCGACGTGACCCGTGCTCCGGCCATGGAGCGGGTGCACATGGGCGTCGGCCGCAGCTTCCAGATTCCGCAGCCTTTCGAGGGGCTGACCGTGTTCGAAAATCTCTTGACCGCTGCCGCCTTCGGCCGGGGCGGACGCGAAGCCGAAATGGTCGACGATTGCGCTGGTATCCTCGAGGAGACGGAGCTTCTCAGGAAGGCCAATTTCGTGGCCGGCTCGCTGAGCCTTCTCGACCGCAAGCGCCTCGAACTCGCCCGCGCCGTGGCGACAGGCCCTGAGCTTCTGCTTCTGGACGAGATCGCCGGCGGTCTGACGGAGGGCGAATGCAAGGCCCTGGTCGCGACGATCAAGGCGATCCACGCCAGGGGCACGACAATCATCTGGATCGAGCATGTGCTGCACGCCCTGAATTCGGTGGTAGAGCGGCTTCTCGTGCTGGATTTCGGGCGTGTGATCGGGATCGGTGCGCCTGATGAGATCATGGCCTCGAAGGCGGTTCGCGAAATCTATCTGGGGCTCGAGGTCTGATGCTGGAAACGCGTGGCCTCACCGCGAATTACGGCCAGTTCCGGGCGCTGTTCGGTGTGGATATCAGCGTGGCCGCGGGCGAATGCGTGGCGATCATCGGCGCCAATGGCGCCGGGAAATCCACGCTGATGCGCTCGATCACGGGCGTGATCGGCAACGAGCCCGGCATGGTGCTGCACAGGGGCGAGCCGATCGGCGCGCTGTCTTCGGCCCAGATCATGAAACGCGGCATCGCCATGGTGCCGGAGGGGCGCCGACTGTTCCCTTCGCTCACCGTCGAGGAAAACCTGCTGGTCGGCGGGCAGGCGCGCAAGGTGCCGGGGCCGTGGAACCTCGACGCCGTCTATGACCTTTTTCCGATCCTGCGCGAGCGGCGCAAGAGCCCCGGCACAGCGCTCTCGGGCGGCCAGCAGCAGATAGTGGCGATCGGCCGGGCGCTGATGTCGAACCCCGAATTGCTGCTCTGCGACGAGATCAGCCTCGGCCTCGCGCCCGTCGTCATCCGCGACATCTACGCAGCCCTTCCCAGGATCCGCGAAGGCGGCGCCGCGATCGTGCTGGTGGAGCAGGATATCGGCAAGGCGCTGGCGGTCGCCGACCGTGTCTACTGCATGATGGAGGGCCGCGTCACGCTGGCCGCCAGGGCGGCCGAGGTCAAGCGCGAAGACATCCATTCTGCCTATTTCGGAGTGGCGGCATGATCCGGAAACCGAGGCTCCGTCATCTGCTCGCGCAGCGCTCTTGTGGCCTGATCGAGGTGGCGCGGCGATGATCTGGCTGGACACCCTCGTGCAGGGGATTCTGCTGGGCGGGCTCTATGCCCTGTTTGCAGCGGGATTGAGCCTCGTCTTCGGCATCATGCGGCTGGTGAATCTCGCCCATGGCGACCTCATCATTCTTGCCGCCTATCTGGTTTTGATGGGCGTCACGCTGCTCGGCCTGTCGCCCTGGATCGCTGCCCTGGTCGCCATGCCGGCGATGTTCGCGCTCGGCTGGCTGCTGCAGACCGTCGTGCTGAACCGCGTGCTGGGCAAGGACATCCTGCCGCCGCTTTTGGTCACCTTCGGCCTGTCGGTCGCCCTGCAGAACGGCCTGCTCGAGGCCTTCTCCGCCGACAGCCGCCGCATTCCGGTGGGCGTGTTGGAAGGGGCATCGCTCGATCTCGGGCTGGTCACGGTGGGGATCATGCCGCTGATGACCTTTGCCTCGGCGATCGTGATGATCATTGCCCTGAACGGGCTCTTTTACCACACCGCGCTCGGCCGTGCCTTCCGCGCCACCTCGGACGACGCCGTGACGGCGGGGCTGATGGGGATAGAGCCGAAGCGGATTTTCGCGATCGCCACCGGGATCGCCATGGTCGTGGTGACGCTGGCGGCCCTCTATCTCGGCATGCGGGCAAACTTCGATCCTTCGATCGGGCCGGCGCGGCTGATCTATGCCTTCGAGGCGGTGATCATCGGCGGCCTCGGCAGCCTATGGGGAACGCTCGCGGGCGGGATCATCATCGGCGTGGCGCAGACGTTTGGTGCCGCGCTCAATCCGGAATGGCAGATCCTGGCCGGCCACATCGCCTTCCTGGCCGTGATGCTGCTCAAACCGCGCGGGCTTTTTCCGCGCGCAGTGGATTGAGGGGCGGCATGTATCGACTGACAACCCGCACCCGCGCCGGAACCGTAACCGCGATCACGGTGCCGATCGTCATCGTCGCCGCGCTCGCGCTGCCTGCCGTGGCCTCGCGGGGCGTCATACAGGATCTGTTCTTCATCCTCACCATGCTGACGCTGGCGCAGATATGGAACCTTCTGGCGGGCTATGGCGGCCTGGTCTCGGTGGGTCAGCAGGCCTTCGTCGGCATCGGCGCCTACGCGATGTTCGCCGGCGTGATCCTGCTTGGCTGGAATCCGGTCCTGGCGATCCCACTGGGGGGGCTTGCGGCGCTGGTGCTGGCGGTTCCGACGGCCTTCTTCGCATTCCGTTTGCAGGGCGCCTATTTCGCCATCGGCACCTGGGTGATCGCTGAAGTGACGCGCCTGCTGGTCGCGCAGTGGAAGGCGCTCGGCGGCGGCACCGGCACTTCGCTGCCGCGCGAGGCGACGAGCAGCATCCTGGGCACCGATGCGATCAGGGCGCTGTTCGGCGTCCGCGAGGCCGCGGCACGCGACGTCCTGGCCTACTGGCTGGCTTTGGCGTTGGTCGTAGCTGTGACCGGCGGCATCTATTGGCTGCTGCGCAATCGCCTCGGGCTGGCGCTGGCGGCGGTGCGCGACAATGTCGACGCGGCGCAATCGGTCGGCGTCGATACCGGCCGGCTCAGATGGGCGGTCTTTCTGATCGCCGCGGCCGCCACCGGGCTGACCGGCGCGCTGATCTTTCTGCAGACGGCCCGCATCTCGCCGGGAGCGGCCTTTGCCGTCACCGACTGGACCGCCAACGTCATCTTCATAGTCGTCATCGGCGGCATCGGCACCATCGAGGGGCCGATCCTCGGTGTGCTGGTCTTCTTTGCGCTGCGCTCGGCGCTGGCCGACTACGGCAGCTGGTACTTGATGACGCTCGGCCTCATCGCCGTCGTCGTAATGCTTTTTGCACCAAAGGGGCTGTGGGGCCTGATCGCGTCCCGCAAGGGCCTGCACCTGTTTCCGGTTCGCCGCAGGCTGACCGGTCCGAAGATCGAGGGAGGAATTTGATGGCGGATATCGAAACCGACGTGCTGATCGTCGGCACTGGCCCGGCCGGCTCGGCCACCGCCGCGCTGCTGTCCAGCTACGGCGTCGCCAACATGATCGTCAATCGCTATCGCTGGTTGTCGAACACGCCGCGTGCCCACATCACCAACCAGCGCACGATGGAAGTGCTGCGAGACCTTGGGCCGGAGGTAGAGGCCGAGGCCATGATGCACGCCTCCCCGCAGGAGCTGATGGGCGAGAACGTGTTCTGCGAAAGCCTGGCCGGCGAGGAGATCGGCCGCATGAAGAGCTGGGGCGTCCATCCGCTCTCCAAGGCCGAACATCTCCTGTCGTCTCCCTGCTTCATGAACGATCTGCCGCAGACCTTCATGGAGCCGATCCTGTTCAAGTCGGCCTGCGCCCGCGGCACGCAGGCCCGCATGAGCACGGAATATGTCAGCCATGTCCAGGATGCGGACGGCGTGACGACGACCTGCCACGATCGACTGTCGGGCAAGGATTTCACCGTGCGGTCGAAGTTCCTCGTCGGCGCCGACGGCGGCAACTCGCTGGTGGCCGAGCATCTGGGCCTGCCGCTCGAGGGCAAGATGGGCGTCGGCGGCTCGATGAACATCCTGTTCAGGGCCGATCTTTCGAAATATGTCGCCCACCGGCCGAGCGTCCTCTACTGGGTCATGCAGCCCGGCGCCGACGTCGGCGGCATCGGCATGGGTCTCGTGCGCATGGTGCGGCCGTGGGACGAATGGCTGATCGTCTGGGGTTACGACATCAACCAGCCGCCGCCTGAAGTGACGCCGGAACTGGCCACCAGCGTCGCGCGTCAACTGGTCGGAGATCCCGCGCTCGAGATCGAGCTCCTGGGCGCCAACACCTGGACCGTGAACAACTGCTTCGCCACGCACATGCAGAAGGGGCGGGTGTTCATCATGGGCGATGCCGCGCACCGGCATCCGCCCTCGAACGGGCTCGGCTCGAACACATCGATCCAGGACGGGTTCAACCTCGCCTGGAAGCTTGCCAAGGTCGTCAAGGGGCAGGCGGGGGTCGGGCTTCTGGACAGCTTCTCGGCCGAGCGCGCACCGATCGCGCGCCAGATCGTGACACGGGCGAACCAGTCCATCGCCGAATTCGGACCGATCTTCGAGGCGCTCGGCATGGACGGCGGCGTGGATCACGACAAGATCCACAGGAACATGGAGGCTCGCGCCGATGCGACGCCCGTCGCCGAAGCGCAGCGCGAGGCGCTCCGCAAGGCCATCGCCTTCAAGAAGTACGAGTTCGACGCCCATGGCGTCGAGATGAACCAGCGCTATGCCTCCGGCGCGGTGGTGACCGACGGCCAGGGCGAGCCGCCTTTCGAGAAGGATCGCGAGCTGCATTATGCGCCGACAACGTGGCCCGGTGCGCGCTTGCCGCATGTCTGGGTCTTCGAGCGCTCCGGCAGGAAAGTCTCGACGCTCGATCTTTGCGGGCATGGCGAGTTCACGCTGTTGACCGGCATTGGCGGCGAGGCGTGGGTCGCAGCGGCGGAGACGGTGGGCGCGGAGCTCGGTCTGCCGATCCGCAGCCATGTGATCGGCCCGCGCCGCGCGATCGAGGATCATACCGGCGACTGGGCCGGCGCACGGGAGATCCGCGACACCGGCTGCCTGATCGTTCGTCCCGACCATCATGTCTCCTGGCGTTCCGAAACGCTGGCGGCCGATCCGGCGGCCGAACTGCGCCGGGTCTTGAAATCCGTTCTGGCGCGCTGAGGAGGATCGCATGATCGACGAACACGAATCCGGCTATTTCACCGAAGCGAACTCGGCCGAGGTCGTGGTGGCGCGCAACAGGAACGCCAAGGACGAGCGGCTCAAAGAGGTGATGGAGGTCATCACCCGCAAGCTGCACGAGGCGGTGAAGGAGATCGAGCCGACACAGGAGGAATGGTTCGGCGCGATCATGTTCCTGACGCAGACAGGCCAGATCTGCAACGAGTGGCGGCAGGAATACATCCTGCTGTCGGATGTTCTCGGTGTCTCGATGCTGGTCGATGCGATCAACAACCGCAAGCCGTCGGGCGCCTCGGAATCGACGGTGCTGGGACCCTTCCACGTCGCCGACGCCCCCGAACTGCCGATGGGCTCCAACATCTGCCTCGACCAGAAGGGCGAGCCCATGTTCGTGCATGGCCGCATCCTCGATACCGAGGGCAACCCGATCGCAGGCGCCAAGATCGACGTCTGGCAGGCCAATGACGAGGGCTTCTACGACGTGCAGCAGAAGGGCATCCAACCCGACTTCAACTTGCGCGGCGTCTTTCGCACCGGCATGGACGGGCGCTACTGGTTTCGCGGAGTGAAGCCCAAATACTACCCGATCCCGGATGATGGCCCGGTCGGCAAGCTGCTGGGCGCGCTGGGGCGTCACCCCAATCGTCCGGCGCATCTCCACTACATCGTCGAGGCCGCGGGCTTCGAAGCGCTGACCACGCACATCTTCGACCCGGACGACCCGTACATCGATTCAGATGCCGTCTTCGGCGTGAAGAAGAGCCTGCTCGCCGAATTCCGCAAGGTCGAAGACGCCGAAGCTGCCGCCAGGGTCGAGGTTGCGGCCCCGTTCTACGACGTGGAGTTCGATTTCGTGCTGTCGCACAAGGGAGGAAACTGATGGCCGCACTTGAAAAGATGTTCGATGTCAAAGGCAAGTCGGTGATCGTCACCGGGGGCGCCAGCGGCATCGGGCAGGCCTATGCCGAGATCATGGCCGAGCACGGGGCGAAGGTCTGTATCTTCGACCTGAACCCTGCCGGGCTTGACACGACCGTGGCCGCGATCAGGGCGGTGGGTGGCGATGTCTGGGGCCAGGTTGTCGATGTCGGCGACCGCGCGGCCATGGCCGCAGCCTTCGACAAGGTCGCCGGGGAGGCGGGCTCGATCGATATCGTGTTCGCCAATGCCGGGATCGATGCCGGGCCGGGCTTCAACACCCCGACGGGCGAAAGGAACCCCGACGGCGCCATCGAGAACCTGCCCGACGAGCACTGGGACAAGGTGATCGAGATAAACCTGACCTCGGTCTACACCACGATCAAGCATGCCGTGCGGCACATGAAGCCGAATGGCGGCGGCCAGATCATCGTCACGTCGTCCATCGCCTCTCTGATCAACGAGAGCATCGTGGGTACACCCTACATGCCCGCCAAGGCCGCGGTGAACCATCTCGTTCGCCACATGGCGATGGAGCTTGGCGCCTACAACATCCGCATCAATGCCATCCTGCCCGGACCGTTCATCACCAACATCGCCGGCGGCCGGCTGCGCAATCCGGCGGACCGCAAGGCCTTCGAGGCCCAGTCGCTGCTCGGTCGGATCGGCGACCCGGAAGAGATCAAGGGCCTGGCGCTTTATCTGGCGTCGCCGGCCGCGTCCTACGTCACGGGCTCGCTGATCGTCATTGATGGCGGCTCACTGCTGAGGATGACCTGAAGCCGCTTTGAACTGAGACCGGTCCCGTGGGCCGGAGAAACTTAACCCAGGGAGGAACCGACGATGAGCTACTACAACAGACTGGTGAAATCGGGCTTGCGGCCCAGCCGCCGAAGCGTCCTGAAGGGGATTGGAGCCGGCCTTGCCGCCAGCACGCTGGGCATGCCGGCCTATGTGCGCGCCGCGACGGCGGGAAAGATCAAGCTCGGCTATCTCAGCCCGACGACCGGACCGCTCGCCCTGTTTGGTGAAACGGATGGCTACACCTTGCAGAAGATCCGCGCCCTGCTCGGCGGCCAGCTGCAATGCGCCGACGGCAATACTTACGAAATCGAGATTCTTGACCGCGACAGCCAGTCCAATCCGAACAAGGCATCGGAAATCGCCGGCAATCTGATCCTGAACGACGAGGTGCATCTGCTCGTGCCGGCCTCGACCACCGACACGATCCTGCCCGCGGCCGAGCAGGCCGAGCTTTATGAAACGCCCTGCATTTCCTCGGGCGCTCCCTGGCAAGCGGTGATCATGCCGCGCGGCGGCGGCAAGCAGACCTTCGACTGGACCTATCATTTCTTCTGGGGCCTCGACGAGGCGTTGAACACCTTCGTCGGGCTCTGGAACCATCTGGAGACCAACAAGAAGGTCGGGATGCTGTTCCCCCAGAACATCGACGGCGAGACCTGGGGCAACGACGAATATGGCTTGCCAGCGCCGACCCGCAATGCCGGCTACGAGGTCGTGGTGCCCGGCTATTTCCAGCCCCGCACCAATGATTTTTCCGCACAGATAGCCGAGTTCAAGAAGCAGGGCTGCGAGATCATCGGCGGGATTACCTATCCCGACGATCTGAAGACCTTCGTCACCCAGTGCAACCAGCAGGGCTTCAAGCCGAAGGCGGTCACGGTGGCGGCGGCGCTCTTGTTCCCGGGTGGCGTCGAGGCCATGGGTCCTCTAGGCAACGGCATGTCCTCGGAGGTCTGGTGGACCCCGGCCTTCCCGTTCAAGTCGTCGCTGACCGGCCAGGTCAGCAGCGACATCGCCAGCGAATGGGAAGCCGATACGAAGCGCCAGTGGACGCAGCCGCTGGGCTATTCGCATGCCTTGCTCGAGGTCGCCCTCGACATACTGAAGCGCTCTTCCAATCCGCTCGACCGTGCGGCCAATCGTGACGCTCTGGTCGCTACCGATCTGCAGACGCTGGTCGGTCATATCAAGTTCGACGGCTCGCCCCACAAGAACATCTGCAAGACGCCGATCTTCGGCGGCCAGTGGGTGAAGGGCGAGAAATGGCCTTATGACCTGAAGATCGTCGACAACACTGTCAATCAGCTCTTCGCGCCGCAGCAGGCTATCCAGCCGATCGCCTGGTGACATGAGCGGGAACGCGGGCAGAGTTATGGGTAGGGAAATCCTGCTGAAAGCGCACGGCGTGTCGAAGTCCTTCGGCGCTGTCCGCGTCCTGCATGAGGTGAGCTTCGACGTGCATCGGGGCGAGGTGCTGGGCATCCTCGGCCCGAATGGGGCGGGCAAAACGACGCTGTTCAACATGATCAGCGGCGATTTGAAGACGTCCGGCGGCGAGATCCAGCTCGGCGACACCGCGCTTCGCGGCGAGCCGCCCTTCCGGCGCTGCCAGATGGGGATCGGGCGGACCTATCAGATCCCGCGTCCCTATTCCGGCATGACCACCTTCGAAAACCTGCTGGTCGCCGCCGCTTTCGGCGGCGGCCGATCCGAGAAGCAGAGCTATGCTTTCTGCGCCCAGGTCCTGCGCGATTGCGAGCTCTCCGACAAGGCCAATGTCTCGGCCGGCGCGCTCACTCTGCTCGATCGCAAGCGGCTGGAGCTGGCGCGCGCGCTGGCGTCGGATCCGAAGCTGCTGCTGTTGGACGAGATCGCGGGTGGGCTGACCGACGATGAATCGAAGGCGCTGGTGGCGCTGGTGCGCCGCATACGCGACCGCGGCATCACCATTGTGTGGATCGAGCATGTGTTGCACGCGCTCTTGGCGGTGGCCGACCGGCTGTTGGTGCTGAACTTCGGCGAGAAGATCGCCGAAGGCGTGCCCGCCGAAGTGATTGCGCTGCCCGAGGTCCAGCGCGTCTACATGGGGATCGAGGGATGACGCCCGTTCTTTCCACCCACGGGCTGTTGGCCCGCTATGGCGATTTCCAGGCGCTCTACGGCGTCGACATAGAGCTGCACCAGGGTGAGGCCGTGGCCTTGATCGGCGCCAATGGGGCCGGAAAATCCACGCTCCTGCGTTCGATCATGGGCCTGCTCCCGGTCGGGCGCGAGATGGTGCTGCTGCACGGCGAGGCTGTTGGCGGCACCGCCACCGACCGCATGGTGCAGAAGGGCGTCGCCATTGTGCCGGAGGGCCGCCGGCTCTTCACCGGCATGTCGGTCGAGGACAATCTGCGCGTCGCCATCGACCAGGCTGCGCGCATGGGCGCCAAGGGCGGATGGACGCTGCCGCGTCTGCATCAGCTGTTCCCGATCCTCAAGGAGAAGGCTCGCACGCAGGTGCAAAGCCTCTCGGGCGGGCAGCAGCAGATGGTGGCGATCGGCCGCGCGCTGCTCTGCCAGCCGCGCGTGCTGCTCTGCGACGAGATCAGCCTTGGTCTTGCGCCGAAGGTGATCCGCGAGATCTATGCCGCCTTGCCCGAAATCCGCGCCACCGGAACGGCGATGATCGTGGTCGAGCAGGATGTCGGCCTCGCTCGAACCGCTACGGACCGCCTCTACTGCATGCTGGAGGGGCGCGTGACCCTGACCGGCAGGTCCGCCGAAATCACGCGCGAGCAGATCGGCAAAGCCTATTTTGGAGCGGGCCATGGAGTGGTTTGACGCCTTGGTGCAGGGGGTCCTGCTGGGCGGCATGTATGCCCAGTATGCGCTCGGCATGGCGCTGATGTTCGGCGTCATGCGGATCGTCAACATCAGCCATGGCGATCTGGTGATCCTTTTGTCGCTGATAGGCATTTCGATAGCCACGGCCTGGGGTCTGGGACCGCTGCCTGTGCTGATCTTACTGGTGCCGCTCGCGGTGCTGATGGGCTGGGTGCTGCAGAAGGCCGTGCTGAACCGCGTGGTGGGCAGCGATCCGCTGCCCTCGCTGATCGCCACCTTCGGACTGTCGATCGCGCTGCAGAACCTGATGCTGCAGATATGGTCCGCGAACAGCCGATCGTTGCCCGGCCATGGAATAGAGAGTCAATCCATCGAGATCGGCGGTATCTATGTCGGCCTCCTGCCGCTGATCGTGCTGGCCGTCGCCACGGGGTTGACAGGAGGCCTCGACCTGACTCTGAAGCGCACGCGCTTCGGCCGGGCGCTCCGCGCCGCGTCGGCCGATGTCGAGGCAGCGGCGATGACCGGCATCAATCCGCGCGCCGTCTATGCGATGGCGACAGCGGCAGCGGTCGGCATCCTCGGCTTTGCAGCCGTCTTCCAGGCGTTGCGGTCGACCGTCGCGCCGGCCGACGGACCTGCCCAGCTGATCTACGCCTTCGAAGCGGTGATCATCGGCGGCATGGGGACGGTATGGGGCGCCTTCGCCGGCTCGATGGTGCTCGGCATCTCGCAGGCCATCGGCTTCCGCATGGATCCGGGCTTCGGCGTGCTCGCCGGACATATCGTCTTCCTGATCGTGCTGGCGACCCGCCCGCAGGGCTTGTTCGGAAAGGCATTGTCATGAGTGCGATCCCCTATGTGGCAACCGAGGTGCCTCAGGTCCTGGTCCAACGCCAGACCCGGTCCGGTCGCATCGCGATGACGCTGGCTGTGCTGGCGCTGATCGGTGTCGCCGCCATGCCATGGTGGGCCACGACCGGCACGATCCGGTCGATTCTGGTGCTGTGCTGCTACATCGCCGTCGCTCAGCTGTGGAACCTGCTCGCCGGCTATGCCGGCCTCGTCTCGGTGGGTCAGCATGCCTTCATGGGAGCGGCCGGCTATGCGCTCTTCGTGTTGGCCCAGACTTACGGCATCAATCCGTTTGTGGCGGTCTTCCTTTCGCTGCTGGTGCCGGCCGCGCTGGCCGTGCCGATCTACCTGCTGCTGCATCGCCTGGATGGCCCCTATTTTTCGATCGGCACATGGGTGGTGGCCGAGGTCTTCCGGCTGACCGCCTCGAACCTGCCGCTCGTCAATTCCGGCGCGGGCATGTCGCTTCGCGTGATGAAGGACTATTCGGCCTTCGAGCGGAATGTCGCCATGTCGCTGCTCTGCGCGGGGATGCTGCTCGTCACGCTGGGCGGCAGCTATTGGCTGCTTCGCTCGCGCTTCGGCCTTGCGCTGATCGCCATGCGCGACAATCCGGTCGCGGCCGCGAGCCAGGGCGTGAATGTCGTCAAGCTGCGCTTCCTGATCTACGTCGCGTCGGCGGTCGGCTGCGGTCTTGCCGGGGCGATCTATTTCATGGCGCAGCTCCGCATCACCCCGGGATCGGCCTTTGATCCGATGTGGGCGAACGTCGCGATCTTCATCGTCATGGTCGGCGGAATCGGCTCCATCGAGGGCGTTCTGATCGGATCCCTGATTTTCTTCATCGCGGACCGCTGGTTCGGCGAATACGGCGCGACTTATTTCGTTGTCCTCGGCCTGATGACGCTTCTGGTCGCGCTCTACGCCCGGACGGGCATCTGGGGCCTGATCTCGAAACGGTGGGATGCACCATGGTTCCCGATCCGACGCAAGCTCGTCGACCCGAACCGCTGACGAGGAGGATTCATGAAAGCCGCCATCTTCGATAGGGTCGGCGTCCCGCTGCGGATCGGCACGGTGCCGGACCCGACGCCGGCACCGGGCGAGGTCGTCTTGCGTGTCGCCGCCTGCGGCATCTGCGGCAGCGATCTGCATATCACCGAGGACCCCGTGCCTTTCGGCATCGAGGCAGGCTTCGTGCTCGGCCATGAATTCTCTGGGGACATCGTCGCGGTCGGATCGGAGGCAACAGGCCTTCGGATCGGTGACCGTGTCGCCGTCGCGCCTATGCGCGGTTGCGGACACTGCGAAGCCTGCGAGCGCGGCGATCCGGCGCGCTGTCGCGAGATGGAGCTGATCGGCGGCGGCTATGCGCAATACGCGACCGTGGCCGCACGCCAGTGTCATATCCTGCCCGGCGATGTGGCGCTCGAGGATGGTGCGTTGGCCGAGCCACTGTCGGTCGCTCTGCATTGCATCGTCCGCTCGGGCATGAAGCCGGGGGATCGGGTCGCCATCCTGGGCGCTGGGCCGATCGGACTGCTCGTCGCCTTCTGGGCGCGGCGGATGGGGGCGTCGCGTGTCGTGGTGGCCGACATCCACGGCCATCAGCGCGAGCGTGCGCTTGCTCTCGGCGCGACCGGCTTCGCGCTTTCGGGCGAAAAGCTGAGCGAGAACCTCGCCGATCTCTGTGGCGGAGCGCCAGACATTGTCTTCGAATGCGTCGGCAAGCGCGGCCTCATCGGCGCGGCGGTCGAAGCGGTGCGGCTGCAGGGCACGGTGGTTGGCGTCGGCTTGTGTATCGGCGGCGACGAATGGGATCCGTTCATTGCGCTGACCAAGGAAGTGAACCTGCTGTTCTCGGTCTTCTTCCATCAGCGCAACGAATTCGGCGTCGCCCTCGATGCGCTGCGCGGCGGACCTTTCGCACCCCAAGCTCTGGTCACCGACCGGATCGATCTCTCGCCAGTTCCGCAGATATTCGAGAGCCTTCGCCGCCGCACCACGCAATGCAAAGTGCTGATTCAGCCGGACCTTGTTTGAGGCCGCACCTGTTTGAGGAGAGTGAAAATGGCCGTTCAATTCGAAACGCTCGAATACGATATCGGCGGCACGGAAACGGTGGTGAAGGCCATCGGTAGAGGCAAGCCCGTGCTGTTCCTGCACGGCGCCTCGACGCTTGAAGGCTTCGGCTTCGCGGAGGGCCTCGCCGACCGCTTCCGCGTGCTCTGCCCGAGCCATCCGGGCTTCGGCTTTTCTGGCCCGGCGCCGCATGTCGCTGCGATGTCCGACCTGGTTCTGCACTACCTGAACCTGCTCGATGTTCTGAACCTGCCGGAGAAGCCTCATCTCATCGGCTTTTCCATGGGCGGCTGGATGGCGACCGAGCTCGCCGGCCTTGCGCGCGAGCGTTTCGACAGGGTGGTGCTGATCGCTCCCGCCGGGCTCAACGACCCCGCGCATCCGGCCACCGATCTGGGCGCGGTCGCGCCGCAGGAGCTGCCGGCCTATCTGGCGCATGACGTCTCGGTGGCGCTGCGCTATTTCCCGGACGGCTCAGACCCCGCCTTTGCCGAGGCCTTCGGCGCCGACCGCGTCCGCGAAGGCGACACGCTCGGCCGGCTGCTGGCGCCGTTCGGCATGGGCCATCCCAACCTGCGGCGCTTTCTGGCGCGTATCGCCAATCCGACGCTGGTCGTCTGGGGCACCAGGGACCGTCTGCTGCCGGCTGGCCAGGCGCCGCTCTTCGTCGAAGCCCTGCCCGACGCACGCCTGATCCTGGTCGAGGATGCCGGCCATTTCGTCATGCAGGAGAAACCCGAAACACTCAGGAAGATCGGCGATTTCCTCGCCGGCTGACCGCATTGAAAAGGAGGAGAAGACAATGAACAAACCCATCAAGCACGGCTCGTGGGGGACGACCACCGACTATCGCGACTTGCTCAGCAAGATCACGGAGATCGGGCCGGCCCTGGAAGCCAACACCACCGCCGATGAGGAGAATGGCGAACTGACTGCGGCCACGTTCGAGCTGCTGAAGCCGCTGCGCATGTCGCATATCTTCGCCGCGGAGAGCCTCGGCGGTGCGCAGCTGCGACCCACCCAGGGTCTCGAACTGCTGGCGGCGATCACCTGGCACTCTGGGGCGGCTGGTTGGGTTTCCATGGTGCATTGCTGCATCGGTGCGATGTCGGCAGCCTTTCTGCCGGACAGCGCGGTCGAGCGGTTGTTCGCGCCGGGCACCGAAAACCGGTTCTCGGGGCAGGGCGCGCCGCTCGGTATGCTGAAGAAAGTCGATGGCGGCTACCGGCTGAATGGCAAGTGGAGCTATGGCAGCGGCTTCAGCCACGCCACCTACAGCCACAGTGCCGCCTTCGTCGACGACGGCACCGGCAAGCCCGCCAAGGACGAGAAGGGCAACTTGATCATCATGTGCGCCCATGCCCCGATCTCTCAGCACAAGCAGCTCGGCAATTGGGACGTTCTGGGCCTCGGTGGTACCGGCAGCATCGACTATGCGGCCGAGGACGTCTTCATCGCCGACGATCTCGTTTTCCCGATCCTGACCGCACCGCCGCTGCGTCAGAAGGAGTTCTTCAGTCTCGGTGTCGTCGGCCTCGCCGCAATCGGGCATACCGGTTGGGCTCTCGGCACTGGGCGGCGGATGCTGGACGAGATCGCCAAGTTCGCCCGCAGCAAATCGGGTCGCGCCGGCCTGATCGGCGAGAGCGAGAAGTTCTGGCACGACTATGGCCGCGCCGAAGCCCGCTATCGCGCTGCCCGCGCCTTCGTCTTCGAAGTCTGGCGCGACATTGAGGCGACGGTCGAGGCCGGCAACAGCGTATCGACGCGACAGATCAGCCTTGTCCATCTGGCCAAATCCGAGATTCACGAGGTTGGCGTGGATATCTGCAATTTCGCCTACCGCGCCGGCGGCGGCGCGTCGCTGCGCGCCGGCGTGATCCAGCGCACCTTCCGCGAGATGATGGTGGCGGCCAACCATTTCACGATCGCGCCGTCGATCGTCACCTCGGCCGGTCGCGACATCGGCGGCCTGTGGAGCGATCGCACCTGGCAGTTCTACGACCTGATCGAGAAGAAGTAGTCCGCAAGGGCCGTCCGGCAGACGCCGTCCGGCCCTTATTCACGCTGCAGAAGAGAGACGTCGATGAGCTTCCCGCATCCGATGACCAACGCCTTCCGCGAAGCCTTTCGCCACCATCCGGCCGGTGTTGCCGTGATCACGGCCGATCCCGGCGGCAGGCCGGTGGCGATGACCGTATCCTCGCTGATCTCGGTAAGTGCCGCGCCGCCGGTCGTCGCCTTCTCGCTCTCGATGAAATCGACTTCGTCCGAGCCTTTGCTGCGGGCCGAGACCATGGTGATCCACCTGCTGCGCTTCACTGATATCGACCTGGCGCAGCTCTGCGCGTCGAGCGGCGCGGAACGCTTCCCTCCGGGAGGCGCCTGGGCGCGGCTGCCCACCGGCGAACCGCGCTATACCGGCGTTTCGACCTGGTTCCGCGCCCGTCGGCTCGGCGTCCTGCCGATCGAGGGCGCGACACTGGTCGCGGCCGAACTCCTTGACGGCGAGGTACAGCCGGACGAGGTCCCCCCGGAGGCGCATTCGCTTGTTTATCTCGACCGTCGCTGGCATCGCCTGCACAAGGAACTGGACGGGGTGGCTGAGCTTCTTGAGTCGTCGCGTTTTCTTTGAACGGCGCCGAAGCGGCGCGGGTTATCAGGTCGTTGCGCAGGAACTCGCAAAGCCAGTCGAAGCGCGTTCGGCGTCAATCGTACCGTGCTCTCTGGCTCCCAGCGCGGGGTTGAAGCCTATCCGGCCAGTTGGGCACTAGCCGGAACTTCGTCCGCATCGGATGCGGTACGAGGGGATGGCAATTTTCGTCGCAGATGACGTCAGACATATCCGCAAAATATCTCACGTATTGACGTTAACTTAACATGCTACTATGGTCTTTTTACCGCGTCGGATGCGTCGCTTTTGTATCACCGTTGCTCGTTGATTGTCGTCATGCCTGTCATCCCTATCCCAACCTGCAGGTTTGCCTTGCAGCGCCCTTCACCAGTTGCTGAAAGCGGCGGCGCCCATGCCCAGTCTGCTCGGAATCGATAACGGTCTCACGGTCACCAAGGCGGTGATCTTCGATGCCGATGGCACGCAGTTGTCGGTGGCGCGTCGGCGGGTTCCACAATCGATACCCCATCCGCATTGGGTGGAGCGCGACATGGCCGGCCTCTGGCAAGCGACCGGCGATGCAATCAAGGAGGCGATTGCCCTTTGTGGCCGCCCGGCGGACGACATCAGGGCGGTGGCGGCGACCGCGCATGGCGACGGCCTCTATTTGCTCGACAAGGATCGTCGGCCGCTAGGGCCTGGAATCCTGTCGCTCGACAGCCGCGCTGGCAAGATTGTCGAGCGATGGTCGGCGGACCGGGTCTTCGAAGATGCGCTAGGTCGAACAGGCCAGGCGCCGCACGTTTCGGCTCCGTCGGCGCTGCTGGCCTGGATCAGGAAGAACCAACCCGACCGCTATGGCCGCATCGGGCATATACTGGCCTGCAAGGACTGGCTGCGCTTTTGCCTGACCGGCACGATCGGCACCGACCGTACCGAGGCCAGCACCTCATTCACGGATTTCCGCACGCAGGATTACGCGCTGGAAGCGATGCGCATCTTCGAACTGGACGATCTTTTCGACGCGCTGCCGCCGATGGCGCATTCGGCCGAGATCGCCGGCCACGTTACCGCCGAGGCCGCCGACATGACCGGCCTTGCCAAGGGGACACCGGTGGCGAGCGGCCTGCATGACGTAACTGCCTCCGCACTTGGCATGGGCGGCCATGAGGAGGGTGTGCTTGCCATTGTCGCCGGGACCTATTCCATCAACGAAGTGGTCTCTTCGCAACCGCGCGTCGACCCGCGTTGGCTCTGTCGCAACGCCATCGACGCCGGCCGCTGGAACAACATGGCGATCTCGCCGGCCTCGACCGCGAACTACGATTGGTTTCTCGACACGTTCTGCCGCTCGGAACAGGAGAGGGCATCGGTCGGTGGTGGCTCGATCCACGAGGTTTTGGCGGCAGAGATCGACGAGGCGCTTAAAAAGCGGTCGACCATCCTGTTTCATCCTTATCTGTTCGGCTCCCCCTTTGGCGATGTCGCCAGCGGCAGCTTTGTCGGCCTTCATGGCTGGCACAATCGCGGCGATATGCTCAAGGCGGTTCTGGAGGGCATTGCTTTCAATCATCGTACCCATGTCGAAGCCTTGCGCGACGGCTTTGCCATCAGCGAAATCCGCCTGACGGGCGGCGGCTCGCGCAATCCGGCCTTCGTCCAGATGTTTGCCGATGTGCTGAACGCCCCGGTCACCGTCACCTCGACCGACGAGGCTGCGGCGTTTGGCGCTGCGCTTTGCGCTGGTGCGGCGGTTGGCATCTTCGCGACGCCGCAAGAAGGCGCCCGGCAGGTCGGCATGACGGCGCGCCAATACGAGCCAGTGCTGGCCTCGAGTGCTGTGTTCAACGAGCGCTTTTCCCTCTATGGCCGCATAGCCGGTGCGCTCGTGCCGCATTGGCCCGACATCGAGAAGCTGGCGCGGCCAGACACCGAGGGGACCGCATGATCAAGGCCGACGAACGACGCGAAGAGATCGCCGACTATGTGATCAAGCTCGGCCAGGTACGCATCGACGATCTGGTCGAGCATTTCGGCGTGTCGCGCATGACCATCCACCGGCACATCGACCGGCTGGCGCAGCAGGGCGTGTTGCGCAAGCTGCATGGTGCGGTCACGGTTCAGCCTTCCGGTCTCTACGAAAGCGCCTTCCGCTACCGGGTGACGGTCAACCGGGCCGAAAAGGATGCGCTGGCGCGGACAGCACTCGATTATATCGAAGCTGGCCAGGTGGTGATGCTGGACGATTCGTCAACGGCAAATGCGGTCGCTACGCTCCTGCTCGACGTCAAGCCGCTGACCGTCATCACCAACTCAGTGGCGACGGCTGCACTGCTGACCCATGTCGACGAACTCGACTTCATCTGTCTCGGCGGCCAGTACCACAACACCTACAACGCCTATATCGGCATCGTCTGCGAGAACGCGGTGGCACAGCTTCGCGCCAATGTGCTGATCTGTTCGGCTTCGGCCATCACCGGAACCACCGCCTTCATCCAGGATCCCAATGTCGTGCGGGTCAAGCAGGCGATGATGGCCGCATCGGTCAAGCGTATCCTTCTGATCGACCATGCCAAGTTCGACAGGATCGCGCTGCATGTCTTCGATGATCTGACCAGCTTCGATGTCGTGCTGGCGACCGAAGGCCTGGGCGATGCGCGGGCGCAAGCCCTCGAACGGGCCGGCGTGAAGCTGCGCATCGTCAAGACGAAAGCGCCATGAGCTCGAGCGAAGCAATACGTACGGAAAATCCAGCCGGGCGTCTGGCCGCCATGGCCGGAGCCGGGGAGGTCGACGTCGTCATTCTTGGCGCCGGCATCAACGGGGCAGGGCTGTTTCGCGATCTGTGCGCGCAAGGCGTCAGCTGCCTGATCGTCGACAAGGCGGATTTCGGCTCCGGCACCAGTGCTGCGCCGTCACGGCTCATTCATGGTGGCTTGAAATATCTCGAAACCGGCGAGTTCGGGCTGGTGGCGCAGTCGACGCTCGAACGCAATCTGCTTTTGAAAAACGCGCCGCACTATGTCAGCCCGCTGCCGACCGTCATCCCGATCTTTTCCTGGAGCAAAGGCATGCTGGCGGCGCTGCGGACGCTGTTCGGCTCGACCAGCGCGCCGCGCAGCCGTGGCGCCGTCCTGATCAAGATCGGCCTGATGATCTATGATTTCTATGGCTCGCGAAATCAGGTCATGCCGCGTCACCGCATGGTCGGGCGGCGCCAAGCGCTCAGTGAGATGCCGGCGCTCAACCCTTCGATCGTCGCCACCGGCACCTACTACGACGCCAAGATAAGCCATCCCGAAAGGCTGGTGCTCGAACTGATCCTCGATGGGCTGCAGGCAAACGCGGCCTCCGCCAGCGCGAACTACACGGCGCTGGCGAAGTCTGTCGATGGCGTGCTGACCTTCCAGCCGGAAAACGGCGCGGCCTTTTCGGTGCGGCCGAAGCTGGTGGTCAATGCCGCCGGTCCATGGATCGACGATGTCAACGATTCGCTAGGCGCGCCGTCGAAGATGATCGGCGGCACCAAGGGCTCGCACATCCTGTTGAAGCACGACGAGCTGGTCAAAAGCCTGGCCGGACGCATGCTGTATTTCGAAGCCGATGACGGCCGCATCTGCCTTGTCTACGACTATCTCGGCCTGGCGCTGGTCGGCTCCACCGACATCAAGGCCGACAACCCCGACGCGGTGCGCTGCGAACCTGACGAAGTCGAGTACCTGCTCGACAGCGTACGGACGCTGCTGCCGGGGATGGCGTTCGAGCGCGACCAGATCGTCTATGCCTATAGCGGCATCCGGCCGCTGCCGGCCTCGGATGCATCGGTGCCCGGCTTGATCAGCCGTGACCACTCGGCGCCCGTCGCCGAGCCGGATCGGAACAGACCTTTCGCAGTCATCTCGCTGATCGGCGGCAAGTGGACGACCTTTCGCGGCTTCGCCGAGGAAGTCGCCGACACCGTGCTCGGCCGCCTGCAGCGCAGCCGCAAGGTGACGACGCAGACCATGCCGATCGGCGGCGGCAGGGATTTCCCGGCTGATGCTGCAGCGCGAGCAAGTTGGCTGGCTCTGGCTCACTCGGAGACGGGCGCTGGAGAACGGCGTCTCGAGGCGCTGCTGTCGCGATATGGCACCAGAGCCACGCAGATCGCCACACATGAGCCGGATGATGAGGGCCGACTGCCGGATTCAGAAAGCTACAGCCGATCGGAAATTGACTACATCGTCCGCACCGAGTTCGTCGAACATCTGGCCGATATCGTCATGCGCCGCAGCACCCTGGCGATATCAGGGTCACTGACGGGCCGGGATCTGCAGGAGATTGCGACGATTGCCGGACGGGCGCTGGGCTGGAGCGCCGGGCGCCTCGCAGAGGAAGTCGAGGCCGCCGCCCTGGAACTCGAGGACCGGAACCTGATGCGGCTGGGCTGATCATTCCGTCGCCGATGCTCTTTCCCAAGGCAATCCGGTCGGTTTGCCTAAGGATGCGTCGCATCCCCAATCGCTCAACTCACAGGTGGATTGGGATTTTGCCGATGTCAGATATTATTATGGAGAAACAGCTAGTTAGAAAAAAATTAGATAGCCGATGGCTGTCCAATTCTACTGGCTCAGGCACGAAATAACACAGATTGACGTTAAATTAACATAGCCGTATGATCGAGTAACATGCTCACCTCCTAATAGGTCGATGTTGCCCGCCGAAATGCCGGCAGACCGGCGTTTCGGGAAGGGCGAGACCTGTGAATTCCCCATATGTGCATGCGCCAAATCCGGCGAGGGATTGACAGCGATGCAGGGATGTGAAAATTTTTGCACACAAAGATAATAATATCATCTCAGGGAGGAGATGTCTTGAAATCCGGCGGAGCCACTAACCGCGATCATGAGTCCAGCCTCGCCACCCGCGCGGCCTGGCTTCACTATGCCGGGGGTCTGACGCAGGCCCAGGTGGCCAAGCGGCTCGGCCTGACCAGCCTCAAGGCGCATCGGCTCATCACCCGGGCCACCCAGGATGGCCTTGTCAGGGTGATCATCGACGGCGATGTCGGCGAATGCATCGACCTCGAGCAGCAGCTGATCAATGCTTACGGGCTCGATTACTGCGAGGTCGTTCCCGATCTCGATCAGGACGAGCTGCCGCTGAAGGCGCTTGGCATCGCCGGCGCTCAGTTTCTGAAGCGGGAGATCGATCGCGGCGAGGACATGCTGATCGGCGTCGGCCATGGCCGTACCCTTGCCGCAAGCGTCGAGTATCTGACGCGCACCGCCGCTGCCCATATCCGTTTCGTCTCGCTGCTTGGCGGCGTGACGCGCAAATTCGCGGCCAACCCGCACGATGTCATGCATCGGCTGGCCGAGCGGACCGGCGCGCAGGCTTATGTGATGCCGGTGCCTTTCGTCGCCAACACCGCCGAGGACCGTGAAGTGCTGCTTGGTCAGCGCGGCATTAGCGATGTCTTCGACCTCGCAAGCCGGTCCGACCTGATGTTCGTCGGCATAGGGACCGCCGAGCGGGAAGCTTCGTTGGTCGCTACCGGCATGATCGAACATTCCGAAATCGATGAGGTGAAACGCGATGGCGGCGTCGGCGAGCTGCTCGCCCACTTCTTCGACGACAAGGGGCGCCCGGTGGAAACGGCGCTGTCGGACAGAATTCTCGCGCTTCCGCGGGACCAGTTGAAGGGCCGCCGGATCGTCGCCGTCGCCGGCGGCAAGATCAAAGTGCGTGCCATCAAAGCGGTGCTCGAAAGCCGCTATCTGAGTGGCCTGATCACCGACGAGTCCACCGCTCGTGCCCTTGTCGAACAGAACAAACCCAATGGCGCGAAGCGCCATGTGAACGGAGGATCGTCAAATGCGTGACAAGCGCGGATCAGCCTTGCTGGCGGTTGCGTCATGAGCGCGAAAGCCGCCACCGCATCGACCAGGCCGGCTTCGCCCGCCCTGCGTCGGGCACTTGCCGGCGCCGCGGTTGTCGTCCTGCTCGGCGCCATGGCGCTCGACACCAAGGTGGTCAGGATCGGCTCTGCCGGCGATGTCCGCAGCGCCGTGTTTTCCGCCGCTGACTACGGCAAGTCGGAGTTTCCCAAGGTGCAGGCCGATGTCGAGGCACGTGCCGCCGACGCGGTGACGGTGGCTGCTGCTATCGCCAAGGACAGGGCGACGGCGGAAAAGGAATATGGAGTGCCGGCGGGCGTCGGACCGGTCATCTCGGTCAAGTTCACCGGTGTCGTCGGCGAAGGAAAATCCGGCATCTACAAGGTCGCCGTCGAAGGCGTGCCGGACACGCTGATGATCCGGGTGCAAACGGGACCGGCGATCAACGGCACCGAGCTTCGCGACGCCACCGGCAAGATCACATTCGGCCAGTTCACCAACCAGATCGAATACCAGGACGCCGGTTCGGCGCTGAACAACGAGATGAAGAAGGAAGTCCTGGCCAAGGTCGACACCAGCACCTTGACCGGCAAGACCGTATCGGTGGTCGGCGCATTCAAGCTGGTCAACCCGAAGAGCTGGCTGGTCACTCCGGTGAGGCTGGAGGTCAAATGAGCGCGGCTGCAGGCACCGGACCCGCGACCGGCGACGCCGTGCTTTCGGCGCGCAACATCGTCATGTCGTATGGCGGCGTTCATGCGCTCAAGGGCGTCAATTTCGACATCCATCGCGGCAAGGTCACGACGCTGTTCGGCGAGAACGGCGCCGGCAAGTCGACGCTGATGAAGATCCTGTCCGGCGTCGTCACGCCGACATCCGGCGACATCGTGCTCGACGGCAATCTCGTCAGCTTTTCCTCATCCTCGGACGCGCGCGATCGCGGCATCTCGATCATCCACCAGGAACTCAGCCTGGCGCCGAACCTCAGCGTTCGCGACAACATCTTCATGGGCCGCGAACTGCGCACCAGAACCGGCCTCGACTTCGCCGAAGAATCGCGCCAGGCGCGCGCGCTGATGGCCGATCTCGAAGAGGACATCGACCCGATGACTCTCGTCGAGGATCTGCGCCTGGGTCAACAGCAGATCGTCGAGATCGCGCGGGCGCTGTCGGTCGATTCACGCATCCTCATCATGGACGAGCCGACCTCCGCGCTCAGTGCAACCGAGGTCGAGGTGCTGTTCAAGGTGATCCGCGATCTGACCAGCCGCGGCGTCTCCATCGTCTACATTTCACATCACCTCGAAGAGGCGCTGCAGATCACCGACTACGCCGTTGTCCTGCGCGACGGCGCCATAACGGCGACGGCCGAGGCCAGGGACATCGACCTCGAGTGGATCGTGCGCAACATGGTCGGCGAGAATTTCGATCTCGGCTCGCCGCCGACCGGTCATGCGTTCGGCGAGGTCGCCCTTTCGATCGAGGACGTCAGCGTCGTTGACACTTCGGGCTCGGGCTATTCCGTCGTCGATCACCTGTCGCTGGACGTCAGGGCCGGCGAGATCGTCTGCATCTATGGGCTAATGGGCGCCGGGCGCACGGAATTGCTGGAGGCCGTCGCCGGACGAGTGCCGATGGCGGGCGGTCGCGCGCTTCTGGAAGGCGAGGACGTCTCGGGGTTGAGCATTGCCCAGCGCATCTCCAGAGGGCTTGTGCTGGTCCCCGAGGACCGCCAGCGCGACGGGCTGGTGCAAACGATGACCGTCGGCCGCAATCTCTCGCTTGCCAGCATCGAGGCGTTCGCCAAGGGGCTGTTTCTGTCCCGTTCCAGGGAGCGAGAGCTGGTCGAAGACTCGATCCGCAAGGTGACTGTCAAGACCGCAGGTGGCAACGCCATGATCGGATCGCTGTCGGGTGGCAATCAGCAGAAGGTCGTCATCGGCAAGATGCTGACGACCAACCCCAAGGTCATCCTCCTCGACGAGCCGAGCCGCGGCATCGATGTTGGCGCCAAGGCCGAGGTCTTCCGCTTGTTGAGCGAACGCGCCGCTCAAGGGCTTGCGGTAATCTTCTCGACCTCTGAGGTCAACGAATGCCTCAGCATTGCCCACCGCATCGTCGTCATGCGGCGTGGCAGGATTTCAGCTGAATTCGGCGCCAACGCCACCAAAGAGCAGATCATGGCCGCCTCCGGCGAAGCCGTGGTCGCCTGATCACCAGAATTTCGGAGCCCAGACCCATGACCGACGTCAGCCAGGCCAGAAAACAGTCCAGTCCAAGCGCGAGCGAAGGCTTCGATCTCGCCAAGTTGCTGCTCGAGGGCCGTGCCTTCTTTGCCCTGATCGTCATCATCGTCGTCTTCTCGATCCTGTCGCCCTACTACCTCTCGGTGGCGAACTTCCTGACCATGGCTTCGCATGTCGCCATCTTCGGAATCCTCGCGATCGGCATGCTGCTCGTCATCCTCAATGGCGGCATCGATCTGTCGGTGGGGTCGACGCTAGGCTTGGCCGGCGTCGTTGCCGGATTCCTGATGCAAGGGGTGACGCTGACCTGGCTGGGCGTCGTTCTCTATCCGCCGGTCTGGGTGGTCGCGGTGCTGGCCTGCATGCTGGGCGCGGTCGTCGGGCTGATCAACGGCGTGCTCATTGCGCGCTTCAAGGTTCCGGCGTTCGTCGCCACGCTCGGCGTCATGTACATGGCACGCGGCCTGGCGCTGCTGATGACCAGCGGCCTGACCTATAACAATCTCGGCGGCAAGCCGGAGCTCGGAAACACCGGCTTCGATGCGCTTGGCTTCAACCGTCTGTTCGGCGTGCCGACGGGCGTCGTGGTTCTCGCGATTATCGCGCTCATCGGCAGCATCGTCCTGAACCGCACCGCTTTCGGGCGCTGGCTCTACGCCTCGGGCGGCAATGAACGCGCGGCCGAACTCTCCGGCGTTCCGGTCAAGACGGTCCAGATTTCCGTCTATGTGCTGTCGGGCATCTGTGCCGCCATCGCGGGCCTGATCCTGTCCTCGCAGTTGACGTCGGCTGGACCGACCGCCGGCACCACCTACGAACTGACGGCCATCGCGGCCGTCGTCATCGGCGGCGCGGCACTGACCGGCGGCCGCGGCAACATCCGCGGAACCCTGCTCGGGGCCTTCGTCATCGGCTTCCTGTCCGACGGTCTGGTGATCATCGGCATCTCATCCTACTGGCAGACAGTGTTCACGGGCGCGGTCATCGTGCTCGCCGTGCTCCTCAATGCCGTTCAGTATCGCCGCCGCAGCAAGCTCCCAAGCGCGACAGGTGGCCACCCGACTTCTCAGAAACGGGGGAAGGCCGAACCGGCCAATCCTGCCCAAGGGAAGACTGCCAGGTGAACTGGCAGCAACACCGCGTAATCATTGGAGGAATGTACATGAAAACCATGCTGAAAAGTCTGCTCGCCGCCGCGATGGTCGTCGGATTCACGGCCGCCGCGTCAGCCGCGGGCCTGATCTCGATCATCGTCAACGATCCGGCCAACCCCTACTGGCTGACCGAGGGCAACGTCGCCAAGGCCGAGGCCGAGAAGCTTGGCTACACGGCCAATGTCGGCGCCCACAAGGGCGATACCAATACCGAAAGCAATTTGATCGACACCGCCATCACCAACAAGTCGGTGGCGATCATCCTCGATCCGGCCAACGCTGACGGCTCTGTCGGTGCGGTGAAGAAGGCGATTGCAGCCAACATCCCGGTGTTCCTCGTCAATGCCGAGATCAATCAGGAAGGCCTCGCCAAGGGTCAGCTCGTTTCCAACAACGCGCAAGGTGCTGCTCTCGGTGCCCAGCAGTGGGTGCAGGCCGTCGGCGAAAAGGGCAAATATGTCGAACTGCTCGGCGCTCCGTCGGACAACAACGCCGCCACGCGCTCGAACGGGTACGCGACTGTGCTGAGCCAGTACCCGGATCTCGAAAAGGCTGCTTCGCAGGTCGCCAACTGGGATCGTACCCAGGGCCACGACAAGATGCAGAGCATGCTGCAGGCCAATCCCGACATCATCGCCGTGATCAGCGGCAATGATGAGATGGCGCTTGGCGCGGTTGCGGCGCTGAAGGAAGCCGGCAAGCTCGCTGGCATCAAGGTCGGCGGCTTCGACGGCTCCCCGGATGCGGTTGCGGCGATCAAGTCCGGCGAACTGCAGTACACCGTGCTTCAGCCGGTCGCCATCTTCTCGGCCAAGGCCGTGCAGCAGGCGGACTCGTTCATCAAGACCGGAGCCACCGGCGCGGCGACCGAGAAGCAGCTGTTCGATTGCCTTCTCATCACCAAGGACAATGTCGATAAGTACACCGCTCCCTTCGTCCTGTCGGAATGAAACCTGCACAGGGGGTGTCCTTGCGGACACTCCCTGCCTCTTCTACGAAATGACTACCCTCGTGAACTGCCTTCGCAACCAACCGGAATTTGCGGCATGAAAGACCTGCTGATCGGCATCGACGCGGGAACGTCGGTGATCAAATCGATCGCTTTCGACCTGTCCGGGCAGCAGCTCGCCATGACGTCGGTGCCCAACAGCTTCGTCACGCTGGAAGGCGGCGGCGCCGAGCAGGACCTCGACCAGACCTGGCGCGACATGGCGCGGACCGTTCGCGATCTCGCGGCCAAGGTTCCCGACCTCGCGCAACGAACCGCAGCGGTTGCTATCACCGGGCAGGGCGACGGAACCTGGCTGATCGATGGCGAGGGCTTGCCTGTCTCGCGCGCCTGGCTGTGGCTCGATGCCCGCGCCGGACATTTGGTGGACGAGATGCGCGCCGATCCCCGGGATCGCAGGCGGTTCGAGCTGACCGGCACGGGCCTGAATTCCTGCCAGCAAGGCGCCCAGCTTGCCTTCATGAAAAAAAACCATTCCGACATGCTGGAGCGGGCGGCGACCGCACTGCATTGCAAGGATTGGCTCTACTTCAAAATGACGGGCGAACGCGCCACGGATCCCTCCGAGGGAACCTTCACCTTCGGCGATTTTCGGTCGCGCACCTATTCCGACGAAGCCCTCGACATCCTGGATCTGACGACGCATCGCCGCCTGTTGCCTTCCATGCTCGAAGGCACCGCCGACCATCATCCGTTGTCGCGATCGGCGGCGGCAGAGACTGGCCTGCTCGAAGGCACCCCGGTGGTGCTGGGTTACGTCGATATGGTCATGACGGCGCTCGGAGCCGGCCTCTATGATCCGTCGGGCAATGTCGGCTGCACGGTCATCGGCTCGACCGGCATACACACGCGCTTCGCCGCCACGCCCGACGATGTCGTGCTGAACGACGATGGCTCCGGCTACACGATTGCCATGCCTATTCCGGGTGCCTTTGCACAATTGCAATCCAACATGGCGGCGACGCTCAACATAGACTGGCTGCTTGGCCTTGCGCGCGACGTGCTCGCCACGGCTGGCGGCAAGTCTTCTCATGACGAGTTGCTGAAGGCCCTCGACGCTTGGGTGGAAGCATCGGAGCCTGGTTCGCTGATCTACCAGCCCTACATATCGCTGGCCGGTGAAAGAGGACCGTTCGTCGATCCTGACGCACGCGCTGGCTTCATCGGCCTTTCGGTCAAGCACGGCTTTGGCGATCTGGCACGCGGCGTCCTCGAGGGACTGGCCTTCGCCGCACGCGATTGCTACCAGGCGATGGGCGCCGTGCCGGGCGAAATCCGCCTGTCGGGCGGCGCCGCGCGCAGCCCGTCCCTACGCCGCATCATCGCAGCGGCGACAAGGGCACAGGTGCGCACCAGCAGTCGCCAGGAAGCCGGCGCGGCAGGCGCCGCGATGATGGCCGCGGTCGGCCTCGGCGTCTATGGCTCGATGGAAGACTGCGCCGCCGAATGGGTGACGCCGCTTCTCGGCGACTGCGATGCCTATGACGAGGCGCTTTCGCAAACCTACGATGCCCTCTTCCCTTCCTTCGTTGCAGCGCGTCAGGCGCTTCGGCCGGTGTGGAAGGGCATGGCGCACCGCACAGGAGCAGGATCTTGAGCAATACAACAGATGTCGTCGATCTTTTCGTGATCGGCGGCGGCGTCAATGGAGCCGGCATAGCGCGTGATGCGGCAGGTCGCGGGCTGTCCGTCATCCTGTGCGAAAAGGACGATCTCGCGCAAGGCACGAGCTCGCGCTCCGGCAAGCTGGTGCATGGCGGCCTGCGCTACCTCGAATATTATGAATTCCGGCTGGTTCGCGAAGCGCTGATCGAACGCGAGGTGCTGCTTGAGGCGGCGCCGCACATCATCTGGCCGATGCGCTTCGTTCTTCCGCACAGCCCGCAAGACAGGCCGGCATGGCTGGTCCGGCTCGGGCTGTTTCTCTACGACCACCTTGGCGGCCGTAAACGCCTGCCGGGGACAAGAACGCTGAACCTCAAGACTGCGCCGGAAGGCGCGCCAATCAAGGACGAGTTCAAGCGCGGTTTCGAATATTCCGACTGCTGGGTCGACGATGCGCGCCTGGTGCTGCTCAACGCCCTGGATGCCAGGCAGCGCGGTGCCAGAGTGCTTACGCGCACCGCCTGTGTCGCGGCCCGCCGCGAAAACGGACTGTGGTCGATCGACATGCAGGATGGTCGCACGGGTGCGGTGACGAAGGTCCGGGCGCGGGCGCTGGTCAACGCGGCAGGTCCCTGGGTCAACGACATTGTCAGCCGCGTCGCCGGGCAGAATTCAACGCGCAATGTTCGGCTCGTTAAAGGCAGCCATATCGTCGTGCCCAAATTCTGGGAGGGGCGGCAAGCCTATCTCATTCAGAACAACGACAAGCGGGTGATCTTCGTCAATCCGTATGAGAACGATCTGGCGCTGATTGGCACCACCGACATTCCCTACGAAGGCAGGCCCGAGGAAGTGGTCGCCGAGGCCAGCGAAGTCGACTATCTGATCAAGGTGGTCAATCGCTATTTCAAGCGGCAACTGACGCCACAGGACGTGGTCTACAGTTTCTCGGGCGTGCGTCCGCTCTATGACGACAATGCCGACAATCCAAGCGCGGTGACGCGCGACTATATTTTCGAACTCGACGCCTCCAATGGCAACGCACCGCTGCTTTCGGTGTTCGGCGGCAAGATCACCACCTTCCGCAAGCTGTCCGAACATGCGCTGGAAAAGATCCAGCCGTTCTTTCCGACGATGAAGAAAGCCTGGACGGCCAAATTTCCCTTGCCGGGGGGCGACCTGCCCAATGCGGACTTCGAGCAATTCCTGAGCGATCTGCATTCCGAGTTATCGTGGCTCAGCCCGTCGCTGGTGAAGCACTACGCTCGAAGCTACGGCACCCGCGCCCGGCAATTGCTCGCCGGCGCGCAAAGCGAGGCTGATCTCGGCCGACGCTTCGGTCCCGATTTATATGAACGGGAGGCAAAGTTCCTGGTCGAGACCGAATGGGCCGGCACATCAGCCGATATCCTGGAACGCCGCACCAAACATGGCCTGCATCTCAATGCGGCCGAGCGGAAAGGATTCGAAGACTGGTTCGATAACATCATGGCGGCGGCAGACTGATGGCCTTCACGCTTTCCCTCAACACCAATCCGCTGGTCAATCGTTTCGCCGATCCAGACGATCTGATCGACGCGATCGCCTATGGCATCGGCATCCGCGACGTGCAGCTGACGCATGAATTCGTCAATCCGGGCTGGCCGGCGGCGACGATTGCCAAATTCCTGCGCCTGTTCAACAGCGCACTTTCGCGGACCGGCGTGCGGATCACCTCCGGCATGACGGGGCCTTATGGCCGGCTCAACCATTTCGGCCACCCGGATGCGGATGTGCGGCGCTATTATGTCGACTGGTTCAAGACCTTCGCCGACATTTCCGCCGATCTCGGCGCGTCCGGCATGGGCACGCAGTTCGCCATCTTCACCCACAAGGACTTTGACGATCCGCAACGGCGGGCAGCACTTCTCGATATCGCGCTCGAATGCTGGCGCGAGGTGGCCGAACACGCCAGGGCGGCGGGTCTGACATACCTGTTCTGGGAGCCGATGTCGGTCGGCCGCGAGTTCGGCCACACGATCGAAAGCTGCGCCACGCTGCAAGGCGCCATCGATGCGGCGAAGCTGCCCATACCGATGAAGATGATGGTGGATATCGACCATGGCGACGTGACCTCGGCCGATCCTGCCGATACCGATCCCTATGCTTGGGCGAAAGCGTTTCCATTGCAATCGCCGATCATCCACATCAAGCAGTCTTCCATGAACAAGGGCGGGCACTGGCCGTTCACGGCCGCCTACAACAAGGACGGCCGCATAGTGCCGCAGAAGTTGCTGGACGCGGTTCGGCAGGGCGGTGGAACCGACAATGAAATTTGCCTTGAACTTTCCTTCAGGGAGAGGGAACCAGTCGACCATCAGGTTATCGAGATGATCCGCGAGTCGGTGGATTTCTGGGCGCCTTACGTCGACAGTGGCCGCGACAGCCTCAAGCCTCGGACTTGAGCGAATACGTCGCCCGAAAGCCGGCTTCGGCCGCAAAAGTATCGAAGGAGAAGAAGAATGGCCCCATATTGGGTCGGCACGAGCTGGAAGATGAACAAGACGCTGTCGGAGGCGTTGCAGTTCGCCGATGCGCTGGCGGCCTTTGTGCCCGATTTCGATCCGGCAATACAGCCTTTCGTCATTCCGCCGTTCACCGCAGCGCGCCAGGTCAAGGCGGCGCTGGCCGACACCCGCGTCAAAGTTGGGGCCCAGAACATGCATTGGGCCGACGCGGGCGCCTGGACGGGAGAGATTTCGCCGGTGATGTTGAAAGACTGCGGGCTGGATGTGATCGAACTCGGCCATAGCGAGCGCCGCGAGCATTTCGGCGAGACGGATGCGACTGTGGGACTGAAAACGGCGGCCGCAGTCAGGCACGGTTTCGTGCCGCTGATCTGCGTCGGCGAGACGCTGGCTGAGCGTGAATCAGGCCGCGCCGAGGCGGTGCTGACGGCACAGGTTCTCGGCGCGCTGCAAGAGCTGAGCGGCTATCAACTGAAGGCGGAAATCCTCTTTGCCTACGAGCCCGTCTGGGCAATCGGCGAGAAGGGCATTCCCGCAAGCGCCGACTATGCCGACAAACAGCAACAGCTGATCAAGAAGGTTGCCGCCGACCGGCTGCCGATTGCTCCACCTGTGCTTTATGGTGGCAGCGTCAATCCAGGCAACGCGGCCGAACTCATCGGCCAGCCGCATATCGATGGCCTGTTCATCGGCCGCTCGGCGTGGCAAGCGGAAGGCTATATCGACATTCTGAAAAAGGCGTCGGCCGCCATCGCGCGCTGACTGCCAAAAGACCTAGCAAAGGAGTTCATCATCATGAAGATCGCACTCGGAGCCGACAGTGCCGGAAAGCCGCTGCTCGACGTCATCGCCAAGCATCTCGCCACCAAACCCGAACTGCAGGTCGTCGACCTCAGCCAGGCCGGATTCTACGCCGACATCGCCGCCTCGGTAGGCCACGAAATCCTGGACGGCAATTACGACCGGGCCATCCTGTTTTGCGGCACCGGCATCGGCGTCAGCATCTCAGCCAACAAGGTGCCGGGCATTCGCGCCGCATTGACCCACGACACCTATTCCGCTGAGCGCGCCGCCAAGTCCAACAACGCCCAGATCATCACCATGGGCGCCCGCGTCATCGGCCCCGAACTGGCGAAATCGATCGCCGACGCATGGTTGGCCTCGGAGTTCGATCCGAATGGCCCCTCCGCCACAAACGTGCAGGCCATCGACAAGCTCGACGCCAAGCGCTGAAAGACGCGGGAAACCCGTTACTGAGTTAACTGGTCAAGGCGACCCGCATCGCCTCGATCACGGTTACGGCGGAGGCGGCGCCCGGGTCCATGTGGCCAAGCGAGCGTTCGCCGAGACGCGATGCCCGGCCTTTCGTGGCGACCATCGACTTAGTAGCCTCCGCGCCTGCGTTTGCCGCTTGTGCAGCAGCTTCGAGACTGCCCGCCAGATCCTTGCCGGAGGTCAGCGCTTCGCCCGCTGCCTGCGCAGCCGGCGCCCATGCATCGATCATCGTCTTTTCGCCAGGCTCGGCCTTGCCGCGATCCTGAATGCCCTTGGCCATAGCCTGGAACAGGGCGACCACGTCCGAATCGTCGAGCGTCGTCTTGCCCTTGACGGCTGCCGCGCCCCGCATGAACGCGGTCGCATAGAGCGGCCCGGAGGAGGCGCCGACGGCATTCAGGAACGATTTGGCAGCGGTGTTCAGCAAGGTGGTCGGGTCGGTTGCCTCTGCATCCAGTGCGGCGACGGCATCGCGTGCAGCGGAAAATCCAAGCTCCATCGCGATGCCGTGGTCGGCGTCGCCGATAACCCCGTCAAGCGCGCACAGTCGGTCCAGGTCGGCAGACATGGCGGTTGCGATCGCCGCGAACATCGCGACAAGGTGGGCGGTGTCGATTGTCGTCATGTCTTAGTCCTTGCCACAGAAGTGGGTTTAGCCGGCGCGAAACATGGCGCAGTCGCAGGGGTGGTCCAGCATCGTCTGCAACTCGCCGTCCAGCCGATGCAGAGTGATCGAGGCCCCTGCCATTTCGAGCGAGGTGCAGTAATTGCCGACCCAGCTTGCGTGTATGGACACACCGATCTCGTCGAGCCTCTGCTTCACGCGCCGGTTCATGATGTAGAGTTCCATCAGCGGCGTTGAGCCCAGCGAATTGACGAGCACCGCGACCTTGTCGCCGCGCGTAGGCGCCATCTCGTCGAGGATCCTGTCCAGCATCTCGTCGGTGATCTCGTCGGCTGTTTTCAACTTTTCGCGCGCGATGCCCGGCTCGCCATGGATGCCCATGCCGATCTCCATCTCGTCCGGCCCGATCTCGAAATTCGGCCGGCGGGTCTGCGGCAGCGAACAGGGCGACAGCGCCACGCCCATGGTGAAGGTGTGGTCGTTGGCCTTGCCGGCGATGCGCTCGCATTCGTCGAAGGACAGCATCCGGTCGCAGGCGGCACCGGCCGCCTTGAAGATGAAGAAATTGCCGGCGACGCCGCGCCTCTTGTGCCGCTGGTCGCGCGGTGCCGAGGCGACGTCGTCGGTGCTCAGCACCGTGCGCACCTCGATGTCGTCCATGGCGGCCATCTCGGCCGCCATGTCGAAATTCATCACGTCGCCGGCATAGTTGCCGTACATGAACAGCACGCCGGCGCCGCCGCTGACTGCCTTTGCGCATTCGAGGATCGGGTCCGGCGGTGGCGAGGCGAAGACATTGCCGATGGCCGCCGCATCGGCCAATCCCTTGCCGACGAAGCCAAGAAAGCTCGGCTCGTGGCCCGAGCCGCCGCCAATGACGAGGCCCACCTTGCCCTGGCGCGGTCCGTCGCAGGCGATGATGGAGCGAGGACTGCCGTCCACGCTTTTGAGATGGCGGGGATGCGCTGCCAGGATGCCTTCCAGCATCTCGTCGACGGCGCGGTTGCCGGCATTGATGATCTTCTTGGTCTGCACCCGGCATCCTCCCGATTTCGGCATTTTCGCAGATAATACCGGGTGTTACCGGGATTTCCACCCGGCAAGGAGCATTTCGTGCGCAGAGGTGTTCCCGCAGGCTATCACCTGGACGTAGGCGTTAGTTGTTTCAACCGCCGAGGCCGTCGCGGATGGCTGAGAAATAGCGATCAGTTCCGACCTGGCCGCCCTTGAGCGCGACCTCCAGTCCGTCGATCGCCTTGACGCGCGCGTGAGCAACGCAGAGCGGCGAGCCCGGCGAAGCGGGCAGCGGCATGCGGATTGTCAGGGCATCGACACCCATTTCGCCGAGTGCATGGCTCGACGTGTCGCCGCCGGCAATGACCACGCGCCGCAGGCTCTGTTCGATCGTCAGGCCGCGAAGGATTTCTCCGAGTCCGCGGCCAAGCCTGTGGCGGGCGCCTTCCTGCCGGTCGATTTCGGCGCCCCTGTCGGCATCGGGGCCAAGCGCGGTGTAGAGGATGACGCTGCGCCCGGCTTGCAGACTGGCACGGCCGCTTGCCGTTGCGCGCGCGATCGCCTGCTGCGAAGCCTCCGAAACCAGTTCGACTGGATCGACCTCGATGCCGTCGAAACCGTCGGTCAGGGCATGCTGGATCTGCCGTTCGGTGGTCGGCGAGCAACTTCCCGACACGACGGCTATCCGCTCGGCTGCGCCCGGTGGCGTGAAGCCATGTCCGGCGCTGACGATGCCATTCGACGCCCATTCGGCCAGCAACGCATACTCGACTCCGGATGAGCCGACGACAAAGGAACCGCCTGGCTTGCGAACGCGCCAGATCTCCTTGCCGGCCAGAGCCTGCGTTTCCAGATTGTCGACATCGACAAGCACGATGGGGGTGCCGTTTCCGGTCAGCCGATCGAACGCCACCGACCGCGACGCGGACTGCAGCGTCGCAAGGTCGACCAGCCCCGAGCTCAGGGCTGTCTGCCGCGACAGATGGATCAGCAGATCGGACTCATCCATCGGCGTCGTCGGGTGGCGGCTCATCACAGGGTGACGATCGATGCGGAAATATTGGTCGCGATAGGCGGCGAACAGGTGGCCGAAGGCGGTGTAGCGCTTGAGCTGCGGCGCGCCGACCAGCAGTGGCACGCTATCCTGCGCGAACACCGAGCGACCGATCTCGATGGCTCGGCCGATGCTGCCGATCGTCGGGCTGGAATCGAATGTCGAGCAGACCTTGTAGTGGCAAATCGCGGCGTTGAGCGTCTTCAACCAGGCGAAGGCATCGCGCAGATGCGTGTCCATCCACTGCGGCGCCTCGCTGCGGCTGGTGCCGGCCAGACCGATCGCCCGGCACTGGCCAAACCGGGACAGCAGGGCCGGGTCCGGCTGGCGCATGAACAGCACGGTCGGCACGCCACCGAGCTCAAGCGCCTCCATGACGTCGGTCGAGCCGGTCAGGTCGTCGCCATAATAGCTGAGAAGCAGGTCCTGCATGGCTTCAGGCTGCCTTGCCGTCGCCGAATTTTTCGATCGACCGCGCCAGTTCGGGATGGTTCAGGGCGAAGTCCGCCAGCGGAATGCCGTCGACCGCCGCTTGCCAGGCTTGCTGCACGGCACGCACGCCGGCGCCCGGTCCGTCCGGATGGCTGACGATGCCGCCGCCGCAGAGATAGAGAAGATCGACGGTCCGGCCGGTCCGCGCATATGTCTCGGGCGCCTGACCGCCCCACTGGCCGGAGCCGGCGACCGGCAAGGCGCAGTCCTCAGGCGAAAAGATCGGCGACGTCACCGCCTTGAAGGATTCGACGAAAGAGTCATCCGGTTCCCAGTATTTCGAGGCGATGCCGTTGATCTGGAACTGATCGACGCCGAGCAGCCGCCAGAACTGCTGCCAGACCTTGAAGTCCATGCCAAGGCCCGGGTGACGGGTGAGGATGTCCCAGCCGTTGCGGTGAGCATGCAGCACCAGACTGGAGCGCTTCCTCAGGAACGCCATGCCACCGAAGCCGATCGAATTGATGTTGATAACAGCGCAATTGCCGCCAGCCTCCACCACCAGATCGTGGTTGCGCATCATCTCGTCCGGGTCGGCATGCGAGATGCCGAAGGCATACATCACCTTCTTGCCGGTCTTCTGCTCGTGGTCGAGGATCAGCGGCATGATCGCCTTCACCCGCTCGGCAAGCGGCGAATAGGCCGGGCTCATCAGCTTCTCGTCGTCCTTGATGAAGTCGACACCGGCGGCGATCAGTTCCGCCACCATTGCCGCCGTCTCATGTGGCCGCAAGCCCAGCGCCGGCTTGACGATGGTGCCGATGATCGGACGATCCGTCACATTGGTCAGCCGACGGCTGCCGGCGACACCGAACTGGGGGCCGGGATGCGCGCCGCGATACTCCTCCGGCAATTTCATGTCGACGATGCGAATCCCGGTGAGGCCCTTGATCGAATAGGTGCCGCCGATGGCAATGGTCATCAGTGCCGAAAGGTCGGTGCCGATGGCATCGAATGGAAAGGCGATATCGACATCGGCGCGCCTGAACGGCCCGTTGCCGCTGTCGGGAAGCGACGGCCGCTCGGCATCGGCCAGAGGCCGTATCGCCAGCACGCGCGCCGCCACCCGGGCTTTCAGTTCCTCGGTCTCGCCGGGCAGCGCGACGAAGGTGCCGGTCGACTGATCGCTGGCGATCTTGGCCGCCAGGACTTCGATGCTTCCAGGCGTTTCGATGCGGTAGGTGAGCGTGATCATGGTCCGCTGTCTCAAGCCGAGGCGTTCGAAAAAGGTTCACCGGTGTTTCAAATCTGGTATAATGAGTACATAAGTATTGCAAGTCATATCCGGCAGCGGGATCGACAGACGGCAATTCCGGGAATTGTGGCGGCAGTGTTAGATAAGGCCGGGTCAAGGGAGTGATTCGCGACGATGAACCGTTCGGAACCGATTGTCCGGCGCAAGCTTTCCGATGAGGTCTTCTTGCGGCTGAAACGCCTGATCACCAGCGGCGAGCTGATGCCGGGCGACGACATGCCGTCGGAGCGTGAACTGATGGAGCGCTTCGAGGTCGGCAGGCCGGCGATTCGCGAGGCGATGCAGGCGCTGAGCAATATGGGCTTGGTGGCGATCTCGCATGGCGAACGCGCCAAGGTGCTGCAACTCACCGCCAAGTCGATCATCAAGCAGGTCGACGGCGCCGCCAAGATCATCCTGTCGTCGTCGAAGGACACGCTTGAGCACCTGAAGACCGCGCGCATCTTCTTCGAGCGCGGCATGGTTCGGGAAGCCGCCGAGAAGGCCACCGCTGAGGATGTGCAGCGGCTGCGGGCCACTGTTGCCGAACAGCGCGGCTTTCGCGGTGATTCCGAAGCCTTCATCTCCGCCGACATGAAATTCCATACGCAGATCGCCGCGATCTCCGGTAACCCGATCTATGTTGCCGTCAGCGAGGCGATGCTGGGCTGGCTGAAGGAATACCACACTGAAATGCTGATCTGGACCGGCAAGGAAAAGTTCACGCTGACCGAGCACGAAGAGATCATCGGCCGCATCGAGAAGAAGGATGCCGATGGCGCCGAGAAGGCGATGATCAAGCATCTCGAACGCTCGCGCGCGCTCTATGTGATGAATTCTGAAAAATGATCTCGGCGGTTCAGCCGATCCGAACGATCGCGTAAGGCGTCATTGCGACCTGGCCTCGGCCAAAAGCTGAAATGTCGACCTGCACGTCTTCCGCCGTCAGGTTCGCCAGCCACGCGATTGTCTTGCCCGAGGCGGAGCGCCCGGCCAGCGCCAGCACCTTGGTTTCATCGCTCGTCCTTGCCGACACATGCGCAAGGCCGGCCAGCTCGCAAAGCCCCTTGATGGGCTGGAAGATTGGCCGGTGTGATCCTTCCGCGACAGGTTCCCCTGATGAAGCGAGCACGCCGAAAGGTCCAGTGAAGCTGGAAAGTGTCAACATCTCCAGTCCGACCGGTGCGACACGCGCGGCATAGCCGATCGTCCATGCAGCAGCGAACTGACCGGTGTGGCGAGGATCGCTGTCGGCCATGGCAACGCGCTGTCCCCCGGGATTGGGCTTGGTCGCGCTGCCATAGGGGTTCTGGCGCATGGCAATCGTCGACGGGCCGATCCGATAGGGCTTTGCCCCGAAGATCGCCCGCGCCGATCGGGTGATGAAAGGCAGCGCCTCCAGCGATTGCATGATGCTGAGATCGTCGGCGGCATGCACGATCGGGCAAGTACAATGGGTGATGAAATCGAGCTGGTCCGCCGGCACGCGCTTGCGGTTGAGTTCGGTGAAGTAGCTGAACATGCCGCCGCCGAGGCGGATATCCGGAAAGGCGCGCCGCGCGGCCGCGTAAACGTCCTCGAGCGGCGGACAGTCCGGCCACGTGCTGCCCGGCGGAGTCGACTGCCGGTCGACCGACGGCGACACGGCAATGGCCGAGAGTTTCAGCCCGGCCTGGCGCACCAGGTCGGCGACACCTGACATCTCGGCGTCGAGATCGCCAGCGCAGGCAACGACGCATTCGAGGGTCGTTTCGGCTGCGTAGGCAGTTGCCAGTCGGGCGAAAGCGCGCAAGGCGTCGAGCCCGTGGCCACGCGTCGGATCGTAGTGAAACAGCAGCTGTTGTGGGCCGAGTGCCGCCAGCGTGGAGAGGTTCGCCAGCGCCGTCTCGACATCCTCGGGATAGATGACCACGCCGACATCGGGCAGCCTTGGCCCGACCTCGCCGAGTCCAACGCGGACCGGTTCGCTGGTCACGGTGACAGCCGGTGCTTTGCCTTCACCTGCGATGCGCAGGCTGATCGTCTGGCGCAGGGTTTGGCCGGCAGGCAGCACATAGGGCCAGGGCAGCGCCAGCGGTCGCACATAGGTCTTGTAGGAGGCGTCCGACCAGTTGCGCTGGTCCTCCATTTCGAAAGTATCGCCTTCCATCCGGCATTCGGCGGTGACGCCAGGCCGAACCTGATGGGTGATGGCGCGGATATCCTTGAAAGGCTGCCAGGGGTCTATCAGTTCGGGAAGCTTTGTCGCCTCCACGCTGCCGTCCGTATGCTCGACCTTGACCGGGCTGCCGGCGAGGTCGGCGATCGGGTGCAGGATGCAGAAGCCGCAGCGGTTGGTTTCGAAATCGCTCTCGGGAAGGGCGCTGACCTCGAAGACCAGACGGCCATCGGCGGAGCCTTTGATGGTGGCGCGGAAGCCGAGCCGGGTTCCATCGGGGGCCAGGCAGCTTGCCGAATAGCTGACCGAAAAAGCGTCGGCAGCCTGGTCGATGATCAGGTCCGTCAAATTTGGCTCATAGGTGCCCCAGTCGCGGTCACGCACGATATAGGCGACGGCGCGCAGCACTTCGGTGCCGCCATGGCTGATGGTGCGTAGATTGCCGTTGACGAAGTCGGCGCTAAGCGCGCCCGCGCGCAGCCTGACCGGCTCGGCTTCGACCGTACGTGTGCCGTAGAGCAGGAAGGCATCGTCGGTCATTTCAGCAAGGCGTCGAGTTGCACCGTTTGCCGGCTCGCGGCACCGGCGTAAGCCGCCTCGACCAGCGCGAACGTCTCGAGATTGTCCGCTCCCGAGGTCGCCGGTTCGATCCCCTTTGCCAGGCAGTCTACCCAGTGCTGCTGGATGGCGACAACGCTTTCCTGGATGTTGTGCCAGGGACGCGACGCCCATGGCAGCAGCGGCGGCGAGACGTCGGTGACGACCGTGCCGTTCCTGCCGGTGACGGTGAGCCGGTATTCCTGCGCCAGCCGGATCGTTCCGTCGCTGCCGTCGATCTCGATCAGCGTCTCGGGAAACGGCTCGGTCGCAAGCTTCGTCGCGTAGCTGCAGTCGACCACGGAGGTCGCGCCGCTCTTGTGGTCCATCAGCATGGTCGCCACATCCTCGCCCGCGATACTAGGATTGATGCGGGCGGTTCGCGTCGTGATGGTCGAGACGTCGCCGAGCAGGAAACGGGCGATGTCGAGGACATGGATGCCGAGGTCCTCGATGATGAAACGCTTTCCCGTCGCCAGATAGGGTTGGCCGGAAAACACGTCATAGGCGGAGCGGAAGGAGATGCGCCCGAAGAAAGACGTGCCGATCTCGCCGCTGTCGAGCACGGCGCGCACCGCCTGGATCGGCGACTGCCAGCGAAAATTCTCATGCACCATCAGCGGCACGCCTGCTTGTGCGCATGCCCGGACCATGGCCTTGGCGTCGGCCAGCGTCGGCGCGAATGGCTTTTGGCAGATCACCGGAACGCGATGAGCGGCCGCCATTTCGACAAGCGGACGATGGCTGGGCGCGGTGGTGGCGATATCGACGAAGTCGAGGCTTTCGCCGGCAAAAAGTTCCGCCGCATCGGTATAGCGCTTCGCAATGCCGAATTGGTCGCCGACGATCTTGAGCCGTTCCGGATCACGGTCGCAGATGGCGACGATCGAGGCGCCCGCAATGCCGCGCCAGGCGTGCATCTGGTTGACGGCAAAGAAGCCGCAGCCGATCAGCGCTCCACGCAACTCCGCCATGCTCAACCCGCCTTCGCCATCTGCATCAAGGTGACGCGCTGTTGAAGCCGGCGTTGTGCCTGGTCGACGACAACGGCGACGATGATGACGAGACCCTTGATCACCATCTGCCAAAACGAACTCACGCCCATCATCACCAACCCGTCCGAAAGAATGCCGATGACGAAGGCGCCGACGATGGTGCCGCCGATCGTGCCGCGCCCGCCCGACATCGAGGTACCGCCAAGCACCGCCGCCGCAATGGCGTTGAGCTCGAAACTTTCGCCTGTCGCCGGATGCGAAGCCATCAGCTCGGACGAGATGATCAGGCCGACGATCGCGGCGCAGAAACCGGAGAACATATAGACGAACATCTTCACCATGTTGACACGGACGCCCGAAATCCGCGACGCCCGTTCATTGCCGCCGACCGCGAAGATGTGGCGGCCGAGTGGCGTGTATTTGGCGAGATAGGCGGCTCCCAGCGCAACGACGATCAGGATCCAGATCGCCACCGGCAGGCCGAGCAGCCGGCCGGCGCCGAGGAAACCGAAGCCGGTGGTTCCCAGTTCCGGCTTGCCGACGAGGTTGGGGAAGGTGCGGCCGTCCGACGACAGCAGCGCCAGCCCGCGCGCGACATAGAGCACGCCGAGCGTGGCGATGAACGGTGCAACGTTCAGCCTGGTGATCAGCAATCCGTTGACGGCGCCGATCAATATGCCGACGGCCAGTGTGATCAGCGCGATCTCGAAGACGTTGAAATAGATGGTGTAGCCGATCTGCAGGTCGATGCCGTTGAGCACGAGATAGCCGGCCACCATACCGCACAGGCCGACGATCGAGCCGACCGAAAGGTCGATGCCGCCAGTGATGATGACGAAGGTCATGCCCATCGCCAGGAATGCGTTCAGCGCCACGTGCTTCGACATCAGGATCAGATTGGCGGTCGACAGGAAATTCGGCGCCGCGATCGAGAAGAAGATCAGCACGGCGATCAGCGCGATGAACGTCCGAAGCTTCATCACGGTCAGCAGCACCGAGCCGCTGGAAGTGGAGGGAGCGGCCGCCTTGGCTGGGATGTCAGTCATGGGCGGTGCTCTCCGTGCGTGGGGCCGGTCCGTGGCCAAGCGCGGATGCAGCCACGAGTGCCGCCTCCGTCGCTTCGGCGCGGTCGAACATGCCGGTCAGTTTTCCGTTGCTCATCACCGCGATGCGGTCGGACAGCGCCATGACCTCGTCGAGATCCGAGGTCGCGAACAAAATCCCCAAACCGTCGCGGGACAGTTTGCGCATGGTGCGGAAGACGTCGGCCTTGGCGCCGACATCGATGCCTCGGCTGGGCTCGTCCATCAGCAGCACCTTGGGTTCGGTGAGCAGCGCCTTGCCGATCACCACTTTCTGCTGGTTGCCACCCGACAGCGACGACACCTCCTGCGCCGGGTCGGCGACCTTGATCGCCAGCTCCCGCACCATCTGCGTCACCGCCTGCCTTTCGTCGGCGCCACGGATATGAAACAGGCGGGCAAATCGCAACAGGCTGGCCAGCGTCAAATTGCTGGCGACCGAGAGGATCGAGACCAGCCCTTCGCGCTGACGGTCTTCGGGGATCAATGCCAGGCCACGCCGGATGCGCCGCGTCGTATCGCGCTCCTTGACCTTTATACCGCCAATGAAGATCTCGCCCGTCGAATGGCCGTGACGGCCCATGATGCAGTCGAACAGCTCGCTGCGCCCGGCGCCCATCAGGCCGTAAATGCCGAGGATCTCGCCGGCACGCAGCGACAGTGAGACATGGTCGACGGCAAGTCCGCCGGTGGCGCGGGGCAGGCAGATCTCCTCGGCACGAAAAATCTCTTCTCCCGGAAGATGGCCGTCGGCCTTGGCGAAGTCCTTGGCGTCGGAGCCGATCATCTGGCGAACGATCCATTGCGTGTCGACGTTCTTCATCTCTTCCTGGCCGGTGATGCGGCCGTCACGCAGCACGGTGATGTAGTCGCCGATGCGGATCAGCTCTTCGAGCCGGTGCGAGATATAAACGATCGCCACGCCGCGTGCCTTGAGGTCGGCGATCACCTTGAACAGGATCTCGACTTCCGCAGCGCTCAGCGCCGAGGTCGGCTCGTCCATGATCAGGATGCGCGCGTCGAGCGAGACCGCCTTGGCGATCTCGACCAGCTGCTGCTGACCGATGCGCAGATCCTCAACCAGCATGTCTGGCCGTATGCCGGCTTGCAGGCGTTCCAGAAATTCCGCAGCGCGGTTTTCCTGTTGCTCGCGGTCGATCTTGCCGAAGCGGTTGGTGATCTCCCGGGTGGCGAAAATATTCTCGGCGACGCTCATATTGCCGAACAGGTTCAGCTCCTGGAACACCATGCCGATGCCGCGGTTCACCGCGTCCGCGGACGAGGAGAAGGAAACCTCTTTACCTTCCAGCAGGATGCGGCCGGCGGTCGGCCGTTCGACACCGGCGATGATCTTCATCAGCGTCGACTTGCCGGCGCCGTTTTCACCGACCAGCACGTTGACCGCGCCCTTGCGCACCTCGAAATTGGCGCGCTTGACCGCAACGGTGCCGGAATAGACCTTGGAGACGTCCTCGAGCTTCAGGATGATTTCGCGCTCAGTTGTCGCGCTCATGGCTTCGGCCCGATCTCTGCCTCCGCCGGCGTCACCAGCGGCAGGTCCTGGCCGCTCCCCAGCGTATAGGCGCCGAGCACCTTGGCGCTGCGGCCTTGCAGCGCATCGCGTGGCAGCTTGGAGAGCACCGTCTTGTCGGCATAAGCGTTGAACGCCTTGCCGAACTGGGCGAAGTCGATCTGGTTGGTGAAGTCGTTGAACTGGATGAAGTCCAGGCTGTCGCGCAGCGCGGTACCGCGCACCGCCGGTCCGATCTGCACTCGTGCATCGGCTTTGCCGTCGCCGTCGACATCGACGTCGACGGTTGCGGCCCGCGACTGCGTGTTGGCCGCGACGATCTTGCCTTCCAGGCGAACCGCGAAAGTCCAAGGCGAATTCGCCTGCTTGTTCGGATTGCCGTATTTGGCGCCGGCAGCCGATGGATCGGTTGTCGCCAGGGTGTGAACCTGCGCAAACGGTCCGGCTTTCTGCTGGAGATAGGGCACGACCTTTGCCGCCCATGTCTCTTCGACCATCTTGTCTGGATTGAAGGCGGGAGCGTTGTCTCCGGCTTCCGATTTCGTAGGCAGGATCTTGCAGGCGGTCAGGCTGATGCCGACCATTACGGTAAGGGTCGGCCAGTTCGGCTTGGTGTTCAGCATGGCGGCCTGTCGTTCAGCATCGTGGGCGGCCCACGGAAAATGGCGGCGAGGGGCGAAAACCGATGTTCGCCCCTCGCTATTGAAATCACGCTGGCTCAGTTCGTCAGCGCGAAGGTCTCCAGCTTGGCGGCATTGTCGCCATTGATCAGAACGCAGTCCATCAACTGCTTTTCCTTGGCCGGCGACTTCTTGTTCTTGATGAAGTCGTTGGCCTGCTCGACCGCCATCTGCGCCTGCGCGAAGGCCGGCTGCAGCACGGTTGCCTTGATACCGCCCGACGCGATGGAGTCCCGTACGTCGTTCGATCCGTCGAAGCCGACGACGATGACGTCCTTGCGGTTCGCCGCGGCAAGTGCCGCATAGGCGCCCATCGCCATCGTATCGTTGCCGGAGATCACGCCCTTGATGTCGGGGTTGGCCTGCAGGATCGATTCCATCTTGGAATAGGCTTCCGTCTGGCTCCAGTTGGCCGACTGCTGGGCAACCATCTTCAGGTCCGGATAGTCATCGATGACGTCGTGATAACCCTTGGAACGAATGCCGGCATTGGTGTCGGATTCCTTGCCGACCAGTTCGACGAAATTGCCCTTCTCGCCCATCAGCTTGACGAATTCCTGCGCGCCGAGCTGGGCGCCCTGGTAGTTGTTGGAGACGATCTGCGCCACGGCCACGCCGGTGGCGTTGATCTCGCGGTCGATCAGGAAGGACGGAATGCCCGCATCCTTGGCCTTCTGCACGGCGGCGACGGTGGCGTCCGCGCCGGCATTGTCGAGGATGATCGCCTTGGCACCGCGGCCGATCGCGGTGTCGATCAGCTCGGACTGCTTGTTGGCGTCGTCGTCATGGACCAGCACCAGCGCCTCATAGCCGAGTTCCTTGGCCTTGGCTTCCGCGCCGACGGCTTCCGCCTTGAAGAACGGATTGTCGTGTGAGGGCGTGATAATGGCGATGAGATCCGCCGCATAGGCGGGCACTGCCGTGCCAAGCGCCAGCATGCCGGCGAAAGCCGCAAGCGTCATTCTGCGTGTGAGTTTCATGAAGTCCTCCCGTTTGAAAAATTGCCTTGATCGGCCAATGGCTTTGTCTGCATCCGAATTCGTCAGGCAGCCCGGGCCGCGGATCGCTTGGGTCGAAAACCGTTGCCGGCTTACCCAGGACGGATCGTTGCTCCCCAGCCATCCTCCACTTGCCCAGGCATCGTGCTCCCTGCGAAACCTTGTCGATCCGAGCCATGAACAGCTAAGCCAACTGGTATGATGAGTCAACCACAAATTCAGGTGACATGTACCTGATGAGCTACCAAAACCGAGGATCGGCAATGGCATGCCGGGCCTTCGAGGTGCTGCGTCAAGCACCTGTCTTCTCTCAGGTGATCCGCTGAATGCTGGCGGCGATCTCTTCCGGTTCGAACACGCGCTTCCAGTCGTCACGCATCAGCACCGGCTTGCCGAACTCGATCGCCTTGTTGCAGGCGTCCGAGAAAACGCCCTTGGTCTCGCCGAAAATGACGGCGCCGAGCACGTTCATATGGCCGAGCAGGAAGTCGAGTGCCGCCTGCTGGTCGACGCCGCGCGCCACGACCTCGTCGACGGCTTCTTTCATGACCACCAGCAACGAGGCGCACACCGTCTCCGAAAGGCCAGGCTCGAGCAGCGCCATCTGTTCGACGCTGACGCGGTGCGAACGCATCACCGGCGCCCAGATGATCTTCGCGATCGCCTCGCCCTTGGCGTAGTCTTCTTCCGGCCCCTGCATCAGGGCGCTGACCATATGCTGCTTGGCCTTCACGCCGCCGAAATAATCCTTCTTGGCTGCCATGTCGGTCTCGTCATTGAAGATCGGCGGATGGCAGGGGTGAGTGACGAAATAGGTGAGGTCAGGCCGCTTCGGCAGATGGCCGGCGAAAGGTGCCGCCGCGTCGAGCACCACCACCATCGTGCCTGGCGCCAGCTTGCTCTCGATGCTGGCCGCGACCTTGCCGATATGCGTGTCGGGGACGGCCAGGATCACCACATCGGCGTCCTTGAGCGCCTCGTCGGCACTGACCGTATCGAAACCCAGTCCGGTCTTCAGCCGTTCGCGGCCGGCATCGCTGACCTCGACATGGCGTATCGTGTAGGGCGACCCGCGAAAATTGGTCGACAGGCGGTAGCCCATTTTCCCGCCAGCCCCGAACAGCGCAATCGTTGTCATCTGGTCACCACTCCTGTTCTTCGCCGACGGCATCGCCCGTCGTCAACTGATCAACTGGTATAATCACGCTACCAGATTTTGGCAATCCGATAATGACCATGCGTGCGTTCGCCGCGTCATCGGCTGCCGCCGGCAAGCTCCAGCGCGCTTGCCCGCTGAGTGCGCATGAGTGCTGCTCTGCCATCCCCAGAAATAGGAGGCATGTGATAGGGGTCGGAGGCCGGGCCGGGCGCTACTTCAAAAGATCGACCAGCATGTCGAAAGCCGCATCGATATCGCCGCGAACCGCCGCCTGAACTGCCTGCTCGTCCCGGTCGCGCAGGGCCGCAAACATCTGTTGATGGTATGTGTTCGCGGTCGAGTAGGACCCATGCAGCATATTGAAATAGGGGCTGATCTGCAGCCATAGATCCTTGATGATCTTGAGCAGGGTTTCGGATCCCGCTGCTCGGTAGATTGCGAAGTGGAAGGTGTAATTCGCTCTGAGATAGGCCTTTACGTCGTCCGCGCCATTCGCGCGTTCCAGCGAGTCCAGATCGCGCGCGAAAATCGCAAGATCCGCATCACTCCGGTTCTGTGAGGCCCAGCCGGCGGCGATGGCCTCTATCTCAAAACGTACATTGCGCAAATCGGTGAGCCGCTCGCGGCTGAGCGCCGGAATACCAATGGAGCGTCCGGATACCACAGTGAGCGCGTTGGCTGCCGTCAGGCGCCGCAGCGCTTCCCTGACCGGCATCGGGCTGACGCCAAAGGCGTCGGCGAGGCTCTGAACCGTGACCATCTCGCCCGGTACGATGCTGCCGTCGAGGATCAGTTCGGTGACCTGATTGTAGACCCGGTCCTGCAGAGTTTCCTTGGACAGTGGAATGATCTCGACACCAGGCTTCCTGAACGCCGATCCAGCCATCTCCGGTCAACCTTCCCGCCCAAGGGCGACACTATTGCTTGTCTGGGAATGCAAGGTTCGTGGTGCCACGTCAAGCGGCCGACATAGCCCGTTTTGATATAAACGATTTCATCATTGATATTTGATCAAACCATGTTACGGTCGCTGGCATCGAATGGCAAGGGTTACGTTTTGTGCCCTTGGGAGGCATTCGGTCGTTCTGTTTGGGAGGAGTTTCACATGGGTATCGGATCGAAAGTCCGGCGGCTCGCGCTGCTGGCTGGGATGGCTGCATGCGCCTTCGGCCTGTCCGCCGCGCAGGCAGCCGAGAAGCACAAGATCTTTCTCAGCATGAGCTACATCGGCAATGATTGGCAGGCGGAGGCGGCCAACATGGTCAAGGCCATGGCCGCCCACAAGAGCCTGGCCGACAAGGTCGACCTGCAGGTCCAGGTCGCTGGCCCCAACGCGCAACGCCAGATTCAGCAGATCAACGCAATGGTGCAAAGCGGCGCCGAGGCCATCGTCGTATATCCGATCTCGCCGACCGCGCTCAACCAGGTCGTCAAGAATGCCTGCGACAAGGGCGTGAAGGTCTTTGCCTACGACGCCGAGATCGCCGAGCCTTGCGCCTACAACGTCCACATCGACCAGCTGGAAGCCGGCAGGGTGACCGCCGAATGGCTGGTCAAGAAGCTCAACGGCAAGGGCAACATCATCGCCATCACGGGTGTCCCGGGAACATCCGTTGACGATCAGCGGACAAAAGCCGCCAAGGAAGTCTTCGCCAAATATCCTGATATCAAGATCGTCGGTGAGGCTGTCGGCATGTGGAGCCAGGCGGTCGCCCGCACCGAGCTTTCGAAAATCCTGGCCACCCGCAATTGGGACGACATCAACGGGCTGTGGATGCAGGTCGGCTGCTTCACCGCCAACTCGATGCAGCTCGAGGCCGGCAAGAAGACCAGCGAACTCCTGCCTTGTGCCGGTGAGGGCTCCAATGGCGGCCGCATCCAGATGCTGCCGGAGGGCACCGCAGTCGAAGGTGCGGCCCCGCCCTACGCGCCGGCCGGCGCACAACGCATTTCCTATGCCTCGCCGCCTTATTCGGGTGCGCTGGCGCTGAAGCTTGCCGTCGAGGCGATCGAAGGCAAGGACGTGCCGAAAACCACCATCCTGCCGCTGCCGGTCGTCACCAATGAGACGATCAAGCTGTGCGACGAAGGCACATGGGCGGAGATGAAGGCCGGCTGCAACGCCTTCAAGCCGTCGCTGGTCTCCAATCCGGGCTGGTTTGCCTCGATCTTCTCGGACCAGACACCCGAGGTCGGCCTTAATGCTGCCCTCGTCGGACAACCGGAGAACTAAGCCTCCCAAGGCGCGTGTGACGATGCACGGACAGTTGTCCGTGCATCGTCAATCCATGCCAAGCCGGCGATCGAGGACAATGACAGAACATTCCGAGCTCCCCGCCATCGAGATCGACGGCATCAGCAAGGCGTTCGGCCCGACCGTCGCGCTGGACGGCGTGTCGTTTGCGATCGCGCCCGGCAGCGTCCATGCCCTGCTCGGTGAAAACGGAGCCGGCAAGTCGACACTTGTGAAGCTGCTGTCCGGGCTGGTCCGGCCGAGCCAAGGCCATGTCCGTGTCTTCGGCAAGGAGATCGCTTACGGCGCACCGCGCGCAGCACATGCACTCGGCATGCAGACTGCATTCCAGGAGATGACCCTGGTGCGCGACCTCTCCGTCCTCGACAACATGATGCTGCCTTACGCCCCCGTGGGCGTCTCCGGCCTGATCCGCCGCGGTGCTGCCCGCAAGGCCGTCCGTCGCCATATCGAAGATCTCGGTTTTTCCGTCGATCTCGATGCCGAGGTGGGTGAACTTGAGCTTTCGGTGCGCCAGAAGATCGAAATCGCCCGTGCCGTCTACCGTAAGCCGCGCATCCTTTTGCTTGACGAACCGACCTCGACGCTCGCCGGCCGCGACGTCGACTGGCTGGGCGCGATCATCGCCAGGCTGAAGACGGCGGGCACCACCATCGTCTTCATCACCCATCGCATGCGCGAAGTCCGCGCCTTTTGCGACACGCTGACGATCCTGAGAAACGGCCGCCACATCGTCACCGCGCCGGTCGCCGATGTCTCGGATGCCGACGTCATCGAAAAGATCATCGGCCGCAGCATCGAACAGACCTTCCCGCCTAAGCCGGACAGCGCCCAGGCTTTCGGGCCGCCGGTTCTGGGCGTGCGCGACCTCAAGGTCGGGCGCAAGCTCGACGGCGCCGACTTCGATCTGCGCAAAGGCGAGATCCTCGGCGTCGCCGGGTTGCAAGGCATGGGCCAGCAGGACCTGTTCCTGGCCTGTTTTGGCATGGCCGAGATCGAGCGCGGCCACATACTCGTCGACGGCCGCAAGGTCTGGCTCGGTTCGCCGGCCGATGCTTTGCGCCCCAACATGGCCATCGGCCTGGTGCCGGAAGACCGTAAATCCGAAGGCCTGTTCCTGAAACTGTCGGGCAGCCAGAATGCCACTCTGCCGGTGATATCGCGCTTCACTCGGCTAGGCCTTGTCGACGCGCAAGCCGAGACCCGCTCCGTCGAGGCGGCATTCGACACTGTCGAGGTCGACCGCCGCGCGCTTTGGACGCGGGCCGGTGCGTTTTCCGGCGGCAACCAGCAAAAAATCGCCATTGCAAAATGGCTGGTGGCGCAGAGCCGCATCCTTCTGTTGTTCGATCCCACCCGAGGCATCGACGTCGGCACCAAGCACGAGCTTTATGTGATGATGCGAAACTATGTGGGTTCGGGCGGTTCGATCCTGCTGCACTCGACGGAGATCCCCGAACTCGTTCACCAATGCGACAGGGTCCTGGTCCTCTATGACGGGCGCATCGCGGCCGAACTCGAAGGCGACGCCATCACCGAACCGGCCATCATGCGCCCGGCGCTCGGGCAAGCCGGGGAAGCCGCCGCATGAGCAGCGCAGCATCCTCATCCCCTGTTCCCGGCCGCTTCGGACTGCGCCGTGCGCTGGTGCGCAATCGCGGCGCGCTGATCGCCGCGGCCGTCCTGGCGATCCTGCTCTTCGTCGTCGACTGGATCAGCGCCGGGCCGCTGACCTATTTCGACGTGTCGTTCCTGTCGAGCGGCGGCGCCACCTCGGCGCTCGCGGCGATCGGTCAGACCATCGTCATCCTGTCGGGCGGCTTCGACCTGTCCGCCGGGGCGGTGATATCGCTAGTCAATGCCGTGCTGGCATCGAGCATGGACCCGATGGCGCCAGGCGCCAGCATCATCCTGTGGACCGCCGTCGGCATCGGCGTCGGCATGGCGGTGGGCGCCTTCAACGGCTTCTTCATCGCCGTGCTGCGCATGCAGCCCATCGTGGTGACGCTGTCGACCATGTTCATCCTGCAAGGCGTGACGCTGCTGGTGATGGACAAGCCCGGCGGCTTCGTGTCGCCCGATCTTGGCACGTTTTATCTCGGCGACGCGATCACCGGCTGGCTGCCGATGCCGCTGGTGGTGATCGGCGTCGTCCTGCTCGCCTGGTTCTGGCTGAAGGGAACCCGCTTCGGCACAGCACTTTATGCGGTCGGCAGCGATCCGGACTCGGCCGCTTCCGTCGGCATCAATGTCGTGCTGGTGCGCTTTGCCGTCTATGTCATCGCCGGCGGTTGCTATGGCCTTGCCGGCGTGTTCATCAGCGCCCAGACCGGCAGCGGCGATCCGCTGGTCGGCAATCCGCTGCTCTTGTCAATGTTCGCGGCGGTCGTCGTCGGCGGCACGCGCCTCGGTGGCGGGCAGGGCGGCCCGGTGGGCTCTGTCTTCGGCGCCTACATCCTGATGATCGTGGTGAACATCCTGCTGGTGCTCAACGTATCGGCCTATTATTCGACCATTGCCGAAGGCACGATTCTGGTGCTGGCGGCACTTGCCGGCTCGATCTCGCATGCATCGGTGCTTGCCGTGCAATTGCGCGCCGCGCGCGCCCGGCTTGCCGCCTGGCGCGCCGGCATATTGCCCTCGCAACTCGAGCGCGTGGACCGGCGTCTCAAGATCGCCGAGCCAGCCCATGCCCAGCGCAGTCCGGCATCGCCGCGCCCTGCCTTCCATCTGCGCAATGCGGAAACGCTGCGCTATGCGCTGCCCGCCTATGTCTGCCTGCTGCTCATCGTGGTCGTCACGCAGGTCTGGCTCGGCCGCGCCATCCTCAATCCGGGGTACTGGAATTCGCTGCTGGTGCTGTCGTCCTTCCTAGCCGTCCTGGCGCTCGGGCAGGGAACCGTCATTCTGACCGGAGGCCTCGACCTCTCCGTGCCGTGGACGATCGGCATCTCCGGCATCATCCTGGCAGGCATGGTCAACGGCTCCGACGCCGCCCTTGTCTACGCCTTGCCGGTCGTCCTGGTGATGGCCTGCGCCATTGGCTTCGCCAATGGTTTCGGCATCGTCTATCTCGGCATCTCGCCGATCGTCATGACGCTCGCCACCAACGGTATTCTGCAAGGCTGTGCGCTGCTCTATTCGCAGGGAACGCCGGCCGGGTTTTCCTCGCCGATGCTGCGCTGGGTCATGACGGCCAAGCTTGCCGGCCTGCTGACCCCAATCGTCCTGCTGATGGTCGTCTTTGTCGTCACGGCGGTACTGCTGCTTGGCCGCACCCCATTCGGACGACGCGTCTACGGCATCGGCAATGGGCTGCGCGCGGCGCGCTTGTCGGGCATCGGCGTCGAGCGCACGCTGATCCTGGTCTATATGCTTTCGGCCGTCTGCGCGGCTGTTGTCGGCATCATGCTGACCGGCTTTTCGGGTCAGGCAAGCCTTGGCATGGGCGACGACTATCTGTTGCCGTCGATCGCCGTGGTGGTGGTCGGCGGCGCGCTAATCACCGGCGGACGCGGCCACTATCTCGGCATGCTCGGCGGCGTGTTGTTGCTGACCGCACTGCAGATGCTGCTCGCCGGCACCACGCTTCCCTATGCCACGAGGGCAATTCTTTACGGACTGGTCGTTCTGGGCGCCGTCATGGCGTTGCGCGAACGGCGGCTGCAATGAAAAGGACAGGACCATGAGCACAAGGGCGCCGGAATCGGCGGACGAATTTCTGACCGGGCTGAAAGGCCAGCGCGTGCTGGTCACGGCGGGCGCCGGCGGCATCGGGTTTGCCATAGCCGACACGCTGTCACGCCTCGGCGCTCGCATCGTCGTCTGCGATGTTTCCGACGAGGCGTTGGCCGCTGCTCCCGGCAAGATCGACCTTGTCGCTGCGGTCAAGGCCGATGTCTCGCGCGACGAGGATGTCGACCGCCTGTTCGAGGCGGTCGAGAAAAAACTCGGCGGGCTCGATGCGTTGATCAACAATGCCGGCATTGCTGGGCCGACCGGCGGTGTCGACGAGATCGACCCTTCCGACTGGCGGCGCTGCATCGACATCTGCCTGACCGGCCAGTTCCTGTGCGCTCGGCGCGCCGTGCCGCTGATCAAGGCGGCGGGCGGTGGTTCGATCGTCTCGATGTCGTCTGCCGCCGGCCGCCATGGCTACGCCTTCCGCACACCCTATTCGGCGGCCAAGTTCGGTGTCATCGGTTTCACGCAGAGTCTCGCCAAGGAGCTCGGACCGCACGCCATCAGGGTCAACGCCATCCTGCCCGGCATCATCGAGGGGCCCCGCATCGAAGGTGTTATCTCGGCGCGCGCCAAGCAGGTCGGTATCAGCCACGAGGAGATGACCGGACGCTATCTGCAGAACATCTCGCTGCGCCGCATGACCAGCCCCTATGATGTGGCGTCGATGGTCGCCTTCCTGCTCTCCGATGCGGGGATCAACATTTCCGGCCAGTCGCTCGGCGTCGACGGCAACGTCGAAACACTTTGAGGAACAAGCCATGGCCAATGTCGCGATCGTCGGAAGCGGGTTTATCGGGCGGGCCTGGGCAATCAGCTTTGCCCGCGCCGGCCATGATGTGCGGATGTGGGACCAGTTGCCCACTGCCACGGGTGGCGCCCGCGACTACATTGCCGGCGTGCTCGGTGATCTCGCCGCGAACGATCTTCTGCGGGGACAGCAAGCCGGTGACGTGCTTGACCGTATTTCCGTTGTCGCCGAGCTTGAAGAGGCCTTGGCGGGTGCCGTTCATATCCAGGAGAACACACCCGAAGACCTCGAGGTGAAGCGGGAGGTGTTTGCCCTGATCGACAGGCTTGCCGATCCGCGGACAGTCATCGCCAGTTCCACCTCGGCGCTGTTGCCGTCGAAATTCACCGACCATCTGCAAGGGCGGCATCGCTGTCTGGTCGTGCATCCGATCAATCCGCCCTATCTCATTCCGGCGGCCGAAATCGTGCCGGCGCCATGGACCTCCGCCGAGACGGTCGAGACAACCCGCGCCTTCCTCATCGACGCCGGCCATGCGCCCCTGGTGATGAAGCGCGAACTCGACGGCTTCATCATGAACCGCCTGCAAGGCGCATTGCTTGAGGAGGCTTTCCGGCTTGTCGCCGACGGCTACGCCAGTGTCGAGGATGTCGACATCGGCATCCGCGACGGGCTGGCGCTGCGCTGGTCGTTCATGGGTCCATTCGAGACCATCGATCTCAATGCGCCTGGCGGCGTGCGCGACTATGTCGAGCGTTATCAGGGCATCTATTCCAACATCTTTCCCCAGATGCAGCGACGCGTCGACTGGGCCGGCAAGGTCATCGACACGGTCGAGGCTGATCGCCGCAAGCGACTGCCACAGCAAAGCCTAGGCGACCGGCAGGTGTGGCGTGACCGCCGGCTCATGGCGCTCGCCGCCCACAAGAGAAAATCGGATCAGGAGTTCGGAGAATGACGCAAACCAGCCGCAAGCCGGGGCCTGCACAGACCAAGGGCAAGGTCATCATCACCTGCGCGGTGACAGGTGCCATCCACACGCCGACGATGTCGCCTTATCTGCCGATCACGCCAGACCAGATCGCTTCGGAGGCGATCGCGGCTGCCGAAGCCGGTGCCGCAATCCTGCATCTGCATGCGCGCGATCCGGAAACCGGCAAGCCCGACCAGACGCCGGAGGCCTTCGCTCGCTTCCTGCCGCGCGTCAAGCAAGGCACCAACGCCGCCATCAACATCACCACCGGTGGCAGCCCGTACATGAAGATCGAGGAGCGCGTGCGCCCGGCCGCCCAGTTCAAACCGGAAGTCGCCTCGCTCAACATGGGCTCGATCAATTTCGGGCTCTATCACCTCGCCGACAAATACGAGACTTTCAAGTTCGACTGGGAAAAGCCGCATCTGGAAGCGACCCGCGACCTCGTCTTTCGCAACTCGTTCAAGGACATCGAGTACATCCTGGCGACCTGCTACGACAACGGCACGCGTTTCGAGTTCGAGTGCTACGACATCGCCCATCTCTACAACCTTTCCCACTTCGCCGACCGCGGGTTGGTGAAGCCGCCTTTCTTCGTGCAGTCGGTGTTCGGACTGCTCGGTGGTATCGGCACCCATCCCGAAGACGTCGCCCACATGAAGCGCACTGCCGACCGGCTGTTCGGCGACCAGTTCCGCTGGTCGGTTCTCGGCGCTGGCGCCAGCCAGCTCCGCATCGCCGCGCAATCGGCAGCGCTTGGCGGCAACATCCGCGTCGGGCTGGAGGACAGTCTGTGGGCTGGCAAAGGCAAGCTTGCCAAATCGAACGCTGAGCAGGTCTTGCTGGCCCGCAAGATCATCGAAGGGCTCGGCATGGAGGTCGCGACGCCCGACGAGGCACGCGAGATCCTGTCATTGAAAGGCGGCGACAAGGTCGCTTTCTGAGGCGGCCCGAGCAATCGCCGCGAGACGCAAAAACGGAGGGGGACGGCATGAAGATCGAAGTCGTGGTGGACGTGAAGACCACACTGGGCGAGGGGCCGCTGTGGGACGTCGAACAGGAACGACTCTACTGGATCGACAGCTTCGACGGGCGCGTGTTTCGGGCGACCGCCGACGGACGCGAGATCCGGTCATGGGACGTGCCGATGAAGATCGGCTCGATGGCGCTGCGTAAGGATGGCAGCGGCGCCGTGGTGTCGCTGCAGCGCGGCTTCCATCTGCTCGATTTCGCCTCCGGCGATGTGACGCTGATCCACGATCCCGAGCCGGACAAGCCGATGAACCGGCTCAACGACGGCAAGGTCGACCGGTACGGCCGTTTCTTCGCCGGCTCCATGGATACGATGGAAGAGGGGCCGTCCGGCGGGCTCTACAGGCTCGATCCGGACTTCTCCGTCACCCGGATCGATTCCGGCATCATCTGTTCCAATGGTCCATGCTGGAGCCCCGACGACCGCACCTTCTATTTCGCCGACACCTGGACCGGCGAGATATGGGCCTACGACTACGACAGCGCGACCGGTGCCGCCACCAACAGGCGCACCTTCGTGCGCGTCGACACCAGCCGGGGCGGTGCGGCGGACGGCTCGACCGTCGATGCCGAGGGCTATCTGTGGAATGCGCTGGTCTATGACGGAAGACTGGTGCGCTATGCGCCCGATGGCAGCATCGACCGTGTCATCGACATGCCGGTCAAGAAGATCACCAGCGTCATGTTCGGCGGGCCGAAGCTGGACACCCTTTACGTCACCTCGATGGCCAAGCCGCCGCTGCCGCGTTTTCCCGGCGACGGCGTTTTGCGCGGCAGCCTGTTCGCCATCACGGGCCTTGGCATCAAAGGCGTTGCGGAACCGCGCTTCGGCGGCTGACGCCAAGCAAGCGAAGCGCCCGTAGCATACGCGGATCAGGCCTTGGCGCGCAGGAATCCCTCATTAAAAATGTGGCAGCACGTCCGTGGCGTCTGCTCTTCACCCAATGGCACAATGAGCGGTCAACGGATCATTGGCCAAAGAGGTCCGGGCGGGCCACGTTGAGCCGTTGAACCGTGCGAAGCACTTCGCGCAAATGCGCCGCCATACGCGCGCCTGCCTGCTTTGCCTCGCCGGTCTCCACGGCCTCGAAGATCGCCACATGCTGAGCGAGCAGCGTTTCGAGGTGGCCGGGCTCTGGCAGGCTCAGATAGCGCACACGGTCCATCTGCAGCTTGACCACCTGGATCACCCGCCAGCTCTTGGGCAGGCCGGCCTCTTCGCAAAGGCTGCGATGGAAGCCCTCGTCAAGCTCGAGAAACAGTTCGCGGTCGCCCTCGGCCACTGCCTTGGCCTGTTGGGCAAGGTTCACCCTGCCTGCCGCGATGAAGGCGCTCGAACCGTGTCCGGCCAGCTTCTGCACGACGGAGACTTCGAGCGCCTCGCGAATGAACTGCGCTTCCTCAACGTCACTTAGCCGGATCGGCGCGACGAAGCTGCCGCGTTGCGGCAGGATGTCGATCAGCCCTTCATCGGCAAGCCGGATCAGCGCCTCGCGCACGGGTGTACGGCTGACACCGAGCTGCTGGGCAAGGTCCTGTTCGCTGAGCGCTTCCGACGGCAACATCGCCAGCGTCGTGATGGCGCGGCGCAGGCGCTCGTAGATCTGCGGAGAGATCGGCATGCGATTGTTGACCGGCTCCAGAACCCGCGAGGGTTCGCGCTGACCGGCGTTTTTCAGCCTGGCAGCATTGCCTGAAAACCTGGTCGCCCCCGAAAGCTTGGTCCCCATGACGAATCCGTTGCTGTGAATGGCGCTGCACTGCTCCGGTCATGACACTGCGCACGCCCCAACTCAAGCGGCAAGCAGGAATGACGCTGTATTGACATACTACCATGGTAGTGTGTATGACGCCAGCAGGCTAGGGGGAGAGGAGCCGGCATGAAGATCACGGACATCAAGGCGACCACCATCACCGTTCCGCTGGAAGCAGCATTGCGGCACAGCAACGGTACGCATTGGGGACGCTTTGTCCGCACCGTGGTCGAGGTCGAGACCGACGAAGGCATTGTTGGGCTCGGCGAGATGGGCGGTGGCGGCGCCGGCGCCGAACTCGCTTTCGCCGGGCTGAAATCCTACCTGGTCGGCCATGACCCTTTTGATCTCAACCGGATGCGCTATGCCATCTGCAATCCGACGGCGTCGCTCTACAACAATCGCACGCAGCTCCACGCAGCGCTGGAATTCGCCTGTCTCGACATCATCGGCAAGAAGCTCGGCGTGCCGGTCTACCAATTGCTTGGCGGGCGCGTGCGCGACCGGATCGGCTTCGCCTCCTATCTGTTCTTCCGTTATGCCGACCGCCGCAGCGGCAAGGGCGAGGTCCGCACCATCGATCAATTGCTCGAGCATGCCCGCGCGCTCAAGGCCGAACATGGTTTTCACGCCCACAAGCTCAAGGCCGGCGTGTTTCACCCCGACTATGAGCTGGAGTGTTTCAGGGCGCTCGCCGCCGAATTTCCTGCCGACACGCTGCGCTATGATCCGAACGCCGCCCTGTCGGTCGAAGAGGCGCTGCGTTTCGGCCAAGCCATTTCCGATCTCAGGAACGACTATTTCGAGGATCCGACCTGGGGCCTTGCCGGCATGCGCCGCTTGCGCGAGAAGCTCTCCATCCCGCTGGCCACCAACACCATCGTCATCGATTTCGAACAGCTCGCCACCAATGTGCGCGACCCTGCGGTTGACGTGATCCTGCTCGACACCACCTTCTGGGGCGGCATCCGCGCCTGCGTGCGCGCGGCGCAGATCTGCGACACGTTCGGTCTCGGTATTGCGGTGCATTCCTCTGGCGAACTCGGCATCCAGCTCGCCACCATGCTGCATCTTGGCGCTGTGCTGCCCAACCTCGTCTTCACCGCCGACGCGCATTACCACCACCTTGCCGACGACATCATCATCGGCGGCAAGATGCGCTACGAGAATGGTGCGATCGCGGTGCCGGAGGCACCGGGTCTCGGCGTCGAGCTCGATCGCGACAAACTCGCCACCTATGCCGAACTCTACCGCTCGCTGGGCGGCTATGCCTACGACCGCGATCCCGGCCGTCCGGGTTGGTATCCGCTGCTGCCCAACACGAATTTCGCCGACCACTTGAACGATGCCGTGCCTGATCTCGGGCTGGGCTGACTTTTTTCGTTCGAAAGGATCGTCGGGAGGACGCTATGACTTTCAACCGGAGGAGAACAACAATGAACAGGACCACAGCTTTATTCGTTGCAGCCATGCTCGGCTGCACCAGCTTTGCAGCGCTGCATGCGCGCGCCGATGACGGCGTCGCCAAGGGCGACACTTCGGCCAAGAAGATCGCCTTCAGCAATTCCTACGCCGGCAATTCCTTCCGCCAGGTGATGATCAAGAGCTTCGAGGAAATGGGCGCCAAGGCCGTGGCCGACAAGCAGGTCGCCGCAACAGCCGTCGTCAGCTCGAACAATTCGGTGACCGAACAGGCGAGCCAGATCGAGAACCTGATCCTGCAGGGCTACGATGCGATCATCGTCCTTGCCGGCTCCGACACCGCACTCAACGGCGCCATCAAGGATGCCTGCAATGCCGGTATCACGGTCGTCGCCTTCGCCAGCGGCGTCACCGAGCCTTGCGCCTATGTCGTCGACTACAACCTCGATTCCTATGCCAAGGCCGAACTGGATTTCATCTCCAGCAAGCTCGGCGACAAGCCGGCCAACATCCTCGAGATCCGCGGTATGGCCGGCGACGGTTTCGACAAGCGCTTGCATGAGGGCGTCGAGAAGGCGATGAAGGCGCACGCCAGCTACAAGGCTGTCGGCGAGGTCTATGGTCAGTGGACGGCCACCGTGGCACAAAAGGAAGTGTCGGGCATCCTGCCGTCGCTGCCTCAGGTCGATGCGGTGCTGACGCAGGGCGGCGACGGCTATGGCGCGGCGCAGGCATTCAAGGCCGCCAACCGGCCGCTGCCGATCATCATCATGGGCAACCGCCAGGACGAATTGGCGCTGTGGAAGCAGGAGCATGATGCCGGCGGCTACGAAACTTTCTCGCTGGGCGCCACGCCCAGCGTCTCGCAGGTCGCGTTCTGGGTCGCGCAGCAGATCCTGGCCGGCAAGCAGGTGCCGAAATTCGTCGAGGTGCCGCTCCTGCAGATCAATCAGCCAGACCTCGACGCCTGGCTGAAGACGGTTCCCGCAGGCGGCGTTGTCAATGCCGAATATCCGCAGGAGCTGGTGGCCAAGATCATCGACGCCAACGTAAAGAAAGAACCTCTGCCCGGCGTACCCGCGCCGAAATGAGCAGCATGGCCGAATGATGAACGATCCCACGTCGCCCAAAAAGGACGCAGCAGAGAGAGGCGATGCTGACAGCCCTCTTGTCGAGGTAGGCAATGTCCGCAAGAGCTATGATGCCGTGCATGCCTTGGGCGGCGTGGATTTTCATCTGAACCCCGGCGAGGTCGTTGGCCTGGTCGGTCACAACGGCGCCGGCAAGTCGACGCTGATGAACGTGCTGGCCGGCACCATCGAGCGCAGCAGCGGCAGCTTTCGCGTCGGCGGACGTGAGATCGGTGCCTGGAGTGCGGCCAGTGCCCAGCAGGCCGGTCTGCGCTGTATCTTTCAGGAACTGTCGCTCTGCGCCAATTTGACGTCGGCGGAAAACACCCGCATCGTGCACAGGTCCTTGCGTGGGTTGGGCTGGCGGCGGCGCGCGCGCCAGGTAATCGGTCCGGTGCTGGACGAGATCTTCCCTGGCCACGGAATCGACCTCGACAGGAAGGTCGCCGACCTGTCGATCGGCGAGCGACAGATGGTCGAGATCGCCCGCGCCTTCACGCAGACCAGCGTCAAATTGCGCGCCGTCATTCTCGACGAGCCAACATCGGCGCTCGGCCATGAGGCGACGGAGCAACTGCTCACCTACATTCGTCGTGCCGCCGGACGTGGTATCGCCTGCATCCTGATCACCCATCGACTGAACGAGATCCTCGCCGTCTGCGACCGCACCGTCGTCATGGTCGACGGCAAGGTCGTCGCCGAGCGGGCGACCGCCGACCTGTCGCGCGCCGCGCTTGTCGAATTGATGGGCAGCATCGAGCGGCCCCGCGATCGCTCCGTAGGCAAGGCGTCGTCGGTGCAAGCTCCGGTTATCCGGCATGCCGGCCGCGACACCGCTGATCTGACCATCGAAGTCGGCAAGGGCGAGATCATCGGTTTCGCCGGGCTCGACGGCCACGGCCAGCGCGAGCGGCTGCGCGCGATGTTCTATGCCGCGCGCCGGCAGCGCGAGGCCTTGCCGGGTGCCTATGTTGCCGGCGACCGCGGCTCTGAAGGCGTGTTCTCACTGTGGTCTATCGCCGACAATCTGACCATCCGCAGCCTGAATGCGCTGACGCGGGGCGGCATGATTTCAGGCGCCGCCGCTCGCAAGCTGGCCGAGACCTGGTCGGAGCGGCTCAAGGTAAAGGCGCCTTCGATCGACACGCCGATCATGTCGCTGTCCGGCGGCAACCAGCAGAAGGTGCTGTTCGCTCGTGCGCTGGCGTCGGACGCCGAGGTGATCTTCCTCGACGATCCGATGCGCGGCGTCGATGTCGGCACCAAGCAGGAGGTCTACCGGCTGATCCGCGCGGAGGCCGAGAACGGACGCGCCTTCGTCTGGTACACAACCGAGCTCGAAGAGCTGACCAATTGCGAGCGCATCTATGTCTTCCGCGAGGGCCGCGCCGTGACCAGGCTGGAAGATGAGGCCATCGAGACCGGCCGTATCCTGCAGGCGTCGTTCGGAGGCGAGCATGTCTGACGCCGTAGCCCGTCCTCCCGCCCGATCGTCCTCCAAGGCGCGCCCGGCCTTGCTCAATGCGCTGCAGGTCGGCCTGCCGGCGATCGCGCTGCTGGTTATGCTGGCCATCATCTTCAGCATCCGCCCGGCGGCGATGAGCTATTTCGGCTTCCATCTGCTGTTCAAGCTCTCGGTGCCGCTGGTCTTTGCCGCGCTGGCGCAGATGATGGTGATCATGCTGGGCGACATCGACCTGTCGAACGGCGCCTTTGTCGGGCTGATCACCTGCGTCACGGCGCTCTATCTCGGGGACGCGCCGGCAATCGCGGCGCTGTGCTACATCGTCCTGATCGCCGCCTATGCCGGTTTCGGCCTGCTTATTCATGCCCGGCAATTGCCCTCGATCATCGTGACGCTGGGCATGTCCTTCATCTGGCTCGGCATCGCCGTCATCCTGTTGCCGGCACCGGGTGGCTCGGCACCTGCATGGCTTGCCGCCTTCATGAGTTGGCAGCCGCCTTTGCTGCCGCTGTCGATCTGGCTGGCGGCACTGGCGGCACTCGCCGGCCATCTCGTCATCTCACGCTCCTCCTACGGGGTGGTGCTGCGCGGCGCAGGCGGCAATCCGCGCGCCGTCGAGCGCGCCGGCTGGTCCGTTATCGGCATCCGGGTCGCGGTCTATGCGGTCGCCGGCCTGCTCGCCTGTCTGGCCGGGCTGACGCTGACCGGCCTCACCACATCGGGCGACGCCAATGTCGCGCCGGCCTATACGCTGCTCGGCGTCGGCGCGGTGATCCTCGGCGGCGGCGCTTTCACCGGTGGCGTCGTCTCGCCGGTCGGCACGGTGATCGGCGCTCTGACGCTGTCGCTCGCGGGCTCGCTTCTGTCTTTCCTGCAGGTGCCGCCGACATGGCAGATCGGCGCCCAGGGCGTCATCCTGTTTCTCGTGCTGGCCGGGCGCGTGCTTTTGTCGGAGCGGACGCGATGACCCGAAGATTGAGCCTCGCCCCGTGGACCTACGGCTTCATCGTGGCGCTCGCAATGTGGCTGGCGACGACAGCCTATTCGGGCATCGGCAGTGCCGGCGCCACGCTGTCGGGCGCGCTCGCCTTCGGTGCCTTCAGCGTGGTGGTGGGAACCGGGCAGATGTTCGTGGTCGCCTCCGGGCCGGGCAATATCGACCTGTCCGTGCCATCCGTGCTGACGCTGGCCGCCTATGTGTCGATGACGGTCATGCAAGGGTCCGACGGCATGCTGCTGCCTGGCCTGCTTGCAGCACTTGCCGTCGGCGCTGTCGCGGGTGCCGCGAACTTCCTTGCCATCGTCGCGCTCAGGCTGCCGCCGATCATCGCGACGCTCGCCTGGAGCTTCGTCTTTCAGTCGCTTGCCTTCAATTTCGGCGGCCAGGCGACGCTGAAGCCGCCGGCAGGCCTTTCCCGGTTCACCTCGATGAACCTTGGCGGCGTGCAATTCATGCCGATCGCGGTGATGCTGCTGACGCTGGCCGCCATGATCGCTCTCAAACGCACGGTCTGGGGCCGGCAAGTGCTGGCCACCGGCCAGAGCGAACCGGCGGCGCGGCTTTCCGGCATCAACGTCGCACGGGTGCGGTTGATTGCCTATATGCTGTGCGGCACGGCGGCGGCGCTCGCCGGCTTCCTGCTTGCCGGCTTCAGCGGCGGGGCAGCACTCAACATGGGTGACGCCTATCTGATGGAATCGATCGCCGTGGTGGTGCTTGGCGGCACCAGCGTCGCTGGTGGGCAGGCCAACGCGGTAGGCATATGGGGGGCTGCGTTGTTCTTCAACCTGATGTCTACCATGCTCAACACCTTTGGCATCCAGGCAGGCGTGCGCTTCCTTTTGACCGGCGTGCTGATCATCCTGATCGTCGCTCTCGTGCCGAGGCCTCGCGTCAGATGAAACCCGCCACCGATACGCTCGCCGGGCTGTTCGAAACAAAGGCAGTTTCTTTCGTCGATCTGACGCATCCGATGAAGCCCGGCATGCCGGTGTGGCCGACGCACCCGCATTACTGCCAGGAGATGGTGGAATCCTATGACCGCGGCGATGTCGCCTGCAATCATGCGTTGGCTATGAGCGAGCACACCGGCACGCATTTCGACGCGCCGGTCCATTTCATCCGCGGCGGTGCTGCCATCTCCGGCATTCCGGTCGAGCGTTTCTTCGGCCGCATGGTGACGATCGATGCGCGTGGCTGTCGTCCCCGGCAGGCGGTCGAGCCGGATGCTATCTTCGCTTTCGAGGCCGAACATGGCTGCGTACGGCAGGGCGACGCCGTGTTCTTCCATTTCGGCTGGGACCGGTTCTGGGACGATCCGGCCGCGTTTCTCGCCGACTGGCCCGGCCTATCGCGGCAAGCAAGCGAATTGCTGGTCGAGCGCGGTGCGCGCATCGTTGGCTCGGACTGCCTGTCGATCGATTGTTTCGGCAGCGAGGATTTCCCGGCGCACAGTACGTTGCTTTCAGCCGGCATCCTGATCGGCGAGAATTTCGCACGGCTTGGTGACTTGCCGCCTCGGTGCTTCCTGATCAGCTTGCCGCTGGCGATCGAAGGCGGTACCGGATCACCACTGCGCGCCGTCGCGCTGGTCGAGGGCTAATTCCGGCTTACGAGAAGTCCAGCTGAACCTTGAGCGTTCGCTCCGGTTCCTTCTCGATCAAGTCGAAGGCTGCGCGTGCATCCGCCGCCGCGAACACCTGCGTGATCATGCCTTGCGGATCGAGCCGCTTGTCGGCCAGCCATTCGACGACGCGCGGCAACAGCCGGCGGTTCAGGCGCGAGCCGACGATGGTCAGTTCCTTGCGCACCACTTCCTGCTGGCTGAGGTTGGATGGGGCGTCCGAAAAGCCGAGCAGGCCGATGCGGCCCGCCGGGCTGGCCAGCCGGCAAGCCTCGTCAAGAAGTGCGGGAATGCCGGCGCCGTCAATGACCAGCGTCGGGCCAAGACCGTCATTTTCACCGCGCACCGCGGCCGGCACGGGATCGCGCACGGAGTGGATCACCCTGTCGGCACCGAAGCGGAGCGCTCGCTCCAGGCGGGCTTCGTCGATATCGGCAACGATGCAGCGTGCGCCCTTGAGCTTGGCGACCTGCAGGACAGTGACGCCGACCGTGCCGGCGCCATAGATCAGCACCGTGTCCTCGGGTCCGCAACCGGTACGATCAAGCACATTGGCGGCGATGGAAAACGGCTCGGCCAGTGCCGCCAGCCCAAACGGCATATCCCTTGGAACCGGTATGGCATTTGCCGCCGGCACCGCGACGAAGGCGCGAAAACCGCCGTCGCGGTGAACGCCCATCACTTCGAGGTTGGCGCAGACGTTGGAGCGGCCGACCCGGCAGGGATAGCAGTGGCCGCACGACACCACGGGATCGACCACCACACGGTCTCCCGTCGCAATGCCGGTCACATTGCGTCCGAGCGCTGTTACGGTGCCGGCGAATTCATGGCCGATGATACGTGGATAGACGGCGAACGGATTGGAGCCATGCAGGATGTGAATGTCGGAGCCGCAGATGCCGGCACGGCTGACATGAACGACAACTTCGCCGGCGCCGGGCTGGGGTATCGTGCCCTGCCGGACTTCCAGCGACTGCGGCGCGCGAACGAGAACTTCAAGCATGGCCTCACCACTTGTATACTAGTCGACAAGTGGCTCAATCTCGCTGTTTCGTCAAGCGCTCATGGCGGCTGTTAGACAGCCTCTTACCCGACACGTTGCGACACGAAATCGGAACTGGCGTTCACTGAAACGCAAATGCCCTGGCGTCCGCAGTTTGGACGCTCAAAGCGCTGTCCTTGCCGGTTTCCTCTCGAAGGGGCGGGCAGTCAAAATTTGTTGACTTCCATCAAGGAGGAAATGACTACCGCTTGCCTATCCGTCGGACCATAAGCTGTGTGATCGGGGCCTCGGCCGGCTTGCCGCACGGAAGGCGACCTTGCCTTTGAACGCGGACGCGCCATCTGGAATGGGGCAGCCGCCTGCATGACGGAATGGCAACAGCATTGGAACAGCCTCAATTTGCCACCGAGCGCGATCCGAGGCTGAGACTGATTATTCCAATCATCGTCGCCATCGCCTTTCTGATGGAGCAGCTCGATTCCACCATCATCACCACCGCGATCCCTGCCATCGCGCGCAGCCTCGACACGACGCCGGTCAGGCTGAACCTGGCGATCACCACCTACATCCTGACGCTGGCCGTATTCATTCCCGTCAGCGGCTGGTTCGCCGACAGGTTCGGCGCACGAAAAGTGTTCGCGCTGGCGCTTTTCACCTTCACCCTCGGCTCGGCGCTGTGCGGCATGGCCAACAGTTTCGGCATGCTTTTGGCGATGCGCGCCCTGCAGGGGCTGGGCGGCGCCATGATGACGCCGGTCGGGCGGCTGATCCTGCTGCGCAGCTTTCCGCGCAGCGGGTTGATCACCGCCATGACCTACATGACCTTGCCCGCCATCATGGGGCCTGTGATCGGGCCGCTGCTCGGCGGCCTGTTGACCACCTATGCATCGTGGCGCTGGATATTCTATGTCAACGTGCCTTTCGGTTGTCTCGGCATTCTGGCGGCGCTGCGCTTCGTCGACGATTTCCGCGAGGAAGCGATGCAACGCTTCGACTTCGCCGGGTTCCTGATGGTCGGATGCGGAGTCGCGCTGCTGCAGTTCGGACTGGAAAGCATCGGTAGGCCGATCATCTCCGTTTCGGCGACAGCGTTGGTGTTGGCCGCGGCGATCCTACTGCTGCTCGCCTTCGGGCGCTATGCGCGCCGCGTCGTTGCACCGGCAGTCGATCTGACACTGTTTCGATTTCGCTCGTTCTGGGTCGGTACGCTCGCAGGCGGCCTGTGCCGCGTTGGCCTCAATGGCGTGCCTTTCCTGTTGCCGCTGATGCTGCAGGTCGGCTTTGGCATGAGCCCGGTCACCTCGGGCTCGCTGACATTCGTCGGCAGCTTCGGCACCTTGCTCATTCGGCCGCTGCTGTCGCCGCTGTTGCGGCGCTTTGGCTTCAATGTCGTGCTCATCGGCAGCGCGGTGGTCGGCTCCGCCGCTGTCGGGGGCTTCGCCTTGATCGAAGCCGATACGCCGCACTGGATGATCGGCCTTTACGTCTTTGTCTTCGGGGTCATCCGGTCGGCGCAGTTCATGACCTCCAACACGCTGTCCTATGCCGACCTGCCGGACGACAAGCTCAGCCGCGCCACCAGTCTCGGCGGCGTCCTGCAGCAACTCAGCGTTTCCCTGGGCGTTTCGATCGCCGCCATGGTGCTGGGCCTTGTCGCAGGAGAAACCCACAACGTGACAGCGGAACGCTTCCACCAGGTGTTCCTGCTGACCGCGGTCATCCCGCTGCTGTCCGTCCCCGGCTTCCTGTACCTGCGTGCCGAGGACGGCGTGCAGGTCAGCGGCCATGTTCGACCGGGCAATTCGCGCAAATGATGCCGAATATGTATACGGGCATACATATATCCACATGGGGAGTCTTCAGTTAGGCTGGCACCATGTGAGCGGGAGCATCGATTGCGAGGATTTGCGGAAAGCGTGATGCAGGGGCCGCGGACCGTGGCCGCACAGGTCGCCAATGTCCTGCGCGAAGCGATCGCCAGTGGAACCATCAAGGCGGGCACTTCGCTGCGCCAGGATGAATTGGCCGAGCAGTTTGGCTTCAGCCGCATGCCAATTCGTGACGCCCTTCGCCAATTGGAAGCCGAAGGTATTGTTTCCATTCATCCGACAAAAGGCGCGCAGGTCGCCCGGATGGACGGCGCCGAGATCGGTGAAATCTACGCACTGCGCGAACTGCTTGAATGCGAGGCGGTGCGGCTTTCGCTTCCCAACCTCGCCGGCGCGAAGCTCGACGAGGCGGAACAGGTGCTCGACCAGATCGACGCGGAGCGCAATGTCGGCCGATGGGGTGCGCTGAACCGTGCCTTTCATCTGGCTCTCTACGACGCCTGCGGTAACCGTCGATTGCTCGGCCTGATCGAGGCGCACCACAATGCCGCAGATCGCTACGTCCGCATCCTCCTGTCGAACCTGGATTATCGCAGCCGCTCGCAGACGGAGCACCGCGACCTGCTGGCCGCCTGCAGGGCGCGCAAGGAGGACAAGGCCATAAGCATTCTGAGGCAGCATCTTCGCGAGGGAAGCGAGACGCTGGTCAGCGCGATCAGGGAAGATGGTCTGTCGCGAAAATCCTGACGGCGTGGCTTGAGCTCCGGTTGCCTCTGCGCGCGATCACTGCCACATATTGCAACATCGATACTCGATCCAGGATCATCATGTCCCCCGACAGCAGCCTGCCGGCGCGCGCCCTTGCTCCACGTCGCCACGAAGAGATCCTGCGGCGGCTGGGCGCTCACGGGTCTGTCAGTGTCGCCGAACTGGCCGGGTTCTTCGATGTCTCACGCGAAACCATCCGCCGCGACCTGAAACTGCTGTCGGATAAAGGGCAGCTCGGCATCGTCCATGGCGGCGCTGCCCGTTTCGAGCCGAGCGAACCGGCAATGAGCCTGCGCAGCCAGGAGAATGCCCGGGGCAAGGCTGCGATCGGCAGGATAGCTGCCGGTCTTGTGAAGGACGGCATGGTGGTGTTCCTCGATTCCGGCACCACCACGCTGGCCGTCGCACAAGCCATGACCGACCTGCGCGATCTCACCATCTGCACGGCGAACCTCCCGATCGCGCTTCTGCTGTGCCACGTCTCAGGCATGCGCGTGCATATGCTGGGTGGCGAAGTCGATCCCGGCGAAGAAGCAGCCTCCGGCATCGACATGCTCGAAGCCATGGCGCGCTTTCGCGTCGACATCGCCTTCCTCGGTGGTGGCGCGCTGTCGCCCGACGGCGAGGTGACCGATTTCACCCGCGCCGGCGCCGAACAGCGCAGCCGCATGATCGCGCTTGCCGCCAAAACCTACTTCGTTCTCGACAGCAGCAAGTTCGCAAAGCTGACGCCGCTCAGGATCCCGAATTTTCAGCACGCCGCCGGCGTGATCGTCGATGCGAAGCCGCAGGCCGACATCGCCGAAGCGCTTGCGCGCAAGGGGCCTGAGTTGATGGTTGCATCTTGATGTGATATTTTGTGGTATTTTGTGTTGATATTTGGAATTCGACTGCTATGATCCGGCTCGTGTCAAAACGGCAGGATCTCCCATGGCAAACCAATTTCCCACCCAGGCGCGCGTCGTCATCGTCGGCGGCGGTATCATCGGCTGCTCGGTCGCATATCACCTGACGAAGCTCGGCTGGACCGATGTTGTGCTGCTCGAACAGGGGCAACTCAGCGGTGGCACCACCTGGCACGCCGCAGGGCTTGTCGGCCAGTTGCGCAGTCATTCCAACATGACCAGCCTGATCAAATACTCTACGCAGCTCTATGGCGAGCTGGAAGCGGAGACCGGACTCGCCACCGGTTGGAAGAATTGCGGCTCGCTGTCGGTGGCGCGCACCGCCGACCGCATGACGGTGCTGAAGCGCACGGCCGCATCGGCACGCGCCCAGGGGGTCGACATCGATGTGATTTCGCCGAAGGAGGCGGCGGATCTCTGGCCGGTCATGGCGACCGACGATCTGGTCGGCGCCGTCTGGCTGCCGGGCGACGGCAAGGCCAATCCGACCGATCTCACGCAATCGCTCGCCAAGGGTGCGCGCAATCGCGGCGCGAAAATTATCGAGCGGGTCAAGGTCACTGGTATCAGCCAGAGGAATGGTGTCGCCTGCGGTGTCGAGACGGATCGCGGCAACATTGCCGCCGAGATCGTCGTCAATTGCGCCGGCCAGTGGGCGCGCAAGGTCGGGCTGATGTGCGGTGTCTCGGTGCCGCTGCATTCGGCCGAGCACATGTACATCGTTACCGGCAGGATCGAGGGCGTGCACCCGGACCTGCCCGTGATGCGCGACCCCGACGGTTTCATCTATTTCAAGGAAGAGGTCGGCGGCCTGGTCATGGGCGGCTTTGAGCCGCACGCCAAGCCGTGGGGCATGAATGGCATTCCCGAAAATTTCGAGTTCGCGCTGTTGCCGGACGATTGGGATCAGTTCGAAATCCTGATGGAAAACGCGCTGGTCCGCGTGCCGCAATTGGCCGAGGCCGAGGTCAAGAAATTCTACAACGGTCCCGAGAGCTTCACGCCGGACAACAATTTTCTCCTTGGCGAGGCGCCGGAGTTGAAGAATTTCTATGTCGGCGCCGGCTTCAATTCGATGGGCATCGCCAGCGCCGGCGGTGCGGGTAGGGCGCTGGCGGAATGGATCGTCAACGCCGCGCCGACCATGGATCTATGGCCGGTCGATATCAGGCGTTTCGCCCCCTTCAACAACAATCCGCGCTGGCTGCATGACCGTGTCAAGGAAACGCTCGGCCTGCACTACGCCATGCCGTGGCCGAACCGCGAACTGGATACCGCACGGCCGTTCCGCCGGTCGCCGCTCTACGACCGGCTCGCCGCCAGGGGCGCCTGCTTCGGTTCCAAAATGGGCTGGGAGCGCGCCAACTGGTTCGCGGCACCGGGAGAAAAAGCCGAAAACGACTATGCCTTCGGCCGTCAGAACTGGCACGAGGCGGTCAAGCGCGAGATGACGGCGACACGCGAAGCCGTCGCCGTCTTCGACCAGACCTCTTTCGCCAAGCTCCTCGTGCAAGGCCACGATGCCTGCGCCGCGCTCAACTGGATCTGCGCCGGAAATATCGACGTACCGGTCGGTACATCTGTTTATACGGGCGTGCTCAATGCACGTGGCGGCTATGAAAGCGATTTCACCGTGATGCGGCTTGGCGTGGAGAAATTCCTTATCGTCACCGGTTCGGCGCAAGCCATCCACGATGCCGACTGGATCGTCAAAAACATCCCGTCCGACGCGCATGCAATCTTGACCGATGTCACCTCGTCCTACGCGGTACTGGCATTGATGGGGCCGCGCTCGCGCGATCTGCTGGGCAAACTCTCCTCGGCCGATCTCTCCAACGCCGGCTTTCCCTTCGCCACCATCCGCGAGATCGATATCGGCTATGCCACCGCCTATGCCAACCGCATGACCTATGTCGGCGAACTGGGCTGGGAACTGATCGTGCCGACCGAATTCGCCGTCGGTGTCTATGAGGCACTGCATGAGGCTGGCAGCGAGTTTGGCCTGATCGATGCCGGTTACTACGCGCTCGACGCCTTGCGTATCGAAAAGGGTTTTCGCGCCTGGGGTCGTGAACTGACGCCAGATATCAGCCCTTGGCAGGCTGGGCTTGGCTTTGCTGTGGCGATGGACAAGCCGGGTGGCTTTATCGGCCGCGACGCGCTGGTTGAGACGAAGCCATCAGCACCGGCAAGACGCGTCGTGCTGTGCACGCTCGATGATGCCGAGCCGATGCTGTGGGGCGGCGAACTGATCCTGCGCGACGGCAAGCCGGTCGGCGAAGTCCGCTCGGCCGCCTACGGCCACACGCTTGGCCGCTCGGTGGCGCTCGGGCTGATCGAGAACGAGGCGGGCGTCGATGCTGCGTTTCTCACCGGTGGTCGTTTCGAGATCGACCTTGCCGGCGTTCGCCATGCCGCGACAGCACATCTGCGCAGCCCCTACGATCCGAAGTCGGAGCGGGTGAAGGCTGATGTGGTGGAGGTTCGCGCTGCCGCCTAATCCGCCGACATGGACCTTGCCATATCCAGGAACGCCCGCACCAGTTTGCCGCCGCTGCGTTCACGCAGGCAGATCAGCGCTTCGTCCATCAGGGTCTCGGGAGCATCGATGGTGATCGGCACCAGCCGCGAATCCTGGCCGAATTCGGCCGCCGAGACAAAGCCGATGCCGGCGCCCGATGCGACGATCTCGCGGACCGCTTCGCGGCCCTCGGCTTCGATCGCCGGCCTGAGTTCGATTTTCGAGGCGGCTGCGAGATCTTCGAGTTTCTGACGCGTCTTCGAACCGCGCTCGCGCATGACCAGCGATTCCTGCGCGAGTTGCTTGAGGGTGAGCGACTTTTTCGCGGCCAGCGGGTGGTCGACGGATGCAAACGCGATGATCGGCGTCGAGTTGAGTTTCAGCACCTCGAAATCGCGCCCTGTCGGCACCTCGCCCAGCACGCCGATGTCGGCATCGTAGCTGTAGAGGCTGCTGATCACCGTCTCGGTGTTGCCGGCGCGCACCGAAACCTGGACGCCGGGGTAGCGAGCCCGGAAGCTGCCGAGAATGTGAAGCAGATGATGTGCGGCATCGGCGACGATGCGCAGCGTGCCGGAACGCAGGGCGCGGGACTCCGTCAGCAACTCCAGCGCCTGTTGCTCGGTATCGAACATGCGGTGGGTTATTTCGAGCAATTTCTGGCCCGAATGGGTCAGCGTGACCTGCTTCTTGTTGCGGTTGAACAGCAGCACGTCATACTCTTCCTCGAGCTTGCGCACCTGGTCCGAGATCGCCGGCTGGGTCAGGAAGAGCGCCTCGGCGGCACGTGAAAAGCCACCGCAGATGGCCACCTGGTGAAAGGCTCGCAACTGGACGTAGCGCATCTGCCGTGCCTCCGACACTTCTGAAATCGCCGACATCCTATCATAAGGATGGCTTAGGAAAAGATCGAAAGGAACGATTTGACTTATGTTTTGCCGACCCTCAGCCTGAGCATGGTCGACATCCCTGCCGGCCGTTGGCACCGGAGGCGTCGCCATGCAATTTTCCATCATCCTGCTGCATCTGGCGGGTGCGGTCATGCTGCTGCTCTGGGCCGTGCATATGGTGCGTACGGGTGTCGAGCGGGCCTGCGGCCCCGCTTTGCGTGATGCCCTGAGGCAAGCCCGGGGTGCACGGATCAGGTCGGCGGGCGTCGGCACCGTGCTTGCCGTGCTGCTGCAAAGCTCGACCGCAGTCGCGATCCTGGCGGCCGGGTTTGCCGCCAGCGGCATGGTTTCGGTGTCATCAGGGCTGGCGATCCTGCTGGGCGCCGATCTCGGTTCCGCCCTGGTCGTGCAGGTGCTGTCGTTCGATCTCAGCTGGCTGGTGCCGGCGCTGATCCTGGTCGGCGGCGCGATGGTCCTGAAGTTCGAGGTGGCTGGCATCAGGCAGAGCGGGCGAATCCTGATGGGGGTCGCCTTCGTCCTGTTGTCGCTGCATATGATCGGCGAGGCGACCGCTCCGATGCGGCAGAGCAATTTGCTGCCACTGGTGATTTCCTATCTGCGCACGGACTATTTCACCGCCTTTGCCGCAGCTGCCCTGTTCACATGGCTGATCCACTCCAGCGTCGCGGCGATCCTGCTGTTCGTCACGCTTGCCGCGCAAGGCGTCTTGCCGGTCGAGGTCGGCCTGCTCTTCATCCTCGGCGCCAATTGCGGTGGTGCGCTGATTGCGGTGTGGCTGACACGCGGCGATGCCGTCGAGGCGCGCCGTGTCCCGCTTGGCAATCTGATCTTTCGCGGCACGACGGCGCTCGCCGCCTTGTTTGCGCTTCAGGCCGTGACCTTCCCGGCGCATCTGTTCGGCGCAACCGAAGGCCGCCAACTGGTCAACCTGCACCTTGCCTTCAATATGGTGCTGGTCATCTGCTGCTTGCCGTTCACCGGCACGATGGAAAAGCTCGCCACCTTGCTGATCCCCGACAGGCCAGCGGCAAAGGCAGGGGAGGCTGGGGACCTGATGTCACGCCGCACCAGCGCGCTCGACCGCACCGTCATGCGCACACCCGGTCTCGCTCTGGCCAGTGCGACCCGCGAGTTGCTGCGCGTGGGCGAAGTCGTCGAGGTGATGCTGCGCCCGGTGATGGATTTCTTCGACGCCGGCACCGCCGACCAGATACGCCAAGCCCAAAAACTTGATGAGGAGGTCAACCGCGCCCACACCGAGATCAAGCTCTACATTGCCGAAGTCAATCGCGGCAGCATGAGCGCGGCCGAGGCGCAGCGCGGCATAGAACTCACCGACTTCGCCATCAATCTCGAACGCGCCGGCGATATCGTCGCCAAGAACCTGCTCGTGCTCACCCAGGAGCTGCGTGACAAGAACCTGCGCTTTTCACGCGACGGCTGGAGCGAACTGGCCGGGCTTCACAACCGTGTCATGGCCAACATGCAGCTTGCACTCAATGTGCTGGTGTCGAGCGATCTCGAGTCGGCGCGGCAACTCGTCGTCGAGAAGGAGCGGATGCGCAGACTGGAACGCATGAGCCATGACCGTCACCTCAAGCGCCTGCAATCAGGAATGCCGCAGAGCATCGACACCAGCGACATCCACCTGGAGGCGGTGCGGGCGCTGAAGGAGATCAACTCGCTGATGGCCTCGGTCGCCTATCCCTTGCTGACGCAGAGCGGTGATCTGCTCGAAAGCCGGCTGGCGAGAGGGGCAGCGGAAGCGATGGCTCCGGCGCTCGCCTGACGGGCGATATTCTCCGCTGGCGAGTGGCAATCCTTGCCATCGTTAGAATCGATACATCGATACAAAATAACGATTTTACAAATAGATCATTCAGGCCAAGAATAAGGCCACATCGAACGCAGATCGAGCGGAGGACAACATGCTCGCCGAGACGAAATTTGCCGCGGAGCCGCTGGCCAGTCCGGCGCTGGGCGAGCCGTATCTTCTGACCCCAGGGCCGCTTACCACGGCCTATTCGGTCAAGGAGGCGATGTTGCGCGACTGGGGATCGTGGGACGGCGACTTCCGCGCCATGACATCGGATATGCGTCGCCGCCTGCTGGCGCTGACCGGGGACAGGAACGATGAGTTCGACTGCGTGCCGATGCAAGGCAGCGGTTCCTTCTGCGTTGAAGCGATGCTGGGTTCGTTTGTGCCCAGAGATGGCAAGGTTCTGGTGCTGGCCAACGGCGCCTACGGCCTGCGCGCCGCGCAGACCATGCAGTATCTCGGCCGCGCCTACACGCTGATCGACAAGGGCGACTATCTGCCGCCGCGCGGCGACGAGGTGGCGGCGGCCCTCGCGGCCGACCCTGATATCACCCATGTCATCGCCATCCATTGCGAGACCAGCTCCGGCATCCTCAATCCGGTCGCCGAGATTGCGCAAGCCGTCCATGCCAAGGGTCGCAAGCTGCTGGTCGATTCCATGAGCGCGTTCGGCGCCGTAGCGCTCGACGTCAACGATATCCGCTATGAGGCGATGGTCTCGTCCGCCAACAAGTGCATTGAGGGCGTTCCGGGCTTCGGCTTCATCATCGCCCGCAAGAGCGAGCTGGAGGCTGCCAAAGGCAGGAGCCATTCGCTGTCGCTCGATGTCCACGCCCAGTGGGCGCACCTCAACAAAACCGGCCAGTGGCGCTACACGCCGCCGACGCACGTCGTCGCTGCCTTCCTCGAAGCACTGCGCCAGCACGAGGCCGAAGGCGGCGTCGCCGGCCGTGGCGCTCGCTATACGAGGAACCGCGACGTCATGGTGGCCGGCATGCGCGACCTCGGTTTCGAGACACTGCTCGGGGATCGCTGGCTGTCGCCGATCATCGTCACCTTCTTCAACCCGGCCCATGCCAGTTTCGCCTTCGACCGCTTCTACGATCTGATGAAGGACAAGGGCTTCATCATCTATCCGGGCAAGCTGACCGCCGTCGATAGCTTCCGCGTCGGCTGCATCGGCCAGATGGACGAACATGTCATGCGCCGCGTCGTCGAGGCGGCGGCCTTCTCGCTTCATGAAATGGGCGTCGACACCGCCGCCCCACCCGCCGCGGCACTCGCCGAACGCGCCAAACTCCCCGCCTGAAGCGGCCGATCTCGAGGATATCAGATGAACCAGATGTCTCCCATCAACGTCGCGGTCAACGGCCGCACCTACGCCTGGCCGCGTGTGCCGGCCATCGCCATCTGCCTTGACGGCTGCGAGCCTGCCTATCTCGACGAGGCGATCGAGGCCGGGCTGATGCCGGCTCTGGTCAGGATCAAGCAGAAGGGCACGGTGCGTTTTGCGCACTCGGTCATTCCGAGCTTCACCAATCCCAACAATCTGTCGATCGCCACCGGCCGGCCGCCGTCGGTGCACGGCATCTGTGGCAACTATCTCTATGAGCGCGAGACCGGCAAGGAAGTGATGATGAACGACCCGCGCTTCCTGCGCGCGCCGACCATCTTCCAGGCCTTCTATGATGCCGGCGCCAAGGTCGCCGTGGTCACCGCCAAGGACAAGCTGCGTGCTTTGCTTGGCAAGGGCCTTGCCTTCGATGAAGGCCGCGCGCTGTGCTTCTCGGCGGAAAAATCCGACACCACCACCAGGGCCGAGCACGGCATCGACAATGCCTCGAAACATTTTGGGCTGCCCGTGCCGGAGGTCTATTCGGCCGAACTTTCGGAATTCGTCTTTGCCGCCGGTGTGCAGCTGCTGAAGGAGTTCCGTCCCGACATCATGTACCTGACGACCACAGACTATGTGCAGCACAAATACGCGCCGGGCGTGCCGCAGGCCAACGCCTTCTACGAGATGTTCGACAAATACCTGACCGAGCTTGATGCGCTGGGCGCGGCGATCGTCGTCACCGCCGACCATGGCATGAAGCCCAAGCACAAGGCGGACGGTTCGCCCGACGTCGTCTATGTCCAGGACCTTCTCGACGAGTGGCTGGGCAAGGACGCCGCCCGCGTCATCCTGCCGATCACCGACCCCTATGTCGTGCATCACGGCGCGCTCGGCTCGTTTGCCACCGCCTATCTGCCTGATGGCGCAGATCAGGCCGGCATCATGGCCCGGCTGGCGAAGATCGACGGCATCATGCTGGTCGTCGACAGCCCGACGGCGTGCGAGCGCTTTGAGCTGCCGGCAGATCGCATCGGCGACATCGTGCTGATCTCGACCGAGAACAAGACGATCGGCACCTCAGAACATCGCCATGACCTGGCGGCTCTGAACGAACCGCTACGGTCGCATGGTGGGCTGACCGAGCAGGAGGTGCCGTTCATCGTCAATCGTGTGCTGCCGGAATTGCCTGATGAACCTGTGTTGAGAAACTTCGACGCCTTTTACTACGCCACAATGGCGGCGGCACTGGCGGGCTGAGCGCTAGTGTGGACCCCCCACTCCGCCTCGCTACGCTCGGCACCTCTCCCCCGATCGACGGGGGAGAGAAAGGCGCCAGGGTTAGCCGCGGCTTAGCCGGGAAACGTGGGGGCGCCGACTTCGCCTGATTTCCTCTCCCCCGTCGATCGGGGGAGAGGTGGCCCGGAGGGCCGGAGTGGGGGTCGACCCCGCGACGTACCCAAGAATCTGCTGGAGCAGAACCCATGACCAAGCTCGACCCAGCCATCACAGTCCGCCACGAGCCGATGCGCATTGCCGGCAAGAAAGTTGATGCCGACGGCGTCGTCGAGGTGCGCTACCCCTGGAACGACACCGTCATCGGCACCGTGCCGGCCGGGCGTGCCGAGCACGCGCGAAAAGCATTCGAGATCGCCGCCAGCTACAAATCGAAGCTGACGCGCTACGAGCGTCAGCAGATCCTGTTCCGCGCCGCCGAGGCATTGGCGTCGCGCCGCGAAGAAATCTCCGATCTCATCACGCTCGAGCTCGGCATCTCCAAGACGGACTCGCTCTATGAGGTCGGCCGTGCCTATGACGTGTTCACGCTGTCGGCGCAGATGTGCATCCAGGACGACGGCCAGATCTTCTCCTGCGACCTCACCCCGCACGGCAAGGCGCGCAAGATCTTCACCACCCGCGAGCCGTTGAAGGCGATCTCGGCGATCACGCCGTTCAACCACCCGCTCAACATGGTCTCGCACAAGGTGGCGCCGGCGATCGCCACCAACAATTGCGTGGTGGTCAAGCCGACCGAATTGACGCCGATGACGGCGCTTCTCCTGGCCGACATTCTCTATGAAGCCGGTCTGCCGCCCGAAATGCTGTCGGTGGTGACCGGCTGGCCCGCAGACATCGGCAACGAGATGATCACCAACGACAATATCGACCTGATCACTTTCACCGGCGGCGTGCCGGTCGGCAAGATGATCGCCCGCACCGCCGGCTACAAGCGCCAGGTGCTGGAACTCGGCGGCAACGACCCGCTGATCATCCTCAACGATCTCTCCGACGAGGATCTGGCCAGAGCCGCGGATCTGGCCGTCGCCGGCGCGACAAAGAACTCCGGCCAGCGCTGCACCGCGGTCAAGCGCATCCTGGTTCAGGAAAGCGTCGCCGACCGCTTCGTGCCGCTGGTGCTGGAGCGGGCGAAAAAAATCCGCTTCGGCGATCCGATGGACCGCTCGACCGACCTTGGCACCGTCGTGCACGAGAAGGCGGCGGCGCTGTTCGAAGCCCGCGTCCACATGGCCGCCGAGCAGGGCGCCGAAATCCTCTACAATCCGGGTCGTCAGGGCGCGTTGCTGCCGCCGATCGTCGTCGATCGCGTTCCTCACACATCCGAATTGGTGATGGAGGAGACGTTCGGCCCGATCATCCCGATCGTTCGCGCGCCGGACGACGATGATGCGCTGATCGCACTGTCCAACTCGACCGCCTTCGGCCTGTCGTCGGGCGTCTGCACCAACTCTTTTCCGCGCATGCAGAAATACATCGCCGGCCTTCAGGTCGGCACCGTCAACATCTGGGAAGTGCCGGGCTACCGCATCGAGATGTCGCCCTTCGGCGGCATCAAGGATTCGGGCAATGGCTACAAGGAAGGCGTCATCGAGGCGATGAAGAGCTACACCAATGTGAAGACATTTTCGCTGCCCTGGTCCTGACCGGGCGGCATTGACGGATAAACAATGGAGGGAGCGTTCGCCGCTCCCTCATTCGCGTTTCGGAGACCATGATGGCCGCGATCAAAGAGCTTGTGCACACCGAAGGCGATTCCAACACCACAGCGGCTCGCGGCCGATGGGATGCCGGGCATGACGATCCGCGGATCCGCGGCTTGCTCGATCGCGACGCGGCTGCCTTCATGCACCAGAGTCTGTCCAGCCCCTGCCTTTCGACCATCGCGAAGGCGCAAGGCATCTGGATCGAGGACACCGCTGGCCGCCGCTTCATGGATTTCCACGGCAACAGCGTGCATCACCTCGGCTACGGCCATCCAAGGCTGGTCACGGCGATCAAAAAGCAGCTCGATGAGCTCTGCTTTGCGCCGCGCCGCTTTACCTGCGAGCCCGCTGTCGAGCTGGCGGAGAAGCTGGCGGCATTGGCGCCCGGCGATCTCGGCAAGGTGCTGTTCACCACCGGTGGTTCGGATGCCATCGAGGTCGCGCTGAAGATCGCCCGCGCCGCGACCGGCCGCTTCAAGACGGTGTCGTTCTGGGATGCGTTCCACGGGGCCGGCTTCGGCGCTGCAAGCGTCGGCGGCGAGGCGACCTTCCGCTCGCACATATCAGGCCCGATGATGACCGGCACCGAGCACGTCGCACCCTGGGACGGCTATCGCTGTCCCTATGGCCACGATTCCCTCGAAACCTCGGGGCTCGCTTGCGCCAACATGATCGCCTATGTGCTCGGCCGCGAACAGGACGTGGCGGCGGTCGTCGCAGAACCGATGCGGGCGACGCCCAACCCGCCGCCGCCCGGTTTCTGGAAGCGGGTTCGCGAAGCCTGCGACCGGCACGGCACGCTGCTGATCTTCGACGAGATCCCGACCGGGCTGGGCAAGACGGGAAAATTCTTCGCCCACGAGCATGATGATGTGACGCCCGACATCGTCGTCCTCGGCAAGTCGCTCGGCGGCGGCATCCTGCCGATCGCCGCCGTCATCGCGCGCCGCGACCTCGACGTCACCGGTGGCTTCGCGATCGGCCACTACACCCACGAGAAGAACCCGGTGACGACCCGCGCCGCACTGACGACGATCGACATCATCCTGGAGGAAGGATTGGTCGAACGCGCGGCCGAACTTGGCCGGCACATGCTGGAGCGTATGCAGCACCTGATGGCGCGCTCGCCCCATGTCGGCGACGTCAGGGGCAGGGGACTGATGGTCGGCGTCGAGCTCGTCGAGGATCGCGATACGCGCGAGCCGGCGCGCGATCTCGCCGAACGCGTCTTCTATGCTTGCCTGGGGCAGGGGCTGAGCTTCAAGGTCAGCCAGGGCAATGTGCTGACGCTGTCGCCGCCGCTGGTCATTTCGAAAGCTGATCTCGATCGTGCGTTCGACATCCTCGAGACCGCCGTGCTGGCGGCCTGACCATGAAGGCCGTGCGCACCGACCGCGAGCTCGAATGCCCTGAAATCGACGCGGGCTTGCGGGCGAGGGGGGGCGATCTGGTGGTGACTGTCCGCTCGTCCGACCCGCGTTTGCGGGCACAGACAACGGGCGTTTCGTTCGGCTGACCATAACCGTCTCCGTTGCCAATCGTGGGCTTTCGCAAGCGCGGAATCGCGGCCGCAACAGGCATGCGACAGTTCCATGACAACTATCAGGAGAAGTTTGTCTGTCATAAAATAAATAGATTTTACTTATCGATCACCAATCCCCAGAGTTGACCCAACGACGAAATCCACAAGCGCTACAGGGCCGCAATGTCCACCGGCGCGATCGTCACAGTGCATCGCAGAATGTGCCAACAATCAAAGGGGAACTGAGCATGAAATCGCGCAACGCAACTATCGCAATGGCCTTCGCCGCGGCATTGATGTCATCCGCCGCCTTTGCCGAAACCTCCGAACTGACAGTCTATACCGCCATTGAAGCCGAAGATCTCGCCCGCTACGCCGAGACTTTCACAAAGAGCCATCCCGACATCAAACTGAACTTTGTCCGCGACTCCACGGGTGTCGTTACCGCCAAGCTGTTGGCCGAAAAGGACAATCCGCAGGCCGACGTTGTCTGGGGCCTTGCCGCTACATCGCTTCTGGTGCTGAAGACCGAAGGCATGCTTGAGCCCTATGCGCCAAAAGGCGTCGAATTGCTCAAGCCGAAGTTTGTCGACAAGGACACGCCACCGGCCTGGGTTGGCATGGACGCCTGGGCGGCTTCGATCTGCTTCAACACCGTGGAGGGCAAAAAGCTTGGCCTCACCGAGCCGACCAGCTGGAAAGATCTTACCAAGCCGGAATACAAGGGTCACATCGTGATGCCGAACCCGGCCTCGTCCGGCACCGGCTTCCTCGATGTATCGAGCTGGCTGCAGTTGTTCGGCGAGAAGGATGGTTGGGCCTATATGGACGCCCTGCATCAGAATATTGATGCCTACACGCATTCAGGTTCGAAGCCGTGCAAAATGGCCGCCGCCGGTGAAACCGTAATCGGCATCTCGTTCGAGTTCCGCGCCGCGAAATCGAAGAAGGAGGGCGCCCCCCTCGATATCGTCATCCCGTCCGAAGGCATCGGCTGGGACATGGAGGCATCCGCGATCGTTGCGGGAACGAAAAATCTCGAAGCCGCCAAAACGCTGCTCGACTGGTCGATCAGCAAGGAGGCCAACGAGATGTACAATGTAGGTTATGCGGTTCTGGCTATGCCGAATGTCGCCAAGCCGGTCGAATTCCTGCCCGCAGATATCGAGTCCAAGATGATCGATAATGACTTCGAGTGGGCGGCCAACCACCGCAAGGCCATTCTCGACGAGTGGACGAAGCGCTACGACGCCAAGTCTGAGCCCAAGAGCTAGACGCAGAGCATTTCGACAGGGCGCCGTCAGAGCGGCGCCCTTCTCGTAACTCTTCCCGGATGGTCAAAATGAGACACGAACCCGTCGCTGATCTATCGGCAACGCTGGCCGAGGTGCATCCCATGACCGCTGCCGGCAACACGGCTTACCTGCGGATCGAACATCTCTGGAAGGCCTTCGGCGAGTTCCATGCGCTGAAGGACATCTCGCTCGACATCAACGAAGGCGAATTCATCTGCTTTCTCGGCCCTTCGGGTTGCGGCAAGACCACGCTGCTGCGCGCCGTCGCCGGCCTCGACCTGCAGACCAGAGGCGTCGTCCGCCAGGGGGGCAGGGATATCTCAACGCTGCCGCCGTCAAAACGCGACTACGGCATCGTGTTTCAGTCCTACGCGCTGTTTCCCAATCTGACGATCGAAAGGAACATCGCCTTTGGCCTGGAAAACACCAAACGGCCGCGCGCCGAGATCGATGCCCGCGTCAAGGAATTGCTCATGCTGGTCGGCTTGCCCGATCAGGCGAAGAAATACCCAGCGCAGCTTTCCGGCGGGCAGCAGCAGCGCATCGCGCTCGCCCGGGCCATCGCCACCTCGCCCGGCCTGCTTCTGCTCGACGAGCCGCTGTCGGCGCTCGACGCCAAGGTGCGCGTGCACTTGCGCCACGAGATCAAGGGGCTGCAGCGCAAGCTCGGCGTCACCACGATCATGGTTACGCACGACCAGGAAGAAGCATTGTCGTTGGCCGACCGCATTGTCGTTATGAACCATGGCGTCATCGAGCAGGTCGGCAGCCCAACTGAAATCTATCGCCATCCCAGGACGCTGTTCGTCGCCGATTTCATCGGCGAGACCAACAAGTTTGATGCGACGGTAGGAGCAGATTCGGTAGGCTTCGGGACGAAGGCTTTCAGATGCGCGCCGCACAGCTTTGCGAACGGCGAAGCAGTCGTCGCCGCCATTCGGCCGGAAGACGTGATTCCACACGGGCCGGGCTCGCGCTCGCCTGGAGCACCCGATGTGGTGAAGACTTCGGAAAACCTGATCGAAGTGACCGTCGGTGAAATGGAATTCCTGGGTTCGTTCTGGCGCACCCGGCTGCGCGGCGGAGAGCTTGGAGACGAGATTCTGATCGCCGATTTCTCGGTCAACGCCACGCGGCGTCTCGGCCTCGCCGAAGGCGGAGCGCTAACGGTGGAACTGCCCGCCGACCGACTGCTTGTCTTCCCGCAAGGAGAGCGCCATGGCGGCGGCAACTGATATCCTGATGCCGTCCGGTCGGGCGCTCCGACAGTCGCTCGACAAGGACGAGTTGATCAAGCGCGGCCTGCTGGTCGTCATCTCGTTCTATCTGGTCCTGTCGCTGGCAGCCCCGCTCTACGTGATGCTGTCGAAATCGTTCTCGACCTACAGCTTCGATCTTGGCGCGTTCGAATTCCAGGTCAGCGACAAGCTCGGCAATTTCGGCGAGCCAGTGACGGCCGCCGCTCTGAACGAGAAACTCGCCGCGGTCCCGCCAGAAAAGCTTGCGACCAGTTCCGATGGTCGGCTGCCGGCCACCAGCTTCTTTCCGGATTTCAGTTTCCGCAGCCCGGTCAAATACAAGGTCCGCGGCACGACCGATGACGCTTATTTCCTGATCGGCACGCAACTCCACCGCGGCACCGAATGGCAGGAAGTCGACTCGAACACCTTTCGGCGCATTATGCTGAGGCCCGCGCGCGAGCTTGGGTTGGACAACTACACAACCTACTTCTCGACGCCAACGCTGTTCCGCTCGATCCAGAACTCCTTCCTGATCGCGCTGATCAGCACCATCATCACGGTCGGCATAGCCTTCGGCTTCGCCTACGCTTTGAACCGAAGCAAGATGCGCTTCAAGGGCCTATTCAGGCTCATCGCCATGGCTCCCATCCTGGTGCCGTCGCTACTGCCCGGCATCGCCCTCATCTATCTGTTCGGCAACCAGGGCCTGTTGAAAAGCCTGCTTGGCGGCATATCGATCTACGGTCCGTTGGGGATTGTCGTCGGCTCGATATTCTTCACCTTTCCCCATGCTCTGATCATTATCTCGACGGCACTGGCGATCTCCGACCAGCGCCAATATGAAGCCGCCGCTTCGCTGCGCGCCAGCAAGTGGCGGACGTTCTGGGTCGTTACCATTCCGGGCGCGCGCTACGGTTTGATCTCCGCGGCGTTTGTCGTGTTTACGCTCGTCATCACCGATTTCGGCTTGCCGAAGGTCATCGGCGGCCAGTTCAACGTGCTCGCCGTCGATATCTACAAGCAAGTGATTGGTCAGCAGAATTTCGAGATGGGGGCGGTGGTCTCGGTCATCTTGCTGATCCCGGCCATCGCCGCCTTCGTCGTCGACCGCCTGGTCCAGCGCAGGCAGGTTTCGCTCCTGTCGGCCCGCTCGGTGCCTTACGAGGCAAAACCCAATCGCCGCTTCGACCTGGTCTGTCTGGCTTATTGCAGCCTGGTCGCGTTGTTCATCGCCGGCATCATCGGCATTTGCCAGTACGCCGCGCTGGTCAAGTTTTGGCCCTACGACCTCAGTCTCAGCCTGAAGAATTTCGCGTTCGGTCGCATGGATGGCGGGGGCTGGGCTTCTTACTACAACTCGATCACGCTCTCGTTGCTGACCGCTGTGTTTGGAACCGTCATCGTCTTCGTCGGCGCTTACATTGTCGAAAAGACCGAAGGCTTCAGGACCGGACGGGCAGCCTTCCACTTCCTCGCCATGCTGCCGATGGCGGTGCCGGGGCTTGTGCTTGGCCTGGCCTATATTTTCTTCTTCAACAATCCGGCCAATCCGCTGCACGCGATCTACGGCACAATGGCGATCCTGGTCGTCTGCACCGTGACGCACTTTTACACGGTCGGTCATTTGACGGCCCTGACGGCGCTGAAGCAGATCGATCGTGAGTTCGAGCCGGTCGCGGCCTCGCTGAAGCAGCCTTTCTATCGCCTGTTCACGCGGGTGACAGTGCCGATCTGTCTGCCGGCAATCCTTGACATCTCGATCTATCTTTTCGTCAACGCCATGACGACGGTTTCCGCGGTGGTCTTCATCTATACAACACACACGGCGCTCGCCTCGGTTGCAGTGCTCAACATGGACGACGCTGGCGACACCGCGCCTGCTGCTGCCATGGGCATGATGATCTTCTACACCAACGCATTCGCGCGGATCATTCACGTGGCTGTTTCGAAAGGTATCCTTAAAAGAACTCAGGGTTGGCGGGTACGATAATGAAATGCTCTAGGACTTTCCCAAGTCTCAGCCCTGCGTCGGCCTGCGTTCGACGATGTAGATGTGGTCGGCCGCCAGCACCACTTCGCCGCGCTGGTTGATCACCTCGCAGCGTTCGATCACCCGTCCCGACCCCGGCCTCTTCGGGTCGTCTTCCCTGGCCGTAATTGTGGTGCGCGTCCGGATCGTGTCGCCGATGAACACCGGCTTGATGAAGCGCAACCGGTCGTAGCCGTAGGAAAAGGCGACAGGGTTGATGACGGTTGCCGTCAGCCCGATGCCGACCGAGAACACCAGCGTGCCGTGCGCGATGCGCTGGCCGAATGGCGTCGTCTTCATGAACTCGGCGTCCATGTGGTGCGGGAAGAAATCGCCGGTGTGGCCGGCATGGACGATGAAGTCGGTCTCGGTGATGGTGCGGCCGCTGGTCAGGCGCGACGCGCCAATCTCATAGTCTTCGAAATACTGTATCTGTTCCATCAGGGTCTTTCCGCGATCGGCGTCGCCGGTGCCGCACTCGACTGATACGCCGCCTCGACCAGCGCCATCGTGCTCCAGGCATCCTCGACCGGACTGATCAGCATGGCATCTTCTCCGGTGGCAAAACGCTGGACATTGGCCATGCGGCCGACGAAGGCGTCTGGAAACCACTCGCCGGCCAAGGGCACCGCGACCCAGTCCGTTCCACCCTTGGGGTAAATCTCCAGCACATCCGGTTCACCTGTGGGATAATCGAGGTTGAGACCCAGCTTGAGATAGGCGGCACCTTCTGTGCCGCAGATGCGGAACTCGCAGGCCTGGTGCCGGCGGCCGAACTTATGGTCGTGGTTGATCGACAGCGCGCAGCGCACGGTGTCGCCATAGTCGAGAATGGCGCTGGTGCGCGTCTGCGCCACGGCATGGTTGGGATGGCCGAGCGTCTTGGCGTGCACACCCTTGGGGTCGCCGAGCAATTGCCTGATCAGGTCGAGATAGTGGATCGAATGCATGGCGATCTCGACGCGCGGCGCCTTGAGCAGGAATTCCCAAAGCTGCCACGGTGTCGCCAGCGCCAGCCAGGCATCGAAGTCGACGATCTCGCCGAGCCAGCCCTTGCCGACGGCATCCTTGAGCGCCAGCATCATCGGCGCGAAGCGCAATTGGAAGTTCACCGCTGCGTGCAGCTTCCGGGCACGGCAGATCTCGAGGATCGCGGTCGCCTCGGCAAGATTGCTGCCCATCGGCTTCTGGATCAGCGCCACTGCGCCATCAGGCAAGGACTTCAGCACATCGGCATGACGCGACGGCGGCGTGGCAAGGTCGAAGATCGCGCCCTCGACGGCGGCAGCTTCTTCGACCGAGCCAAAGGCCGTCACGCCCCATTGGCTGGCCAGCTTTTCAGCCCTGGCATGATCAGGATCATAAAGCCCAGCTACTGGAAAGCCGGCCTTCCTGTAGGCCGGGAAATGCGCGTCGCCGACGATCGATCCGGCGCCGAAAGTGACGATCGGCCGGGGTTTTGAGGGTTTTGGCCAAGATTGAACGAGCAAGGCAGGGTCGAAACCGCCTTCAATCATGATGGAAGACCTCGTCCATCTCGGCCCACCACTCGCCCTCTTTGCGCGTCGCCAGCGGCTCCTGGCATGGCATGCAGACCGCCCACCATTCCTGCGTCTTCGGATCGGCCGCCATCTTCGCCATGTCGGCCTCGTAGTCGCTGCCGTGGTATTCGAAGGTGCTGAACAGCAGGTTCTCCGGCCGCTTCAGGTAGATCGAGTAGTTCTTGATGTTGCAGGCGGAGATCATGGCCAGCACGTCGGGCCAGACGGCGGCATGGAGGCGGACATACTCCTCGACCTTTTCCGGCTTCAGCCCCAGAACCATCCCCATCATATCAGTCTCCTATTTCGTGATCGCCGTGGTGAATTCGGCGATGCTCATGGCCTTGACCGCGTCCCAGTCCCAATCGATGCCGATGCCCGGCTCGTCGGGCGCCAGCGCCTGGCCATCCTCGATGCGGAGGCGCTTGCCGGTCAACTGGTCGAGCTGCGGAATGTACTCGACATATCGGCCGTTCTGAACAGCGCAGGTCAGGCTGACATGAAGTTCCATCAGGAAATGCGGGCAGACCGGAATGTCGAAGGCCTCCGCCGCGTGCGCGATCTTGAGCCAGGGCGTGATGCCGCCGATGCGGCCGACATCGACCTGCACGATCGAGCAGGCGCCTTTCTGCATGTATTCGCGGAAATGGCGAATGGAGTAGAGCGACTCGCCGATCGCGATCGGCGTCGGCGTCGAGTTCGACAACCTGATATGCCCATCGATATCGTCGGCCGGCAGCGGTTCTTCGATCCAGGCGAGATCGAGCTCACGCAGCCTTGCCGCGCGCCGGATCGCCTCGTCGACCGAGAATCCCTGATTGGCGTCGGTCATGATCTCATAGCCGTCGCCGACCGCGTTGCGCACCGCCGACAGACGGGCAAGATCTTCCGAGCCGTGTGGCCTGCCGATCTTAACCTTCGAGCCGCGAAAGCCCTTGGCCTTGGCGGCCAGTGCGTCATCGACAAGTGCTGCCGTCTCGATGTGCAGCCAGCCGCCTTCGGTCGTGTAAAGCGGGCACCGGTCCTTGGCGCCGCCAGCCAGTTTCCACAACGGCAGGTTCTGCTTCTTTGCCCGTAGGTCCCACAGTGCTGTATCGATGGCCGCGATGGCGATGGCGGTGATGGCGCCGATGGTTGTGGCATGCGTGGCGAATTCGAGATCGTGCCAGATCGCCTCGATCATGTCGGGGTCGCGGCCGATCAGGCGCGGCACCAGATGGTCGGACAACAGCCGCATCACCGACGAGCCGCCGGTGCCGATCGTGTAGCTGTAGCCGGTGCCGACCGCGCCGTCGGAATCGGTGATGGTGACGATCGGCGTTTCCTGGCTGACGAAGCTCTGGATCGCGTCGGTGCGCTTGACCTTGGGCACAAGGTCCACCATCCGAAGGTCGACTTTCTCAATTTTGGTCATGCCGATCAGCTCCGCAATGTCTTTCCGGTCTCGGTGGCAAACAGATGGGCCTGCGACATGTCGAGGCTCATGGCGACGCGCTCGCTCGGCCGCAGTGGCCTCGGGTTCAGCATGCGCGACACCCAGTCCGTACCGTTGAATTCGACGAACACCAGCGTCTCGTTCCCGAGCGGTTCGGTAACGGTGATCGGCAGTTCGATCTGGTGGACGTCTGCCGCGCCACCGGAACTGATGCCATGGCCGGTCGGATAGATGTCGTCCGGCCGTAGCCCGAACACAACCTTGTCGCCGGTCGTGACATTGGCCTTGAACTGAGCGGGCAGCGGCAGCTTTTCGCCGTTGGCGAAAACCATCTGGCCGTCATCGATCGTGGCCTCGTGCAAATTCATCGGCGGCGAGCCGATGAAGCCGGCAACGAAGCGGGTTGCCGGCCGCCGAAAGACCTCGTCGGGCGTGCCGACCTGTTCGATATGGCCGTCGCGCATAATGACGATGCGGTCGGCCAGCGTCATCGCCTCGACCTGGTCGTGGGTGACGTAGATCACCGTCGACTGCACCTTGGCATGCAGCTTCTTGATCTCGGTGCGCATCTGCGTTCGCAATTTGGCGTCGAGATTGGAAAGCGGCTCGTCGAACAGGAAGACGTCTGGATCGCGCACGATGGCGCGGCCCATGGCGACGCGCTGGCGCTGGCCGCCGGACAGTTGTGAGGGGCGGCGATCCAGCAGCGTGTCGAGGCCGAGGATGGCCGAGGCCTCGGCGACGCGGCGCTCCATGTCTTCCTTGGCGGCACCGGCGATCTTCAGAGAGAAGCCGAGATTTTCGCGCACCGTCATGTGCGGATAGAGCGCGTAGGATTGGAACACCATCGAAATGTTGCGCGAGCGTGGCGGCAAATCGTTGACGATGCGCCCGCCGATCTCGATCGAGCCGGCGCTGATCTCTTCCAGCCCGGCGATCATCCGCAGCGTCGTCGACTTGCCGCAGCCGGAGGGGCCGACCAGCGCGATGAACTCGCGGTCGGCGATGTCGAGATCGATGCCGTGCACGATCCCGACAGTGCCGTAGCGCTTGGTCAGCTTGGTGAGGGTAACGGTTGCCATGGTATCAGCCTTTCACCGCGCCGGAGGTCAGGCCGCCGACAAGGTGTTTCTGGACGACGTAGGTGAGGGTGAGCGCCGGGATGATCATCACCACGGCCAGCGCGCACATGCCGCGCCAGTCGATGGTGAACTCGGCCGTGTAATCGAGTAGGCCGACCGGCAGCGTCTTGGCGCTCACCGAACGGGTCAGCTGCGAGGCCAGAGCGAACTCATTCCAGCAGGTCAGGAAGGCGAAGATCGCGGCCGACGCGATGCCCGGCCCGGCAAGCGGGAACTCGACCTGCCAGAACGCCTGCCAGCGCGTGCAGCCATCGATCTGCGCGGCCTCCGCGAGGTCCTTGGGCACTTGACGGAAGAAGCCGTCGATCAGCCAGATCGTGAACGGCACGTTGAGCGCGACATAGGCAAGGATAAGCCCGAAATGGGTGTCGATGATGCCAAGCCGCACATAGAGGAAAAACAGCGGCAGCGAGAGCGCAATGCCCGGCACGGTGCGCGTCAGCATCAGCCCGAGGAAGACGCTCGATTTGCCGCGGAAGCGGTAGCGCGCGAACGCATAGCCGCCGGCCATGCCGATGGCCACTGCAATGACCGTCGAGGTCACCGAGATGATCAACGAGTTGCGGAAATATTCGATCACTGGAATGCCGCCTTTGCCGATACCGCTGAACATGGCGACATAGGCGTCGAACGAAATCTCCTGCGGGATCCAGACCGGCGGCTTGGCCATGATCTCGACCGCCGGCCGCAGCGACGAGAGGACGATCCACAGGCCCGGCAGGCAGATCGTCAGCATCGCCAGGAACAGGCCAATGCGATAGACGATGCCCAGCAGCCGGCGCTTCAGGCGGGCGGAAGAATTCTCGTCCATCTTCACCACTCCGCACCAATCTGCGTGCGCGCCGCGGCGAGCTTGTTGAAGAAGTAGACGGTGAAGGCGATCGACAGCAGGATCGAGAAATAGGCCATGGCGTTGGCCATGCCCATGCGCCCGTCGCTGTAGGCGGTGCGGGCCACCAGGGTCCATAGCAGTTCGGTGCGGCCCGCCGGTCCGCCATCGGTCATGATCTTGACGATGTCGTAGGCGCGCGCCACGTCGAGCGAACGGATAGTCATGGCTATGTAGGCGAAAGGCATGACGAACGGCCACGTCACATAGCGGAATGTCTGCCACGGCGTGCAGCCGTCGACACGCGCCGCCTCGATCGGCTCCTTGGGCATGGCGAGCAGGCCGGCGAGGATCAGGATGGCGAAGATCGCCGTCGACGACCAGATCTCGGCGATCGAAATCGCGATGAAGGCGAGATGGCCCTCGATCAACCACGGTATGGCGTCCTGCGTAATGCCGAGCGACTGCAGCGCATTGTTCACCAGGCCGATATTGTCGTTGAACATGAACTTGAACTGGAAGCCGACGAGGATTGGCGAGAACATCATCGGGAACATCATCAGCGTGCGCAGGATGCGCTGGCCGCGTGTCGCTTTCTCGACCAGCATGGCAAGCCCAAGGCCGAGCAGCATTTCGAGATTGAGCGCGATGGTCAGTAGCAGCACCGTGCGGCCGAACGCCCACCAGAAATCGGTGTTGGACAGGATCGAAAGATAGTTCCGGATGCCGATGAAGACGTAGAACGTTTCGGGCCGCGTCAGGCGGAACGGCGTGAAGCTGGAGTAAAGGGACAACAGCAACGGCACAACGACAACTGCCGCCAGCACGATCATGGCCGGAAGCAGCAGCAGGAATGGCGCGGATGGCTTGAAGCCCTTCATCAGAATCCTTGAGGTGTTTGCATTTGGACGGCGGTGGGTGGGCCGGGTGCGATGGGTTAGCGCAAACCGCTGGCCGCGAAACGCGATCGCCTCCCCCATTACCAATGGGGGAGGCAGCCCTGGGAGCCCGTTTCTAGAGCTTGCCGGCGTCCTGGAGGATTTGCGTCGCCTTGGCGGCCGCATCGTCCAGTGCCTGCTTGGAGGTCTTGTCGCCGAGGATCGCCGCCTGCAACTCGGGATAGACGGCGTTCGAGATCTCGATCCATTCAGGCGTCTGCGGCACGGCAAAGGCGTGCTTGGCCTCTTCCTGGAAGGCGGTAAGAACCTCCTTCTTGTAAGGATCGTTTTCGGCCTGCTTCAAAACCCAGTCCCACACTGCGGTACGGGTCGGCAGCGGCCCGGCGGCGGCCTCGAGCTTCTGGCTGTCTTCGTTGGTCAGCCACCACACCAGGGAAGCCGCGGCCTCCTTGTTGGGGCAGTTCTCGGTCACCGAGAAGCCATGGAAACCGGACCAGCCGGTGCGCTTGCCGGACGAGCCCTTCGGCGCGACCTTGACGCCGACATTGCCGGCGACCTTCGACGACTTCGGGTCGTTGAAGAAACCGGCCCAGCCCGGCCAGTCGAGGTTGATAGCGACGGTGCCGGACGCAAAGCCCTGGCCGAGATCGTCCCAGAGGTAGTTGGTCGTGCCGGCCGGTACGGCCTTGGCCTTGTAGAGGTTAACGAACCAGTCGAGCGCCCGGATGCCGGCGTCGGAATTGAAGACCGGCTTGCCATCCTTGTCGAGATACTCGCCGCCTTCAGCGACAACCATCTCGTAGAAGCGGCCGTTGATCGCCTCTTCTTTGCCGGCGAACTGCGTGCCGTAGAAATTGGGTGGGTTGGCGAAGAACTGGGCTTGGTCGGTCACTTCCTTCCAGGTGTCCGGCGGCACCAGATCATAGCCGTATTTCGCCTTGAACTTGGTCTTGTTGTCGGCGTTCTCGTACAGGCTCTTCTGGTAGTAGAGCGCCGAAACGTCGAACTGCGCACGCGGCAGCATCTCCAGCTTGCCGTCGATGGTTGCGGACGTGATCGTCGACGGCACGAAAGCGTCGATCTCTTCCTTGGGCAGCAATTTGCTGAGGTCGGTGTAAAGGCCCGTATATTGCGGCGCGAAGGACGAATGGTTCCAGCCGACGCACCAGTTGGTGCTGCCGGAGGCGATGTCGGACTTGAGCTCCTTGTCGATGTCGAAGCCGTTCTTCTTGGTCAGGATGTTGGCCTTGGCGCCGGTCGCCTTCTCCCATTCGGGAATGCGCTCGTAGAGCTTTTCATATTGCTGGCCGCCGATCAGCTTCACGTCGACGGTCACGCCTTCGAACTTGCCGGGCAGGTCGCCGGCAAGGGCAGCGCCCGCACCTGACGCGAGCAACAATGCACCGGCGCACACGCCGGACAGCAGTCTGTTCATTGGTATCCTCCCTTGGTGCCGCCTCCGCGGCGACCGCAACTCGTCTGATGACAAGAAGTGCTACATTCATATACAAACAAAACATTCATAGACACGTCAAGGCGAAATTTGTTTCCGCCGCGCACGTTCCTGCGTATATGAAGGGTGAAATTCACTGGAGGATGAGCCCATGGACGACAGCGAAGACGAGCGCTATCGCGCGCCGGCGCTCGACAAGGGGCTCGATATCCTTGAACTGCTGGCGGGCGTCGACGGCGGCCTGACCCAGGCCGAAATCGCCAAGAAACTCGACCGCAGTCCCAACGAATTCTATCGCATGCTCGACCGGCTGGTGCGGCGCGGCTACGTCACGCGCCTCGACGGCGACCGCTATTCGCTAACGCTCAAACTGTTCGGTCTGGCACAGTTGCACGCGCCGGTACGGCGGCTGGTCTCCTATGCGACGCCGCTGATGCGTGAACTTGCCGAGACATCGCAGCAGGCCAACCAACTCGTTGTTTTTGATCGAGGTTCTGCCGTCGTCATCGGCCAGCAAGAAGCACCGAACTACTGGGGCATATCGATCCGGGTCGGCTCCCATATCAGTTTGTTCGACACCGGATCGGGACATGTGCTGCTCGCCTTCCGCTCACCGGAAGAGCGCCAGATGATGATTTCCGAACACGTCCGCAGCACCGACAAGACGGCGCAATCGACCGAGTTCTTCACCCGTCTCGACCAGATACGCGACCGTGGCTACGAGATGATGGCCTCGATGCAGACAGCCGGCGTCTTCAACCTGTCCGCCCCGGTGCGCAGTTCCGACGGCAAGGCAATCGCCGCACTGTCGATTCCCTACATCACGGTGGTCAACGCGCCTTCCGCGCCCGACATCACCAGGACGATCGAACTGTTGCTGGCGACGTGTGAAAAGCTGTCGCACCTCGCTGGATCAGCAGTCGGCTCATCGGCATGAATTCTTATTTGAATGAAGAATTCCCCCGTGAGATGATTTAAAAAGCCAGAGGGAGGAGCCTCACCATGATCATCGATACCCATCTTCACCTGATCGATCGCTCGGCCCTGCGCTATCCCTGGCTCGCCGGCGTGCCGGCGCTCAACCGCGATTTCTCTTATGAAGACTACGCGACGGAGGCGCAGCGTGTCGGCGTCGGGCGTGTGCTGCATATGGAGGTCGATGTCGATGCGGCCGACATCGAAGCCGAGACCGCTCGTGTGGAAGGACTGTCACGGCAGTCCGGCAGCATGCTGGCCGGGGTGATCGCGTCCTGCCGCCCTGAGGAAGGGGACTTCGCGGCCTATGTCGAACGGCAGCGGGCAAACCCGTTCGTAAAAGGCTTTCGCCGCGTCCTCCATGTCGTGCCCGACGATCTCTCGGAAGGTGCGGTGTTTCGCGACAGCATAAAGCGGCTTGGCGGCACCGGCCTGACCTTCGATCTCGTCGTGCTGCCGCACCAGATCCCCAAGGCGATCGCGCTGGCCGATCTGGCACCCGATGTGACGTTCATCCTCGACCATTGCGGCGTCCCCGACATCAAAGGCAAGAGCGAACATCCATGGCGCGAGCATATGAGCGACATCGCCCGGCGCCCGAATGTCATGGCCAAGATTTCCGGTGTCGTCGCCTATGCCGATGCCGGCAGCTGGACGGTTGAGACGTTGCGGCCGTACGTCGAGCATACCATCAATTCATTCGGCTGGGACCGCGTCGTCTGGGGCAGCGACTGGCCGGTCTGCACGCTAGGCGGCGGCCTGTCGACCTGGGTGGCGGCGACCCATGCATTGCTCTCGGGCTGCAGCATTGCCGAGCGCGACAGGCTGTTGTCCGGCAATGCCCGCAAGCTGTGGCGGCTCGACTGACTGGTCCTTTCAGATGGTTGTCGAGACGTGCCGTTCGCGGCCATAGAGCGAAACCAGCAGCACGATGACGAAGCCGAGCGCGGCCTGCACCGCTGCGGGCTGGAAGCCGAGGCCGATCAGCAGCGTGTTGATCTCGGTCAGCACCAGCACGCCGGCGATCGTGCCGAGATAGCTTCCCCGGCCGCCGACAAGTGCTGCGCCTCCTACGACGACCGCCGCGATGGTCTGGAACAGATAGGGCTGGCCGACATCGCCATAGGCCGAACCGGTGAAGCCGAGCAGCAGCACCCCTGCCACAGCGGCGAAGAAGGCGCTTGCGGCATAGGTGATGACCCACATGCGAACCGGGTCAATCAGCGCCAGTGGCGCCGCGCCCGGATTGCTGCCCAGCGCGTAGAGCCGGCGGCCATAGGGCGTTCGCTCCAGCACCAGCACGACGAGTGCGGCCAGCACGACCAGGCTCGGCACCAGCCACGGCACCGGCAGCGGTCCGGCCGATCCGCCGATCGACACGAAGCTGGAAACCGCTTGCGGCGCGGAGCCCGACGGGAAGCCGGCTGTCCACAGCAGCACCAGCCCTTGCACGACCATGCCGATGCCGAGCGTGACGATCAGCGGCTGGATGTCGAGGCTGCGCGAGATCAGCCCGTTCAGCCCGCCGATGACGAGCGCCAGCACGCCGACAAGGCCGCAGACCAGGACAAAATTCCAGCCATCGCCATAGAGCTGCGCCGCCACGACATTGGCAAAGCCGATGACGAAGGGGATTGAAAGGTCGATGCCGCCCATGATGACGACCAGCGTCTGGCCGATCGAGGCGACGGCAAGCAGCGAGGCGAGCACCAGCATGGCGCGTATGGCAAACGGCGCGGAGTAGCCAGGAATGAGGACCGTGCCGGCGAGATGCAGAAGGGCGGCGACGCAGAAGGCGCCAACGACGCGGGCGTTGGTTGTCGCGAACAGGTTTCGCCCGGTCATGTTAGCGCCCCCTCGTGGCAAGACGTTCCTGCAGCGCTGTCAGCATCACGGCCAGCACCAGGATCGCGCCGTAGGCGATCTGCAGCACGAAGGTCGAGACGTTGAACGTCGTCAGCACGCTTTGCAGCAGGAAGATGTCGATGGCGCCAATGGCTGCACCGGCGACGCCGCCACGCCCACCGGCCAGGCTGACGCCGCCGAGCGCTACGGCGGCGATGGCGATCAGCGTGTAGGTCGGCCCGATGTTAGGGTCGGCGGAGCCGATCAGCGCGGTCAGCATCAGCCCGGCGCATCCGCCCAGGATGCCGGTCATGACATAGGCGATGAAGCGCACGCGCGTGACATCGACGCCGGCGGTGTAGGCCGCGCGGTCGTCGCTGCCGACCGCCATCAGCTGGTCGTAGTAGGGGGTGCGCCGCACCAGCCACCAAGCGATGAACATCAGTGCCAGCGGAAGCATCGAGAGCGGGCCGGACAAGGCCTTGAGCCAAGCCGGCGCCGGGCCGATCGGCGCCGGCAGGATCGTCAGCGTCACGCCGGTCAGGATCAGATAGGTGCCGAGCGTGGCGACGATCGGCTGGATGCGCACGATTGTCGCGAGAAAGCCGTTCGCAGCACCCACCAGCGCGCCGACGAGCAACGCCGCCAGAACGAGCACCAGGGGTGATGAGATGCCGGCGCCGAGGAACAGCACCTGGATCGCCAAAGCGTTGACGAAGCCCATCAATGGCCCGACCGAGATGTCGATTCCGCCACGCCCGGCGAGGATGACAGGCGTGGACGCAATGGCCGCACCGATCAAGGGCGCCGCCAATCCGACCAGCGCGCCCCAGGAACCCGGCTGGAACCGCCCGGGGCTGAGGATAAGATTGATCGCAAGCAGCACGACCAGCAGCACCACCGCGAAGCCGAAATTTCGCCCAAGGGACAGGAGGCGCGCAACAGGGTTCATGCCGCACGTCCGAACATGGCTGATATCACGCTTTCGGTGGTGAGCGCGTCGCCAGAGATCTCGGCCGCGACTTCATTCTCACGGAACACCAGCACGCGCTGGCACAGGAGAAGAATCTCCTCGATTTCGCTGGATAGGATGACGAGGCCCATGCCGTCGGACGCCAGCCCGCGAAACACGTCGTAGAGCACATGCCGCGTCGCCACGTCGACGCCACGCGTGGGATCGTTGAGGAGCAGGATCGCGGGCTCCAGCGCCAAGGCACGCGCCAACAGCACCTTCTGCTGGTTGCCGCCCGAAAGAGTGGTGATCGGCGCATCGGGCCGGGGTGCGGCGATCGACAGTTTTTCGCGGTAGATGTCGTACCGCGCCTTGCGCGCCGCGGGGCTGATCAGCCCGAGCCGAGTGTCGCGCGACAGAGTCGAAACGGCGAAATTGTCGAGCACCGACTGTGTCGGGAAAATGCCGTTGGCGCGTCGGTCGCGCGGCAAATAGGCGATGCCGCTGGCGACAGCCTTGCGAAACCCGGTGATCTTGCGGGAGGCACCCGATGAACCGAGTTCGATCGAGCCGCCATGGGGCGGTTCCAGGCCGGCAAGCATCTTGAGAAACAGCTCCTGGCCATGACCATCGAGACCGGCAAGCCCGACGATCTCACCCGGAGCGATGGCCTGCGTGATCGGGCTGGCGCCGGGCGCGATGACGAGTTCGCGAACGGCAAGACCACCAAAATCGAGAGCAGTGCGATCAGCCATGCGCCAATTCCGCAGCGGTACGTGGCGCCATCGCCTTGAGAAGTTCCGCCGGCGTGGAAGCGCCGCGCTCTTCGGTGCGCACGACGCTGCCGCCCCGCAGGATCGAGATGCGGTCCGAAAGCGACATCACCTCATCCATGCGGTGGGTGATGAACAGGATCAGGCAGCCTTCGCCGGCAAGCGCACGCATCAACGAAAAAACCGATTCGCGGTCGGCGAAGTCGAGCGCGGCGGTGACCTCGTCGAGGATCAGGATCTTTGGGTTGCGCACGATCGCGCGGGCGAGAACGACCAATTGCTGCGCGGCAAGCGGCAGCAGGCCGGCTGGCTTGTCGAGGGGGACGTCGGTGACCGCGAAGCGCTTCAGCGCAGCTTCCGCCCGGTCACGGCGCTCATGACGGGGAACGGCACGCCGGACCAGTCCGTCGAGGCCGAGCAGGATGTTGTCGGTCACGCTGCGATCCGGCGCGATCAGCACCTCCTGGAACACCGTGGCGAAGCCTTGCGCCTGGAAGGCCGATGGATTGGCGCCAGGGAATGGCTTGCCGTGCAGCAGGATCACACCGCTGTCCGGCTGGACGATGCCGGACAACAGCTTGACCATGGTGCTCTTGCCCGAACCGTTCTCGCCCAGAATGGTGTGGATGGTCCCCGCCCGGAACGCGATCGATGCGTCCGCGAGCGCGATCGTCTCGCCATAGCGTTTGGATATGGTTTTGATTTCAAGCATGTCACAATTCGATGCTGGCAGGCCCGCGCCGCGCAAGGAGCCGGCCTGCTGAGAGGCTAGTTCGCGCAGCGTTATTTTGCGCAGGCGTCGGGGACCTTCGAATAATCCCAGCCCTTGGTCGGCGCCGGGTTCGAGAAATAGGCGTCGAGCCATTCCTCCGGCATCGGATCTTTCGGCGGGATCGGGAAGATCGACACGGCATCGGTCGTCATGCAGTCCTTGTACCAGGCACCGAGATCGGCGGTGTGGACAGGCGGGATCGGGATCAGCAGCGTGTTCAGCTTCGGCTTCTGTCCGTCGAGCATGCGCTCACCGACGCGGAACAGCGTTTGCGCGGTCCAGTGCGGCAGCACCGCATGGCCTTCGAAGCGGTACTTGTCGGGGTTGGCCTTCCAGTAGCCCAGCGCATCGCCGGTGATCGAGCCGGTGATCAATGGCGCCGGCCGGCCGGCTTCGGCGAAGGCCTCGGCAACGACGCGGCTCTCGCTGCCTGTCGTCCACACCGCATCGATCGGCGCCGGGTTGGTGGCGATCGCCTGCAGCACCACTGTCTTGGTGACGTTGGCCGTCCAGTTGCCGTTGACGTTGCGCGAGATCTTCAGCTTCGGATTTTCGGCCAGCGCCCTGTCCGCGCCCTGGCGTTCCTGGACCACGATCGGGTGACCGGCAATGCCTTCGACCAGCAGGATGCTGGCGCCGTCCGGCTGCGCCTTGCCAATCGCCGTCATCATGTCATAGCCCCAGCGCGCATAGTTGGAATCGACATTGATCGCGTTCGGGCTGGTCACCGAACCGGCCGCGGTGATGAACGGGATGCCGGCCTTGGCGGCAGCGTCGATCGCATCGTCAAGCGCCGTCGCCGAACCCGGGATCGAGGTGATGATCGAGCACTTCTTGTCGATGAAGGCGCGGATCTGATTGATCTGCTGGCTGGCGTCGTTGTTGGAGTCCGACACCTCGAAGCTGGAGACGGTGCCGTCGGCGATCAGTCCGTCGACAAGCCGCTTCAACTCCTTGGTCACTGTGACCCGCCACGGGTTGCCCTGATAGGATTCCGAGTGACACCATTTCCATGGCTTCGGCGGCGCGGTGAAATTGTCCCAGGCCGAGGGCAGCACCTTCTGGGGCGCGCCGTCATACTGCGCCTTGAGTTCGGTCGGCAGTCCACCGATGACGCCTTGCACATCCTGTGCAAAGGCGGTCGTTGCAAGCGAGGCAAGCGCCGTTGCGGCCAGCAGGCCGCGGATCATTCCTGTCATTCTTGTTCTCCTCCGTTCGGTTTGGTTCAGGCTTCTCCACCGGCAGCGCCGGACACCTGCGCCGGGGAACTCTCCCGAAACAGGCGATTGAGATCGGCAACGACCTGTCGGGCTTGATGCCGGGAGGTCATGCCGGAAAGGATGCGTTCGGAAGCGGCCTGCTGGAACGCCATGTAGCCGTCATGGCGTGGCCGCACCCATGCGCCCTCCAGCGTCGCGCGCGTATCCCGATAGAAGTCGCCGGTCGCTTCATTGACGGCTTGATCTTCCCAGGCCGCTGCATGGCCGGGCTGGCCGCCGGCGGCGGCATAGGGGCCGCGCTGAACATTGCCGCTCGCGACCCAATAGGCGAAGTCGATCGCGGCATCCCTGGCTTTGGAAAAGGCTGAAACCGCTATGCCGGTGCCGCCAAGCGCCGAACCGACCGGGCCGCCGGAACCGATGACCGGAACATCGGCAAAGGCCAGCCGGTTCGCCCGAAAGCCAGCCGTCGCATAGGACACGTAGCCATAGATCAGTGGCGCGCAGACGAACCTGGAACTGGCCTCCGCCATACGTTCGGAGACGGCAATCGGGTCCATCTCGAAACACGCGGGATCGACCAGCGCTGTGATCTCGCGCATTGCCTCGAAGACTTGGCTACCGATCTCCACATCGATCAGATCGTCGGATGAATCGGTCGTGCAGGCATGCCCGAGATTGCCGGCAAGCGTGTAGAAAACCATCAAGACGTGAGGCGGCCGCAACGGCAGCAGCACGCGGTCTTGACGGGCGAGATCGAGCACCTCGCTCCAGCGCGCCGGTGGCGCACTGATCGCATCCGGCCGCCATGCCTGGACTTGGGTTGCCGCATCGATCGGGAAAGCCCATTGCCGTCCTTGCCAGTTGTAGCTCGGATAGGACTGGCCGACGCTGCCCGAGGCAAGGGCCGTGCGTTCCGCCTCGCGTCCGGCGACATCCAGCGGCTCCAGGCAGCCTTCGGCCGTGATCTGGCCGACATGCGGATGGTCGATGACGATGAGATCATAGGCGCGCGCCAGTTCCTCGACCGGAAAGGATTCGAAGTCCTGAAGTGAGCGCTTGTCCCATTCGATCACGACGCCGGTCTTCTGCTGCCATAGCGACGAGCAGGCGACCATCGGATCGTAGCCACGCGGATGGCTCCAGGTCATGCCCTTGAGGATGGGCACGCTCACAGGCCGAACTCCGCGCGGATGGCGGCACTGTGCTCGCCGATGCGGGGCGCCGCCCGATCGACCTTGGCCCTTATGCCATCGACCCGGAGCGGCGAACTGGTGGTGAGGATCGAGACATCGTCCTCGCGCGCCACAGTCTGCAGCATATCGAGCGACTGGAACCCCTCGCTTGCCAGCATCTCCGGCCAGGTCAGCACTTTGGCGCACCAGATGTCGGCCGGCTCGAGGATATCAAGCCACTCATCGATGGTCTTGGTCGCGATCCGCTGCGCGATGATCGCCTTGATGTCGTCGCGCGCGGTGAACCAGGATGCCGGCTTGTCGCGATAGGGTGCGAGTTCGCTGAGCGACAGGAGATCGGCCAGCTTGGGGATCGGCGTCATGGCGATGGCGAGATAGCCGTCCTTGGCCGGATAGACACCGTAAGGCGCCGACAGATAGGCATGCGCACTGCGGAAACTGGAGCGCCTGGGCAGCCGGCGGCCGTCATTGAGATGCGTGGTCAGCACCTCGAACTGGAAATCGACAAGCGCTTCCAGCAGGCTGGTTTCGATGTGGCTGCCCTGACCGGTGATACCGCGCCGCACCAGTGCGGCCAGAATGCCCTGCGCACAGGCCGCACCGGCCAGCATGTCGCCGATGGCAAGGCCGAATGGCACCGGCCCCTGGTCCTCGTCGCCGTTCAACCACATCACGCCGGAACGCGCCTGCGCCAGGAGATCCTGGCCCGGGCGTTTGACCCACGGACCGCCCTCGCCGTAGCCGCTGATCGAGGCATAGACCAGCCGTGGGTTGACTTTGCGGACCGCCTCGTAGTCCAGGCCGAGCCGTTCGATGACGCCCGGCCGGAAATTCTGGATCAGCACGTCGGCCTTGGCCAGAAGGCCGCGCAGCGCCTCGAGGTCGGCCTCGTTCTTGAGGTCGATGGCAAGACTTTCCTTGGCCCGGTTGATGGCATGGAAGATGGTGGAATCGCCGCCGATCTCGGTGTCGCTGAGATAGAGCCGGCGCGACAGGTCGCCGCCATCCGGGCGCTCGATCTTGATGACGCGCGCGCCGAGATCGAGCAGCCTGAGCGAGCAATAAGGCCCGGACAGGAACTGGCTCATGTCGACGACGACGAGACCGGCGAGCGGCAATTCGGCTGCTGCCGGCATTCCTATTTCTCCGTCTTGCCGACGAAGTCGGCCGGGTTGCGGTACTTCACCGTCTGCAGATGCTCGCAGTAGAGAACCAGCTCGCCTTCGCCCTTGAACACCTCGTAGCTGGCGCGGATTAGCCCCATCTCCTGGTAGCGGGGCTTCTTGTCGAGATTGGAGCGGATCGAATAGATCGTGTCGCCAATGAAGACGGGTTTTATGAAGCGGAGCTTGTCGTAGCCATAGGAAAAGGCGTTGACGCAGTTGGTGGCGACCAGTCCCAGGCCAGCCGAGAAGACGAAGGCGCCGGCGATCAGCCGCTTGCCGAAAATGCCTTCGCTCTCGGCAAACATCTGGTCCTGCACATAGGGGTGGATGTCGAGCACCAGCGTGTTGAACAAATGGCTGTCGCCTTCGGCCATGGTCCGTCGCAACGAGCGGATCTTCTGCCCGACCGGCCAATCCTCATAGAACCAGTTTTCGGCGTTCCATACCGGCAGCGCGGCATGATCCGCCGGCATGTTCTTGGGATGCGTCGAGGCGACACCGACGGTGGATGCGAAATCGTTCATGACCGAATCCGCCAGTCCTGCCGAAGGGACCGCGCAACCATTTGAACACGCATCAAGGCGCCTGAATGCAAGACGTCTCCTCCCGTCAATCTTCTTTTGTAAATAGTATTTTCACATATGGGGTTGCGTTGCAAGCGTGAACAGGCGAAATTTTGGCTGCTCCCGCGCGCCGAAGCGCAGGCGGGCAGGGAGGAAAATCATGCACAAGGATTGTCTGGTCTTTGTCGGCAGCCTGAACCGGGAGGCGCCGTATTTTCAGGGCGCTCGGGGCGTCGGCCTCAGCGTCTACAGCTTTGACGAGACGACGCTGGAAACCCGAAAGCTGGCTGAAGCCCATGACGTCGACAATCCAACCTTCCTCTCGGTGACGCCTGACGGTTCACACGTCTACGCCAATTCGGAAGTCTTCACCTGGCGCGAGGGAACTGTCTCCGCCTACAGCTTTGATCGTGCCTCGGGCGCGCTCACCTATCTGAACAAGCAGCCGTCGCTGGGCAGCATCACGGCCCATAACTCCATCACCCGCGACGGGACAAAACTGCTGGTCGCCAATTACGGCATGGGCGAGGGCGGTCCGGATCGCGCGGTGGCGGTCTATGGCTTAGAGGAGAACGGCGCCTTGTCGGCGCCGCTCGCCAGCGTTTCGCATGAGGGCAGCGGCCCGAATGCGGCACGACAGAAACGCTCGCACGCCCACAGCATTACCGAAACCATTGCCGGCGGGACAGCCATCGTCGCCGATCTCGGCATCGACCGGCTGGTGTCCTACCGGATCGAGCGCGACGGCAATCTGGCCAAGCTAGCCGAATCTGCTTTGCCGCCCGGCGCCGGCCCGCGCCATCTGGCGCTGCATCCGAACGAACGTTTCGTCTTTGTCATGAACGAATTGGATTCGACCATCGTGTCGATGGCACTGGACGAAGCCACGGGCAAGCTCTCGTTCATCGATGCCAAGCCGGCGGTGCCGGCCGAGGCACGCGACAGCAACCACTGCGCCGACATACAGATTTCCCCGGATGGCCGTTTTGTCTACGGCTCCAACCGTGGCCACGACAGCGTCGTCATCATGGCGGTCGACCAGCAGACAGGATCGCTGAGCCTCGTCGGCTACGTCCCTTGCGGCGGTGCGACGCCACGCAACCTCGCGCTGACGCCGTCAGGCGGCCATCTGTTTTCCGCCAACCAGAATGGCGACCGCATCTCGATCTTCGCTCGCGACGCCGAGACCGGCATGCTCAGCGACACCGGGCCCGCCATCGAGATAGGCACGCCGATGTGCGTCAAGATCGTGCGCTGAACGCCCACAACTCGCATCGAGCCTCGGGCAAACCGCCCGGGGCTCAAGCCTGTTGTATTGCCGAGAGCTTCCAGTTCGAGCCATTCTCACGCACGAATGTCCACAGCTCGGTCGTCTCTGTCGGATGATCATCGTCGCCCGCGACGACCTTGCCGCTGGCCCGTTCGCGCGTCACGTCACGAGACTCGTAGCGCAATGCGGCCGTGGCGTAGTCGCGGTCATCCTCACGCCAGCTTTCAGCGACGTCGGCCTGCAGCAACGTGATGTCCGTTACCTCGTTCCTGAGACCTTTCTGGGCATTGTCGGCCAGCTCTTCCGACAGATAGGATACCATTTCGGGGGTAACAGCCCGGCGCAGAGCGGCATGGTCTTCGCGCCCGAATGCTTCCTGGACATCGGTCAACAGCTGCTGGAATGCGTCGAGGTCGGTCTGAGCCAGCGTGATCTCTTCAGAACCGATGGCCGGAGAGCTTCCGCCCGAACCACCGCCAAAGCCGGGAATTGTGAAGGAGCCTGCAGTCTGCTGCCCTGCCGTTGCGCGGTTCTCAAATCTCGAAGCCTGGGCATTGCCGACACCGGCGAGCGCTGGCGCAGGACCACGCGCCGATTGCGAGCGGAAGAAGCGGATAGCCAGCATGATCGCGCCACCGATGAGCAGGGCCTGAAGCAGGAAACCGAACATGCCGGCCAAGCCGCCGAAGCCTTGGCCGACGAGCAGGCCGATCAGGCCGCCGAGCAGCAGGCCCCGCATCATCGTTCCACCGAAACCGCTCATGAAGCCGGGCCTCTGCGGGCCTGCCTGCGGCTGCCGGGCCGCGTTGTTCACACCGGTGTTGGGCGTCATCGAACGCTCGACTGGAGCGGTCGGGGCCGGTGCGGTCCTGGTCGGCGGTGCCGATTGGAACGTGCGCATGCCACGACTGCCGAAACTGCCGCCGCGGCGCGCCTCGGCATGGTCTATCGCGACCATCGAAAACGCCAGGAACAGTCCTGCAAAGAGGGCTGCAAATCGGCTTGTACGGGAAGTCATCGGAGATGAACCTTTGTCTATGCGGTTTCGGAAATTTTCAGCCGTCGCCGGGTGCCGGCGTTATACGGTCAATCGAACAACTCTTCGAAAAATGATTTCTTCCGCTTCGGATAGCGGTGGCCGTGGGAACGGGAATAATCGTCGTCGCGGCCCTGGCCGTGTTGCGGCTGGGAGAATGCTGCCGGCTGTGGCTGCGGCGCCGGCGCCGCTTCCCTGCCGGAACGCTCGATGATCTTGTCGAGTTCTCCCCGATCAAGCCAGACGCCGCGGCACTGCGGACAGTAGTCGATTTCGATACCCTGGCGTTCGCTCATCACGAGCGCAACGCGGCAGGAGGGGCAAGTCATGCCAAGGAGAGAAGTAGATGTCATACGGCGCTCCAAACCAAAAAAGAAGGAACCCGCTCGACCGAAAAGGATGAAAACGGGCCCGTTACAGCGGTCCGACATCACAATCGCCAAAAGCGACAGTCAGAGGGGCCCGGCCCGCAGGGGACAATTAGGAATGCAGCGCCGCGCCTTCAAGGGGCGATATTGCCCGCAAGAGTGATTTGTTCGCCATCTCGCTCAGACCGTGACCACGATTTCAAATCGTCACCACGATTTCAGATCGTCACCACGATCTTGCCGAACTGCTCGTTCGACTCCAGGTGGCGATGTGCCTCGACGATTTGGTCGAACGCGAAGGTCCTATCGATGATCGGCTTTAGAGTCCCGGTCTCGAGTCCTGCGAGGATGAAAGCCTTGGCGGCCTCCAGTTTCGCCGGGTTGCCGGTGATCTCGTGGACGAGGTAGCCGCGCAGCGTCAGTGTCTTGGCCAGCACGGCGAATAGCGGAAACGGTGTCGGCGCGTGGCTCAGTCCGCCATATTCGATGAGGATGCCGCTATGCGACATGGCCGCCGTCAGCGGCTCGAAGCTCGGGCCGCCGACCGCATCGAACACGACGCGCACGCCTCGCGGCCCGGCGATCTGGTTCAACCGCGCCGCCAGATCTTCCTCCGTCGAGGCCACGACTTCGGCCGCACCGGCGTCGAGCAGCGCCCGCATCTTCGCCGATGTTCGCGTCACCGCAATCGTCGTCGCGCCCACACTGTTGGCGATCTGGATCGCGGCAAGCCCGACACTGCTCGACGCCGCGGTGATCACCACGTGGTCTCCGCTGTGCAGCCCGGCGATATCGATCAGCGCGCCATAGGCGGTGAGGTATTGCATCCAGACCGCCGCTGCCGTTTGCCAGTCGAGCGACGGCGGGTGCTTGACGATAAGTTCCGCGGGATAAGTGGCAAGCTCGCCATAGGCCGGCCAGCGGATCATCGATTGCGGCGGGATGACACTGACGCCGTCGCCCGGCGCGAATTCCTTCACGCCGTCGCCTATAGCCTCGATGACACCCGCCGCTTCGAGACCAAGCCCAGAGGGCAGCTTCGGCGTCTCGATATAGGAACCCGCGCGCAGCAGCGCGTCGGCGCGGTTGAGGCCGAGCGCCTTGACGCGGATTTGAACTTCGCCCGGACCCGGTCGGGCAAGCCTAACATCCTCGATGCGCAGAACCTCAGGGCCGCCATGCTGGTGAAAGCGAACCACACGTGTCATTCGGCATACTCCAAATCAACTGGACCGAATGAGCTATGCAGCTAGGCTGCCCGGGGATAAATGGCTGCACGAGAAGAACAGTAGAAACCAGGAGTTCCGAATATGGATCGGCTCGAAAGCATGGCTGTGTTCGTCAAGGCCGTCGATCTCGGCTCGTTCGCGGCAGCAGCGGTCGCCCTCGACATCTCGGGACCGATGGTTGGCAAGCATGTCCGGTCTCTCGAAGAACGGCTTGGCGTTCGCCTGCTCAACCGGACCACACGCCGGCAGAGCCTGACCGATTTCGGCCGCGCTTACTATGAACGCTGTCGGGTGGTGCTGGCCGAGGCCGACGCCGCAGATGCGCTCGCCGCCGACCAGTTTTCGGAGCCACGCGGAAAACTGCGCGTCACCATGCCGGCGCATTTCGGTCGCCACTGCGTGACGCCCGTGCTGCTGAAACTCGCCCGGCAATATCCGATGCTGGAACTCGATCTATCTCTCAGCGATCGCTTCGCCGATCTTGCCGAGGATGGCTACGATCTCGCCATTCGGACCGGTGCTCTGGGCGACAAGGCGGGGGTGATCGCACGCCGCGTCGCGCGCCAGGACATGGTCGTCTGCGCCGCACCTTCCTATCTTAGAATTCATGGCGAACCGCGACAGATCGAGGATCTCGCCGACCATCAGGCAATTGTCTACCGCCGGCTCGGCCAGATCATTCAGCCCTGGCTATTTGCGCGAGAGGGGCAACCGGTGCAGGAGATCATACCGACCGGCCGGCTGCGGCTCGACGATCTCGATGCCATCGCTGACGCGGCTGCCGACGGCATGGGCCTTGCCTGGTTGCCCTGGTGGCTGGTGCGCGAGCGCATTGAAGCCGGCGCGCTGGTCGCACTGTTGCCGGACCAGCCTCGATATCTCTACGACTGCCATGCGCTTTGGCTGCAGACGCCGCATCTGCCGCTGAAGGTGCGGTTGGCCGTCGATGCGCTGGCCGCCGCCTTGCCGAAGTCGATGGCCTAACCGCAGCGTCGCAGTCGCTCTCAGTTGAGATCGCGCGGATACTCCTTGACCTCGTTGCGGTCGACGATCAGCTCATCACCATCATGGGCGGTGATGTGGGTCTCGATCCGCCAGACCTTTCGCAGCGCCCTTACCGTCGCCTTCACTGAAAGCCGCACCTGCCAGTCGCCGCGCCCATAGGACTTGTCCCATGTGCAGGTGCCGACCGCCGAGTTCGGATCGTCGGGGTGGATGGTGAACCGGTCGACATGCCTCGCCGCAACGGTCATCTGCGTATGTGGATGCCGCACCGTGCCGCCATCATTGACGACCTGATAGACGGTCTCGCCGGTGACCTGGTCCGTCGACACCGAGCGCTGGAAGCCGCCGCCCTTGGCCAGCACCTCCTGCTCCATCGGCGCGGCGCTTTCCGCGCCCAAGAAAGCCCCCAGCGTGTCGTCCAGCTTCTGCGGTGGGCGCACTGGCAGGATCAGCCGGCTGTCGCCGCAATGGATCGACAGCGTCGCCTGCTCAGCCGTCGGGAAGACAATCGGCCAATGCGATGTCGCAAGCGCCAGCCGGATACGCTCGCCGACCTCGAAACGCTGCCCGCAGCAGCGCAGCTTGACGCGGACGGTCTCCGCCTGGCCCGGCACCATGGGTGCGATGTCCAGATCATCGTTGCGATGGCTCAGATTGAGAATACCGTAGCTGATACGCGAGGCGGCACCTTCAGGAAATACCTGCGACAGCGTGGCGGACAGAAGGGCGACGGGCTTGTCGGAGGAGAGCTTGACCTCGAATTCGGGGAAGCCAAGGATCTCGACCGCATCGGTCAACGGCGCCGTCTCGAAGATCAGGGCATTGCCTTCTTCCATGCGCTGGTCGACCGGCAAGGTCGGCATCACGCCATAGCCGCACCAGGCGCCGGACGACAGGCCGGCCGTCTGTGGCGATGAAACCTCCAGGATCGCGTTTGCGCCCTTGGCTTCGCTCAGCACATGCGGCGCAAGGTTCAGCACCTTTTCGCCGACGCCGGGTCCCGGCCACGCCGGTTCCGCCACCCAGCGGCCGGGCCGCTCGTCATAGATCGCCGCCGGCCGTGCGGGATCCTGGATCCAGGCGCGCAGCATCGGCTCGTCGGCAATGCCGGTGTCGATGCCCTTGAGATATTGATCCCACCAGCGCAGGCACTCCTGCAGGAAGCCGATACGCGGGCCGGGCATGGCGAAGTGCGGATATTTGTGGCCCCAGGGTCCGATCAGGCCCTTGCGAGGACCGCTCAGCTTTTCCAGCATCCGGAAGATCGGATTGGGATAGCCGTCGGCCCAGCCGCCGACGGCATAGACCGGGATTTCGACATCGGAATAGTCCTCGCAGATCGAGCCGTGCTTGTAGAAATCATCGCGGCGCTGGTGTTCGAACCAGTCCTGCATCCAGATGCCGTTGCCGTTCAGCCGCTGCTCCCAAAGATCGCGCCAGCGGTCGCCGACAACAAGCGGATCCGGCGGGGTCATGGCGATGGCCCAGGCGGTGGTGCCCCACATCAGATTGTCGCACATCATCGCGCCGCCGAGATAATGCACGTCGTCGTTGTAGCGGTCGTCGGTCGAGCACAGCGAGACGACGGCTTTCAGCGCCGGCGGCCGGCGGGCCGCGACCTGCAGCCCGTTGAAGCCGCCCCAGGAGATGCCGATCATGCCGACGCTTCCCGAACACCAAGGCTGCCGGGCCAGCCATTCGATGACCGCCAGGCAGTCATCCTGTTCCTGCTCCAGGTATTCGCCCTTGCATAGCCCCTCGCTGTCGCCCGAGCCGCGCATGTCGACCCGCACGCCGGCATAGCCGTGACCGGCGAAATAGGGATGCGTCAGCGCATCGCGCTCCACCGTTCCGTCACGCTTGCGATAGGGCAGATATTCGAGGATCGCCGGCACCGGATCGGCCTCGGCGTCTTCCGGCAGCCAGATTCTAGCCGCCAGCTTGACGCCGTCGGGCATCGGAATCCAAAGATTCTCGATCTCGCGGATTTTTCGCGGGAAATCGGTGACGACGCGGATATCTTGCATGGCGGCTCCTCTCAACGCCCCGGCCGACACTTGCGCCGGTGGCGGTCCTATGTGTTCAGCGGGAAATGGCAGGTCAGGCGGCTGTTTCCGACCGTGACCGGGACGGGGACATCGACCGCGCAACGGCCCTGGGCCTGCGGACAGCGTGTGTGAAATTCGCAGCCTGAAGGGCGCGCCAGCAGGGACGGAACGTCAGCCGGCAGCGTGATGCGCTGATGCACCCTGTCGGGATCGGGCTCCGGATTGGCGGACAGAAGTGCCGCCGTATAGGGATGATGCGGCGCGCGGAAGATCGCTTCGGTTTCACCCTGCTCGACGAAGCGTCCGAGATACATCACCGCCATGCGGTCGGCGATCTGGCGCACGACATGCAGATTGTGGGTGATGATCAGCATCGACAGGCCCATGCGGTCGCGCAGATCGTTGAGCAGGTTCAGCACCTCTCCCTGCACCGAGACGTCGAGGCCGGCGGTCGGTTCGTCGGCGACGACCAGCACCGGGTCCAGCGCGATCGCCCGCGCCACACCGACGCGGCGTGCCTGGCCGCCGGAAAGCTGGTGCGGGTAGCGGTCGGCGAAATCGCGCGGCAGTCCGACCAGCGCAAGAAGCCGTGTGACTTCGGCGTTGAGATCGCGATCCGATAGTCCGTGGATGACGAAAGGCTCCGACAGCAGCGAGCGCACGCTGAGCCGTGGTGACAGCGACCCGACCGGATCCTGGAACATCATCGGCATGCGCCGCCGCACCGGTTTCATGGCGGTGTTGGACAGGCCTTGCAGTTCCTGCCCTTCAAACAGGATCGTGCCCGCTTTCACCGGCTGAAGACCGTTGAGGGTGCGCGCCAGCGTCGTCTTGCCCGAGCCGGATTCGCCGACCAGCGCGAAGGTGCTGCCTCGTTGAAGAGTGAAGCTGACACCGGACACCGCTTCGATCTCGGTGGCTCGCCCGGCGAGCCTGGCGGACAGGCCGCCAACCCGGAACGAGACTCGCAAATCGCTGACGCGGAGCAGGTCGTCGGAGCTCATGCGTTCATCGCTCCCAAGGGAATGTCCGCATGCCAGCAGTGGGCGATGTGAGACCCACCGAGGATTGCGCTGGGAGGCGTCGTCAGGCATTGGGCGTCGGCGCGATCGCAGCGCGGCTGGAAGACGCAGCCGCTTGGTCGGCGGCGCAGGTCCGGCAAGGTCCCGGCGATGGTCGGCAGGCGGGCAACCCGCTGCGACAGCCGCGCGGGATCACAGGCCAAAAGCTTCTGCGTGTAGGGATGGCGCGCATCGTGGAAGATCTCGCGAGTCGTGCCGCTCTCCACCACCTCACCGGCATACATCACGATCATCTCGTCGCAGAGTTCGGCAATCACGCCCAGATGATGCGAGATGAACAGCACCGAGCAGCCGATGTCGCGCTGCAGATCCTTGAGCAGTTCGATGGTGGCCACCTCCAGCGTGGCATCGAGCGCAGTTGTCGGCTCGTCGGCGATCAGCAGCGCCGGTTCCATCATCAGCGCCATGGCGATGGCGATGCGCTGCTTCATGCCGCCGGAGAACTCGTGCGGAAACTGTGTCAGCCGGCTTTCCGGATCGGGAATCCGCACCTTGCGCAGCATGGCGACCGAACGCGCATCCTTGTCCCGCTTCGACAGACCGGAGCGATACTGGATGTCGCGCATCTGCCGCCCCACCGAAAGCACCGGGTTGAGCGCACCCATCGGATCCTGGAACACGGTGGCGATCCTTTGCCCGCGCAGGCCGCGCATCGCGGTCGGGTCGAGCCGGCAAGGTCCTTGTCGCCCTCGAAGATGATCTCGCCCGATGTGATTTCACCATTGTCGGCGAGCAGGCCGAGAATGGCGTTGATGAGCGTCGATTTCCCGCAGCCGGATTCGCCGACCACGCCGACGCTGCGGTTGGCTGGTACGGAAAAGCTCACCTGCTTCAGCGCTTCCAGCCACCCGTTCTCGGTGTGGAAGGCGACGCTCAAATCTCTGACCTCGAGAACCGTCATGAGCGTCCCTTCAGCCGGGGATCGAAGAGGTCGCGCAGCGTCTCGCCGAAGAAGGTGAAGCCGAGCGTGGTCAGCACGATCGGCAGGCCGCCGGCAATCACGATCCAGTAGGAATCGCGGATGTTGGCGAAGCCGTCATTGAGGATTGCGCCCCAGCTCGGCGTCGGCGGCCGCACGCCGAGCCCGAGGAAACTCATTCCGGCCTCGATCGCCACCACCACGGGAATGTCCATCGATATCAGGATCAGGATCGGGCCGATGATGTTGGGCAGGATATGGACACGCAGGATGCGGCCCGCACTGGCGCCCATCGAGCGTGCCGCCATGACATGTTCGGCTGACTTCAGCACCAGCGTCTGGGTTCTGATGATGCGGGCATAACCCGGCACATTGACCAGCATCACCACCAGCACCACCGCGTAGAGCGAGGGGCCGAACAGGGTGACCAGCGTCAGCGCCAGCATGACGGTGGGAAAGCTCTTCACTGCATCGAAGATCAGCAGCAGCACATTGTCGAGCCAGCGCGGCCCATAGCCGGCGATCAGCCCCAGCACGACGCCGACAACCAGCGACACCGCTGTCGCGCCGAGCGCAATCAGCAATGCAACGCGTCCGCCGTATAGGACGCGAGTGAGAAGATCGCGGCCGAGATGGTCGGTGCCGAGCAGGTGAATGAGGCTGGGCGAAGCGAAGCGTTCGGCCGGCGATATCTTGCTCGGCGCATAGCTGGTCAGGGCGCTGGCGAACACCGCCGACAGCACCACCACCGTCACCAGCGTCAGGCCGACGGCGCCGAGCGGCTCGCGCATGATGCGGCGCACGGTGCGCCAGATCATGCCGAGACGGCTGCTGCGGGAGGGCAGCTCAGTTGAAACTTGATCTGACACGGGGATCCAATAGGCCGACCAGGATGTCGGCCGCTACGTTGACGAGGACGAAGAAGACCGTGGTGACCAGCACGGCTCCGGAAACGATGGGGTAGTTGCGCACCGAAATCGCCTCATAGACCAGCTTGCCTATGCCGGGGCGGGCGAAGACGATTTCGGCGAAGACGGAAGATGACAGCATGTGGCCGATGCCGACGCCGAGCAGGGTGATCGTCGGCAGCACGGCGATGCGCAGCGCGTAGGTGTAGACGATCCGGTGCTCGGTCAGACCGAAGGCGCGCGCCGTGCGGATATGGCTGGCCTCCAGCGTTTCCAGCATCGAGGCGCGCACCATGCGTGAGATGTAGCCGATCCAGCCAAGCCCGACCGCCAGCGACGGCAGGATGAGGTGCTGGAGCCGGCTGGCGAGGTCGCCCGGTTCGCCGGCGCCGATCGCCGGCAGCCATTGCAGCGCGACCGCAAACACCAGCAGCGAATAGATGGCGACGACGAAGGACGGCACGGCGATCATCGCCACCGACAGCACGCCGATCACCTGATCGACAAAGCCCCCGCGCCGCACTGCCGCGATGCAGCCAAGCGGGATGCCGAGCGCCACCGACCAGGTGATGCCGCCGACCACCAGCGCCAGCGTGAACGGAAGCTGTTCCATCACCACATCCAGCACCGGCCGGTTCGACAGAACCTCGGTGCCGAGGTCGCCGCGCAGGACCGATCCGTAGAAGTGCAGGAACTGCCGCCACACCGGCTGGTCGAGGCCCATGCGTACGCGCAGCGCCTCCATCATCTCCGGCGTCGCGCGCGGCCCCAGCGCGACGGAGGCCGGGTCGCCCGGAATGAGGTAAACCATGGCGAACATCATCATCATGGCGACGCTGATGATGATGGCGCCAAGCCACAGACGCTTGAGGGCGTAGCGGATCATTTTCGGTACCTGTCGGATGGTCTTTGGCGGGGACGAGTCCCGCCCGCCGATATCATGCCGGTTTGAAATCGGTGAACACGGGTTCGCCATTCGGCTTCAGGCCGGCCACAAGCGTGTCTCGATTCATGATGCCAGTGACCTCATGCGTGAGGAAAACATAATTGCCGTTCTCCTCCATCAGGTCCTGCAGCTTCTTGTAGATGACATCGCGCTTTGCCGGGTCGAGCTCGACCATGCCTTCGGCATTGAGCTTGTCGAACTCCTCGCTGGAAAAACGCTCCCAGTTCCAGACGCCGATCTGGTCGCGCGTGAACCAGGCTGTCGCCCAGCTCGGGTCCGGCTGCATGGAGAAGCGGCTGATGATCATCTGCAGCTTCTTGTAGTAGTCGCCTTCCTTGGCGCCCAGCGTCCAGAAGGTGCCGCTGTCGTTCTGCTTGATCTCCACGGTGAGGCCCACATCCTGCAGGTTCGACTGCACGACCTGCGCCGCGGTCAGGCGCTCCGTCTTGTTGAGAATGTCGAGCGTGATCGTCGCGCCGGCCAGTCCTTCCTTGGCGATCATGTCGCGGGCACGGTCCGGATCGAAATCGAACAGGTTCTTCTCGCGATGGCCGGGCAGGCCGGGCGCGATGATGCCGGTGGCCGTTGCGGCGGCGCCGAAATAGGCGGCGTCGACCACCGCCTTGCGATCCACGGCGTACTGAACCGCGCGGCGCATGTTGGGATTGTTGAAGGGAGCGACATCCTGGTTCATGCCGAGCCAGACAAAGGCCAGCGAAGGCTTCTCGACCACGGTCGTCTTTGGCGGCGGTGTCTGCTTTAGCCGCGAGATGGAGGAGACCGCGGTCCAGGTGTAATCGAGGTCGCCGGCTTCGTAGCCGAGTTCGGCGGTCTTCTCATCCTCGATCGGATGGATGTGGATTTCTGCGAAGGCGCCTTGCTCGTACTTCCAGTCGGGATTGCGCACCAGCACGGTGCGCTGCTTGGGCAGCCATTCCTTCAGGATGTAGGGGCCCGACTGGGCCACCGGCTTGACGCCCATCTTGCCACCGAGTTCGGTGATGGCGCGCTTCGACAGGATGGTGCCGGACGGCGTCGGCAAGGTCGACGTCCACAGCGGCGCGAAGGCCTGCTTCAGGTGGATCAGCCCCGACAGCTTGTCCTTGACCTCGACTTCCTTGAGCGTTGCCCAGTCGCCGGAATAGGGGCTTTTGTTGGCGGGGTCGGCGATGCGTTCGATCGAAAACTTGACGTCTTCGGCCGTCATCTGGCCGTAGCCGTCGGTGAAGCCGATATTGTCACGCAACTGGAAGGCGACGGTCAGCGGATCGAGCTGCTTGATCGTCTCTGCCGCCATCGGCCGCCAGCCCCAGCTGTCGCCCGGCGTGGTGACGACGAGGCCGGCGAAGATGACGCTGGTGATGTCGCCTTCGGGTGCCGCCAACCGGAAACAAGGGTCGAGCGTCTGGATGTCGGCGTAGGATCGCACCTTAAGGATCGGCCCGTCGCTCGACCAGGAAACTCGTGGATTGACCATTGAGGCGAGGCCGAAAGCGCCGGCTCCGGCAAGCAGGCTGCGGCGCGAAACCTTGGCGTTGGCTAGGATGGACATGCTCTACCCCTCTGCTGTTTTCGTTGTCTTGTTTTCAGGCCGCTGGCCATTCTCCAAGCCGGGCCGAATGTGTCGGTCAGCTAAAACTGCTAATAATAGACACGTATGTCTAGCGAAAATTTTGCCGGCATGTCCGAATCTTGGATACGAGCGATCTTGCGGAAAATCTCCACATCTGTTCCGACCCCGCCGGCGCGTCGACTTTGGCAAGCGGGCGGGCGAAATGTGATCGCCCACACGGCGCGGCCTGGCCTCGCCATTCGGTGGGACCTGGATCAAGTGCTTGAGCGGAGATGCGCCTCTCTGCTTCCCTTTACTTCCAGATTTCAGCCGCCAGGCGCATGAAATTGCCGCCCAGGACGTCGCGCACGGTCTGCTCGGACTGGCCGCGGCGCAGAAGAACCTCGGTCAGTTCGCGCATCTGACCTGGAGCCGCGTAGGTCGTCGCCCCTTCCGGATATTCGCTCTTGGGCCAGAATTGCGGATTGTCGGAAATGATACGGTCGATGCCTTTGACGTCGACGGGGAAGGCGTAGTCCAGCCCGATGCCGACATGATTTGGGCCAGCCATGTCAACGAGATATTCGATGTGGTCAGCCAGCCTGTCCGAGTCCGTGCGTCCCTCTCCCAGGAAACGATTGAGCCCTACGATCGCGACTATGCCGCCGGTGCGCGCGCAGGCCTTGATCTGCTCGTCGGTGATGTTGCGGCCATGGCCGCACAGGGCCTTGGCGTTGGAGTGCGAGAAAATAACAGGGCGGTTGGAGTACTCCATCACCTCCATCGAGGTGCGATAGCCGGTGTGGGTGACGTCGACGAACATGCCGAGTCGGTTCATCTCGTCGATGACCTGGCGGCCGAACGCCGTCAGGCTGGTCTCGACATCGTGGCAACCGCCGCCGGCGAGGTTGTTCCTGTTATAGGCGAACAGGATCTGGCGCACGCCCAGATGGTGATAGAACTCCACCATCTCGATGCGGCCGTCGAGTGCGTTCATGCCCTCGATGTCGAAGGTGATCGCCAGTTTGCCCTCGAGCTTGGCCTTGCGGATTTCCGCGACCGAGGAGACCAGCGTGTAGTGCTCGGGATTGGCAAGGATCCAGTGACGGAAATTTGCGAGCGTCCGCACTGTCTGCTCCCAGGGCAACAGGTCGAAGCCGACATCGATGGACAGATAGTCGATGCCGGCGTCGCGCCAGATCTGCAGATTGTTCAGGTCCGCAGCTGGGTCCGGCATGAAGCCGGAATGTGCGTCCCATATGATTTCAGTGTCGAAAATGGCCTTGGCGGCAGTCGAAACGCTCACTTTTTCCTCACTCTCTTGGCAACGCCGACACGACGGAAGGCCGGATCAAGCGGCGTTCCGGACGTGCGATCCAGATGCAGTGCGCCTCAAGTATCAGGCCACAGACACATGTGTCTAGACAGCTCCGAACGGGCCTATATGGTCGCCGTCGCTGCATGTCGCTCCGACCGGACCATCGGCAAAAGGGAGAACAAAGATGAGCTCAAACGGAAGCCATGGCGGGAGCGATAGCAGGCATATCGCCGTGATCGGCGGCGGCATTATCGGCTGCAGCGCGGCTTTCCATTTGCTGCGGTCCGGCGTGCGCCAAGTGACGGTCATCGATGCCGGCCAGCCGGGTGCCGCAACCACAAGCGCTGGTGCTGGCTTCGTCTCCCATTGGTCCGCCGGCATGATCCCGCTTGGCGAAGAGGGCCTTCAGCTGCAGCAATATGGCCTCGATTTCTATCGCAGGCTGCACGAGGTCGGCGTCGAGATCGGCTATCGGCCGAACGGCACCTTGGTCATGGCGCTGACCGAGGACGGGCGCGAGCGTTTCGTCCGACCGGTGCTGGACTCTCCTTATGCACCGCCGGAAATGCAGGATTTGAACGCCGCGCAGATCGGCCAGAAGATGCAGGGCCTCATCGATCCGGCGCGGGTCCATTCGGCCGCCTACAATCCGCATGGCATCCAGCTCGACACCAAGCTGGCGATGGGGGTACTGACCGGCCAGATCAGCGAGCTCGGCGGTGTTTTTCGCAGCGGCACACGCGTAACGGCCGTCCATGATGCCGGCGATCGGGTGACCATCGAGACCGATCAGGGCAGCCTTGAGGCTGACGGCGTGATCGTTGCCGCCGGCGCCTGGAACAACCAGGTCATGTCAGGCCTCGGCTGGAAGTTGCCGCTGCTGCGCGTCGTCGCAACGCGCATCGTCACCGACGATCGCGGGCTGCCGTCGACCATTCCCACGGTCCAGTGCCGCGAATTGCGGCTGTGGCTGCGCGAAACATTCGGCGCCGTCATGTGGGGAACCGGCCGGCATTACAAACCTCTCTACAAGACCGACGACAACGAGATCGAACCTGGCCAGCCGCACAATATCGAGCTGATGCGGGAGACCTCCGAGCAGGAGCTTGCCGAGTTGCAGACTGTGTTCCCGCCGCTGCGCGGTTCGACGATCGCGAGCTGGGCGCAAGGCGTGCCGTGCTACACGCCCGACAACGGCCTTGTCGTCGGCAAGGTGCCCGGCAGCGACAATGTCGTGGTCGTCGGCGGCGACAATGAGAGCGGCGTCACCCATGGACCGGGTCTTGGCCGGCTATCCTGCGAACTGGTCCTCGGGCACACCCCGTTCGTTTCCGCCGAGCGGTTCCGTGTCGATCGCTACGCCTCCGATGCCTTCAAGTCGGAGGCCGAGATCGAGGCCGCCATGCCGGCCTGGGGCGCGCGTCATGAAGCGTCGCGGTTTGGTCGCGAGGCCTGATCTGTTAGCTGTCGCCGACGCTGGCCAGCAGCGCCTGCGCCACCGCCCTGACCACCGGGCCGGCATTCTTCCTCATGACGATGTGGAAGGAGCCGGCGTGGCGACGCGAGGTTTTCGTCAGCCGGACGAGCTGGCCGCGACGCAGATGCTCGTCGGCAAACCCCGCCCAGGCGAGCGCAGCTCCGCGCCCGGCGATGGTTTCATGGATCATCGACATGTAGCTGGTGAACCGAGGCCCATCGAGTTTCCGCTCGGTTCCGATCCATGACTGCCAACTGTCGATCGCGCCGGGCGGCGTCACTTGGTGCAGCAGCGGCACCGCCAGGAAAGCCTCGGGGTCCTCCGAGGCGAGCCCCGGGTAACGCGCCAGGAACGCCGGTGCGCAAACCGGGAACCATTCGCCGTCGAGCAGTTTGTCGGCCACGAATTCGGGCCATTGCCCGGCTTCGCCGAAACGGATCGACAGCGCCACTTCGGGCTGGTCGAAATCCCTGTAATCGGTGGATGTCTGCAAAAGCACCCGGTCGCCGGCCACCCGCGATGTGATGAGGTCGAAGCGTGGCATCAGCCATGCCTGCGCGAAATCGTGGCTGCAGCCGACCACGAATGTATCGCTGTCGTGCGCGGTCAAATCCTCGACCGCTTGCCTGATGGTGCCGAGACCCTCGCGGATCGCTTCGGCCAGCGTGTTGCCGGCCCCGGTGACGGCGACGCGGTTGCCTTTGCGCGTGAACAGCTCGACCGACAACTGGCGCTCGAGGTTGGCGACATGCCTGCTGACCGCCGATTGTGCGATGTTGAGCTCCTGCGCGGCCAGCGTCAGCCCGCCATGCCTGGCGGCAGCCTCGAAGACGACCATGGCGTTCAGCAGGGGAAGCGATGTCTTGAGGGTTTTCACGATCCGAACCTGCATTCATGCCTTTTCGATATGGAGGTCTATTATTTCTGTATTTGCCGCAAGCCTTTCCGCATCGCACACTCTATCGAAAAATCATCCTAACGCCAGCGAGCAGAAAGGTGTTTGCCGTGCAGGCCTACACACCGAACAGCCAGCCTATCGACAGAAGCGAGACCGTCAGGCTGATCGACCGGCAACGTCCGGACTGGTCGCTGGAACAGGCCTTCTATGCCGACCCTGCGATCTTCGCGCTGGAGCGTGACTTGTGGTTCCCACGCCAATGGATGCTTGTCGCCCATGCCAGCGAGGTGCCTGAAAAGGGCCGCTACATCGTGCGCCAGCTGTTCGACGAGGAGATCATCGTCGTGCGCTTCGGCGATGGCGAGGACGACATCGCGGCCTATTACAATGTCTGCACCCATCGCGGCTCGCGGCTCTGCGCCAAAGATGGTCGCGGCAAGCTTCTGGTCTGCCCCTATCATGCCTGGTCGTTCAGGCTGACCGGTGAATTGCAGTCGCGGCAGGATCTGCCGGCAAGCGTCGATCCGGAAGCGCTGGGACTGCACCGCGTGCCCTGCAAGGGTTTCGGCGGCCTCGTCTTCTGCGGCCTCGATGCTAGTTCGCTGCCCGACATCCAGCCTGTCGCGGACGGGCTGACGGGCGGCTTGCGCGAAAACGGCCTCGACCGTGCACGCATCGTCGCCCGCAAGAATTATCTGACCAAGGCGAACTGGAAGCTGGTGCTCGAGAATTTTCTCGAATGCTATCACTGCCGGCCGGCTCATCCCGAATATTACCGCGTCAACGGCCATGTCAAAGTGACCGCGACCCGCGATGCCGACAAGGCGGTCGAGTGGCAGAACGAAATCGAGGCCTGGCACAGCGTCATCGGCGATGCCGAGTTCCACAAGGGCGCATGGCAAGCAGGCGACCTCGACACGATGCCGTTTGCCATGCACCGCAAGCCGATCGGCTCCGGCCGTAACACGCTGTCCAATACGGGCGAGGGGCTCTCGTGCCTGATGGGTGGTCGTCACGCCTATGATGGCGGCGAAAGCGGCTTTCGCCTCGGACGCCTGTCGTTTGCAAGTGCTGCCAATGATTATGTCACGCTGTTCCAGATGATACCGCGCAACGCCATGGAAACAGACGTCATCCTGACCTGGCTCGTCGACAAGGATGCCGATAACGACATCGACGCCGATGCGATCAGCTGGATGTGGGACGTCACCACGGTGCAGGACAAGAAGATCACCGAGGACAATGCCGACGGCATTATGTCCCGTGCCTACCGGCCAGGCCCCTACACGCCGCTGGAAAGCCAGACCTCGTTCTTCGTGCAGACCTATCTGTCGGAACTGCGCTCGCTGATCACCGGCACGCGCGGCGCGACCGTCAGCCAGTGGTCCGCGCCGAAGGAACTTTTCGCATCGCCGAAGGCGGCGAGCTGCAACACGCGGCTCTGACCCGCGGCCGAAGATGCCTCTTTGAGGCGTCGCATTCCGATGCCATATGAAGGTGGCCGACGGAATGTTGCGGGAGAGACAGTTTATGACCAAAGGTTCGGACTTGTTCGTCGCGGCCCTCGAGAACGAAGGGGTCGAACGGATTTTCGGCATTCCCGGCGAAGAAAATCTCGATATCGTCGAATCCATCCGCCGCTCCTCGATCCAGCTGATCCTGACCCGCCACGAGCAGGCAGCCGCTTTCATGGCCGCCACCTATGGCAGGCTCACCGGCAAGGCAGGTGTGTGCATCACCACGCTTGGCCCAGGCGCGCTCAATCTTTCGACCGGTTCGGCCTATGCGCTGCTCGGCGCGATGCCGATGATCATGATCACCGGCCAGAAGGGCATCCTGTCATCCCGGCAAGCGCGCTTCCAGATCGTCGATATCGTCGCGGCGATGAAGCCGCTGACCAAGCTGTCGCGCCAGATCGTCTCGCCGAAGATGATCCCCTCGCTGGTGCGCGAAGCTTTCCGTGTCGCCCAGGAAGAGCGTCCCGGCCCCGTACATCTTGAACTGCCGGAAGACATTGCGGCGGCCGAGTGTGAACCGATCGCGCTGGTGCCGACGCACCCCGTCGAACTGCCGCTGGCCAGCCCGGGCGCGCTTGATCGCGCCGCCCGTATGATCATGGAAGCCAGGCGTCCGCTGTTGATGTTCGGCGCGGCGGCGTCGCGACCGCGCGTGACCCCCGATGTCGCGCAGTTCGTGCTGCGCACGCAAATTCCCTATTTCACCACGCAGATGGGCAAGGGAACCGTGCCCGGCGGCACGGAGCTCTATATGGGAACGGCAGCCCTTTCGGAGCGCGACTATGTGCACGAGGCCATCGAGCAGGCCGATCTGATCATCACCATCGGTCACGACACCGTGGAGAAGCCGCCCTTCATCATGGGAGCGAAGGGGCCGAAGGTCATTCATGTTGGCTACCAATCAGCCGATGTCGAGCAGGTCTATTTCCCGCAAGCCGAAATCGTCGGCGACCTCGGCCCTTCGCTGGCGCTGCTGGCCGACCGCATCGAGGGCAAGATCCCCAACGCGCAGGCCCTGCTGCCGCTGCGCGAAGGCATTCTGAGCCGGATCGCCGCGCGCGCCACCGAAGATCGCTTCACGCCGCAGCGCATCGTGCACGACGTGCGCGCCGTGATGCCGGCCGACGGGATTCTCGCCCTCGACAACGGCATGTACAAGATCTGGTTTGCGCGCAACTACCGGACGCGCATGGCAAACACGATCCTGCTCGACAATGCGCTGGCCACCATGGGCGCGGGCTTGCCGTCGGCGATGATGGCGGCACTACTCTATCCGCAGCGCCGTGTCATGGCCATCTGTGGCGATGGCGGGTTCATGATGAACAGCCAGGAACTGGAAACCGCCGTCAGGCTCAAGCTCAACCTCGTCGTCCTGCTGCTCGAAGACCATGCCTACGGCATGATCCGCTGGAAGCAGGCGGTTGGCGAATTTCCGGATTTCGGCATGACCTTCGGCAATCCCGATTTCGTCAAGTATGCCGAGGCCTATGGCGCCAAGGGGACCAGGGTTGCGGAGATCGCCGACTTGCGGCCGGCGCTTGAAAAGGCCTTCACCGGCGGCGGCGTGCATCTCGTCGTCGTGCCCATCGACTATTCCGAAAACACCAGGGTGCTCGTCGACGAATTGCGCGAGCGGCTGCCAGCGCCGCAGACGCCCTGACGGCAGCGACAAGCCGCCGTCAGGATTGCTTGGGCGGAAGACCCTACACCTTGCAGTAAGGCGTCACCGGCTCGATGGTGCCGAAGTCCTTAGCGATCTCGTAGCCGATGCCGTCGGCCGCCGCCTTGCCTACATAGGAATGGCACAGCGTGTGGTTGTTGGTGGCGTCGACACGAATCTTGCCTTGCGGTGCGTCGAACTCGATCGACGGCAGCGCGGCCAGCACATCATCGTCCTTCAACGATCCAGCCTTCTCGGCGGCCAGCGCATAGAGATGCAGGCCGTTGTAGCCGGCCTCGCCGATGCCGTTGACCATCTTCTCCTGACCGAACTTCTCGCGGAAGCTCGAGATGAACTTCTTGTTGACCGGGTTGTCGAGCGCCATCCAGTAGGGTTGCGGCGCATAGGTGCCGGCCGCCACGCCGGGCGGCAGCGCGTCCTTGTTGAAGACCTCGTCGAGCGGGGCGATCAGCGGCTGCTTGATGTCGAAGCTGCGATACTGCTTGAGCTGGGTGACGGCGTCGTTGCCGACCACCATCGACCAGACGACATCGGGCTTCAGTGACTTGATCTTCTGGAAGGCCGGGCCGAAATCGGTGGTGCCGAACGGATAGTAGTCGGCGCCGATGATCTTGCCGCCGGCCTTCTCATAGGCCGCCGTGATCGCCTCGGTCATCTTCTGCGGCCAGGCATAGTCCGAAGCCATGACATAGATCGTCTTGCCGAGGTTCTCGGCCACCCACGGCATCATCGGGTCGACCTGCTGCATCGGGATCGGGCCGGTGGCGACGAAGTAGCGGTTGCATTCGCCGCCTTCGAAATTGGTCGGGTAGAAGAACAGCTTCTTGGCCTTCGAGGTGACCGACAGCGTGGCGCTGCGTTCGGGCGAAATGATCGTGCCCATGATCACGTCGACCTTGTCTTCGTTGATGAGCTTGCGCGCCTTGTCGATGGAGCCCTTGGTCGTGGTCTGGTTGTCCTCGATGATGAGCTCGACCTGGCGTCCGCCAATGCCGTTGGCGGCGTTGAGCTCGGCGGCGGCCAGCTTGTAGCAATTGAGCAGCGTCTCGCCGAGGATCGCCTGCAGCCCGGTGATCGGGATCGACAGGCCGACCTTGACGGTGTCGGCGGCGCGCAGGATCGACGGCGCGCCGACGATGGCGAAGGCGGCCGCGGCGCCGCCGGATTTCAAGACAGTTCTTCTGCTTATCATTGTTGTGTTCCCTTCCAGTCCCAGGCGCGCCCCATGCACGCCTTACAAAGCCAACAGGTCCAGGCGCGCTTCGGGCGGGCCCTATAAAGCCAACAAATCCTTGAGCAGGGTCTCGTCGGCGAACGCCTCCGGCGCGCCTTCATGGACGATCCTGCCCTTCTCCATCACCAGACAACGGTCCGATGCCTTGAGAACGAGATCGAGATTCTGTTCGACCAGAACGATCGCGATGCCGCGCTCGCGGGCTATGCGCGGCACCAGTTCGGCGATCGACTGCACGATGTTCGGCTGGATGCCTTCCGAGGGCTCGTCGAGCAGCAGCACCGACGGCAGACCGCAGAGTGCGCGGCCGATCGCCAGCATCTGCTGCTGGCCGCCCGAAAGCGTGCCGGCGACCTGCGCTTCGCGTTCGCGCAGGATTGGAAAATAGCCGAAGATGTCGGCCGGAATGCCGCCGTCGCCACGGTCCTTGGCGGCGCGGGTGCCGACTTCCAGGTTTTGCCGCACCGTCAGCTGGTTAAAGATCCCGCGCCCCTGGGGCACATGCGCGATGCCTGCGCGCGCGCGGCGGAAAGCCGGAGCGTTGGTGAGGTCCTGGTCGCGGAGGATTATGGCGCCGCCGCTTGCCCGCAAGCCGCCGGCGATGACGCGCAACAGCGTCGTCTTGCCGGCGCCGTTGCGGCCGAGCAAGCCGATCACTTCGCCCGGCGCGACGCTGAGGTCGATGCCGTTCAGCACGGGGAGCAGACCGTAGCCGGCCGACACCGCCATTGTTCGCAGCATGATCAGCGCCTCCCCAGATAGACATCGCGGACCATCTCGTCGGTCTCGATGTCATGGAAAGGACCGCTGCGCAGCCGGCGTCCCTGATGCAGCACCAACGTCTCGCAGTTCAGCGCCCGCACGAAGCGGATGTCGTGCTCGACGGCAACAATCGAGAACTCGCCCTTGAGGCGCAGCAGCATCTGCGCCGTCGCCAGCGTCTCCTGCGGCGTCATGCCGGCAGTGGGTTCATCGAGCAACAGCAGGCGCGGCTCTATCGCCAACGCCATCCCGATCTCCAGCCATTGCTTCTGGCCGTGCGCGAGCTCGCCGGCCAGCGTGGCGGCACGGTTACCGAGCGCGACCAGTTCCAAGAGTTCACCAACCGGGCGCACAGGCGAAGGCGCGCCCCAGCGCGCGACCTTCAGATTGTCCTCCACCGAGAGGTTCGGGAAGACCGAGGGTATCTGGAATTTGCGGGCGATGCCGAGCCGGGCGATGCGATGCAGCGGCAGTCCGGCGATGTCATGGCCGAGGAAGCGCACGCTGCCGCTGGTCGGACGCAGCGTGCCCGTCAGCACGTTGAGGAAAGTGCTCTTGCCAGCGCCGTTCGGCCCGATGATGCAGCAAAGCTCCTTGTCTCGTACGGTGAGGTTCAGAGCCTCCAGCGCCTGCAGTCCGCCAAAGCGGATACCGACATTTTCAGCCTGCAGCAGGATGTCGCTCATTGCGCGCGCCTCCTGCCCTTGAACAGGCCTTTCAGCCGCGCGTAGATCGACAGGATGCCATCCGGCAGGACGAAGACGATGATGACGAAGACACAGCCGAGCAGAAGGGGCCATAGGCTCGGGTTGAAGCTGCTGATCGTCTGCTGCGCGCGCTGAATGAAGATGGCGCCCAGTACTGGCCCAAGCAGCGTGCCGCGTCCGCCGACCGCCACCCAGACGACAACTTCCGTCGACAGAAGCAGCCCGGACAGATCGGGTGCCACCAGCCCGGCCATGCAGACATAGAGGGCGCCGGCAAGGCCGGCGATCGCCGCCGACAGGACGAAAGTGACAAGCAGCCGCAACGGCGCATTGTGGCCGAGCGCGGCCGCCCGGATTTCATTGTCTTGAATGGCGGTCAGCACCGTGCCCCAGCGGCCACGGCTGATCAACCAGAGCGCCAGCACCGTCATGGCGACGATGGCCGAGACGAAGATGTAGCTGGGCAGATCCTGGCTGAGATCGACGTGCAGCCCGCCAAGATCGAACTCGATCGGCGGGATGCCGATCAGGCCGCTGTCGCCGCCGGTAACCGAGCTCCAGGAGACCGCGGCCTGCTGGCAGATGACGCCCATGGCCAGCGTGACGATGGTGAAATAGCTGCCACGGATGCCGCCGAAGAACAGGAAGTAGCCGATGATGGCGGCGACGAAGGCCGCACCCGCCACCGCACCCATGATGCCGAGTAAGCTTCCAAAGGGGATGGCATCATTGAGTGTGACCAGCGCCATGATGTAGCCGCCGATGCCGAAAAAGGCGGCGTGGCCGAAACACAGGATTCCGGTGCGGCCCCAGAAGAAGTCGAGGCTCGCCGCGAAAAGGCCGAAGATCAGCGCGTCGCGGATCACCGTCAGCTGATAGCCGCCGGCAAAGAACGGATAGATGATCGCGAGCGCCACGCAGGTGGCGAAGATCAGCAGCCAGTTGCGATCACGGGCGATCATCGCGACGCTCCGTTGAACAGACCGTTGGGCCGCAGACGGACAGCGACGATAGCAGCCAGCAGCACGATCGCCTGCGCCAGCGACGGCGAGATCTGATAATTGAGGATGCTGGTCAGCCCGCCGACGAAGACGCTGCCGGCGACAAGGCCGCCAATCGAGCCGACGCCACCGACGATGACGACGAAGAAGGCGTTGGCGAGATAGTTCACCCCCATCTGCGGCAGCACGATCGCCAGTGGCGCGACCAGTCCGCCGGCAAGCCCGGCGATGGCCGCGCCGAAGGTGAAGGCAATGGCGTAGGTACGCCGCGTGTTGATGCCGACGCCCTCGGCCATCTCGCGGTTCTGGATGACGGTTCGGATATCGAGGCCGAAGGGCGTCCGGCTGATCAGCAGGATGACGCCGAGCAAGGTCAGCATGGCGATGCCGATCAGGATCAGCCGGTAGGCCGGATAGACGGTGAAGACGAGATCGAGCGTGCCCTCGATCGGCGGCGTCACCGGCTTGGCGCCGAGGCCGAAGGTCAGTTCCAGCCCTTGCTGCAGGATCAGGCTGACGCCCCAGGTGGCGAGCACGGTCGAGACAGGCCTGGAATAGAGATGGCGGATGATGGCGAATTCGAGGATACAGCCGACCACCGCGCCGGCGATGGGCGCCGCAGCCAATCCCAGCCAGAACGAGCCGCCCATGCTCTGGACGAAATAGACCGCGAAAGCACCGACGGTGACGAACTCGCCATGCGCCAAATTGGTGACGTTCATCAGGCCGAAGCTGATCGCCAGCCCGAGCCCGACCAGCATCAGGATGCTGATCAGCGTCAGAGCATTGAGCAGCGTGGTGATGAGAAAATCCATCGCGTCAGGCCGCGCTTGCGAGACGTTGGCGCAGGCCGGCGAGCAGCCCCTCTGCGGCATCGATCGCAGCAGCCTGGTGTGGCTGCAGATCCTGCCCAGCCCACTCGTCGATATGGTCCGACAGCGGATCGACCACTTCGGTACGGTGATTGGCCAGCGTCTCGATGACGGCATGGCCGCAGAACGGCACATAACCTTCGGAGTAGCCGCCCTCATGGGTCATGATCAGGCGTCCTTGCGATGTTTCCGCGGCCAACGCCACCATGCGCGCGGCGAGCCGCCTGAAGCATTCGCTGTTGAGCATCATGCGGCCGAGCGGATCAAAGCCTGACGCATCGAAGCCGGAAGCGACGATGACGAGGTCCGGTCTGTAGGCGCGCAGCGCAGGTGCGATGACGCGGTCGAAAGCCGCTTCATAGGCGCCGGTGCCGCTGCCCCCCGGCAGAGGTATGTTCATGTTGTAGCCTTTGCCGGCATCTTTCCCGTTGTCGGCCAGCGCACCGCGCCCGGTCGGGTAGAGATTGTCCTGATGCACGGAAATGGTCAGCACCGACGGGTCGGAATAGAACACCGTCTCGGTACCGTTGCCGTGGTGCACATCCCAGTCGACTATCGCCGCGCGCCCGAGCAAACCTTCATGCTGCAGCCGGCGGACAGCAACGCCGATGTTGGAGAACAGGCAGTTGCCCATCGCCTGGTCGGGTTCGGCATGATGCCCCGGCGGCCGCGCCAACGCATAGGCATTGTCGACGCGGCCGGTCAGCACCGCGCGCATGGCGGCATAGGTGGTGCCGGCAGACAGCAGCGCGATGTCGAAGCTGTTGAGACCGATCGGCGCCTGTGGTCCGGCGAAACCGGAGCCACGCTCGCTCAGCATGCGGATATCGTCGACATGGCGTTGCGTGTGCACGCGCAGCAGGTCCTCGATCGAGACTGGCTCTGGGATGATCGGCACCAGATGACGCGACAGGCCACTGACCTGGATGAGGTTGTTCAGCCGGCGCTTCGAGCCGGGCGATTCCAGATGGCGGCCGGGTTCCACGAAACGGCCGGGCGGCATCATGTCGGCGCTGGGGCCGGTGTCGTGCCACATCAGCTGTTCGTGAAAAACGTAGCCTGTCGCCATCCGCAGCGTCCTCCGAAAACCAGGTGACGCTAGCAGGCTGACGATCATGTGGCCCGACCCGAAAGAGGGGTTGTGCCCGTTATTCTATACCCCTCCTTTCGGAGGGGGATGGGCGCCTGCTGACCCTTGCGCGGCGCGCACCGCCTGCACCCGGTTGGATACCGCAAGCTTGCCGAAAATGTTCTTCAGGTGCCATTTCACCGTGGTTTCGCTCACCGACAGCGCCAAGGCGATATCGCGATTGGACATGCCCTCAGTGAGATAGCGCAGCAGTTCGGCCTCGCGCTGGGTGAGCTGTTCCTTCTCAGCGGTTGGTGCGGTCAGTTTGCTTGTCGCGACAGGCATCGCCTGCGCGGCATCGATGATGCGCGTCGCATAGGCTGACAGCGCGGGATCGGTCTTCGCCTGAGCCGCACGCAGCCGCCTCAACCCTTCGACGACAGGCCTTCCCTCGTCGACGAAGGAACGGATGAAGCCTGACGGCTGGGCAAGACGCAGTGCTTCGAGGAGATTGCGGTCTGCCTCGCGTTGGTCGTGGGCAGCGCTGGCAGCCTTGGCGTCCAGGATCAGCGCGAGGATATGGCGGCGCATGCGCCCGCTGCTTTTCGTTCGCACCAACAATTCGTCGAAAATTCGGGCGGCCGCGGCATAGGATTTCTCGGCCGTCAGCAGGCGGCCTTCGGCGAAGAACTCGAACTCGTTGGCTGTGGTGATGGCCATCGAAGCCTCGGTCCCTTCGCCGCGATGCTCGGTCAGCAGCGCGCGCGCCTCGACATTGCGGTTCTGGTCGAGCAGCACACGTATGCGGTCATGCACGATCATCGATGCCAGGCGGCGATAGACGGTGCCGCGCACGCGTTGATAGATGCGCTCAAGCATATCCAGTGCCGCTTCGGTGCGGCCGGTCAGCTGCAGCACGCGGGCATAGGTCGGCACGCTGGCCAAGGGATAGACGATCACCGCAGCGCCTTCGATCTGCGGTCCGAGATTCTCGACCAGCGTCAACGCCTCGCCCGACGCATTGGTCTCGTAGGCGAGTTCGGCAAGCAGCGTTCCGGCTAGGGCTTCGGCATAGGAGTTTGCACCGATCCGCGCCCTGGCCTCGATGATGGCGTTGCGCAGCAGCCGCTCTGCGGCGGGCAGGCGGCCCGCCGAACGCTCGATCACGGCCATGTAGCAATTGGCGATGGTGACGCCGAGCAGGCTGCCGCTTCGCTCGTGCGCCCGTCGTGCCGCGTCGATCGCGGCGCGGGCACCTTCGAGGTCGCCCAGCGCATAGAGGTTGTAGCCTATGACGTTGGCGGTCGCGCCCTCCATGAACCAGGCATCGGGCGCAATGACGCGCAGGGCCGCAAGGGCTGTGTCGCGCGCCTGATCGAACTGCTCCAGCGTGCTGTGCACGGCAGCGGCGAGGACCACGAGCTCGGCCTTTATCGTCGTGCCGGTCATGGTGCCCGGGTCACTGCCGTCGGCCGGTCCGGCCTCGACCAGCTTGCGCGCGTTGCTAAGCGTCTGCTGCGCAATCTCGGGTTGGCTGCTGTGCACCGCCAGCCACAGCACGACGAGTTGCAGCCGGATGCGCTGGTCAATCAGCGTCCTCGGCAGCAGCGCAAGCAACTGACGCACATAGAGGAGCTGGCACTGGGCGATGAGGTCGAGCGCATTGTTCTCGACGAACACCGCCGCGCGGGCATGGTCGCCGGCGGCCAACGCGTGCCCGATCGCCTCTGTCAGCATCTTGCGCTCGCCGAACCATTCGGCGGCCGCCAGATGCAGCGGCGCGATCATCTCCGGTTCGCGCCGCTCCATTTCGCGGCTGAGGAAATCGCGGAACAGATGATGGTAGCGGAACCAGCGCCGTTCTTCGTCGAGCGGCACCAGGAACAGGTTGCGCGTCTCGATCTCGGTAATCGCCGCCTCGGCATCGGCCGCCCGCATCACCGCTCGGCAGGCCTCGGCACTGAAGCGTTCGAAGATCGAACTGTAGAGCAGGAATTTTGCGATTGCCGGCGGCAGTTCCAGGAACACTTCGCCCATCAGGAAGTCGGCGACGTTTCGGTTGGCGCCGGTGAAGTTGCCGATGACGGTTTCGGGTGCATGTGCGGCACTCAGCGACAGCGAGGCCAGTTGCAGGCCGGCGGCCCATCCTTCGGTGCGCGAGCACAGGGTTTCCACCGCACCGCTGCTGACGCTCAAGCCCAGCTTGTCGTTGAAGAAGGCTTCCGCTTCTGACGAGGCGAAGCGCAGATCGTCCGGGCCGATTTCGAAGACGTCGCCAAGCACCCGGAGCTTGCCGAGCTGCAGGTCGGGCAGGCTGCGCGAGCCGATGACGAAGGCGACGTTTGCCGGCGCCTGCCGGGTCAGACGCTCCATGAACCGCTTCACCGCCGGCGCCTCGACGGCGTGGTAATCGTCGAAGAACAGGGTGATGTCGGCCTGGCGCGCCGCCAGACCCGCCACAAGTGCCGAGAGCACGACATCGAGCTGGGGGATCGGGCTCGACTGGAAGGCGAGGTCGAGTTCCGCTGGGCTCTGGACGAGATGGCGGAGCGCGCCAACCAGATGCGACAGGAAGGCGCCCTCGTCATTGTCGGTTGCCTCGCAGGACAGCCATGCGGTCAGCCGGCCGTGGCGCGCGACTTCCGCGGCCCATTGCGACATCGTCGTCGATTTGCCGAAGCCGGCCGGCGCGGCGAACAGCACGATGCGCGTGTCGATATGGCGCTCCAGCGTCGACAGGATGGTCTCGCGGCGCACCCATCGGCGATGGTGCGGCGACGCTTGGCTGACGGATTGCGGGGCTGTTCTCATCTAGGTCCGCGCAACTTGTCGCTTTTCCGGGGAAAGCGCGGCTCCCTTGCCATTGCTCCACTCCGTTTCGATCAGCGGAATCTGCGGTGCGGCATCGCGCGGCAAGGTTCCCTTGATCCGGGGATCGTCGACGATCTCAAATCCGGTCGCGAACGGCACGAACCCGCAGGCACTGTAGAACCCGATGACACTGTGATGATCGAAGCTGCTTGTATGCAGCCAGATGCGGCTCGGGTTGAGACACCATGCGAGGTCCAGTGCCCCGGCCATCAGCCGTTTGCCGAAACCCCTGCCGGTCAGGGACGGGAACAGGCCAAAATAGATGATCTCGATCTCGCTGCTGTCGGCGACGAAGAATTCGACCATACCGAGATGGGCGCCGGTCTCGTCATGGCCGTAGTAGAGATGCTGGCGCGGGTCGGCGAAATGCTCGGTGATTTCGGCATCGGACATTTCGGAAACACGGTCCCAAAGCCAGGGCGCGCCGATCTCGAGGAAGATCGCCCGATAGGAAGCGCAGTCGGGCGTCGTGATCCGTGTCATGGCCAAGGGGTGCGCGAGATCGGGCTGCGGCGAGCGCGCCTCCATCCACGTCACGGCATTGGCAAGCTTGCCCGCCGGCAGGCGATGGTAGCCAATGGCGAGATCGGTGATTTCGGCCGGCATCATGTCTTCGGTGATCAACGCATTCCCCGTCATGTCTTCCAGAGATAGCAGTATCGGCTTGCTGCATCCGATGCCAACTCCCCAAGACCATGGCAGCATCGAACGGCAAACCTTGGACTGAAAGTTTGGCGCGTATGCCTCTTGCATTTCACAGGAATGGCATATGAGATATGATACACCATTCAGAAGAAAGTGAAATATGATGCCTGAGCGGATTGCGGACGAGGCCATTCTGAGCGCGGTCGATGACGGCTTCGCGCGGCAGGTAGCGTTTCTGCAAGAGCTCGTGCGTTTTCCTTCGCAGCGTGGCGAGGAACATGCCGCACAATCGTTCATGGCGGCTGCCTTTGAGGCTGACGGCTATGCCGTCGACATGTGGCGCGTCGATGTCGATGCGATTCGCGACCTGCCGGGTTTTTCACCCGTGGCAGTTTCTTATGACGACGCCTTCAATGTCGTTGCCACGCATACGCCGCGAAACGCGACCGGCCGCTCGCTGATCCTCAACGGCCATATCGATGTCGTTCCGACCGGACCGCTCGACCGCTGGGTGCGCGATCCCTACGACCCGGTGATCGAGGACGGCTGGATGCATGGCCGCGGCGCCGGCGACATGAAGGCCGGCCTGTCCGCCTGTCTCTATGCGCTGGCCGCCTTGCGCAGCCTTGGCTATCAGCCGGCCGCGAACGTTTACCTGCAGTCGGTGGTCGAGGAAGAATGCACCGGCAATGGCGCGCTTGCCTGCCTGCAGCGCGGCTACCGCGCCGACGCCGCCTTCATTCCCGAACCGCTGGAGCCGAGGCTGATGCGGGCGCAGGTCGGGCCGATCTGGTTCCGGGTCGAGGTCGACGGCGACCCGCAGCATGCGTCGGGTGCATTTTCGGCCGGGGCCAATGCCATCGAAAAGGCATTTGTCATCATCCAGGCGCTGAAGCAACTCGAAATCGTCTGGAACGCGCGCAAGGTCGACGACAAGCATTTCCATGATCACCCGCACCCGATCCGCTTCAATCTCGGCAAGATCGAAGGGGGCGAATGGACATCGAGCGTTCCGGCGCGATGTGTCTTCGAGATGCGCGTCGCCACCTATCCCGGCCAGAGGCTCGAAGACGCGAGAGCCGAGCTCGAGGCCTGTATCGCCGAAGCGGCGCGTGCCGATCCGTTCCTGGCCAATCGTCCGCCGAGCCTCACCTACAACGGCTTCATGGCCGAAGGCTATGTGCTGGAGGATGCCGACGAGATGGAATCCGTGCTGCGCCGCAGCCATACCGCCGTCTGGGGCGAGCCGCTGACGGAACACGTCACCTCGGCGACGACGGATGCACGCTTCTTCGGCCTCTATGCCGACACGCCGGCGATCGTCTATGGCCCGATCTGCCGCATGCCGCATGGTTATGACGAGGCGGTCGATCTCGACTCGGTGCGCAAGGTCACCCAGACCATCGCGCTGTTCATCGCCGACTGGTGCGGGCTTGAACCTATCGAGGCTAAGCCATGAATGCGGCCGTCCCCGATGCGTTCGGCGAAACACTCGCCGAGGACGCGCCTGATGTTTCGGCGGCCGAAGCGCTCGCCATCCTGCGCCGGTACTATGGGCTGACCGGCACCGCGCGTCCGCTGCCTGGCGAACGCGACCACAATTTCCACATCCAGGCCGACGGCGAGCGTGAGTTCGTTCTAAAGATCTCCCATCCGGCGGAAGAGGCCGGCTTCACCGATTTCCAGAACAAGGCGCTCGACCACATCCTTGCAGTCGACTCCACCTTGCCGGTTCCCTCGGTGCGCAAAAGCCTTGAAGGCGAGCCGCAATTTGCAGCCAGTGTTGGTGGATCGGCGCCGCGCATCATCCGGCTGGTGGCTTATCTGCCCGGTCAGCTGCTGTCGCGCTCGCCGACTTCCGATGCGCAGGATCGCAATCTCGGCATCTTCCTCGCCCGCCTTGGCCGGGCGCTGCGCGGCTTCTTCCACCCGGCCGCCGGCAGCGACCTGCTCTGGGACATCCGCAAGGTCGCCAAGACACGGCCGATGATGGCGCATATCAGTGATCCGAGCCGGCGGGCGATGGTCGAGCGCGCGATCGACTCCTTCGAGCAGCATGCGGCGCCGGTCATCCCCACCCTGCGCGCGCAGATCGTCCACAACGACATGAACTCCTACAATGTGGTGATGGACGCGTCGCGGCCGGAAATCGTCAGCGGCATCCTCGATTTCGGCGACATGATCCATTCGCCGCTGATCTGCGACCTCGCCGTCGGCGCCGTCTATCGCTGGCCGGCGGAAGGCCATCCGCTGGCGCCGGCCGCGCGCTTCGTCGCCGGCTATCAGTCCGTGCAGCCGCTCGAGGAGGAAGAGATCAGCATTCTCTTCAATCTGATCCGTGCCCGCCTTGCGCTCATCGTCAATATCGCCAGTTGGCAGGCCGAGCGCTTCCCGGCCAAGCGCGACTATGTGCTGCGCCTCGCCACCGAGGTCTGGGCCTCGCTTGAAAAGCTGGATGGTCTGTCATCCACCGATGCCCGCCGCTATTTTCTCGACAATTCCAATCCGGAGTAAATGCTCGTGTCCCAGTCCTCGCCATATCCTTCAAATGCCGACGCGGCAGCATCGGAGCGCGCGCTGCTCGAGCGCCGCGCCAGGCTGCTCGGGCCGACTTATCGCGCCTTCTACCGCAACCCGATCCATCTGGTGCGTGGCAGCGGTGTGTGGCTCTACGATGCCCAGGGTCGCAGATTCCTCGACGCCTATAACAACGTCGCCTCGGTCGGACACTGCCATCCGCGTGTCGTCGAGGCGCTGTCGGCGCAGGCCGCCACGCTCAACACCCACACACGCTATCTCAGCGAGATCATCCTCGACTACGCGGAGAAACTTCTCGGCACCGTGCCGGCCCATCTCGGCCATGCCATGTTCACCTGCACCGGCAGCGAGGCCAACGACCTCGCCATCCGCATCGCCCAGCATTCCAGCGGCGGCACCGGGGTGATCATCACCGACTTTGCCTATCACGGCGCCACCATCGCGACGGCGCAGCTGTCGCCGGCGGCGGTCGGGGCAAAGGGCGTGCCCGCGCAGCACCGCACCGTGACAGCGCCGGACACGTTCCGCGACCATGGCCGGGCCGCACATGATTTCGCCAGAAATGTCGCTGCCGCCATCGAAGATATGCGCGCAAAGAATATCCGGCCGGCCGCATTGCTTCTCGACTCGGCCTTTTCCAGCGATGGCATCTTCTTTCCGGATGCGGCGGTAATGCGCGAGGCGGCCGACCATGTAAAAAAGGCCGGCGGCATCGTCATTGCCGATGAGGTCCAGTCTGGCTTCGGCCGGCTCGGCCAGGGCATGTGGGGCTTCGCGAATTACGGCGTCGAGCCCGACATCGTCACGATGGGCAAGCCGATCGGCGATGGGCACCCGATGGGTGCCGTGCTGGTGCGGCCGCAACTTGTCGCCTCCTTCGGCTCGAACACCGGTTACTTCAACACTTTTGGCGGCAATCCGGTCGCTGCCGCCGTCGGCCTCGCCGTTCTGGAGGTGATCGAAGGCGAAGGACTGATCGAGAATGCGCGCAATGTCGGCGCCTATACGGCTGAGCTGCTGCGCGCCCTGCAGAGCCGGCATGGCGCGGTCGCCGATATCAGGCACAACGGCCTCTATTTCGGTGTCGAGCTGACGGCGGACGGTGACGAGGCGCTGGCCGCCACCAAGACATCGGCGGTCGTCGAAGCCATGCGCGAGGACGGCGTGCTGATCTCGTCCTGCGGTCCGCGCGGCAATGTGCTGAAGATCAGGCCGCCACTGCCGTTTGCCAGGGACAATGCCGAGCAACTGGCCGAGACGCTCGATCGCGCTTTGTCGAACTAGTGATCGGAGCGGGCCGCGCATGCTGAAGCTCGAACATCAGACCCTGAATGACCGCGCCTATGGTGCGCTCAAGCAGGAATTGATTTCGGGTGGTTTCAGCCCGGGGCAGACGCTGGTTATACGCAAGCTCGCCGAGACGTTCGGCATCTCGACCACGCCAATCCGCGAGGCGCTGCAGCGGCTTGTCGCCGAGCGACTGCTCGAGATGCAGAACAACCGCTCGGTCATCGTGCCGTTGCTGTCCGCGCCTGCCTTCGAGGAACTGACGCGCATCCGTATCGCCGTCGAGGGACTGGCGGGCGAGATGGCGGCGACCAGGATGAGCGAAAGCGGGCTGGCTGACATACAGGCGACGCTCGCCGGCATGCAGCGTGCCATCGAGGCCGGCGACGCCAGGGCCTATCTCTCGTTGAACGAGGCGTTCCACTTCGCCATCTACCAGCATGCCGGCGCGCCGATCCTTTTGAACATGATCCGCGACCTCTGGGGGCGGGTTGGGCCTTATCTCAAGCTGCTGATGCAGGCCGATCGCTACATCCCGCACTCCAACGACGCGCATCGCAAGATCGTCGCCGCACTGGAGCAGCGCAGCGGCCCCACTGTGCGGGTCTTCATAGAAGAGGACATCGCGATGGCGGCCGCCGTGCTGTCGGCAAACCTTGACGCTGCCAGGTAGCCGTCGGCCTAGCTCGTCCCGTCCAGCCGGTCGCGCAGCATGCTCCAGCCGAGCAGCATGTTGGGCGCGTGCCGCAGCAAGGCATGGAACGGGATTGGCGCCGGCGACGCATAGGGCAGCGGCAGGTCGCGGGCCTCGGTTCCAGAGGCCCAGTCCGCCAGCACCTTGCCCATCGCCGTTGTCATCGCGATGCCGCGGCCGTTGCAGGCGCGTCCGGCGATCAGGCCCGGACCGAGGTCGATCAGGTGCGGCAGGAAATCCGGTTCAACCGCTGCCATTCCCGACCAGCTGTAGGCAAGCGGCGGCAGGTCGGGCAGACCGAGATGCCGACCAAGCCTTCGCCAAATCGTCTGCGGTACGCGCGTGTCGGCACCAGCGCCAAGGATGTTCATGCCGCCGCTGATCAGCCGGTTTTCGGCGTCGAAGCGGAAGGTGAACAGATTGCGTCTGGTGTCACCGACGCCTTGCCCGCCGGGAAGCAACCGGCTGCGTACTTCACGAGGCAATGGCGCTGTCGCGGTCTGGAAGACTTTCAGCGGGAAATAGGTTCGCTGCAATGACGGATTGAGGGACCAGCCATAGGCGTTGGTGGCGATCAGCACCTTGCCGGCGCGTACTGAGCCAGATGGGGTTTTTAGCATCCAGCCATCGGCTATGCGATCAACCGAGGCGACGCGCGTCTGCTCGAAGACCTTCGCGCCGGCTTTCTCCGCCGCATCGGCAAGCCCGCGCGCATAGGCGACCGGATTGAGCACGCCGCCGCAACGATCCATCCAGCCGCCGGCATAGCCCGGCACGCCCGTCAGGGCTTCGATTTCCTGCCGGTCCAATGTGACTGCCGGCCGGCCAAGCTGTGCCCATTGCCCGGCACGTGACTTGACCTTCTCGAAGGCGGCAGGCGAATGCGCAGGCTGGATCCATCCGTTCTGCACGGCGTCGCAGTCGATGCCGTGCTGCCGGATCAGGCGGAAGACCAGGTCGGCGCTGCCGGCGGCGAAATCGATCAGCCTTTCGCCGCGCGACGGTCCGAGATGGGCCAGTATGTCGACTGGATCCATTTTGGCGAAGTTCGGCACGACAAAGCCCGCATTCCTGCCGGTCGCACCCCAGGCGATGAATTCGGCTTCGAGAACGGCGACGGAAAGGCCTTTCCCCGCCGCGTGCAGCGCGGTGGAAAGACCGGAAAAGCCACCGCCGACGATGGCCAGGTCGACAGCGAGCCCGCTCTGCAGCGCCGGCCGCTCGCGGCGGTTGCGGCTGACGGCATGCCACAGCGAAGCGCCATGCGTTTCCCGCCGAACCGTGGCATTCATGACGGCGAAATGCTCCTGGCCGTCGCCGCCTTCGCCCGCTTACCTAACCAGGACCGCCGCGGTCTGTCGCCGAATAGGCCGTTCGGCCGGATCAGCAGTATGACGCAGAGCATGACGCCGATGGCGGCGATCTGCAGCGCGGCGGCGCGAGCCTGCTGTTCCGGCGGGAAGAGGATGCTGGTCAGCGTGCCCGATCCGGCCCATATCGCCCACACCAGGATGCTGCCGATGACGGCGCCGAGATTGCTGCCGGAACCGCCGACGATCAGCATCACCCAGACCTGGAAGGTCAGGATCGGCAGATAATTGTCCGGCGCGATGAAGCCGGTGAAATGCGCCTGCAGCGCGCCGGCCAGCGCCATGATGGCGCCGCCGACGGCAAAGGCCTGGACGCGGTAGAAACGCGCGCTCTTGCCAAGCGAGATCGCCGCCCGCTCATCCTCGCGCAACGCCTTCAAGACCCGCCCCCACGGGCTGCGCGACAAATGTTCCAAGGCGAGATAGGCGATCAGCGTCACCACCGAGACCACGCCAAGGTTGGACAGGTTGAACAGCAGCGGCGTCTCGGCAAGGCTGCCGAAGGGGCGCGGAATAAAACCGATGCCGAACGGGCCGCCGGTCAGTTTCTGCGCGTTGAGCGCGACCAGTTGCACGACGACGGCGACGCCGAAGGTGGTGATCGCCAGATAGTCGGATTTCAGCCGCAGCGTTGCCATGCCGGTAAGCGCTGCAGCGATGCCGCCGACGACCATGGCGCCCGCCCAGCCGACAAGGATCGGCAGGCCGAAGCCGCCCAGCCGCGCGGCATCGTCCGGTGTGGTCAGCAGCGCCGATGTGTAGGCGCCGATGGCGACGAAGCCGGCGAGGCCGACATTGAACAGCCCGGTCAGGCCCCACTGCAAATTGAGCCCTAGCGTGACCAGCGAGAAGATCAGCGCTGTGGTCAGGAAGAAGGCGCCGTAGCCGAGCAGGTCCATCAGCGTTCCCTCACACCAAACAGGCCGATCGGCCGCACGAACAGCACCGCCATCAGGATGATGAAGGAAACGGCGGCGCGCCACTCGGCGCCGATCAACTGCACCGCACCAGCCTCGGCGAGCCCGATGATCAGGCCGCCGAGCACCGCACCGGGAATGCTGCCGATGCCGCCGAGAATGGCGGCGGCGAACATCGGCAGCAGCATGTCGAAGCCCATGAACGGGCGGATCTGCACCAGAATGCCGATCATCACGCCGGCGACGCAGGCGAGAGCGCCGCCGATGACCCAGGTGACGCGCACCACGCTGGCGACATCGATGCCGACGATGCGGGCCAGCGCCGCGTTCTGGCTCAAGGCCTGCATCGAGCGGCCGGTCTGCGTGCGCGTTATCAACAGATGCACGCCGAGCACCAGCACCGCGGTCAGCAGCAAAAGCGCGATCTGGTCGGGTGTGATGCGGATGCCGAAGCCGACCGGCATGGCGATCTGGATCGCGCGGCTGAAATAGGTCGGCCGCGAGGTGAAGGTGAATTCGAGCAGGCTTCTCAGCGCCATCGAGGCGCCGAAGCTCGCCATCACCACGATGATCGCCTGGCCTTGCGAGCGAAGCCGCGAAAACAGCACCTTGTCGAGCAGCAGCGCCAAGAGCGCGGTGAAGGCCATGCCGATAACGAGCGCAACAATGAGCGGCCAGCCGAAGGACAGCGGTGCGATCGGCGCCACCTTGCCTACTGTCGCACCGATGGCGCTGACGACGGCCAGCGTCGCATAGGTGCCCCATGCCATGAAGTCGCCATGGGCGAAGTTCGAGAAGCGCAGGATCGAATAGGTAAGCGTCACGCCGATGGCGCCGAGGCCGATCATCGAACCCGTCAGCAATCCGTCGACGACAAATTGCAGGCTCATGCCTCACCTCCTTTCCCTGCCTTAGATGGGCGCTGGCCGAGATAGAGTTCGGCGACCACCGGATCGTTCCACAATTCGGAGGCGATGCCCTCGTGCCGGTCCTTGCCTTCGACCAGGACATAGGCGCGGTCGCCGATGGCGAGCGCCGCCTTGGCATTCTGTTCGACCAGCAGGATGGTGACGCCGGACTTGCGGATGCCGGCCAGCATCTCGAACACCATCGAGACGAATTTCGGCGACAGGCCGGCCGACGGCTCGTCCAGCACCAGCACTCTGGGGTGGACGATCAGCGCCCGTGCGACAGCGAGCATCTGCCGCTGTCCGCCCGACAAATTGCCGGCGGCGGTGCGGCGCTGGCGGACGAGGTCTGGGAAGGCGGCATACATCTCCTCGATGCGGGCAGGGATTTCGCGCCGCTCGAGGACGCCGCAGGCGACCCTGAGATTGTCCTCGACCGACATCAGCGGGAAGATGTTTTCGGTCTGCGGCACGAAGGCCAGTCCAAGCCGCACCATGGTGTGGGCAGGCGCAGCGGTAATGTCCTTGCCGTCCAGAAACACCGTGCCACCGGTGATCGGGACGAGGCCGGCGATGGCCTTGATGAAGCTCGACTTGCCGGCGCCGTTGGGGCCCAGCACGACGACGATCTCGCCTTTTTTGACAGTGATCGAGGCGCCGCGCACGATCGGCACGCCGGGCTCGTAACCGGCTTCGAGGTCGCGGACATCGAGGACGATCTCGCTCATGCCGCGCCTCCGAGATAGGCCTCGATGACACGTGGGTCGCGAGCGACTTCTTCGGCCGTGCCTTCGCTGAGCAGCTGGCCGCTCGCCATGACGAGGACGCGATGGCAAAGCCGCGTCACCATATCGATATTGTGCTCGATCAGCAGGAAGGTGATGCCACGCGCGTTGATGTCCCGGATGCGGTCGATGATGACCTCCAGCAGCGTCGCGTTGACGCCGGCCGCCGGTTCGTCGAGCAGTATGATCGCCGGGTCGGCCATCATCACGCGGGCGAGTTCGAGCAGCTTGCGCTGGCCGCCGGAAAGCACCCGCGCCGGCTCATGCGCGAGATGGGTGAGGGTGACCAGTTCCAGCAGTTCGAGCGCCTTTGTCCTGGCGGCTCTTTCCTGCGCGGCGACGCGCCATGGCGTGATGAAATTGGCGAGCAGCTTTTCGCCGGCCTGGCCCTGTGCGGCCAGCATAATGTTTTCGATCAGCGTCAGATTGGGCAGCGGGCGCGGGATCTGAAAAGTTCGGCCAAGGCCATGACCGATGCGCAGATGCGCGGCTTCGCCCGAGACAGGCGTGCCGTTGAGTAGGATCTCGCCGCTGGTCGGCAGGATGCTGCCGGCGAGCAGGTCGAACATCGTCGTTTTGCCTGCACCATTGGGGCCGATCAAGCCGAGGATTTCTCCCGCTTTGACGTCAAACGAGACATCGTTGACCGCGACAAGGCCGCCGAACCGCCTGACGACATTCCTTGCCGTCAGAACCGGCGCGCGGGTTTCCCCTTGCCGTTTGGTTGCCTCGCTCATCAAACCCTCTGGCCGAAGACGATCGTTGCCGTCTCCTGATTATGATTTGTGATCACACTTGCTTTGATCACGCTATTCGGCTTTAATTTCATCCGCAAGCCGAAAACCGGCCAAGAACGGAATTCCATGCAAAAGGCTGCCATCGAAAAGAACAACGAGGCGATCGCGGCCCAGCTTGCGCCAGTCGGCCGCGAAACTGTGCAGGACCGCGTCTACTCGGAATTGCGCCGCGCCTTGATCGGCGGCCTGTTCGAGCCGAGCCAGGTGCTGACCATCCGTGGCCTAGCTGACGCCTTGGTCACCTCGACCATGCCGGTGCGCGAGGCGCTCGGCAGGCTGATCACGGAAAAGGCGCTGGAGGCGCTGCCCAACCGTTCGGTGCGTGTGCCGCCGATCACATTGGAACGGCTGGATGATCTCTTGCGTGCCCGCATCCTGATCGAGGGCGAAGCGATCGCGCTGGCCGCCGCCCGCATGGGCCCGCGCCAGATCGCCACCATCGAAACCATTCTCGGCGAATGGGACGAGATGCGGGCGCTGAAACACAAGAAGGACGTCGATCGCGAAGTGACGCTCAATCAGAGCTTTCATTTCAAGATCTACCGCTCCTGCGGCTCGGCCGTGCTGATCCCGATGATCGAGAGCCTGTGGCTGCAATCGGGGCCCTGCATCCGCGTCGCTATCTATGCCTTCTCGGAGGCCGGCGAAGTCGACACCGCCCAGTATCACCGCCGCATCGTCATGGCGCTGTCCACGCAGGATGCGCAGGCGGCGCGCGAATCGCTTGTCGCCGACATCAGCCGCCCCTTCACCTTCCTGCGCAGCAAGCTGCAGGCCGCCGCCGCGAAAGACCAGACATGACCGCCATCAGGATCACCGAGCCGCGCTCGCAGCTTTCCGTCACGGCGCTGCTGCTGCCCGAGAAGGCACCGGAAAACGCTGCCTTCCTCTCGGCCTATCTCGGCACGCCACGTGTCGTCCCTGGCATCCATGCGATGTGGACGGGGCCGGAAATCTCCTGTCCGGTTCCCGCGGCCGATCTCGAGGGCCAGGCCTATGCGAAACCGTTGCCGGCCGAGAACGCGACGCTGACGCCGCAGCCGGGCGACATCGTGCTTTCCTACGTGCCGCCACGCATGTGGGGCGGCAATCCCAATGCGATCTTCGACATCGGCCTCTACTACGGGCAGGGCGCGCGGCTCTTGTTCCCGATCGGCTGGCTGGCCGGCAGCGTGGTGGCGCAAGTGCGCGTCGAAGAGCGTGACCGGTTCGCCGCCGCTTGCGGTGTCATCCGCCGCAACGGCGCCTGCGATGTTACCTTCAGCCTGATGGAGGCTTGAATGGCCGACGACAGTTTCGAGCTGTTCGATCTTCGCGTCGAGGCGGTCATCCCGGAGGGCAAGCCGATCTATTGCGGCGCCAAGGAAGGCGACTATTTCGAACTTAAGGGCGAGATGCTGTCGATGCCGGCAGGGCAGGGTTTTTCGATCTATTCGCTCGCCGCCGTCTTGCCTCTGCTGGCGGCCAAGCAGCGCCCAACCCACCCGAACGACTGGATGACCTCGGACGCGGAGATCGCTTGTCCCGATCCCAATTGCGCCAGCCGGCTGAGGATCGTCAGGATGGCCAAGCGGCGGTTCAGCCACGCCGAGACCACGGCGGTGCCGCTGCCTAAAGAGGATGACCTGAGATGAGTGCCAAGACCTTCGAACTCGGCTCTGGCTACACCATCTCGCGCGTCATCCGCGGCGGTTGGCAGCTGGCCGGCGGCCACGGCGCCATCGACCGCAGCCAGGCGGTGGCCGATCTGATCGCCACCTTCGATGCCGGCATCTGGACCTATGATTGCGCCGACATCTACACCGGCGTCGAGGAATTGATCGGCGCCGCGCGCCTGCGACTGGCCAGTGAGCGCGGCCTCGATGTCGCCGCCCGGATGAAGGTGCACACCAAGCTGGTGCCCGACCTCGAACGGCTGGCCAGCATCAGCCGCGACTACATCAGGAGCATCGTCGACCAGTCATTGCGGCGGCTGAAGACCGAGCGGCTCGATCTCGTTCAGTTCCACTGGTGGGATTATGACCAGCCTCGCTATGTCGAGGCGATGGGCTGGCTCGACGAGCTTCGGCTTGAAGGCAAGGTGCGCAATCTCGGCACCACCAATTTCGACACGCCGCGCCTGGCTGAAATCCTTGCCGCCGGCATACCGCTGGTCAGCCAGCAGCTGCAATATTCGGTGCTCGACCAGCGGCCTGGCAACAGCTTGGCGAACCTCGCCGCCAAACACGGCGTCAGCTTCCTCTGCTATGGCTCGGTGGCCGGCGGCTTTCTCAGCGACAAATGGCTCGGCGTGGCCGAACCGGCCACGCCGCTCGAAAACCGCTCGCTGGTGAAATACAAGCTGATCATCGACGATTTCGGCGGCTGGGGCCTTTTCCAGCACCTGCTTCAGGCGCTGAAGGCCGTTGGCGACCGCCACGGCGTCGACATCGCCACCATCGCCAGCGCCTGGGTGCTGGAGCAGCCGCAAGTGGCGGCCGTCATCGTCGGCGCCCGCAACCAGGCGCATGCGCTGGCCAATGCAAAGATCATGGACGTTGCGCTCGACGCCGAAGACCGGGCGCGGATTGCCGCCGTCATCGCGCAAGGCACCGGTCTCGAGGGCGACGTCTACACGCTGGAGCGCGACCGTCACGGCCGTCACGGCTCAATCATGCACTACAACCTCAATGCGGGGAAGAAATGAGCGACGAGCCCTCCCTGTTTTCACGCGCCAGCGCCGAAATCATCGACCTGCACCGCTTCTTCGTCGACTGGTTCGTCGCTGCGCGCGCCAACACGGTGGACTTCGGCCGCTTCGAACGCGCCATGGGCAAAGACCTCAGCATGGTGGCGCCGGACGGGCAGATCCTCGACCGCGAAGCGGTCATCGATCATGTCCGCGCAAGCCGCGCTTCCTGCGACGATGGTTTTGCCATTTCGATCGAGGACATCCGGCCCGGCTGGCAGGACGCCGATACCATCGTCGTCCTCTATGTCGAAGCGCAGCTGCGCGCAGGCAAGCACAGCCGCCGCCAGTCCAGTGCCGTCTTCACCACCAGTTCATCGGCGCCCAACGGCGTTGAATGGCGACATCTGCATGAGACCTGGCTGCAGGTGCCGGAACGCTGAACAGGCTCCAGAATTCAAATACAGTCGAGTAACGAAAGGGGAACAACAATGACAAAGACGATACTCCAACTCACCACCGCGCTCGCCCTCGTCACGATGGCGGGTGCTGCGCAAGCCGCCGATTGCAAGATCACCGTCGGCCTCGTCATGGAGCTGACCGGCCCGGCCGGCGAATACGGCCAGGCCGGCGCCAAGTCGGTCGAGATGGCCTTCCGCGACATCAACGGAGCCGGCGGTGTGCGCGGCTGCGATCTCGTCACCGACACGCGCGACAGCCAGAGCCAGGGCAACGTCGCCGTTGACGCCGCCACCCAGCTGGTTCAGGTCAAGAAGGTGCCGGTCATCATCGGCGGCATCATCTCCTCGGTGTCGATCCCGATCCTGACTTCGGTCACCGCACCAGCCAAGATCGTCCAGGTCTCGCCGGCTTCGTCCTCGCCGACGCTGACCGCGCTCGGCCGCGACGGCAAGACCAACGGCATCTTCTTCCGCACCATCACCTCGGATGCGCTGCAGGGCGTCGCCGCCGCCAAATACGCCGTCGACAAGGGTTTCAAGAAGCTGTCGATCATCCATGTCAACAACGATTTCGGCGTCAACATGGTGGCCGAATTCTCACGTGCCTACAAAGCGCTCGGCGGCACCATCGTCTCCGACACGCCCTACAATGAGAAGCAGTCGAGCTATGCCTCGGAAGTCACGGCGGCAATGGCCGGCGAACCGGACGGTCTTTACCTCGTCAGCACGCCGGTCGACGGCGCTACGGTCGCCCGTACCTGGATCTCGCAGGGCGGCGTGCAGAAATTCCTGCTCAATGACGGCATGAACAGCCCGGACTTCATCGAATCCGTCGGCGCCGATTATCTGAAGGAAGCCTACGGCACGTCCTCCGGCACCAGCCCGACGGCCTCGACGGAGTATTTCACCAAGAACTACAAGGAATTCTCCGGCATCGAACCGACCAATCCGGCGGCCGACCGCTCCTATGACGCCGGCGCGATTGTTGGTCTGGCCATCGCCATCGCCGGTTCGGAGGATCCGGCCAAGATCAAGGACGCGATGTACAAGGCCGTCGATCCTACCGGCACGCCGATCTTTGCCGGCAAGGAAGAATTCGCCAAGGCGCTCGGCCTGATCAAGGACGGCAAGCCGATCCGCTATGAAGGTGTCATCGGCCCTGTCGCCTTCGATAAATATGGCGACATCACCGGCCCGTTCCGCCTGTGGAAGATCGTCGACGGCAAGGTGGCAACGGACGGTGAAATGACCACCGACGATGTCAACGCGCTGCAAGCCAAGCTTCAGTAAGACAACTCTCCGGTATCGATCACGATCCATCGTGATCGATACCGGACGATTGTCCTGTTTTACATTGCCGACGGACACGGACGACGTCGCTTTGCGTGGACGAGCGTTTGCCCGGCAGGCGGCGTTTCGGCCGAACATGGCATCGGTCTCGACAAGAAGAAGTGGCTGCATCTGGTCCGCAGCGACGCCGAGATCGCCACGATGCGGCGGCTGAACGCAGCGCTTGACCCGAGAAACATCCTCAATCCGGGACGGGTCTTCGACCTCGACCCGACTGCCTTCTGCCGATGACGATCCCGCACAGCCTGACGCATCAGCCGCTTTGCCTTGCCGCTTCGCGGATGGTCTGCAGCAGGATGGAAAAGGCCGGCGAGGGCGCGGTGTCGGTCCGCATGGTCAGGCCGACCGGTCCCTTGGTTTCCTCGGTGTTGACCGGCAGGGCGACGAAGGCGCCGCTGCCGAGTTCATTGGCAACGACGCCAGCCGAAATGATCCAGACGGCATTGCTTTGCCGCAGGAAGGCGCGGCCGAAGGAGTCCGAGACGGTTTCGATCTCGGTTGCCGGCGCCGTCATGCCGTTGGTGATGAACAGGCGGTCGACGAAGGGGCGGATGACCGATTCCCGCGTCGGCATCAGCATCGGGAATTCGTCGAGCCGTGCGAACACATCCTGTCCCGGATCGAGCAGCGGATGTCCGGCTCGCACCACGAACAGCACCGGTTCAGAATAGAGGTGCTCGAAGAAGAAGCCGGTCATGTTTTCCGGCGCCGCCAGCCGTCCGACGACAAGATCGAGCGCGCCGGTGCGCAACTGTTCGAGCAGCACGGCGTTCTCGCCGGTGACGATCTTGATCGCCGCACCTGTGTCCTCCTCGAGGAACAGACCCATGGCGAGCGGTATCACCCGCGCCGACACTGTCGGCAGCGCGCCGATGCGGATCGGGTGCCGGCTGACCGCTCCGTCCTGGCGGACGGAATCGATGCCTTGCTTGAGTGCCGTGATCGCCGTTCCGGCATGGCGAAGAAAGATCTCGCCGATGCGCGTCAGTCGGATGCCGCGGCCGTCGCGCTCGACCACCGCAACCCCCAGCGCCCCTTCCAGCTCGCGCAATGTCTTGGTCACTGCCGGCGGGCTGACATGCAGCAAGTCAGCCGCTCGTGCCACGCTTCCCTGCCGCGCGACCTCCAGGAATGCCTGCAAATGGCGGAACCGGATCCGGCTCTCAGACATGAATTAATAACCCATGAGTTAATGAAACGACGCAAAATATCATTTTACTGAACCAAACGCCTTGTGCAATGTGGGGGCAAAGGACCGAAACCGTGCCATTCCTCACCATCGGCGGCATCACGCTGCACCATCGCCACATCAAGGCGAGCGGCAATGCGCGCCCTATCATATTCATCAATTCACTGGGCACCGACTTCCGGATCTGGGACGAAATTGTCTCGGCGCTCGATGGTGAAATGCCGCTGCTGGTCTATGACAAGCGCGGTCACGGGCTGTCCGACATCGGCGACATCAGGTCGATCGACGATCATGTCGATGATCTCTCGGGCCTCATCGATCATTTCGAATTGAGCAAAGTCGTGCTGTGCGGCCTGTCGGTCGGCGGCATGATCGCGCAGGGGCTCTATGCCAGGCGACCTGAAATCGTCGAAGGCCTGATCCTTTGCGACACGGCGCACAAGATCGGCACGACGGACAGCTGGAACACACGCATCGCAACGGTCGAAAGCAAGGGCATCCAGGCGATTGCCGATGGCGTGCTCAAAATGTGGTTCACCCCCGCCTTCCACGCGGCGCGTCCAGCCGAGCTCGACGGCTATAGGAACATGATGACCAGGCAAGCGCTCGCCGGTTACATCGGGACCTGCGTTGCCGTTCGCGATGCCGATTTCACCGATGCCGCACGCCGCATCGCGGTGCCGACACTCTGTGTCGCGGGCGACCAGGATGGCTCGACGCCGCCCGATCTCGTCCGCTCGCTGGCCGAGCTGATCCCCGCCGCGCGCTTCGAGATCATCCGCGACGCCGGACACATTCCTTGCGTCGAACAACCCGAAGCGCTGGTCGCCCTAATCCGCAGTTTTATCGCGTCGCTTGCCCCTGGAGCAGAAACTCATGGATGAAGTCCCCGGCGACGCAGCCAGATATCGCAAGGGGCTCGCGGTGCGGCGCTCGGTACTCGGCGACCGGCATGTCGACCGGGCCGAAATCGCCGCCACCGATTTCGACCAGCCTTTCCAGGAGCTGATCACCGAGGCTGCCTGGGGAACCGTGTGGGCGCGGCCGGGCTTCACCAAGCGTGAGCGTTCGATCGTCACGCTGGCGCTGCTGGCCGCACTCGGCCATGATGAGGAGATCGCCATGCATGTGCGCGCCACCGCCAACACCGGTGCGTCGCGCGACGACATCTGCGAGGCGTTCCTGCATGTCGCCATCTATGCCGGCGTGCCGGCCGCCAACCGTGCCTTCAAGATCGCCAAGGAGGTGTTTTCGGAAATGGACGGGAGCCAGAATGCCCGCTGAGTCCGGCTCGACCCGGAGGCCCGAGACCGGCGCCTTCTTCCAGCGCGACCGGACATGGCATCCGCCGGCTCTGACGCCGAACTATAAAACCTCGGTGCTGCGCTCACCGCAAAAGGCGCCGCTGTCGTTCGACAACACGCTATCGGAGATTGCAGGCCCGGTCTTCGGTCACGCCATGCTCGGCGAACTCGACGCCGACCTGATCCACAATTTCGCCAGGCCCGGCGAGAGCGCGCTCGGTGAGCGCATCCTCGTCTATGGGCGGGTGCTCGACGAACGCGGCGTTGGCGTGCCCGGCGCGCTGCTTGAGTTCTGGCAGGCCAATGCCGGTGGCCGCTATCGCCATAAGAGGGATGGCTATCTGGCGCCACTCGATCCGAATTTTGGCGGTTGTGGCCGAACTATTACAGGCGAGGATGGCTTCTATGCGTTTCGTACCGTCAAGCCCGGTCCCTATCCCTGGCCGAACGGGCCGAACGACTGGCGGCCTTCGCACATCCATTTCTCTGTCTTTGGTCACGGCTTTGCGCAGCGGCTGATCACGCAGATGTATTTCGAGGGCGATCCGCTGATCTGGCACTGCCCGATCGTGCGCGGCATCCCCGACAAGGCGGCCATTGAGACGCTGATCGCAACGCTCGACATGCAAGCGACGATCCCCTTCGACGCGCGCGCCTACAAGTTCGACATCGTTCTGCGCGGGCGCCGCGCGTCGCGGTTCGAAAACAGGCTGGAGGGCAATTGATGGCTCAGTCGCTCGACCGGCTCAGGGAGAGCCCCTCGCAGACCGCCGGACCGTACGTCCATATCGGGCTGACACCCAATTTCTGCGGCATCGGCGGTGTCTATCCGACCGACCTTGGCGCCACCATGGTCAACGACAAGACCAGGGGCGAGCGCATCGGCCTGCGCATCCGGGTGCTCGACGGCACCGGCACGCCGCTCAAGGATGCGCTGATCGAGATCTGGCAGGCGGATGCCGACGGGCTCTACAATTCGCCGGCAGAACCGCGCGGCACGGCCGATCCCAACTTCTTCGGCTGGGGCCGTTGCCCGACCGACATGGACACCGGCCTGTGTGCGTTCGAGACGATCAAGCCTGGCCGCGTCCCGTTCAACGATGGTCGCCTGATGGCGCCGCATATCACGCTCTGGATCGTCGCCCGCGGCATCAATCTCGGCCTGCACACAAGACTGTATTTTTCCGATGAGGAAAAGGCCAATGCTGAAGATCCGATCCTTGCGCGGGTCGAGCACCGCCTTCGCGTGCCGACGCTGATCGCCGAGCGCCAAGGCGATATGTATGTCTTCGACGTCCATCTCCAGGGGGAGAAGGAAACGGTCTTCTTCGATAGCTGATGCTCAGGAGGCCTGTGACATGACTGTATCGCCTTTCGACCATCCGCTGCTCTCCGCTCTTCTCGGCGACGAAGAAGCGGCGAGGCATTTTTCCGTCGAGGCGGAAATCGAGGCCATGTTGGCCTTTGAACAGGCGCTGTCGCAAGCGGAGGCCGATAACGGGATAATCTCCAAAGATGCCGAGGCAGCTATCGTGGCGGCGCTTGGCACGTTCCGGCCGAACACGGCTCTGCTGCGAGCCGGGGTCGCCAAAGACGGCGTCATGGTGCCGGAGTTGGTGCGCCAGATCAGGGCGGCGGTCGGCGAACCGCATGGCCAGAAAGTGCATTTCGGCGCGACCAGTCAGGACGTCGTCGACACGGGCCTGATGCTTCGGCTGAAACCCGTCGTCGAGCATCTCGATCTGCTGTTGACCGAAACCGTCATGCGCCTCGCCTCGCTCGAAGAGCGTTTTGGCGGCAGGGCGCTGACCGGCATGACGCGTATGCAGAAGGCGATTCAGATCAAAGTGCAGGATCGTGTGGCAGCGTGGCAGGGGCCGCTGCAACGGCATCAGGAAAGGCTGCCGGAACAGTCGAGACGCTTGCTGGTGGTGCAGTTCGGCGGTGCCGCCGGCACACTGGAAAAACTAGGCGACAAAGGAAAGGCAGTGCGCGCAGCCCTGGCCGTCAGGCTTGGTCTTGGCGACGCACCGCAATGGCAGAACCAGCGCGACGCTCTCGCCGATTTTGCCGGTTGGTTATCGCTGCTGACCGGCAGCCTCGGCAAATTCGGCCAGGACATCGCTCTGCTGGCGCAAGGTGGAACCGAAATCAAACTTTCCGGCGGTGGCGGCTCGTCTACCATGCCTCACAAGCAGAACCCGGTGAAGGCCGAAGCGCTGGTGGCGCTTGCCCGCTTCAACGCCACGCAGCTTGCCGGCCTGCATCACGCGCTCGTGCATGAGCAGGAGCGGTCGGGTGCTGCATGGACGCTGGAGTGGCTATTGCTGCCGCAGATGGTCGTCGCAACGGCAGCGTCGCTGCGCCTTGCCGCCGAACTGGCCGCACAGGTCGAAAGTCTCGGCCACTGATGCGCACGCAAATCGTCGTCATCGGGTCCGGGCCGTCCGGGCTGCTGCTTGGGCAATTGCTGGCCGGCATCGGCGTCGAGACGGTCATTCTGGAACGCGCAAGCCGCGAGCACGTGCTTGGCCGCGTGCGGGCAGGGGTGCTCGAACAGGGCACCGTCGAATTGCTGGAACAGGCCGGCGCGGCGGCAAGGCTGCATGCCGAAGGGCTGCCGCATACTGGCATCTCGCTCGCCTTCGACGGACGCTTGCATCGCATCGACCTCAAGGCGCTGACCGACGGCAGGCATGTCACCGTCTATGGCCAGACCGAGGTGACGCATGATTTGATGGACAAGCGCGACGCGGCTGGGCTGACCACGATCTACGAGGCGGCAAATGTCGCTCTGCACGATTTCGACGGCACCGCGCCTTTCGCCACCTATGACAAGGATGGCGTCACGCATCGCATCGACTGCGACTTCGTTGCCGGCTGCGACGGTTATCATGGCGTCAGCCGCAAATCGGTGCCCGAGCGTACCCTAAAAATCTTCGAGCGGCAGTATCCGTTCGGCTGGCTCGGCGTGCTGGCCGAGGTGCCGCCAGCCGACCGCGAACTGGTCTACGCCAATCACGAGCGGGGTTTTGCGCTGTGCTCGATGCGCTCGACGCATCGCAGCCGCTACTATGTGCAATGCCCCCAGGACGATCGCGTGGAGGCGTGGTCGGATGAGCGCTTCTGGGACGAGTTGCGCCGCCGCTTGCCGGAGCAGACCGCGGCAAATGTCGTCACCGGCCCATCTTTCGAGAAATCGATCGCGCCGCTGCGCTCCTTCGTTGCCGAGCCAATGCGCTTCGGCAGGATGTTCCTGGTTGGCGACGCCGCCCATATCGTACCGCCGACCGGGGCGAAAGGCCTCAACCTCGCCGCCAGCGACGTGCGCTATCTCTTCGCAGGTTTGCGCGACTTCTACGTCGAGAAGTCACATGATGGCATCGACGCCTATTCCGGCAAGGCGCTGGCACGGGTCTGGAAGGCGGTGCGCTTTTCCTGGTGGATGACGACGATGCTGCACCGTTTTCCCGACACCGGCGATTTCGGGCAACGCATCCAGGAGGCCGAACTCGACTACCTCGTGCACTCGCGCGCCGCATCGACCGCGCTCGCCGAGAACTATGTCGGCCTGCCTTATTGAGGGCTGCGGATCATCCAGCGCCTTGCTGCCTGGCAAAATCCAAAAGCATCGGGCGCTGCCCCTTGAGGATTTTCACCTCGGCCTCGGGCAAGGTGAACCAGCCCGCTCTGTCGACCTCCGGGAACTCCTTCAGGGATCCCGACCTTGGCGGCCATTCCATGGTGAAGCTGTTGCTCTTGATGGAGGTCACATCGATGTCGATGGTCGCCTCGACGGACCAGGCCGAGACGATCTTGCCGCCCGGTTGCCTGTAGTCGCCGAGACGAGTGAAGTATCCATCGACCTTGACGCCAAGCTCTTCCTCGGTCTCGCGTTGCGCTGCCGTCAACTCGTCCTCGTTTTCGTCGACAAGACCCTTCGGTATCGACCACGCACCATCGTCCTTCTTCGCCCAGAAGGGGCCGCCCGGGTGAACCAGCAACACTTTGAGACCACCGTCTTCGCGGCGATGGATCAGCAATCCCGCACTCCGTTTTGCCATTTTATATGTCCGTCTGCGAAGCCGGCAGCCTGCCACTGGTTCCTTGAATCGTTGACGCGAACCTTGCACCAAGGGATTGCGACGCTATGTCAGGCGCGGCTGCATTGCACCTCACCCGCGAGTCCGGCAATCTGATACCATCGCCTATTTGGCGGCTCGAAGGCTAGGTGACGATGCAACTCGGTCTTATTGGCTACTACAGCGACTTCGTCGTGTATCCGCTGGTAATCGCCGTGCTGGCAGTGGCCGGGCTGCTCGAAGCCGGCGAAGAGGGTGCGCCGGGCTGGATAGGCACGGTCCTCGCCTGTCTCGGCCTCTGGACGCTGATCGAGTATGTGCTGCACAGGTTCGTTCTTCACCACATTCCCTACATCAAGGACCTGCACGACCGTCACCATGTCGAGGAGCGCAGTTCGGTGGGCACGCCGACCTGGCTCAGCCTCGGGGTGCATGCGCTGGTCGCGTTCCTGCCGCTATGGATGATCTCGGATTTCGCCACCGCTAGCGCGGTAAGCTGCGGGTTGATGCTGGGGTACCTCTGGTACATCAGCATCCACCACATGATCCATCACTGGCATCCCGCGCATCCGAGCTATCTCTACACGCTCAAGCGTCGCCACGCGGTCCATCACCACATCGAGGAAACGGCCAATTTCGGTGTGACGTCGGCGTTCTGGGATCGCGTTTTCGGGACGGCGCGGCTCTAGTCCGAGGCCAGATCAACCCCAATCGTTCAACGCCTCTTCCCGCGACCTCCGGGAGACTTGGCTCCGCGGGGTCCGCTCTGAGCCGGCGTGTTGTTCTGGTTTTCGTCGGACAGCTTGCGCCAGCGGGCAAGGCGCTCGGGATCGAGCGTCCCGGCCTTCAAGGCAGCCTGCACAGCACAGCCCGGCTCATGCACATGCGTGCAGTCGCGGAACTTGCAGAGCGGCGCGAGCTCGGTGATTTCGGCAAACAGCGTGTCGATGCCATAGCCGACGTCGCTGACTTGCAGCGTCCGCATTCCCGGCGTGTCGATCACCCAGCCGCCGCCGGCAATGGCGTGCAGCGATCGCGACGTGGTGGTGTGGCGTCCCTTGGCATCGTGCTCGCGTATGCCTCCGGTCTGCTGCGGCGATTGCTGCCCCGATCCGGCCAGCGTGTTGACCAGCGTCGATTTGCCGACGCCGGAGGAGCCGATCAGCGCCACCGTCTGGCCGACACCGCACCAGGCAGCCAGGATGGTTGCCGCATCCGATGTCCGGGGGTTCAGCGTCACGACCGGCAATCCACGCTGCAACGCGGCAGCCTGCCTTGCATATGTCTCGGCGTCTTCAGCGGTATCGGCCTTGGTCAGCAGGATCACTGGCGTCGTTCCGGCCTCATTGGCGAGTGCCAGATAACGCTCGAGCCGGGCGGGATTGAAGTCGGCATTGCAAGAGGTGACGATGAACAGCGTGTCGACATTGGCCGCGGCAAGCTGCGGCACCCTGCCGCCCTGGGTGCGGCGCTCCAGCACCGTCTTGCGGACCAGGCGGCGCTGCACAAGGTGTTCATGCCCATCGACCAGTACCCAGTCGCCGACCGCATAGTCGCCGGTGTTCGCCTGCGCCGGCAGCGTCAGATCGACCGGCCCTGCCTGGGACAGGCCGGTCAGGCGATCGCGGTGGACGGTGGCGATCCGCGTCGGGACAAGATCGGCGTCGTCGGGTTCGAGCTGGTCGCCAAAAAAATCCGTCCAGCCCAGGCCGGCAAGCGATGGCATGGAGTGGTCCGTCACGGCTTTGACCACGGCGTCGCGGACATCGGAGAGTATCCCTGGCAGGTGAGGCGCGGACGGGGTGGGCAATTGCCCAGCTGTATGGGCGGCATGGCGGCATTTGGCAAGCAGGCCCGGAGCCGAGAGCGAGCGGCAAGCTTCTGCAGCCCATCCCTCGATCGTCGAACTGACGATCAAGTCGATGAAACAGCGCTATCCGAAAGCGTTTGGCGGGAAAAAACGGCGGCGAGCCGCCTCAATTTTGAAACGTTAACGAATAATTTGACGCATGCAATGTTTTTGGGTTCTATTGGTAACTGTGAAAATTGACTGAATAAGTTCCATCCAGCATTGTCGCATCCGGTCAACGGCCGCATGACTGGGGCGGGCCGATCATGACAGGGATCAGGAATATATCGATGGCGGAGAAGACGCACCGCACGATGGATGACTTCGCCCAGGCATGCGGGGTGTCCCGGCCGACGTTGTCCAAATATTTCGACGATCCGGCGAGCGTGAAGCCGGCGACGCGGGCGCGCATCGAAGCCGCCCTGCGCTCCTCGGACTATCAGCCCAACCTTTTCGCCCGAAATCTCAACCGCAAGCGCACCCGCAACATCGGCATCGTCGTGCCGACGATCACCGATCCGTTCTACGCCGAGATGGTCAGCCGCATCGAATTTCGCTGCCGCGACGAAGGCTACTGGCCGATCGTCATCTCCTCGCATGGTTCGCCGAAGCTGGAGGCGGAGTCGGTCAGGACGCTGCTGTCCCTGAAGGTCGCCGGCGCGATCATCGCCCCACTGGGTCTGGCTTCCGACCGCGGCGTCTTCGACAAGCTCGGGCAGGATATTCCGATTGTCTATTTCGACACCTATATCGAGGGCGATACGCCGTTCGTCGGCAACGACAACCGGCAGAGCGTCTCGACCATCGTCGACTATCTCTGCCGTTCGGGTGAGCCGCCGGTCTATCTCGACATCCCACACGTCAACCACAACTCCGGCGAACGCCAGGAAAGCTACATCGTCGCGATGGAGACCGCCGGGTTCAAGCCGGTCGTCATCGAAGGCACCCGCGATTACACCTGGGACTTCGAACGCATCGGCTACGAGCAGACGGAAAAAATGCTGGAGGCCGGCGCCTTGCCCGGCCGCACCATCCTGTGCGCCAATGATCGTCTCGCCTTTGGCGTGATGGCGGCTGCGTACTCGCGCGGCCTGAAGGTCGGCCGCAGGCCCGATTGCGATCTGCGGGTTGCAGCACACGACGATCATCCGCTGAGCCGCTACACCTGCCCGGCGCTGACCACCATGGCGCAGGATTTCGCCGCCATGGCCGGCCGCAGTGTCGAGATCCTGCTGGCCTTGCTGGACGAGGCCGATCCGCCGAAGCAGGACATGGCGCGCACCGTCAAGCTCGGCGCCACCCTGGTGATGCGTCAGTCAGCCTGAGCGACCGGCGTCAGCTTTTCTCGAACTGGCGCCAGGCAGCCACCGCCTCGGCCACCGCTTGCCGGGCAGCGGGGATATGGCGTCCCATTGAGACGAAGCCGTGGATCTGGCCCGGCCATTGCCGCAGGATGAGCGGAACGCCCGCGGCTTGCAGGCGCGCCGCATAGGCTGCCCCTTCGTCGGCGAGGATGTCGCAGCCGGCAAGCGCTACAAAGGTCGGCGCAACGCGGGCGAGGTCAGGCGCCAGCAAGGGCGAGACGCGCCAGTCCATGATGTCCTCGGGCGTTCGCACATAGTGGTCGCGGAACCATGCCATGGTGGTTGCGGTGAGCCCGAAGCCGTCGCCGAAACGCTGGTAGCTATTCGATGCCTGCCGAGCGTCGGTGTTGGGATAGATCAGGAGTTGCGCCGCAAGCGGAGGCGCAAGCCCATCGCGGGCAAGCAGCGCCAGCACCGTGGCGAGATTGCCGCCGGCGCTGTCGCCGGCAACGCCGATGCGTCTGATGTCGATGCCGAGACCTGCGGCATTCTCCGCTATGAAGCGCAGTGTTGCCAGGCAATCCTCGAGCCCGGCGGGAAATTTGTGCTCTGGCGCCAGGCGATAATCGGGACAGACAATGACGGCGCCGCCGAGATTGGCCATCAGGCGACAGATCTCGTCATGCGAATCGAGGTTGCCGACGACCCAGCCGCCGCCATGCAGATAGAGCAGCGTCGGCGCCCCGCTTTGCGGTGCGCCAATGCCGCGATGGATGCGGAGCGCAATGGGCCCGTTCGGCGCTTGGATTTGCTGTTCCAAAGTCGTTGCAACCGGCTCGTGCTCGCCCTGCAGCGTTGGGAACGAGGCATTGTAAGCGGCGCGTGCCGCCACCACGCTGCCGGTCTCGAACGGCTCGCCGCCGGCCGCGCGACCGATTTCGAGGACGCGCAGCGCATCCGGATCGAGCGTCATCGTCATATCCTCAGGCCAGCAGGCTGCTCGCCTCTTCCTCGGTCAGCAGGGCCGGCTGCACGACATCGCCCGCGATGGCGATTGATCCCTGTGTTTCACCGGAGCGCAGGATAGCCTCCATGATCTCCAGTACATGCAGCGCGAGGCTGCCGGAGGCCCGTGGGGTGTTGCCGGTTTGAAGCGAGCGCACCAGATCGGCGACGCCGAGCATGCGGTAATTGGCGCGATCGGGTGCCGCATAAGGCCAGTTGCGGGCGCCGTAGAGATCGCCCTCGCTGGCGAAATCCTGCCAGTCGGTGCCGCGTTCCGACAGCGACACCGTGCCGCCGAACGTGTCGGGGTCGGGCAGGCGCAGCGAGCCCTCCGTGCCGTGCAGTTCGATCGGATGGTTGGAGTGGCGAAAGACGTCCCACGAGGCGCCGAAGGTGACGGTCGCGCCGGAGCGGAACTCGAGCAGCGACAGCACATTGGTCGGCGTGCCGACCTTGAATGTGGTGTTCTTGAATGGCCCTTCGGCGGTGATCAGCCTTTCTTCCTGGCCGCGTGTCGCCATTGCCATGACGCGCTCGACCGGGCCGAGCAGATTGACCAGCATGGTCAGATAGTACGGACCCATGTCGAACACGGGGCCACCGCCTGGCTGGTAGTAGAATTGCGGGTTGGGGTGCCAGTGCTCCATGCCGCGGCCCATCATGAAGGCGGTGCCGGTGACCGGACGGCCGATGGCGCCGTCATTCATCAACCGGCGCGCACGGCGCCCGGCAGCACCGAGGAACGTGTCGGGCGCCGAGCCGAGCAGCAGGCCGCGCGACCGCGCCTCGTTGACCAGGCGTTGTCCGTCGGCGGCCGAGGTGGCGAGCGGCTTTTCGGTGAAGACGTGCTTGCCGGCCGAAAGCGCGGCAAACGAAATATCGAAATGCGCCGCCGGAATAGTCAGGTTGAGGACAAGATCGATCTCCGGGTCGGCCAGCAACGCATCGACGCCGAGTGCCCGTATGCCATATTCCTTCGCCCGCACCGCCGCCATGTCGGCCGAAATATCGGCACAGGCGCGCAATTCGATCCCGCCAAAAAGCCCGGCGTTGCGCAGGTAAGTCATCGAGATGTTGCCGCATCCGATGACGCCGATCCCGAGTTTGGTCTTTGATGTTCCGTGCATTTCGATCCTGCCTCCCAAAGCGCTCATGGCCCGCCGGATCCGCCCAGCCGTTAGACGGATCGCATTCGCAAAAGGCTATACAACATTTTAAATATTGACGCGCGTAAAATTTTTATACAACATGCGAAAATGCTGGTGCGATATCGGGGAGGCCGCCAGCCCTGGGAGGAGAAAATGACCGAAAGAACGGCCGCCTATGCGGATCCCGTGGCTCATGCGCGCATCGGATATTTCCGCCGCGGCCAGGGACCGCGACTGGGTCAGGCATAGATCACCTTGGCCCCGGTCCTATCAAGCTGGCTGCGTATCGGACCCGACAGGCTATCGTCGGTGATCACGACATCGACGCTCGACAGCGAAAAGGCCTTGGACGTCCCGCTGACGCCCCATTTGCTCGAATCCGCAAGGAGGACAACGCGCCGGGCCATGCGCACGAGGTTTCGCTTCGTTCGCGCCATGTCTTCGTTCACGTCGACCACATCCAGTGACGAGTCAATCGCATGCGCTCCAACAAAGACTTGATGCGCCACCAAGCCGCCGAGAGCCGTGTCGGCATCGGTGATCAGTGTGCTCACCGTGTCTGGATAGACCCGGCCGCCGATCATGTGAACGTCGAGCCCGGGCCGATGCATCAGATGCTGCACGATATTCATCGCCGTGGCCGCGACCACGACATTGCTGAGCGGCGGTAACAGCATGGCAACCTGCATCAATGTCGAGCCGCCGTCGAAGATGACCGACTGGTTGTCCTCGAACAGTTCTACCGCTGCCCGGGCGATGCGTTTCTTTGCATCGAGGTTCGTTTGCATCCGCCGGGCGAACGCGGCCGTGGTCGAATCCGTGGTCCGGGTCACCGCGCCTCCGCGGGTCTTGGTCAGCAGTCCCTTACGGTCCAGTATCTCGAGGTCGGAGCGCACCGTGACTTCCGATACGCCAAAGTTGTCTGACAGGTCCTTGATGCGGACCTGTCCGCTGCGTTGCACTTCACCCAGGATCGATTGGCGTCTCTGCTCTGACAACATTGCCCTGTCCTTGCCTCCATCCGCCAAGCAATCACCCTGGCCTCGGTTCACTCTACCAAAAATATGCGAATTCGAAAGCTTTCGAAAGATTGCATTTGTCTTTTCTTTCGCAAACACTGGGTGCAGGATTTTGAAATCAATCGATTGGAGAATTTTGAACTCATGAGCCTCGGAACCAAGGTGCGCCTGGCGCGCCTCTTCTCACATCCATCGGGGAATCTTTTTGGCGGCGCGGTCGACCACTTTGTCGGCTATGGCGACGTGCGCAAAGGAGGTCTTGCCGATCTGCCGGGCGCCCTTGCACGCGTCATGGTAGGCAAACCCGACTACGTCAGCATCCAGCCCGGCACCGCGCGCCATCTGTGGCCGCAATACGCGGGCAAGGCTTGCCTGGTGATCCAGGCCGGCTGCTTCACCCCGGACGATCGCATCAGTGAACTGATTGCAACGCCTGAGGATGCGGTGCGCGCTGGCGCCGATGCGTTGGCCGTGGCCATTCCGGTGCGCGGCGCGACCGAGGGCAAATACATACGCTGGCTGACCGATTCGGTGAACGCGGCGGCCCGTTACGGCATGCCGGTGGTGGCGCATATCTACCCTCGCGATTTCACCGACGGGGCAAAAATCGTCTTCACCCCCGACGAGATCGCCTATGCGGCACGCATCGGCTACGAGTCCGGCGTCGATGTGATCAAGATCGGTTACACGGGCGATTTCGAGTCGTTCCGAGAGACCGTTCGGACCTGCCCGGTGCCGGTTGTGATCGCCGGCGGTCCGAAGACCGACACGCTGCTCGGCGCCCTTCAGCAGACGGCGGACGCCATCCGTGCCGGCGCGCGCGGTGCCGTGGTGGGCCGCAATCTCTGGGGGCACGGCGATCCGGAAAAGGCAGCGATCGCCTTTCGGGGCGTCATCCATGACGGCCTTTCGGCGCAAGACGCCCTGGCGAAGGCGGGTGCCTGAACCATGCCCGCCGTCCCTTCAATCCTCGGCTTCGGAGCTATTGCGATCGACGACATCGTCTATGTCGATCAGCCGTTGTCGGCGGGCAAGGGGAAGGTTCTGCAAAGTGCCCGAGCTTTCGGGGGAAATGTCGCGACGGCACTTGCCGCCGTGGCGCGGCTCGGCGGAACCGCCGGGTTCGTCGGATGGCTGGGCAGTGCCGCCGACGACGCCGTGTTGTGCGATCTCGTTGCGAGCGGCGTTGAAACCGCGTTCGCGCCGCGCCACCCGCACGCGCGCCCGGTGCGCTCGCGGATCACCGTCGGTTCGGATGGGGAGCGATTCATCGCGTATGACGACGAAGCGATGCTGGGCACCGCGCCGGACTTTCCGGACGAGGTTCTCAGCCGCGCGACCGTCCTGATCGTCGACAGTTACGGGGTCGGGTCGCTGGATGTCGTGGCTCGGGCTCGCGATCTCGGCCTTGCGATCCTCGGCGATGTCGAATGGAGCCACGGCCCGGCCACCGAGAGACTGATCGGGCTCTGCGACCATCTCATTCTTCCGCTCGGCTTTGCGCGGACCGCCACCGGCCGCCGGTCGCCGGCCGAGATACTCGACGCATTGTGGTTGCCGTCGCGGTCCGCCGTGGTTCTGACGGATGGCGGCAGGGGCGTCTTCTATCGCGGACGCGACGAGACAGGGCTCTGGCACCTGCCTCCGCACCGGGTTGCCGTCGTCGACTCGACCGGCGCCGGTGACTGCTTTCATGGCGCCTATGCCCTTGCATTGACGCGCGGGATCGACACCGCAGGCCGGGTCGCATTCGCGGCCGCGGCGGCGGCCCTTTCGATAACGGGGCGGGGCGGGCGCGAGGCGCTTCCGACCCACGACCAGGTCAAGCAACTCCTGGCATCGACAAACGCGCCGTCGGCAGCCGAACTGAAATATGCGCGGCTCGATACCGGAACATAGCCTAGCTATCCGAGGAAAAATTTCGCAGGTGAACGTAAGCCGAGGAAAATCATAAAAATCAGCGGCTTAGACTTGTGGAGGGAGGAATATGGCAGAAGTCGTTCTTGAGAATATCTGCAAGACATACGGGAACAATTTTCACGCAATCGACCAATTGAACCTGTCGGTTAAGGACGGTGAGTTCTTGATTCTCGTCGGGCCGTCCGGCTGTGGCAAATCCACCGCGTTGCGGATGATCGCGGGATTGGAGGACGTCACCAGCGGCAGCCTTCGGATCGGCGGTGTCGACGTCGTCGACATGCCGCCCAAGGACCGCGACATCGCGATGGTCTTCCAGAGCTACGCCCTCTACCCGCATATGACGGTGTTCGAAAACATCGGCTTTTCGATGCGGCTGGCAGGCAAGCCGAAGGCCGAGCGCAAAAAGCGCGTGGACGAGATCGCCAAAACCCTTCAACTGACGTCTCTGCTGGGCAGCAAACCCGCGAACCTTTCAGGCGGGCAGCGTCAAAGGGTTGCCATGGGCCGCGCCATGGTGCGCGAGCCGGCAGCCTTTCTCATGGACGAACCGCTTTCCAATCTGGATGCGAAACTGCGTGTTCAAATGCGCGCCGAAATCACCAGTCTGCAAAAGCAGCTCGGCGTAACGACCATATATGTGACCCACGACCAAACCGAAGCCATGACGATGGGCGACAGGGTCGCGGTGTTGAAAGGCGGCGTGCTGCAGCAGGTCGACACACCCAAGAGACTCTATGAATCGCCGGTGAACGCCTTCGTTGCCGGCTTCATCGGGTCTCCTTCGATGAACCTTTTCGAGGCGACCCTGACGGGCGACGAACTGATGTCCGGCGCCCTGGCCATCCGGCTGCAGGATGCAGCCTTCGTGCGCAGGCCGGGCTTGAAGTCGTATGCGGGGCGCAAGGTCGTGTTCGGCATACGACCGGAGGATCTCTATGACAGCAGCCTCGAATCCGGCCGCAAGTATCAGACGATACCGGCAAAGGTGACCTCGATCGAAGAACTTGGATCCGAACAAATCGTCCATCTCGACATCGACGCGGTCCGGGTGGACTCCGGCGACCCTGACGCGGTGCAGGATTTCGGCCTGGCGTCGAATGCGGTGGCGAAATTCGAACCGACCAGCACAGTCCGTTCCGGCTCGGAAATCAGGTTGGCCCTGGATGATACCAAGCTCCATTACTTCGACCCGGAGACGCATCTGGCAATCTGAGTATCAGCGAAGACCCGCGGGTGAGGGTGAGGCGCCTGCGTAAGAAGACTTCTGAATAACCAGACGATCGGCCGCATTGTGCGGGCGAATATAAAGAAGGAGGAGAGAATGACGTTTCGTATTAAACCCGCGATGCTGAAAATAGCCGCGGCCGCATGGTTGCTCGGCGCAACCGGCGCCATGGCGGATACGACGCTGGAATTCACCCAATGGTGGGAGCCCGAATTGCCGGCCGGCTCGCTCAGGGCAATCATGGATGACTTCGAGGCCGCAAATCCCGGAATCAAAGTGACGCTGGTCAGCGGCCCCTACGCGACCACGCGAGACCAGATCTCGGTTGGTGCTGCAACCGGAACGCTCAGCGACGTCGTCGGTCTCGACGGTGCCTGGGTGAACAATCTGAATGCGCAGAGCGCACTCGCCGACATGAATCCGATGATGGATGCGAGCGGTTTCGACAAGAGCCAGGTCGCGGACATCGTCAAGGTGGACGGCAAGGCGGTGATGTTTCCCGTGGCTTCTTTCGTCTATCCGGTCTTCGTGAATTTGGACCTCGCCGCCCAGGCAGGCGTGACCAAGCTGCCGTCGACCCGTGCGGAGTTTCTCGAAGCCGCCAAGAAGATGACGATCGCCGACAAGAACCAGTATGGCTGGGTGCTGCCCCTGTCGCTGCAAACGCCATCCGGCGTCCAGAACGACATGATGTCGTGGGTTTGGGCTTCGGGTCAGTCGATGATGGCGAACGGCAAGCCGGACCTTGAGGGCAAACCGGTGGTGGATATGCTCACCTTCGTCAAATCTCTCAACGACGCCGGAACCATCTCGCCCGGCATCGCCACCAAGACCGAGCAGGAAAAGGTCGAGGAGTTCGTCAACAACCGCGTCGGGATGATGATCGACTCGCTCGCGCATGTGAACCTCATCCGCAAGCGCAATCCCAAGCTGAACTTCGACCTCATCCCGGTCCCGGTCGTGGAAAACTATACCGGCAAGCGCGGCCTTCCCTATGCCTCCTGGGGCATCGGCATCTCTGCTGCCTCGAAACATCAGGAAGAGGCCTGGAAACTCGTCCAGTATGTGATGAGTGAAAAGGTGAACGCCAAGCTCGTGTCGCTCGCAAACGCCTTCCCGGGCAACGTCAACGCCAAGCCCGATTTCGTGACCTCGGACAAGGCTTTCGGCAAGGCTTTTGAAATCTTCAAGACCGGTTACCTCGCCAATGAGTTCACGGGCCTGCCGGTGGCGGAAGACCTGATGACCCAGTTCGACGTGCAGGCCCAGAAGATGCTCGCCGGCGAGCAGTCTCCGGAACAAGCAGCCGCCGCCGCTCAGAAGGGCTGGATGGCGAAATTCTGATCGGCCTGTTCCCGTTTGCTGACTTCGACCGGGTGGCCTGACTTCGGGCAGGCCACCCGGCAACAACGGATCGGCAATTTGAGTGGACCTGTTTTTGAAGCTTACCTTCTCTTGAAGGCGTATCCCAAGGTTGGCACATGACCCGGCAAAAGCGCTCCCACCACAAGCTCAAACGAGCGGTCGCACCCTACCTCTATCTGTCGCCCTCGCTGCTCATAATCGGGCTTCTGATGCTGCTGCCGATGGTGACGGTGATTGGCTACTCGTTCCAGAACAGCGCGGTGCTGCGTCGTGACCCATCCTTTGCCGGACTGAGACACTACCAGGCGATCTTCGACGACCCCGTGTTCTGGGCTTCGCTGTGGCACACGCTCTACTTCACATGCATGAGTGTCATTTTCCACATGACCATCGGCATGGCCTTCGCGCTCATGCTGAACAGCGACCGCATCAATCCGACGCTGCGCAATATCCTGCGCGTGCTCTATATACTGCCTTGGCTGTTCACCGCGGTGATTATCGCCGTGATCTGGCGCCTGCTGCTTGAGCCGAACGGTGTCGTGAATAGCATTCTCATGCAGATCGGCATCATCGGTTCCAAGGTCGAATGGTTTTCCTCGCCTGAGACCGCGCTGCACGCGGTCACCTTTGCCAACATCTGGGCGGGCTATCCGCTCTTCATGGTCAGCCTGCTCGCGGGTTTGCAGGGCATTCCCAAGGATTTCTACGAGGCTGCCGATATCGACGGGGCGAAAGCCTACCAGAAGCTGATCTTCATCACCATTCCGCAGCTGATGCCGATCATCATCAGCATCTCGCTGCTTGACTTCATCTGGACCATGCAGGTCTTCCCGTTAATCTGGATAACGACGGGCGGTGGCCCGATCTACTCGACCGAGGTCCTCAGCACCTACACGTACAAGCTGGCGTTTTCGAGCTACAACCTGTCGCAGGCTTCAGCCAGCGCTGTGGTCATCTTGTTGATCTCTCTCGGCCTGACGCTGTTCTATATTCGCTATCAAAAGGCTCGGTAGTCACCATGAGGAAAAGGCATACGCCGAAAGACAGGCTGATCACCGTCGCGCTCCATGTAGCGCTTGCAGCGGGGCTCTTTTTCGCGGCATTCCCGATCTACTGGATGCTGAGCAGCTCGTTCAAATCGAATACCGAAATCTTTGCCTTGCCACCAACCATCCTGCCAAAGGCGCTTACGCTGGAAGCGTATGCAGCCATCCTTGGCGACCCGGTAAAGCTGCGCTTCTTCTTCAACAGCTATTTCGTGGCGGGAGCGGTGACCGTGCTGACGGTGCTGATCGCCTTGCTGGCGGCCTACGGGTTCAGCCGCTTCAACTTCCGCGGCAAGGGCATCCTGAACACAATCATCATCAGCACGCAGACGATTCCGCCGATCACACTTTTGATCCCCTTCTTCGGACTTGTCGTCTCATACGGCATCTTCGATACCTACGTCGCACTGATCCTGACTTACCTGGTGTTTACGCTGCCCTACGCGATCCTGCTGATGACGGGATATCTGAACACCTTGCCCCGCGATCTCGATGAAGCCGTGGCTGTCGATGGCGGCTCCAGTTGGACAGCGCTTTGGCGGGTGATTGTCCCGATTTCACTGCCTGGTATCGTGGCGACGTCGGTCTACACCTTCCTGTTGTGCTGGAACGAATTTCTCTTTGCGCTGACGCTGACGAAATCGACGTCCATGCGCACCGTCCCGATCGGCATCCAGCTGTTGATGGGGCAGCATGCCTTCGAATGGAACCAGATGATGGCGATGAGCGTGCTCGGCTCGCTACCGCTCTTGCTCATCTACCTCGTTGCCCAGAGGTACTTCCTCGCCGGCATGACCGCGGGCTCGGTCAAGTAGGATGTCCATCCCACGGCGACTCAGGGTGGCATCAAGCAATAGGCGATATCAAGGAATGAAAGGATGAACGTGAAAGACCTCAAAGTCGGCTGCCAGACCTTCACCTGGGAAATGCTGGGAGACCGGTTCACCGGCGGCCCCGACGATCTGCTGAAGGCGATCTCTGACGGTGGCTATGCCGGCATCGAGATCACCGACACCATGATCGGACATTATGGCGACAAGCCGGAGGAGTTCGCCGCCGCGCTGAAGGCGTCGGGGCTGACGCTGGTTTCCTTCGCCTTTGGCTCGAACAGTGGTTTTACGCTGAAGGAGGAGATCGGCGCCGACCTCGAAACCGCCAAGCGCTGGATCGATTTCGCCGCCACCTTCCCGAATGCGCTGGTGTCGATGGGCTCTGCAACGGCGGTGTCCGACGGCCCGCGCGAGGACAAGTTCGCCATCGCGGCCGAGGTCTACAACAAGGCCGGCGAGATCGGACGCAAGGCCGGCGTCCAGGTTGCGGTGCATCCAAGCTCGCACCACAACACGCTGCTATTCGACCGCGCCGATTACGACACGATCTTTGCCTTGCTCGACCCCGACCTGGTCGGCTGGGTGCCGGATACCGGCCATATCCTGCGCGGCCACAAGGACATGTCCGATACGCTGCGCACCTACCGTGATCGCATCCGCTACATCCACCTCAAGGACGTCGATGCCAACGGTACCTGGGCCATGCTCGGCAAGGGCATCTGCGACACCCCGGCGGTCATCGAGATCGCCAACACCGCACCGCGCTTCAACGGCTGGCTGGTGCTGGAGGAAGAATCCGAAACGGCCGCCGCCGATCCTGCCGGCGCGGTCAAGACCAACCGCCAGACTATGCGCAGCTACGGCGCCTGAAGAACGAGACGATGATCAAGAAACAGGACAGACGCCTCAGGGTCGGCGTGCTCGGCTGCGGCCCCATCGCGCAGTTCGCGCATCTGGAATCCTGCGTGAAAGCTGGCAATGCCGACCTTTACGCCATCTGCGATGCGGCACCCGATCTGCTTGCCCGCATGGGCGCGACCTATGAGCCGCAGAAGATGTATTCCGACTATGAGGCAATGCTCGCTGATCCTGAGCTGGAAGCGGTGATCGTCGCCACGTCGGACGCCTATCACGTGCCGATGTCGATCAGGGCGCTCAACGCCGGCAAGCATGTTCTCTGTGAAAAGCCGATCGGCACCTCGGTCGAGGAGGGCGAGGCGCTGGCCGAAGCGGTCAGGCGCTCGGGCAAGATCCTGCAGGTCGGCCACATGAAGCGCTTCGATCCGGCACTGGAGACCGCGCGCGACTTCGTTCGCGACGAGATCGGCGAAGTGCTGGCGCTGAAGGCCTGGTACTGCGATTCCACCCATCGCTACACCAACACCGATGCCGTGCAGCCGCTGCCCGTCACCAGCAGGCTAGCCAGGAAGCCAGCCGGAAATCCCAAGGCCGATCTCAGGCAATACTTCATGCTGGCCCATGGCTCGCATCTCGTCGACACGGCGCGTTTCCTGTGCGGCGACATCGTCGCCGTGCGCGCCCGCCTCAATGAGAAATTCGGCGCCTATTGCTGGTTCGTCGAAACCGAGTTCGCCAGCGGCGCGCTCGGCCATCTCGACCTGACGGTTGCCGTGCGCTTGGACTGGCACGAAGGTTTTCAGCTCTATGGCGAGAACGGCTCCGTTATCGCCAGGACATTCAACCCTTGGTACTTCCGCGCCAGCGAGGTGGAGATATTTCACGAGAAGACCGCCACGGCCCACAAGCCGCTCGGCGCCGATGGCCATTTCTTCCGCCGCCAGTTGGAAGGTCTTGCCGACACGGTGCTGAACGGCACGCCGATGCGTGGCGCCAATGTCGAGGACGGCATCGCCTCGATCCGCGCCATGGTCGCTATCGCGCGTTCGGTGGTATCAGGCGAGCGTGTCGAACTCGCCTCGGTGTCGGGGGCGGTGTGATGCGTCTCGGCATTTTCGCCAAGACCTTTGCCGGCACCGATCCGGCCGCCGTGCTGGCTGCGGTGAAGCAGTCGGGATACGAGACGACGCAGTTCAATCTGGCCTGTGCCGGCCTGCCGTCGATGCCGGATGCTGTGCCGGCAGACGCCATCGCCTCCGTCCGTGCCGCCGCGCAGTCGAACGGCGTTTCACTCGTGGCACTGTCGGGCACCTACAACATGGCGCATCCCGACAAAGCCGTGCGCGACGACGGCCTCAGGCGTCTCGCCGTTGTCATCGAGGCTGCTGCTGCTCTCGGCATCCCGCTGGTCACGCTCTGCACCGGCTCGCGCAACGCCGCCGATCAGTGGGCCTATCATCCCGACAATGCCGATCCGGCCGCCTGGTCCGACATGGCCGCCGAGATGGCGAAGGCGCTGGCGCTGGCCGAAGGTGCCGGTGTCGATCTCGGCATCGAGCCTGAGCAGGCCAACATCGTCACCTCGGCCAGGGATGCGACCCGGCTGATCGCCGAGATGGGATCGAAGCATCTGAAGATCGTGCTCGATCCGGCAAACCTGTTCGAACACGCCACGCCCGACGAGGCGCGTGCCATCGTTGCCGCCGCGATCGACGAGGCCGCCGGCCACATCGCCATGGCGCACGCCAAGGACCGTCATGGTGACGGCCGCTTTGCCACATCAGGGCATGGCATCGTCGATTTCCCGGATTTCGGCGCGCGGCTGAAGGCAGCGGGCTTCGACGGACCGCTTGTCACCCACGGCCTGTCCGCCGACGAAGCCCCCGATGTCGCCGCCTTTCTGCGAAGGCTCCTCTGATGGGCGCCGCCCCGACGATCCTGCTTCGCGACGATGCAGCGCTTCGTGTCTTCGACACGGGGCAGGGCAGGCTTCCCGTCGTCTTCCAGCATGGCCTCGGCGGTGACGCAGCGCAGGTCGCGCAGAACTTTCCCGATGGTCCTTCATACCGTCGGCTGACCGTCGAATGCCGAGCGCAGGGCGGTTCCGGCGCCGGTAGCAAGCGCCCGTTTTCGATCGCGATGTTCGCCGATGATGTGCTGGCCGCCGCGGATGCGGCCGGCCTCGACCGTTTCGTCGCCGGCGGCATCTCGATGGGTGCGGCCATTGCCTTGCAGCTTGCCGCCCGGCACCCGGACCGGGTCGCCGGTCTCGTGCTTGTGCGCCCTGCCTGGGCTTTCGATGCGGCGCCGCAAAACATGCGCCCTTACGTGGAAGTGGCGGAGCTCATCCTCAGCCGTCCTTTATCGGAGGCGCGAGATATCTTCGCGGCGTCCGCGACGGCCGCCCGCTTTCACACCGAAGCGCCGGACAATCTTGCTTCCCTGCTCGGCTTCTTCGCGCGCGAAAACGCGCCCGTCTTCGCCGAGGTGATGCAGGCGATCGCAGAGGATGGACCTGGCGTGACGCGGGCAGCCGCCGCTGGCCTTGCGTTCCCTACGCTCGTCATCGGCAGCGGCATCGATCTCGTCCATCCGCTGGCCGCCGCCCGCAGCCTCGCCGACGCCATCCCCAATGCGACCTTTGCCGAGGTGATGCCGAAGGCCACCGACAAGGAGTGCCATTTCGCCGAAATTCGCGCCGCCATCGCGGACTTTCTCGACATGAATTTCAACAACCAGGACCAGTCATGACCTCGAAACCTCTCTCAGGCCCGGCCGCCATCGCCGCATTGCCGCGCGACCGGATGATCGCCGAATTCTCGCTCTGGTCGGCCAATCTCGCCAATTTCGAAAACGACTTGAAGCGCATCGAGCCCTATGTCGATCTTCATCATATCGATGTGGCGGACGGTCATTTCGCACCGTCCTTCCTGTTCTTCCCCGATCTCGTCGCCCGCATTGCGGGGCTGACGGCGAAACCCATCCATGTCCACCTGATGGTCGATGAAGCAATCGTCGAGGCGCAGACGCGCCAGTTCATCGAAGCCGGCGCCGACATGATCAGCGTCCATGCCGAGAATGGCGAAGCCGGATTGCGCGCCGTGCGGCTGGCGCGGGAGCTCGGCGCCGAGGCCGGCGTCGTACTCAGGCTGGAGACGCCTGTGGAAGCAGTGACGGCCTTCGTCCCGGAAGTCGCCTTCGTGACGCTTCTTGGAACCGCAATCGGCGTCAAGGGACAGAGCCTGTCGGACAAGGCCTGCGACAGGCTGGGCGCTGCCCGCGCCATCCTGAGAGAGGCCGGCCGCGAGGCGCAAGTGGTTCTGGCGGCCGATGGCGGCATCCGCCACGAGACCGTGCCGTTGCTGCGTGCCGCCGGGGCCGAAACCGTGGTTCTCGGTTCGCTCGCCTTCGGTGACAAGGACCTCGCCGGCCGCATCGGCTGGCTGCACGGCTTGAAGGTCACGGCATGACATCAGAAGCCGCCCTTGCGATCGATCTTGGCGGGACGGAGCTTCGCGCCGCCCTGGTCGACCGCGACGGCAAGATCCTGGCATTCGCGGCGGTGCCGACGCAGGCGCAGGCCGGTCCCGATGTGGTGATCGGCCAGATCGAGGCGTTGGCGGCGACAGTCCATGCCGAGGCCCCGGCACTTTCGATCGTCGGCGTCGGCGTCGGTGCACCGGGGCCGCTCGATCCGCTGGCCGGCATCGCCGTCGGCCCGCCGACGCTCGCCGGCTGGCTGGACGTGCCGCTTGCCGACATCCTGGAACGGCGGCTCGGCCTGCCGGTGCGGCTGGAGAACGACGCCAATGCCGCGGCGCTCGGCGAATGGCGCTTCGGCGCCGGCCATGGCGCTCGCTCGCTGGTCTTTGTCACGGTTTCGACCGGCATCGGCGGTGGTGTCGTCGTCGACGGGCGCATCCTGCATGGCCGCCGTGGCCTTGCAGCCGAGATCGGTCACATGACCATCACCAATGAAGGCGAGCGCTGCGTATGCGGTGTCGTTGGCTGCTTCGAGGCCATCGCGTCGGGAACGGCACTTGGCCGCCGCGCCAGCGCCGCCACGGCAGCCGGAGACGGCTCTACCTTGCGACGCTTGTCAGCGGACGCGGAGGTGACCGGCCGCCATGTCGTCGAGGCGGCACGGCTGCAGGACGCTCTTGCCTCGGCCTTGCTGGAGGAGGAAGCGCGCTGGCTGGGCATTGGCTTCACCAATCTCCTGCATCTCTATTCGCCCGATGTGCTGGTCGTCGGCGGTGGCATCGCCAATGGGCTCGATCTGATGCTGCCGACCATCGAGGCGACCATCAGGCAACGGGCTATGCGCGCCTATCGCGACGTGCCGGTCGTTCAGGCCCAGCTCGGCCGCCATGCCGGGCTCGTCGGCGCCGCCAGCCTTGTGCTGTTCGACGAGGGGGGCACTTTGGCAGCCCGCATGCCTGTCGGCCCAAGCACGTTTCCGGACACGCCGCTGAGCAAGACCGGCACGGTCTGACGTTGCGACCTGCATGACAAAGGCCAGAGGCAGCACGCCTCCGGCCTTTTACGCATTGACCGCGCGTCATTACTCGGCGGGAACAACGTCCGCCGGCAGGCTATCGTCGGCCGTGCCCGCCAGCGCTCTGGCCAGCTTGGCCTCGTCGAGTTCGCCTTCCCAGCGCGCCACCACCAGCGTGGCGACAGCATTGCCGACGAAGTTGGTCAACGCTCGGCACTCCGACATGAAGCGGTCGACGCCGAGGATCAGCGCCATGCCGGCGACCGGCACCGCCGGAACCACCGAAAGCGTCGCCGCAAGGGTGATGAAGCCTGCCCCGGTGATGCCGGCGGCACCCTTGGAGGAAAGCATGGCCACCAGCAGCAGCAGGATCTGGTCACCCATAGACAGGTGGATGTTGGTCGCCTGTGCGATGAACAGCGCCGCCAGCGTCATGTAGATGTTGGTGCCGTCGAGGTTGAAGGAATAGCCGGTTGGGATGACCAGGCCGACGACCGAGCGCTTGGCGCCGGCCTTCTCCATCTTTTCCATCAGCGAGGGCAGGGCGGCTTCCGATGAGGAGGTGCCCAGCACCAAAAGCAGCTCTTCCTTGATATAGCGGATCAGCGACAGGATGGAGAACCCGTTGTAGCGGCAGACCGCGCCAAGCACGACGAACACGAACAGGAACGACGTCACGTAGAAGGTGCCGACCAGCATAGCGAGATTGATCACCGCGCCGATGCCGTATTTGCCGATGGTGAAGGCCATCGCGCCGAAGGCACCGATGGGGGCCGCCTTCATCAGCACGCTGACCAGCTTGAAGATCGGCGTCGTCAGCGCCTGCAGGAAATTGAGCACGGGCGTGCCCTTGTCGCCGACCAACGCCAGCGCGATGCCGAACAGCACCGAGAAGAACAGCACCTGCAGGATGTCGCCGTCGGCGAAGGCGCCGACGATGGTCGACGGGATGATGTTCATCAGGAAGCCGGTGACCGACTGGTCGTGCGCCTTGGCGGCGTAATTGCTGATGGTCGAGGCGTCGAGCGTCGCCGGGTCGATGTTGAAGCCGGCGCCCGGCTGCACGACATTGGCGACGACAAGGCCGATGATCAGAGCCAGCGTCGAAAAGGTGAGAAAATAGAGCATCGCCTTGCCGGCGACACGTCCGACCTTCTGCAGGTCGCTCATGCCGGCAATGCCCGTAGTCACGGTCAGGAAAATGACCGGGGCGATGATCATCTTGACCAGCTTGATAAAGGCGTCGCCGAGCGGCTTCATGCTCTCGCCGACCGACGGATAGAAATGGCCGAGCAGGATGCCGACGGTGATCGCGACGAGCACCTGCACGTAGAGTTGGGCATAGAAAGGCTTGCGCTGCGCGGCAAGCGCGCCTGATTGGTCTGCGATGTGCATCGAACTCTCCCTGGCCGGATGGGGCGGAGCGCCCTGCGTGACTTCTCCCATCGCGGCGCTCCGGTCGCACGCCGCTGCCAGGGAGTTTTGCAAGCGCTGTGCCAGTTCGCGGAAAGGCCGGAACCACGGGATTTCCGCCTTTGTCTGACGTCATGCGGGCAAAGCCTGTGCGGATTTTCGCACAGGCAGTGTTTGCCTGGGCGGATTTTCGCATTACACTGGCCGAAAGGCCGCGAGCAAAGGGGAAAAGGCCGCGAGCAAAGGGGAGAGGGCAAACGCCGCAAGCAGGCACCAATAGCGGATCCCCCGGATTTGCCGGCCTTGAATTGCTGCGCGAGGCGGTAGCGCGGCTGCGCGATGGCCGCTGGGTTGCCGTGGTCGTCGCTCTTGCCTTCCTGGCAGGCGCGATCGCCATTGCCGGGCGCATCGCCTCCGGCCAGGCGGCCGATAATCTGCGCGAGACGGCACTCGCCGCACTGCCGCTGGCGGCGGGAACCCTGACCGGCGAAATCGAAAAGCAGCGCCTGGTTCCACTGGTGTTGGCCAGAGACGATGCGGTGCGCGGCGCTCTGCGCCGGGCCGGAAAAATGAAAGAAAAGGCCCTCAACGACAAGCTCAAGTCGATTGCCGGCGATGCCTCGGCATCCGCCGTCTACATCATCGATACGGCAGGCATCGCCATATCAGCCAGCAATGCCGACGAACCGGCGAGCTTTGTCGGCATCGATTACAATTTTCGGCACTATTTCCAGGAAGCGATGAGCAAGGGTGCTGCCAGCCAATATGGCCTCGGCACAATCAGCGGCAGACCGGGGCTGTACCTTGCCAGCCGCGTCGACGATGGCGGCAAGCCGCTTGGCGTTGCGGTGCTGAAGGTCGAACTCGACGGCGTCGAAGCCAGTTGGCGTTCCAGCGGTTTCCTTGTGTTCATCACTGATGAACGCGGCGTGGTGCTGGCTACCAGCCAGCCCGACTGGCGGTTCCGTGCGCTGGCGCCGCTGTCGGCCGAGGACACCGCCGCAGCCCACGAGCAGCTCCAATTGGCCGATGCAGGCTTCGAGCCGCTGCCGATCCGGCGCGGTGCTGGTGACGGCCTGGCGACGATCGACAAAGCGGGAAAACCGCGCCAGTTCGTCGAGGTGGTACAGGATTTGCCCGCTGCTGTTCCTGGCTGGCGTCTCTGGCTGCTCACTCCCGCCGACGCTGCTCTTTCATCGGCCGCCAACACGGCGCGGCTCACCACGCTGCTCGGTCTGCTGCTGATGGGGCTGCTTGCCTACGTGCTGACCCGGCGCCGGCGAACGCGCAGGCTGAGGCAGGAGGCGCTGGCGCGGATGAATGCCGAACTGGAGAGCCGAGTCAGCACGCGAACGGCCGAGCTGACCCGCTCCAACACCGCACTTGCCGGTGAAATCGCCGAGCGCGAGAATGCTGAAGCCAAGGTGCGCCGGCTGCGCGACGACCTCGCCCAGGCCAACCGGCTTTCCATCCTCGGCCAAATCGCCGCCGGCGTGGCGCACGAGATCAACCAGCCGGTCGCCGCTATCCGCACCTATGCTGAGAATGCGGGCCGCTTTCTCGAAGCCGGCAAAACCGAACCGGCCAGCGGCAATCTGACGTCGATCGTGTCGATGACCGAACGCATCGGCGCGATCACCGGCACCTTGCGCACTTTCGCCCGTCGACCCGGGGTTGCCGCTTCGCCGCTGCCGGTGCGCGAGGCAATTGACGGCGCGCTGTCGCTGCTGTCGGGCCGCATCCGTGATTCCGGCGTGACCATCGTCAAGCCGCGCGGTAATGCCTCGCCGGTGGTCCTGGCCAGCCGCATCCGGCTGGAGCAGATCCTGGTCAACCTTTTGCAGAATGCGCTCGACGCGATGAAGGACCAGTCCGATCCCCGCATCGAGATCCAACTTGCCGAGCACGACGACAGGGTGCTGATTTCGGTGCGCGACAACGGCCCAGGTCTCGGCCCGGAAGCAGCCGGCAATCTGTTCATGCCGTTCCAGACCACCAAGGAGAAGGGGCTTGGTCTCGGGCTGGTGATCTCGCAGGAGATCGCCCAGGAATTGGGCGGCACGCTGCGGCTCGATCCCGGCAATGGCATCGGCGCATCCTTCACCATCGATTTGAGGCGAATTGAATGATTGAGGGATCAGGGCTGGTGGCGCTCGTCGACGACGATGCGGACCTGCTGCACGCCACAACGCAATTGCTCGAGCTTGCCGGCTTCGCTGTGGTCGCGCGCGACGCCGCCGAGGCAGCGCTTGCCGTTGTCGACAGGACCTTTGAAGGCGTGGTGGTCAGCGACATCCGCATGCCGGGCATGAACGGGCTGCAGCTGTTCGATCGCATCAAGGCGATCGACCCGGACATACCCGTGATCCTGGTCACCGGCCATGGCGACGTCGATCTCGCAGTGGCCGCGCTCAAGGACGGTGTCTACGATTTCATCTCGAAACCCTATGCCGGCGACCGCCTTGTCGAGGCGCTGAAACGGGCGAGTGAGAAGCGACGGCTGGTGATGGAGAACCGGCGGCTGCGCGAAGCCGCGGCCCTCGCCACTGACGGCCTGCCGCTGATCGGCGAGGCTCCTGCCATCAAGCGGCTGCGCGAGACCTTGCGCCAGATTGCCGACATGAACGTCGATGTGCTGGTCGAGGGAGAAACGGGAACCGGCAAGGAAGTGGTGGCGGACCTCCTGCACAGATGGGGGCGACGGCGCGCAAAACCCTTCGTGGCACTGAATTGCGGTGCGCTGCCGGAGACGGTCATCGAGAGCGAGTTGTTTGGCCATGAGGCGGGCGCGTTCACCGGCGCGCAGCGGCGGCGGATCGGCAGCATCGAGCATTCCAGCGGCGGCACGCTGTTTCTCGACGAGATCGAATCCATGCCGCCGGCGCTCCAGGTCAAGCTGCTGCGCGTGCTCGAAACGCGCAGCCTCACTCCACTTGGCTCGAACGACATCAGGCGCATCGATCTCAGGGTCGTCGCCGCGACCAAGGTCGATCTGGGGCGGTCGGACCAGCGCGGTGATTTTCGCGAGGATCTGTATTTTCGCCTTAACGTGGTGACGCTGCGCATCCCGCCGCTGCGCGAGCGTCGCGGCGATATCCCGATGCTGTTTGGGCATTTCCTCGGCAAGGCGGCAGAACGGTTCGGCCGGCCCGTCGCCAAGGTGAACGCTGCGGTCAGCGATCATCTCCAGTCGCATGACTGGCCAGGCAATGTCCGCGAGCTTGCCCATTTTGCCGACCGTGTTGCGCTCGGCCTCGGTCCGGAAGATGGGAGGAGGGCGGTCTCCGCGCATTCGCCGGAGCCTACGGCAGCATTGCCCGAACGGGTCGGCCAATACGAAGCACAGCTCATCCGCGACGCGCTGCGCGACCATGGTGGCGAGGTGCGCAGCGCCATCGATGCGCTCGGCGTACCGCGCAAGACCTTTTATGACAAGCTCAAGCGCTACGGCATTGCCGCATCAGAGTTTCGCAATGGCGGCGACGCCGACACGCAACCATCTCGGAAAAGCGATGAACACGACGCTTGAAACGACGGCAAATCCCTTGCCGGAAGAACTCGCCTTTCTCGGTGAACGGCTGACGGCGTTCAACGACGGCGATGTCGGCGCATCCGAAAGGAAGGCGCTTGCCGTGTTTGTGCGCGACGAGGATGGCGCGGTCGTCGCCGGCATTTCCGGTTACACCGCCTGGGGCTGGCTCTACGTGCAATGGCTCTGGGTCGATGAGCGGCTGCGCGGCCAGCACATGGCCGGCAAGATGCTGGATGCGGCCGAACAGGAAGCCATGGCACGCGGTTGCCGGAATGCCTGGATCGACACCTTCAATCCGAATGCCGCCAAGGTCTACCAGCGTCAGGGTTACGAACCCTTTGGAACGCTCGCCGATTTCCCTATCGGCCGCAGCCGCATCTTTTTACAGAAGAGGCTGGCGTTGGCCTGATCCGTCCCGGCGGAACCGGGATGGACTGTCTTCCTGCCTGACCCGCAATCCGAACGAAGGTGGTTATGGTCCGGCGGACCGCTACTCGGCCGGAACCAGGCCTGGGTCTCCCATCGGGCTTGCTCTGGTTTCCTTGCGTGCCGACGCACGGGCAAGCACGCTTTGGCGGTTTACGGATCTGCGCTCGGCATCGATGCGATGGATCAGGATTTCCGCACGCTCGATCGACCCGAGCAGGGCCAGGATCGTGCCGCGTTCGGCGGCACCGGCATTCGGTCCGAGCGCCAGCGTGCGGGCACGCAGTTCCTCGACCCCGGGCAGATTTACATGGCCGGCCGGCATCTGCGGATGGGAGATGCCATAAGTCGGCAAGATCTCGCGCAGTGAGATATCGAGCTTGTTCAGCGCGACGTCGACGATGGCTTGCGCCGGGTTGCTGAACTTCTCGCGCCTGACGCGGCGCGCCACCTGATGCATCGATTCCGTCAGGGCGGCCGTGAAGTCGGCTTCCTCGATCAGGCTGGCGATCAGATCGAGCTGTTCGTAAGGCAGATCCTCCTTCATCAGCGCGGCGGTGTAGGCGCGGATATCGCGGCTGAGGATGTCGGTCGCCAGATAGTGCTCGCCCGGATCCGACGGCGCCTTCTTGGAAGAGCGTGCGATGTCGAGGAACATGGCGCCGGCCTCCAGATGGCGGGCCGTCTCTTGCTGCACGGCAGGAATGGCCTTGGCAAAATCGCTGGCCAGTTTGCGGTCGAGGAATTTCGGCGTCGAGAAATCCTCCGCGTCGTCGGCATCCGTGTGGCCGACACGCGATAGCACCCGCTCGAACACGCCGATGAACGGGAACAGCAGCACTGTGTTGAAGACGTTGAAGAAGGTCGAGTAGAGGCCGACCGCGACCGGCACCAAGGGGAAGGTCTCCTTGCCGTCGACAATCACCGGAACGGCCGGATCGCCGCCGAAGAACTGCATGGCCCATTCCAGCACCTGGATGGAGACGAAGAACAGAGGGATGGTGATGCACACCCCGATGATGTTGAACGAGATGTGCGCATAGGCGGTCCGCTTGGCGTTCTTCGAAAGGTTGAGGGAAGCCATCCAGGATGTGATCGTGGTGCCGAGATCGGCGCCGAGCGAGAAGGCGACGGCGGTTGTCCAGTCGAGAATGCCCGCCGCGCCAAGGCCCATGACGATGCCGATCGTCGCCGAGGACGAGTGGATCATCGCGGTCACGCCGGCGGCGATGAACACGCATTTGAAAAGGTTGAGGTAGGAGTCGGCCGTCAGCGTCTGCAGCAGCGCCATGACTTCCGGCAGGTTGCGAAGCGGACGCAGGCCGCCGGTCATCAAATTGAGGCCGTAGAAGATCAGAGCGAAACCCATGCAGGCGAGCGCTATGTTCTTCACCTTTTCGCTTTTGGCGAAGCAGTAGACCAGCGAGAACACGCCGGCCAGGATCAATCCGAGCGGACCGAGCGGCAGGGCGATGAGCCCGTTGCCGAGCGTGGTGCCGATGTTGGCGCCCATGATCACGCTGATCGCCGGCCGCAGGGCGATGACACCGGCATTGACCAGCCCGACGACCATGACGCTCATCGCCGTCGACGACTGGATGACGCCCGTGATCAGCGTTCCCGCCAGCACGCCTTTGACCGGCGTACCGGCTGCCTTGGCGAGAAAGTCGCGCATCCGGTTGACCGACAGCGCCTGGATGCCGTTTGCCATGAAATCCAGACCGAGCATGAAGATGCCCAAGCCGCCGATCACCGGCACGAGGATGTCCTTGAAGATATCTATGTCCATTTCAGGCAGTCCCCAACAAGTCGCCACGACGACGCGGTATGAAGTTCAGTTGCTGCGCAAGGCAGCTTCGTTCGGGTCAGTTTGCGACCGGCAATTGCCTTGCCCAATACTGTTCGATCTGGCCAATGAGCGCTTTCGGCAGCGGCACATAGCCGAGTGCGGTGGCGTCGCCGGCACCTTGCGCGAAGGCGAGCCGGAAAAGATCATGCACGCGGCGATAGCGATGTTCCGAACGCCCCGCGACCTGGACAACGGCGAACACCGCCGTGCTGATCGGGTACGCACCATCTCCGCTGCGATTGGTGAGGGAGGCGAAGAAGTCGGTCGTTTCCCCCCAGGCGACGGAGGTGGCCGCTGCTTGCACGCCCTGCGGGTCCGGTTTGACGAACTTGCCGGATTTGTTCTGGACCGCTGCGAAGGGAAGGCCGGCGCGAAGAACCTGGCCGTATTCGGCGTAGGCAATCGCCCCCTTGCTCGCAGCCACGGCACGAAGAAGCGCTTGCGTACCTTCCGCGCCTGTCCCGAGCGGCCAGTCGATCAGAGTGTCGGCTCCAAGCTTCGTCTTCCAGTCTTCGCTTGTCGATGACAGAAACTCGGTGAAGACATAGGTTGAGCCCGAACCGTCCTGCCGGTGGATGACGCTGATGGCGAGATCGGGAAGGGCTATGTCGGGATTGAGCACCCTTATCGCAGGATCGGACCAGGACTTTATCTTGCCCAGATAGATGTCGGCGATCACCGGGCCGGAGAGGTGCAGACCTTGCTCCGGCAGGCCATCGAGATTGGCGACCACCGCGATCCCGCCCATGACGATCGGAAATTGCTGCTGGCCGTTCCTGGCGAGATCATCAGCCTGCACGGGAACATCCGTGGCGGCGAAATCCAGTTCGGGCTGCGCAAGCCGCATCAGGCCGGCAAGGGATCCGACCGGTTCATAATCGACGGTCCAGTCCAGCGTGAAGAAGTCGCCGCCGTCGGCGCGTGCAGCCTTGTATGTCGTTGCCCACTTGCCGATGATCGGCGCGGCCAGTGTCGACCCCGCACCGCGAATGGGCTCAGCCCGCGCAGCGGATCCGATCATGGCCCCGATGATTGCAAGGGCGAGCGCAGCTGCCGCCCCCGAAACCGTCGGCCGTGCACCGCGCAATAAGGCTAAACCTGCTGACAACATAAATTGAATCCCAACTATACTGCCGCCGCTATGCAGGCGCGCATCGATGGCCATACGCCTGCGAAATGAGGCGTCAGCTGAAAACAAGATCGCTGTTGTCTTGTATTAATTCTTCTTAACGGTTGGATGACAGTGGGTCCCGGCGGAAAAGCTTTTCGACTATTCCGAAGACCTTTCGACTGCAAAACCTGAGCAAAAAGCCGCATCGCCTGAAAGTCGGCCGGGCGGGAAAGGTCATCCCATCCCGTTCCGGGATGGAAGAGGCTCTAACCGGCGAGTTTTCCGCCCTGCATCGGCCGCGGTGCGCCGGTCGTGCTCGGAAAGCTGATCGGCAGGCCGCGCAGCACGCGCACCGCGAGGAACGCAAAACACTCCGCCTCGACCGCGTCGCCGCTCCAGCCGAGGCTCTCGGCCTGCACCACTTCGACGCCGGCACGGCTGGTCAGCATCGCCATCATGGTCGGGTTGTGGCGGCCGCCGCCGCTGACCACCAGTTTTTTCGGACGGCTTGGTAAGAGGTCGAGTGCCTTGCCGACGGCTCCAGCGGTAAAGGCGGTCAGCAGTGCCGCGCCATCCTCCGCATCCAGCCCGTCCGCCATGGCGGCGCCGAAGTCGAAACGGTCCAGCGATTTGGGATAGGGCTTGGTGAGATAGGGGTGCTGCAGCAGCTTGGCCAGCCGCGCCTCGTCCACCTTGCCCGCACCGCCGAGCGCGCCGTCGCGGTCCATCTCGCCGAGCCCCTTCGACTTGATGAAATCGTTCAGCGGCGCGTTGGCGGGGCCGGTGTCGAAGGCAACGACATTGTCGGCGCCATCCCACCAGGTGATGTTGGCGACGCCGCCGAGATTGAGTACGGCCACCTCGCCATTGGCGCCGGCGCCGCGCATCAACGCCGTGTGATAGACCGCGGCCAGCGGCGCGCCTTGCCCCCCGGCGCGCATGTCGGCCGAGCGGAAATCGTAAGCGACCTTGGTACCCAATATGGCATGCATCAGCTCACCATCGCCGAGTTGCCTTGTCTGGCCCAGCCGTCCAACCTGCGGCGCGCGATGCAGAACGGTCTGGCCGTGAAAACCGACGACGCCGATATCGGCCATCGTCATGCCATAGCCTTCGACCAATTCCTTGACGGCTGCTGACTGGGCACGCGTCAGGGCTTCCTCCGCGGTGCGGAAGATCGCCGGCTCCGGCCCGTCAAAGTTCCACGCCCGCGCCTCCGTCAGCGTCTCTTCCAGCAGGGAGCGGATCGACGGAGGATAGGGCATCAGCCGATAGGTGCCGAAATCCTCGATACGTTCGCCGTCGGTCTTGATCAGCGCGACGTCGATGTTGCCGTCCAGCACCGTGCCGGTCATCAGGCCGACGGCCCAGATTGGTTCCATAATCGTTTCCTTGTTGAGCATAATCTTTCCGAAACCGTTTCCCACTTTTCGGGACCACGCTCCAGTCCCATTGATGAGATCGCCGACAGCTTTGCGAAACCTGACGATTCTACCGCCAAAATGTTGGTCTAATGAATCCGGGCGGCGGGCAAGGTCCAAGCCTTGTCCCTTTCGAAGTGGCGGTCTCGGTGCTGAAGGCCGAGCGGCTTTCGTAGCTCCACAGGCGATGTTGGACCGCGCAACGTCGTTTCTGCAGCCCGTCTGGTTCAACAGCCACCGAGATGCCACCTCTTGCCTGTCAGCCCCGAAGGCGCGACCTTGTCTGATCTGGCGAACGCTTCCGCCGAAATCCGCAAGGGAGAGAAAATCATGACCTCATCCGATGTGGCCGTTATTGCAGGCGCGGGCGCTGGTCTGAGCGCCTCGCTTGCGCGCCTTCTCACCCGCGAAGGCATTCGCGTGGTTCTGGCCGCTCGCAACGTCGAGAAGCTCAGCGCTCTGATCGACGAAACCGGTGCTCTGGCCGTTGAGACGGATGTCGCCGACGCTGCGTCCGTCGCCAGGCTGTTCGACACCGCCGACAAGGCCGGCACGCTGGCGCTCGTGGTGTTCAACGCCAGCGCACGCACCCGCGGCCCGATCGCCGAGCTCGATGCGGAAGCGGTCAAACAGGCATTGCTGGTCGGCGCCTATGGCGGCTTCCTGGTCGGCCAGCAGGCGGCGCGCCGGCTGCTTGTCCGGGGATCCGGTTCGATCCTGTTCACCGGCGCCACCGCCAGTGTGAAGGGCTTTCCCGGCTCGGCCGGCTTTGCCCTGCCGAAATTCGGCCTGCGCGGCCTGGCGCAGTCCATGGCCCGCGAACTCGCCCCGCAGAACATCCACGTCGCCCATTTCATTCTCGACGGCCAGATCGCGCCGCCCGGACAGGCAGCCGATCCCGACCTACAGGACCGCCGCCTGTCGCCGGATGCCATCGCCGAGGCCTATCTCGCGGTCCATCGCCAGCATCGCAGCGCCTGGAGCTCGGAGCTTGAGTTACGGCCTTGGGTCGAGACGTTTTGACAATCCAGACGATCGCCCGGCGGGAAGCAACGCGATCCTTCCGCTTTTCCTATATATTAGGCAATGCTGATATTTTGTGGCGCTAAGCTGCTTGTCCAATACATAAAAAGGCACAGTGTAATATATACGTTTGTTTAACGCGGGTTGTGCATGTTGCAGCTTTCCCGGGTTAATTGAGAACGCGCATGTCGGTTACACGTCGTACACTGCTTGCGGCCGGGAGCGGCGGGTTGCTGATCTCGCAAGCCCGCGCAGCCAGCACTCCGGGACAGCAGGCGGAGAACGCCCCTCAACCTATCGCGAGCGGCGATGCATTGCGCATCGCAATGCCGGCCTTCGCTTCCAATCCGTTCTTTCCGTCCGACGGATCGGGGGACGATGGCATAGACATGGAGTTGGCCCACGGCATCGCCGCGGCCCTTGGCGTCGAGCCGGTATTCGACCGATCCGCCGCAACGTTCGACGATATCGTCAGACAGGTCAGTTCCGGACAGGCCGACATGGCGATTGGCAAGCTTAGCCGGACGCTTCAGCGCGGCCGGTCGATCATATATTCCCGCCCCTACGCCATGCTGCGACAAGGGCTGATCGCCAACCGCCTCAACCTGGCGCGTATCGCGCAAGGCAAACCGGCCGAACAGATCGTCCGTGATTTCTCAGGCGATCTTGGCGTGATCGAGGGCTCTTCATTCGCCACCTATGCGGCCACGACCTTCCCGCATGCGCAAATCCACCGCCTGGCAAGCTGGGATCTGATCATCGATGCGATCCGAAACGGGACGATCGACATGGCCTATCGCGATGATTTCGAGATCAAGAAGCTGATGGTCGACGATCCGTCGATGACGGTCGTCGCGCGCTCGATCACGCTGACCGACAAGGTCGATACGATCGCAGTCGGCGTGCGGCCCGACAATCCGCACCTCGCGGCCTTTGTCGATCTCTATCTCGATCTCGCGCGGGGTCAGCAGATTCTCAACACGGATGAGATCATCGCCCGCTATCGCCTGGGGAGCAAAGCCTGACATGGCCATCTCCGAGGTAGCCGGACCCCTGCCTTTCGACTGGCGCCTCGCGGCAAGGCGTATCCTGCGATCTCCGGTGACGACGATTGTGATGATTGCTGCAGGGATATTGTGCGGCCTCTACTATCCAGACTTTGCCCATGCGATCAGCCCTGTCGCACAGCTCTACCTGAATTTCCTCAAGATGGTCGTCCTGCCCTATTTGGTCTCGTCGGTCATCTTCTCCATCACGGCAATGGTCCAGGATCCCAAATCGGTCCGCTACCTCGGCAAGGTAGGTATGGCCGTGCTGGTCGTGTCGTTCCTGAGCGTGCTGGTGAGCGGCACCTTGTCGTTGATCCTGCAGCCGGGCCAGATCGAGAATCCGCAGTCGCGCATCGAGCTTGGCGAGTTCATCAATTCGCAAGGCAGCGTGTCCACCGATCTCGCCTTCCCGTTCCAGCCGCCGCCCTCCAATGGCGACCCCAATGGCGGGCACTCGATCCTGCTCGACCTGGTGCCGAACAACGTCTTCAACGCGCTGGCCTCGGGCCAGACCATCCAGGTTTTGCTGTTCTGCCTGCTTTTCGGGCTCGCGATGGGAAAGATTCCCCAGCCTTCGTCCATGAGCCTGACCCAGGCGCTCAACGCGGTCTACCGGGCCTGCACGGTGCTCACCAACTGGTTCATCTGGGGGTTGCCCTTTGCAACCTTCATCCTGATCGCGGACCAGACCGCGTCGACCGGAACCAAGCCGCTCACGCTGATGGGCGGTTACCTGCTGGTGATGGGCCTTTCCTGCCTCATATTCGTCGCCGGGGCTTTTGCCATTATCGCCATCCGGTCGCGACGAAGCTACTGGACCACGATCAAGACCTGCCAGCCCCTTCTCATGGTGGCCATCACGACACGCTCTACGGTCGCCTCGCTGCCGTGGGTCATCAACCTTTTGAGCGAGCGCCTGCGGTTCAGCCTGGTGGTGGTCGAACTGCTCGTGCCGCTGCAGGCGGCATTGCTGCGTACAGGCCCAGCGCTGCTCTACACCTCGGGTGCGCTGTTCATCGCCCAGCTTTACGGCCACCAGCTTGCAGTCTCGGACCTCGTGCTCGTCGGCATCATCTCAGCGCTTCTCGCGCTCACCACCGGCGGCATGGGCAGCCTGCTCATCCTGTCCCAGATGTCCATCGTCTGCGGCTACCTGAAGCTTCCCTTCGAGGCGGCGTTCGTCCTGTTCGTCGCGGTGGATGCAGCCGTCGACACGTTCATGACGCTGGCCAGCGTCTGCACCGTCGCGGCGAGCACGGCAATGATCGCTCCCAGCCACAGGGAGACGACGCAGCCTGACGCCGCCTCGGACCAGCTCGAAGCCGAGCCTGTCAGATGATCGACGACAGCATCCGTCCCCAGCTCGGCATTATCGGCGGTCTTGGGCCGCTTGCTTCGGCTGATTTCTACTTCAAGCTGACCCGGATGACCCAGGCGCTCAGAGACAACGAACATGTGCCTGCGGTGATCCTCAGTGTCCCGCAGCTGCCCGACAGGACCGAAGCGATCCTTGCCGGCCATGACGGGCCGCTGGCGCCTTTGAAAGCCGCGGTCGCGACGCTCAATGCGCTCGGCGTCGCCCGCATCGCGATGCCGTGCAACACCGCCCACCATTGGTACGGCCAACTGGCGGCGAATTCGCACGCGGAAATCATCCATATCGGAGACGCTGTGGTGACGGAGACGCGTCGCAGCCTGGATCAGGGCCGGGTTGCTGTTCTCGCCACTCAAGGCACGCTGGTCTCCGGCTTCTATCAGGACAGGATGTCGGCAGCGGGATTTGAGCTCTGCCTTCCCGCGAACACCGAGTTTCAGGCCTGCGTCGACAGCGCGATCAGCCTCGTCAAGGCGGGTTCGATCGCGGATGCGGCGGTTGAAACCGAGCGCGCGCTCGACATCGCGCAAGCGGCCGGCGCCGATGCAGCCCTGCTCGGCTGCACCGAACTGTCGGTGGTGGCCGCCAGCCTCAACGGTCTCAATGGATTGGTCGTCATCGACAGCAATGCGGCCTTGGCGCGAGCCTGTCTGACACGGTTGGGCTTTGGTGCCCAGGAAGCCCGCGGCCTGCCGACCGTATCACGGCTGCCGGAACATGACCGATCGATGCGCGCCAGCTTGGCCGCACTGGCCTAGCCCTATGGATAGAACCTCATAGCATTTCGGAACCCGTCAGCCCTGGCGCGGCACGCCCTTGGCAAGCAGGTAGACGAGATACGGCCCGCCAAGCAGCGAAGCGAACAGGCCGGCGGGCAGTTCGTAGGGAAAGGCCGCCATGCGCGACAGCCAGTCCGATACGATCATCAGCAAGGCGCCCAGAAGCATCGCTCCGGCGAGATGGACGCGGGCGCGGGAAAAGCCGACCAGACGGGCAAGGTGTGGCGCGATCAGGCCGACGAAGCTCAATGGCCCGACGACCATGGCGGCCAGCGCGGTCAGCAGCGCGGCAACGATGATCAGCATCAGCCGTCCGCCGGCGACCGGCACGCCCAGCCCGCGTGCGCTGTCGGACCCGAGCGGCAGGATGTCCAGCCAGCGGGCGGCAAGAAACAGCGGCAATGTCAGCGGCAACAGACAGGCGAGTGCCAGCCCTGCATCGAGCGTCGACGCCTGGCCGGTCGAGCCGCTCAGCCAGCGCAACAGGATGTAGGACTGCGCGTTGCCCATGGCGATCGTCGCGGTGATCGCAGCGCTGCAGAGCGCGCTCATGGCGATCCCGGCAAGCAGCAGCCGCTCGGCACCGAACTTTGCTCGTGCGGCAAGGGCCAGCATGGCAATCAAGGCCACCAGTGAGCCCAGGGCTGAGCCGGCGAGCTGCCAGCCGAGATCGGCCGTGGCGCTGACCATCAGCACGGCTGTCAGGCCGGCACCGGCGCCGGTGCCGACGCCAAGCACTTCGGGGCTCGCCAGCGGGTTGCCGGTGACCCGCTGGATGACGACGCCGGCGGCCGAGAGCATGGCGCCGGCGGCGGCCGCCACGCCGATCCGCGGCGCACGCCACGCGGCGAGATCGGTTAACAGGTCTCCCCCAGCAATAGTCCAGCCGTCCGGACCGCGCCCGACGACAAGCGCCACGGTGGCAGCGACAAGCGCCAGCGCAAACAGAAGCAGGATGATCAGCCAGGGCCGGCTGGCCTTGCGCGGTGCGGTACCATTCGAACCGAGATGCGGCCACTCGAAAAGGCGCAGCCGCGGCAACAGCCACAGCAGCAGCGGGCCGCCTAACAGGGCGGTGCCGGCGCCGGTCGGAATGCGTTCGCCACCGGAACCGGCGGCCAGCTGTACCAGCCCGTCCGTCAGCCACAGCAGCACGGCGCCGATCAGCGGCGCGGCGATCAGTTTTTGGCGCAGTGTGCGGGCGCCCGAAAGCGTGGCCAGCGCCGGCGCTGCAAGACCGACGAACCCGATGACGCCAACCTCTGCCGCGACTGACGTCGCCATCCACACGGCAAGCGCGATGATGAGAAAGCGGCTTGAGTGACGGGCGACGCCCAGGCCGCGTGCCGAGGCATCGTCGAGACCAAGAATGGTCAGCGGCCGCAGCAGCATCAATGCGGCAACCGCGCCGGCCACCAGCCTGACCGTCAGCGCGATGGTCGGCTCCCAGTCCTGCTGGACCAGCGATCCGCCGCCCCAGATGAACAGCGAAAACAGGTAATCGCCATTGGCGAGGATCAGTGCTGCGCTGACGGAACTGGCGGTCAGCGCCACCATCATCCCGGCGAGCATGACCGACACCGGCTCCAGCCCGCGCCGCCAGGTCAATGCCAGCACCAGCAGCACCGCGGCGATGCCACCGGCGAAGGCGACCAGGCCCTGCGACCGCTCCATCAGCAGCGGTGCGTAAAGCGAGGCGATCGTCATCGCCAGTTGCGCACCAGCCGAAATACCGAGCGTCGACGGTTCGGCCAGCGGGTTGCGCAGCACATGCTGCAACAGCAGGCCGGACAGGCCGAGCACGGCGCCGGCCAGCACCGCCACGGCGGCGCGCGGCAACGTGCTGTAGAGCAGGATGACACGATCGAGATCAATGCCGTCGCCCGGCGGCGCGGCCGGCCACTGCATGCCGACCCGCCATGCGAACAGGAGCGCTGCCAGCGCCGCCAGGAAGCTCCACAGGGCGATTGGCGACAGCGCGGCACTCGTCGTGGCGCGGTGGCCGACTGCGCGCTCAGCCATGGCTTTGCCCGGCAATAGCTGCCGTCGCCAGGCGCGCGAAGCGGCGTGCCGATGGCAGGCAGCCAAAGTGGTTGACCGGCTCCAGGACGGCAACGCGGTTCTGGCGCACCGCCGGCAGAGCGTTCCACAAGGCATTTGTCGGAAGCGAACGCCCGACATCCGCCGGCAGTGGCGAAACGATCAGGATCGACGCCTCGGGCACGCGCGCCAGCGCCTCCAGTCCGACGGGTGCCGCCGCGCTGTAGCTCGTCTCGTCGGTCCATGCATTGACCAGGCCGAGAAGCGTCAGCACATCGCCGAACATGGAGTCGCGGCCAAAGGCGCGAAAATGCCTGCTATCGCCTAGGCTGATGACGAAGACCGGACGCCCGGAAGCGCGCGGCAAGGTGCCGCGCAGCCGCGCGATTTCATCAGCGGTCTCGTCGGTATAGCGCTCCGCCTCGGCCTGCCGCCCCAGCTTTTCGCCAAGCGCCAGTGTCGCTGCCTCGGCGAGCACATAAGGCGGCACGCCGGCCTCGTAGACCGTTTGCGCAAACACCGGCGCGATGCGTTCGAGCATCGGGCGCTGGTATTCGTAGAAATTGGAGATCACGATGACATCAGGCGCGACGATGCGCAGCAGCTCGTAATTGGGCGCGCCGCGCAGCCCGAGATCGGTCACCGATTGGGGCACTGCCGGCTCGACCGCGATCTTGCGAAACTGGATCAGTTCGGTCGCCGCCACCGGCTCGATGCCGAGTGCCAGCAACGTCTCCAGCATGCCCCAGTCGATCGCTGCAACGCGTGGTGTAGCAGCCCTGGCGGCGACCGGTGGCAGCAATGCCGCGGCCGCCAGCGCAAGCACCTGCCTTCTGTTGGGCAGATGGATCATCACTGGCTTGTTTGGCAAGCTGTAACCAAGTCGACTACCAAGTCGTATGCGCCTTCAGCTTGAACGAGCGGCCTTCGCCATAGGAACAGGTCAGCGTCGTCTGGCAGCTCGACACATAGGTCTTGTCGAAGAGGTTGGTGATGTTGAGATCGATCCCCCAATTCTCCTTCTCGTAGCCGAGTTTCAGATCGGCCAGCGTGACCGCCGGCACTTTGGCCGTGTTCTCATTGTCGGCCCACGAAGGGCCAACATAACGCAGGCCGCCGCCGATCGAGATGCCGTCATACCAGTCGCCGCGGAACGTATAGTCGACCGAGGCGGAAGCCATGACTTCGGGCACGATGAAGGGCGTTTTGCCGATCACCGAGATACCGGTATCGTCCTTGAATGCGTCCACGTCCTTGAGGATCTTGATGTCGTAGGCAGTGAATGCGCCCGTCACCCGGAAGTCCTCGGTGACATTTACCTTGCCTTCGAGTTCGATGCCCCGCGAGCGTACTTCGCCGGTCTGGATCTGCGCGAATGCGTCAACGTTCGAAGCCACATTTTGACGGGTGAGGTCGAAGAGCGACACGGTGAACAGGCCGTCGATGAAGGTCGGCACATATTTGACCCCAACCTCGTATTGCTGGCCTGTCTCCGGCTTGAACAAGTCGCCGGTCGCAGTCGTTCCGATGATTGGGTTGAAGAAGGTGGCAAAACTGACATAGGGGGTGACGCCGTTGTCGAATTCATAGGCCAGCCCAGCTCGCCCGGAGATGTCGCCGACGGTCTGGCTCAAATCAATGACCGGGAGATTGAATTTCTCCGTGTAATAGGTCGGGCGATTGTCGGCATCGAGCCAGCCGCGATCATATCGCCCATTCAGCGTCACCAGCCAGCCATCGCCGAAACGCAATTGGTCTTGCGCATAGAAACCGAGCTGCTTCTGCGTCAGGTCCTGGTTAAGATAGCTGACGCGGGGCGTCAGCGGCGAACCGTAGACGGGGTCGAACGCGTCGATTGGCGGAGTAAGCCCAAATTCCGCCGACGACTGCACTTGGTCGATGTTGTAAAATTTGTAGTCGATGCCGGCCAGCAGCGTGTGTTCGACTGGCCCGGTCTCCACCTTGCCCTCGATCTGCAGGTCCGACAGGAATGTCATCGCGTCGGTGTCATGGTCGAAATTGATGCGATCCAGCGCACTGGGGCTCGCTGCAGGATTCGTATCTCGGGACCAGCCATTGGGGTAGACGCTGACTTCGTTGATGGAAGCGGCACTAAATCGAGTGTTGGAGCGCACCGTCCAGTCATTGTCGAATGTGTGTTCGAACTCGTAGCCTATCGAGCCCTGTTCCCGCTTGTAGAGATCGACGCTCGGCTCGGTGAAATTCGCATCCGGGTCGATGCGGCCATAATTCACGCCGTCCACAATGTGGTCCGTCACCGTCCCGCTATAGGGCAGGAAGCTGCCGCCATTGTGGTTTTCGTCGATGTGGCTGTAATTGGCCAGGATGGTCAGCGTGGTTGCTTCGTCCGGCTTCCACGTAATACTTGGCGAGATGAAGCCGCGCCAGCCATTTTGCAGGTCGCTGTAGGTATCGCCGCCGGCGACCTTGCCCGTCATCCGGTAGCTGACCGCGCCATCCTTGGCCACGTCGCCGATGTCGAAGCCGAGATAGACATTGCCTGCGTCGTTGACGCCGGTCTCGACATAGCGCGTGCGTTCGAAGTCCGGCCGCTTGCTGACATAGTTGACCAGGCCACCGGGATTACTGCCGCCGTAGAGTACGGAGGCCGGTCCCTTCAGCACCTCGATGCGCTCCAACCCGAAGCTGTCGACATAAAAGCCGCCGAAGCCGTAGCTGAACAGCTGCAGCCCATCCATGTAGGTGCCGGTGGCCGTCGCCTGGAAACCACGGATGTACAGCCAGTTGGTGTCGCTGTCGGGGCCGAAGGGCTGCGCGAAGACGCCGGCCGTGTAGCGCAAGGCTTCGTCGGCCTTCTGTGCGCCCTGGTCGTCGATCTCTTGACGGCCGACCACCGACACGGATTGCGGGATATCCTTGATGTCGGTCGCCGTCTTGGAGCCGGTCCTGCTTTTTTTGGCGACGACGCCTTTAACCGGTCCGGTCGCGCCGTCGCCGGCCTCGCCCTCGACCACCACCGGTTCAAGCTGGGTGCTGGTTTGCACCGACTGCGCGAACGCGGCCATTGGCGGGATCATCGCGGCTGCGGCGACGCTGGCCGCCAGAAGCGCCTTCATCCGGTAAGTTCTGCTCATCAGGAAAGTCCCCGCCTGTCGGCATTGAGATACTTGATCATTTACCTCAACTTAACTGCGGGTCATTGGACGGAATTGGGCGGTTTGTCCATTCTTGTCCAAACGAGGGACATCACGGTATGATGTTGCGGAAATGTCACTGGCGACTGGTGCTCCTCATCCAGGCGCCGGGTGTCACGCCGACAATCGACTTGAACACACGCGTCAGGTGCGCCTGGTCGAAAAAACCCGTTGCCTCGGCGATGTCGCCAAGTGAAGCGACGTCGCGCGCCATCATCGCCTTGGCCCTGTCGACCCGCGCCTGCATTTGCCAGCGATGCGGCGGCACGCCCGTCGCCGCCTTGAAGGCATGGCTCATCGCGGTTTCGGACAGGCCGGTCAGCGCGGCGAGATCGGCAAGCCGGATCCTGTCCAGGCAATGCGCGTCGATGTAGTCGGTGACGAGGCGCAGCTTGCGGCGCGAGAGCGGCGACCGTCGCCTGGCGGTATCAGGCTGGTCTATCTGGAACAGGCTTGCGAACAAGGCATTGAGCAAGCCCTCGCCATAGAGATCATGCAGAGGCCGGTCGTTGCCGCATTCGGCGGCAATCATGCCGGCAAGCATGGCGATCCGGTCGTCGCGAAACTGGAAGCGCGACATCCGCAAGGCCTCGTGGTCAAGGCTGCGGCCGAAGCGGCGCGTCAGCGCTGGGGCGTCGAAATGCAGGTCGAGATGCCGGATCCGCCGCAGCCCCTCGACCCGGCCGCGGATCGGCACGCCGGCCGGTATGTAGGCCATGGAAAAAGCCTGGTCGTGGCGGCGCAATTCGCCCTTGGCGCCTTCGACGAAGAAAGCGCCGTCGCCATCCACATCGAGCGCGACGAACAGCCGGGGGTCGGGAGAGACGTAATAGCCTTCGGCCTTGTCACCGCATGAGACATCCCAGAGGTCGGCGACCACGCCGTCCCAGACATGCCATTTCAGATCGCCAATGACTGAAAAGCCCTGAATACTGCTCTCCATGCGCGGAACGAAGTTCAAACCCTGTGATCCCAACCATAACATGATAAAAACCATCATGTTTATGCCCGGTTAGCGACCCCACCGCAAGTGCTTTGCGGCTGCTCGAAAATCGGCCGGAACCAATACCGCTGGGGCCGTCAGGCCTCAAACACTTTCGAGGTATGTCTCGATTTCGAAATCGCTGACATTGAGCGCGAACGTGTTCAATTCCTGGCGTTTGCAGGCAACGAAGGAGTCGCGCAGGATGGCTGGAAAAATCTCCGCCACATGCGTCCCGCTCTCGAAGGCGGCGATCGCGGATGCCCAGTCCGGCGGCAGCTTTGCCGGCGGGAGTCCCTGGCCGTCGGTGCCGATCGGATCGCCTGGCGATATTTGTCTTTCAATGCCCGTCAGTGCGGCGCCCAATATGGCCGCTAGCACCAGATAGGGATTGGCGTCGGCTCCCGAAACGCGATGCTCGATGCGGCGCGCACCGGTTGGCCCGCCGGGAATGCGGATCGCCACCATACGGTTCTCATAACCCCAGGCGACTGCGGTCGGCGCATAGGATCTCGGGCGCAGCCTGCGGTAGGAGTTGAAGTGCGGCGCGAACACCAGCGTGCTTTCGGCCATTGCCGCAAGCAGGCCGCCGACCGCATGGCGCATGGTCTCAGAACCCTGGTCGGTGCCGTCATCGAAGACGTTGCGCCCTTCGCCGTCGATCAGGCTGAAATGAACGTGAAAGCCGTTGCCTGCGCGGTCGCCATAGGGCTTGGCCATGAAGCAGGCGGCAAAGCCGTGCTTGCGGGCAATGCCCTTCACCGTGCGCTTGAACAGCACCGCATCGTCAGCCGCCCGCAAGGCGTCCGCGACATGGTTCAGATTGATTTCGAACTGACCGACGCCGTTTTCGGCGATGGCCGTGTCGACGGGAATGCCTTGCGTCCGGCAGGCCTCGTAGACGTCATGGATGAAGGATTCGAAGTCGTCGATCTCGTCGATCGACAGCGCCGCGTCGGAATCGAGACGGCGTCCGGTCACCGGGGAGACCGGTCCGACCGGCCGTTGCGATTGCGGATCGACGAGGTAGAATTCGAGTTCCGTTGCCGCGACCGGGGTCAGGCCCAAGGCCTTGTAGCGATCGAGGATGCGGGCCAGCGCCCGTCGCGGGTCGCCGAGATAGGGCGCGCCGCTTTCGTCGGCCAGCCAGAGCGGGACAAGCGCTGTCGGATGCGCCGTCCAGGCCACCGGCAGAATGCCGCGGCCCGTCCACTGGCACAGTCCGTCGGCATCGCCGGTCGAGAATACCAGCGTGTTGCCTTCGATGTCCTCGCCCCACACATCGAGCCCGATCAGCGAAAAAGGCATGCGCAGCTTGCCTTCCAGCGCCTTTCTTGCCTGCTCGACGGGAATGCGCTTGCCGCGCATGATGCCGTTGAGGTCGCACACCGCGGCTCTCAGGCTCTGGATGTCGGTCCTGCTGTCAAGCCAGTTCAAAACGTCCGCAATTGCATCGCTCAATTTATGACCTCTGGTTTTCGAAGGTGCCGCAACCTGACCGGCTGCACTGTCCCTGATAAAAATAGCTTGTGAGTTTTAGGAAAACAAACTTGGCTGTCGCCAAGCGCTTTTCCTTATTTTTTCAAGTCACTAGCTGGGATGTCGGGAGGCATTTCAAAACCAATTGCGCGATCTGCGATCGCAACATAGAGGCAAGAGGTCGGAAAGCCAAGTGGCATTCAAACTGTGGGTTAGTTTGAAATTCAACCTTCAAACAATCCCCTCGGAGTGTCATATTGTTGGCATGGGGCCGCTGACAGGCTGGGGTCAGAGCGGGCGAGGTGTGGCGATTGTGACTGATAACCACCCGAAGCGCCCGCGCCGCCAAGGCGAAAGCAGGAAAGATGAAGAACGGCGTTCTATTATCCGCTCACTGGTTGAGCTAGATCGGCCGGTTGCAGAGCTTGAAAAGCTTTTGGCGCCGCTTCCCTGGGACTATCCAACTGCGCTGGTCACGCTGACCTACGATCACATTCGAAGCGTTCTCTTGCGCTTTCTAGCCGGGAACCTCGAGGCGAAGGACGTCGAGGAATGGGCCGATCTTGTTGAAATGCGAGATGATATCGAGTTCGCAGAAGACCGGACGAAAGAGGTAGTCCATATGCTGTCCACGCCGCAAATCCACTTTCCTATCGACGGCCAGCTTGCGCGGCTTCTGCTATCGCCAATTTCGCACTGACCGACTACCGGCATTCGACGTTCTGGGTTCGCCACCGAGACAACATGGCTGGGCCTTCGATCGAACAATTGTCGCCCGGCGATTCTAGCTTCTCATCTTCGAAAATCTCGCCTGCTGCAGGATGTGCGAGGCGCCTTCGTCGATGTCGCGCACGATGGCGGCGCGGGCGCGCTCGCCATCCTGAGCCTCGATCGCCGCTACGACTTCCTCGTGAAAGTCAATGTCGAGAATGGAGGCGAGGTCATCCTCGAACCCCGTGGCGAGATTCCTGAGAAACGGGCCGACCTGCATCCATACGGTCTCGATCAGGAAGATCATCTGCTCGTTGCCGCAATGGCGATAGATCGAGAATTTGAAGTCGTGGTTCTTGCGCAGATAATCGTCGATATCGCCCTTGCGAGCCGCCAATGTCAGTTCGGTGGCGTGGCGTCGGATCGTGCGCAGATTGTTGCCGTTGATGCGTGTTGTCGCCAGCTCGGTCGCCGAGCCTTCGAGGATAGTCCGCACCGCGGTCAATTGCGAAAACCGGTCGGCCGATATTGCCGGCACTTCGACGCTGCCGTTCGGCATTGGGCTGAGCGCCCGCAGCGCTTGCAGCCGCATGAAGGCGCTGCGCACCGGCATGTCGCTGGTGCCGAGTTCCCTTGCGAGTTTTCGCGATGTCAGCTTCTGGCCCGGCGTGAACTGGCCGGACATCAGTGCCCGCACAAGCTCAAGATAGACTTTTTCATGCAAGGGAACGGTGTCGACGGCGGTCAACCCGAATTGTGTTTTGTCGGCCATCGGCGGGGCGCTGCTTCATCGGTTCAGAAATCTGTGCGGCCGGCTGGTTTCGCCGCTGGGGATTCTGCGTGGCCGAGCCCGGCGAGAACGCCGAAGTCAGCGACTTATCAAGCACATGATAGACGCTTCGATCGTTGCGCGGCAAGCGACGCGTCGCGCCAAGGCTCACGGCTTGATTGTCAGGCACACGGCGTCTCTGCCACGCTGTGCAAAACGGTCATCACAAATCTTGACCTCGCATGCACTTGCACCTCTGGCCGCTGTCTGGCTTTTTGGGCTACCCATCGCAACGGAGTGATTCGCATCATGCCACTCGATTGCAAGGTTTCAAGGCAGTCTGCGGGTGGGTCGTGAAGCGCGCGCAATTGGCGAAGGAGACACAGGCATGGCCGAGTTCAAGAAGCCCGAAATCTCCGAGATGAGACCCAAGATCACCGTGATCGGCGTTGGCGGCGGCGGTGGCAATGCCGTCAACAACATGATCGCGGAGCAGCTTCAGGGCACTGAATTCATCGCCGCCAACACCGACGCCCAGGCGCTGACCATGTCGAAGGCGACGCGGCTGATCCAGCTTGGCGCCCACGTCACCGAAGGATTGGGCGCCGGATCGCTTCCCGAGATCGGCCGCGCCGCGGCCGAGGAATCGCTCGACGAGATCATGGACCATCTGGCCGGCACGCATATGTGTTTCGTCACCGCCGGCATGGGCGGCGGCACGGGAACCGGTGCGGCTCCGATCATCGCCCAGGCGGCGCGCAAGGCCGGCATCCTGACGGTGGGCGTCGTCACCAAGCCTTTCGCCTTCGAGGGCAGGCGCCGAATGCAGATGGCCGAAGAGGGCATCGAGCGGCTGCGCGAGAGCGCCGACACGGTGATCGTCATCCCGAACCAGAACCTGTTTCGGATCGCCGATGCCAAGACCACCTTCGCCGATGCGTTCGTCATTGCCGACCGGGTGCTCTATGCCGGCGTCAGCTGCATCACCGATCTCATCGTCAAGGAAGGCTTGATCAATCTCGACTTCGCCGATGTCAAATCGGTGATGCGCGATATGGGCCGCGCCATGATGGGCACCGGTGAGGCCTCCGGCGAGGGTCGGGCAATGAAGGCGGCCGAAGCCGCGATCGCCAACCCGCTGCTCGACGAAGTGTCGATGAAAGGCGCCAAGGGCGTTCTGGTCTCGATATCGGGCGGCAGGGACATGACCCTGTTCGAGGTCGACGAGGCCGCCACCCGCATTCGCGAAGAGGTCTACGAGGATGCCGACATCATCGTTGGCGCCATCTTCGACAAGGGCATGGAAGGCCGCTTCAGGGTCTCGGTGGTGGCGACGGGTCTCGACCGTGCGTTTGGGGTGGAGGATGCCGAAGCCGGCATCGCCCGCGACCACGCCGGTCAGCCGGCACGCACGCTTCAATAGGTCGTATCGCGCGTTTGTTCTCGCCAGGAGATAATTTCTCGGGGAGACATCGCTGAATAGCAATTGCATTGCCGACGGATCAGATTGACTGGCGCAACTATTGTGTTCAGCTGTATCGATCTCGGTGCCGCTGCTGCTACAAGAATCCGTCATAGACGGCCATCTATACTGGCTACCCGTATCGTTCGAGCGACGAGAGGCGCGGCTTGGAATTCGACTTGAAAACCATCGAAGCGCTTGCGCCCGATCAGGCGTCGTTGAGCGCCGCGTCCAGGTTGACCAGGCAATCGAACTGGCCACGGCTCGAAAAGAGCGATCAACTGGGGCTCCTCTGGGGGGAATGCCAGGGTTCCGGCTCCAATCCCTACCGTGTGGTCGTCGACACCGGCGACCATGGCTACAAATGCACCTGTCCGTCGCGGAAATTTCCCTGCAAGCACACTTTGGCGCTGATGTGGATTGCAGCCACCACGCCGGCCAGTTTTACCGCCGCAGGCTCGACCCCGGAATGGGTGAATGATTGGCTCGGCCGCCGCAGGAAGGTCTCGCCGCAGCCGGCGGCGCAAGCGCCCGGTGCGGGAGGCAAGAGCATTGGCGAGGCCTCGCGCGACGACGAAAGCGCTGATGTCGAGGACGCCGCTGCGGTCGAGCGCCGCGAGGCAGCGCAGCGCAAGCGGACGCTGGATACGCAATCCGCGGTGTCGGCGGCGTTGGATGAGCTGGATCAATGGATCGCTGACCAGTTGCGGCTTGGCCTGGCCGGTTTTGTCGACAACAGCAGTGATCGTTGCCGCCGGATTGCGGCACGGCTGGTCGACATGAAGGCGACAGCGCTTGCCGGCCGCATCGACGAGATTCCGTCACGGCTGATGGGGCTGCGCAGCGAGGAGCGCCCGGACGCGGCGATCCGCGAACTCGGCAAGCTCGTGCTGGTGGCCAAGGCCTGGCGATCGACACCAGGCGACGCCGAACTGAGGCGGCTCGTATCGACGTCCGAAAGCCGTGAGCAGGTTCTGGCCAATCCCGATGCCAAACAGGTCGAAAGCGTCTGGGAGGTGCTTGGCGAGAAGATCGAGTCGCGCCGTGACGGTCTCGTCAGCCATTCGACCTGGCTCCTCGACCTGAAGAGCGCGAGCCCGCAATTTGCTCTCTTGCTCGACTATTTTCCGGCCTCGGCCGGTCGCCGGTCGAACGCCTTCACACCGGGCGACCGGTTCGATGCCAGGCTGGTCTTTTACCCGGCACGCCAGCCGCTGCGGGCCTTGGTGGCGGACCGCAAGGGCGACGTCTCGACAGGTGAGTGGCCCGATTTCGGCTTTCGCACAGCCGATCCGCTCGCGGCGCATGCTGCTCACCAGAACACAGCCCCTTGGCTCACCGATTGTCCTGTCATGCTGCCGCCCGGCGCGATCCTGCTGGACGATCGGGGCGCTGCCTGGTGGCAAGCCGCCGACGATCCGCATGGTATCGCCTTGCCGATTGCCGACACCGTCAATCCAACGCTGCTTGGGCTGGACCTTATGGCAACGGCAGCACTTTGGAATGGCAGCCGGCTTGACCTGCTGGCAGCGCAAAGCGGTTTCGGGAGGCTTGACTTGTCGTGAACGAGATCGAGCAGACCGGCCTGGCGGCCATGCGCGACTGCTGGATCACCGGCGGGACCACCTTCGACCTGGCTCCGGGCGCGTGGAAGGAGATCGCCGGCGGTGCCAGCCCCGACGAGCGCGAACGCCGGCTGCTGGCGATCGCCGCACAAGCTCTCGACATTGCCTTGCGGCCAGCCGCGCCGAAGACGCTGAAACGCCGCCCGCAATTGCCCGAACTCGCCTTGCCGATGCTGCCGGAACGGCTGCGGCCGCTCTTGCGAGCCGCGCTCAAGCATGCCGCCGACACAAGAAGCAAGTCGCGTGTGGTCACGCTCGTCGCCAGCCGCGGCTTCGTGCTGCATCCGATGGACTGGATGCCAGCCGCGTCGGATCAGAGCAGTCCGGACGTTTATGCACCCTGGGTCGACTGGCAGGCAGGCGCGGACGGCGAAAAACCTGCAAGCCAGGAGCATCTGACGGTGGAAAACTGGGATGACTTCTATCCCGCCGCACGCCGCACCGCGCTCGCCGATATGCGCCGCACCGCACCGGCTTCGGCTCGGCAACTGATCGAAACCAAGGCCTCCGGAGAGCCGGCGGAGATCAGGATTGCACTCGTCGACCTGTTGCGCTTCGGCCTGGGCGCCGATGACGTGCCATTCCTGAAGAGCCTCTCCGCCGATCGTTCCGGGAAGCTGCGCGAACTCGCTGGCCGGTTGCTGGCAAGATTGGGAGAGCACGGCTCGCCAGGCGATGGCGGGCCGGAAGCTCCGACGGCCGAACTCGCTGCCTTCATCGCTGAAGGCAAATCCGGCTTCATCCGCCGCCGCACCACCTACACGCCGGCAAAACTCAAATCGCCGGCGCAGGAAAGACGTCGCGCCGAACTGTTCGAGACCTGTAACCTGGTCGACCTCGCCACGCGCTTCGGCACCACCGAATCCGAGTTTATCGGGGCGTGGCAATTCGGCGCCGAGAGCAATGCCGATATCCTTGTTGCCCGAATGGTCGCCGCGTCGGGCAGCGACGCCGCGGTGACGCACATGGCGGATACGCTTGTCGCCGAAGGTGGCAAGCCCACACTCTTCGTCCTCCACCTCATGGCGCGTCTGGACAGCCGCAGGAAGCGTGTCCTGGTCAGGTCGATCCTGAAAGACACGCAACATCTCGGCGCGCTCAATCTGGCCGAGGGCCTCGAAGCAAGCTGGCTGGAATGGGCCGACCTGACAAACGGCCAGATGCTCCCGGCGCTTCGCTCCGCTGTTGCAGGAAACGATGACGCTGTGAAGCGAGGCGTCGACCAGCTTCTGGAAACTATGGGCTTTCTCGCCACGGCGGCGACGGCGGAGAAATTGATCGGAGACGTTGTTGCGGCCGGTATGGCGCCGGCGGCGCCGTCTCTCGGTCTTCTGCGGCTCAACGCGTCACTGGCCGAGCATCGAACCAACATATGATCAATCCGGAGAACAGCAAATGAACGCAGCCATCCGTCTTCCGGTCGAGCAGGCCTATGCCGCCGAATTGCAGGCGCTCTCGCGCAACGATGACCGGCAAAGGCCCGCCGGCTGGAGCCTGTCGCCCAAGGCCGTGTTGACCTACCTGCTCGGCGGAAAGGCTGACAACGGGACAGTGATAACGCCCAAATATGTCGGCCGGCACCGGCTGATGGAAACCGCGGTCGCGACGCTCGCCACCGATCGCGCGCTGTTGCTGCTGGGTGTCCCCGGCACGGCCAAATCCTGGGTGTCGGAACATCTCGCCGCCGCCATCATGGGCGATTCGACCCTGATCGTGCAGTGCACGGCCGGCACCGACGAGAACCAGATCCGCTATGGCTGGAACTACGCGCAGCTTCTGGCAAAGGGCCCGAGCCAGGACGCGCTGGTGCCGACGCCGCTCTACCGCGCCATGCAGGACGGCAAGCTTTGCCGCCTCGAGGAGCTGACGCGCATGGGCTCCGATGTGCAGGACACGCTGATCACCGTGCTGTCCGAAAAGATGATGCCGATCCCGGAACTGAACACCTCGATCTACGCGCAGCGCGGCTTCAACATCATCGCCACCGCCAACAACCGCGACAAGGGCGTCAACGAGCTGTCCTCGGCGTTGAAGCGCCGCTTCAATGTCGTCGTACTGCCCTTGCCCGAAGACATGGCGGAGGAAGTGGCAATCGTCTCCAAGCGGGTCGGAGAGATGGCCGGCGGTCTCGACCTGCCGGTGCCGAAGAATGTCGGCGAGGAGATCGCGCGCGTGCTGACCATTTTTCGCGAGTTGCGCTCCGGCGCTACAGCCGACGGCAAGGTGACGTTGAAGACGCCGTCCGGTTCGCTGTCCACGGCCGAAGCCATTGCCACCATGGTCGGCGGCCTCAGCCAGGCGGCCTGGTTCGACAGCGGCAAGCTCGGCGCCGAAGGCCTTGCCGCCAGCCTCGTCGGCGCGATCGTCAAGGATCCGGTGCAGGACAAACTGGTGCTGGAAGAATATCTGGAAACCGTGCTCAAGAAGCGGCCAGACTATGCCGGCTACTACGCGGCCTTGAACGCGGCAATCTGACGCCATGGCGCTCAGCGACGTTTCCTATTTCGGCATACGCCATCACGGGCCCGGCTCCGCCGACAGCCTGGTGCAGGCGTTGCAGGAGTTGAAACCGGTCGCCGTGCTGATCGAAGGACCGGCCGACGCCAGCCCGCTGTTGCCGTTGCTCGCCCGCCCTGAAATGCAGCCGCCGGTGGCGCTGCTCTGCTATCCCGAAGACGATCCGGCCTCGACAAGCTTCTGGCCCTTCGCCGAATTCTCGCCGGAGTACCAGGCGACGCTCTGGGCCGTCGCCAACAACGCAGCAGTGCGCTTCATCGATTTGCCGTCGTCAGCCCGCACTGCGCCGATTGAGGCCGTGGGGGAAACCGAGAGCGATGGAACGGAAGCCAACGTCGAGGCTGACTTGGCGCCGCATCTGCGGGACCCGATCGGAACGCTGGCACAAGCTGCCGGCTATGAAGATGGCGAAAGCTGGTGGTCTGATATCATCGAGCAGAACCCGCAGCCGGGTCCAATCTTCGCGGCAATAGCCGACGCGATGACGACGCTGCGGGACGGCGAAGGTCCGCTTGCGGCGTTTGAGGCGAAACGCGAAGCGCATATGCGGCTTGAGATCGCCGCCGCGCGAAAGGAATTCGATGGGCCGATCGCTATCGTTTGCGGTGCTTTCCATGTGCCGGCACTGCAGGCGACGCGACCGCTGAAGGAAGACCAGGCGCTACTCAAGGGGCTCGCCCGCCGCAAAAGCATGATGACCTGGGCGCCATGGACGGGGCCGCGCCTGGCGCTGGGCTTCGGTTATGGCGCCGGCGTTGTCGCGCCCGGCTGGTGCAAGCATCTGTGGCAGACGCGCGGGCAAGGCGACTCCTCGGTCCTGTGGCTGGCGAAGATCGCGGCGGTCCTGAGGGCGAAGGGGCACATGGTCTCGACCGCCTCGCTGATCGAAGCCGAACGGCTGGCCCGCACGCTGGCTGTGATCCGTGAGCGGCCAAAGCCCGGTTTCGAGGAATTGCGTGACGCCGCGATCGCCGCCCTGTTCAACGGGGAAGCGCTGCTGTGGGCGCTGGTCGAAGCCGAATTGCTGCTGGGCGCCGATGTCGGTGAAATTCCGCCAGACACGCCGCTGGCGCCGCTGATCGAGGACCTGCAACGCAACCAGAAAGCAGCGCGGCTGAAGCCCGAGGCGCTGGAGCGCGAATTATCGGTCGATCTGCGCAGCGAGAGCGGGCTGTTTCGGTCGACCTTGCTGCACCGGCTGTCCGTGCTTGGCGTGCATTGGGGCAAACTCACCGACAGCGGCCGTAGCCGCGGCACCTTTCGCGAGCGTTGGACGCTGTCGTGGGAACCTGAATATGCCGTTCGACTGGTGGAGAACCTGGTCTACGGACCAACCATCGAAAAGGCGGCCAATGGCCGGCTGATCCAGATGATCGGCGCGGCAACGTCTCTTGATGCGATGGCCGCACTGGTCCAGGGCGCCATCACGGCAAACCTGTCGGAAGCGTCGATCGCCGGTCTCGCGGCCTTGGAGGACCGGGCAGCCCGCAGCAGCGAATGCCTGGAAATCCTGACATCGGTGCCGCCGCTCGCCGACATCATCCGCTATGGCGAGGCTCGCAAGACGGAAACCGCCCGTCTGTCCGGTCTGCTGGAGCGGCTGATCGTCGAAGGCGGGATCGCGCTCGCCTATGCCGCCCGCGACCTCGATGCCCAGGCATCCACGACGCTGGTCGGCGCCATGCGCAAGGCCGACGAAGCGATCAGTCTGGTCGAGCCTGAACAGGACGTGCTGGACGCCTGGCGCAATGGGCTGGCTGCGGTCCTCGATGGATCGCGCTCGACGGCGCTGGTGGCAGGCTGTGCCGCGCATCTGCTCTACGAAGCCGGCCATCTGTCAGCCGACGCGGCAACCGGTCTGATCGCACGACGTCTGTCTCCAGGAACGCCGGTCACCGAGGCTGCAGGGTTCTTCGAGGGTTTCTTCAGCACTGCCGGCCAACGGCTGATCTACGACGAGGGCCTGCGCGGTGCGGTGGATGCCTGGCTCGCATCCCTCGACGAAGACGCCTTCATTGCGCATCTGCCGTTGCTGCGCCGGGTCTTTTCGCATCTGGACTCGATGGAGCGGCGGCGGTTGATCGAAGCGGTGCTCGGCCGCGCCGCACGCCTGCCTGCCGGACTGACGCCGACTCCGGATGGCGGCGAAGCGTGGCGCCGCCATCTTGAACGGCTCGGACCCTTGCTGACGGGCGGGAGCGGCAATGGATGACGAGGCTGAAATGAGCGAGCCAATCCAGGCCGGCGACGGACGGGAGCGCCGCTGGCGCCTGGCGATCGGTGCCGATGAGGAAACCTCGTCAGCGCTGTCCGACACCGACAAGCGGCTTTCCGCGGCGCTCGATGCGCTTTACGGCGATGGTGCCGGCGATGCGGCTGCCGATCCGCGCAAGCGGCGCGGCGGCCTCGGCCGCTCGGCGCCAAGGGTGGCACAGTGGATGGGCGATATCAGATCGTTCTTTCCCGCACAGGTCGTCCAGATCGTCCAGAAGGATGCCTTCGAACGGCTCAACCTGAAGCAGATGCTGATGGAGCCGGAATTCCTCAAGGCGATCGAGGCCGACGTCAATCTCGTCGCCGACCTGATTTCGCTGCGCTCGGTCATGCCGGCCAAGACCAAGGACATTGCGCGTACGATCATCGCCGATATCGTCGCCAAGCTGATGCAGCGGCTGGAGCAGAAGACAGCCGAGGCGATCCGCGGCGCGGTCGACCGGTCGCAGCGCACCAACCGCCCACGTCAGCGCGACATCGACTGGCCGCGTACGATCTCAGCCAACCTTCGCCATTACCAGCCCGAGCACAAAACCATCGTGCCGGAGAAGCTGGTCGGCTTCATGCGCAAACAGCGAAGGCTGGTCGACCTGGATGAGGTGGTGCTGTGCGTCGACCAGTCGGGCTCGATGGCAAGCTCGGTGATCTACGCCTCCATCTTCGCCGCGGTGATGGCTTCCCTGCCGGTCGTGCGGACCAAGCTTGTCTGCTTCGACACGGCCATCGTCGATCTGACCGAGGAGCTCAGCGATCCTGTCGAAGTCCTGTTCGGCGTGCAACTGGGCGGCGGCACCGACATCAACCAGGCCGTGGCCTATTGCGCGGACCGCATCGAACGGCCGACCAAGTCGCATATGGTGCTGATCACCGACCTTTATGAGGGCGGCAACGGGCAGGAATTGCTGCAGCGGCTTGCTGCACTCGTTCGCTCCGGCGTCAACGTCGTGGTGCTCCTGGCGCTGACCGACGAGGGCAGGCCAGGTTATGACCCGAAGATGGCAGGCTCGGTGGCCGCCCTCGGTATTCCGGTCTTTGCCTGCACGCCGGATTTGTTTCCAGACATGATGGCGGCGGCATTGCGTCGGGAAGATATCGGCGCATGGGCGGCTGGCGCCGATATCAAGCTGGTTCGTGCCGAGGCCGAGACTCCGGAGTAAAACAGCCGTCGCCAGAGCTGCCAGGATGCTTCTGGCAGCTCTGGGAAAAATGGCTGGAGCTCAGCCGAACTTCGGGTCGAGGCTGCCCGACTTATAGCGCTTGGCCATTTCGGCGACCGGCAGCGGCTTGATCTTCTGCGCGTTGCCGGCGGTGCCGAACTGTTCGAAGCGCTCCTTGCAGAGCTTGCGCATGGCGGCCATGGCTGGTGTCAAATATTTGCGTGGATCGAACTCGCTCGGGTTCTCGGTCAGCACCTTGCGGATCGCGCCGGTCAACGCCATGCGGTTGTCGGTGTCGATGTTGATCTTGCGCACGCCGTGCTTGATGCCGCGCTGGATTTCCTCGACCGGCACGCCCCAGGTCGGCTTCATCTGGCCGCCATATTTGTTGATGATCTCCTGCAGGTCCTCGGGCACCGAGGACGAGCCGTGCATGACCAGATGCATGTTCGGCAGCCGGCGGTGGATCTCCTCAATGACGTTCATGGCCAGCACCGCGCCGTCGGGCTTGCGCGAGAATTTGTAGGCGCCATGGCTGGTGCCCATGGCAACCGCCAGCGCATCGACATGGGTGTCCTTGACGAACTCGACCGCCTGTTCCGGATCGGTCAAAAGCTGGTCGTGGCTGATGGCGCCTTCGACGCCGTGGCCGTCTTCCTGCTCGCCGCCGCCGCTCTCCAGCGAGCCGAGCACGCCGATCTCGCCTTCGACGGACACGCCGCCCCAATGCGCCATGTCGACGACGCGCTTGGTGAGGCCGGAATTGTAGGCGTAGTCGGCCGGCGTCTTGCCGTCTTCCTTCAGCGACCCGTCCATCATGACCGAGGTGAAGCCGTACTGGATAGCGGTGACGCAGGTGGCTTCGTTGTTGCCATGGTCGAGATGCATGCAGACCGGAATGTCGGGATGGATTTCGACCAGCGCGTCGATCAGCTTGGCCAGCACCACGTCATTGGCATAGGCGCGGGCGCCGCGGCTGGCCTGCAGGATGACCGGCGACTTGGTCTCCTCGGCGGCCTCCATGATGGCGAGGCCCTGTTCCATATTGTTCATGTTGAAAGCGGGCACGCCGTAGCCGTATTCGGCGGCGTGGTCGAGCAATTGTCTCAGTGTTATGCGAGCCACCCAATAGTCTCCCGTATCTGGTTTCAAGCGCAACGTCGCGGGCCGGCCGGTTGCCGGTCGGCCCTTGATGCTTCTGGCGGGATTTCAACGGAACCGCAACCTTCAGAGCTCTTCTCGATCGCAATTCTTGTTGCAGGGCTGAAATCCGGCCGTTTTGGTGACTTAAGCCGCGATCAACTCCCGCGCCGCCAGGAGTTGCACGCAGGCGTTCGCCGCTTCCTTGCCCTTGACCGTGAAGTGCTCAAAGAAGAAGCGGTGGTGCTCGGCGCTGTCGTGGTAGTTGTGCGGGGTGAGCACCGCCGACAGCACCGGCACGCCGGTCGACAGCTGCACGTTCATCATGCCGTCGATGACAGCACTTGCGACGAATTCATGCCGGTAGATGCCGCCATTGACGACAAAAGCGGTGCCGAGGATCGCGGCATAGCGGCCGGTCTGGGCCAGGGTCTTGGCATGCAGGGGAATTTCATAGGCGCCCGGCACGTCGAAGATGTCGACAGTGAAGTGCTCGCCTCCGATGTCGGCCAGTTCCGTCTCGAAGGCCTGTACGCATTGGTCGACGATAGCGGCATGCCAGCGCGCGCGGATAACGGCGATGCGAGTCTTTTCGTAGTCTTTATGGGAATGCTGATTCATGGGTCCATCCTTCCGTTTCGAACCAGAATCAGGACGCACGATACGGATTAAGCCCGCGAAAAGCGGGCCGGCTTCCGTTCGTTCTCTTCCATCCGGACTGTAACCGTCGGCTCCGGAATCACACCGGATCTGCTGACCTTTCCGATTTTGCCGGAAAGCGCTCGCGGGCTCAGGCCGAAACCTTTACCGCCGGTGGGGACTTTCACCCCGCCCTGAGAACATTAACAGCTTTGTATGAAAGGGCAGGGCGCTGCTGTCAACCGTGAGAAGGTTGGGCCAAGTTCGTTCGATTATCGCGTGCGCCACGCCGCCGCCGATGCGGCGATCAGCATCAGCAATGCTGCGACCATTGCGCAGGTGGCAAAACCAAAGCTGGTGTAGAGCGGCCCGAAGCTGGTGGTGCCGACAAAGACCGCTAGGTAAGTCACCGCGCTGTTCAGGCCCATGATCGTGCCGCGCCGCGACGGATCGAGTGCAGACAGGCGCATCACCAGGACATTCAGGCCGAAATGATTGGCCAGTCCCCAGATGGCCACCATGGTCAAGGTCAGCCCGAAACTGCCGCTCGTCGCGGCCATCGCGACGTAGACCACCGCAACCAGAAGATAGGCAAACGGCATGACGCGCCGCGCACCCAGTCTGTCGATGACGCCGTCGAGCAGAGCAGCGGTGCCGAAGCCTATACCGTAGGCAAGCGCCGCCAGGCCATTGGCGCTCACCGGCTGTCCAAGCCCGACATGAAGATGGTCGCCGAGATAGCCATAGACGCCGTAGAAAGAAGTCATGAAGGCGGCGCACGCGACCAGCAGCGGCAGGATTCCGGGAATGCCGAGCGCTTCCAGCGGGGCGGGCGCCGGTCCGGCCTTCCTGGTGTCGCTGAGCGACGTCGCCGTCAGCCCCATCCATGCAAGGGCCGCAAGCACCGCGACCGCTGCGAAAACGGCGCGCCAATGCACAAGATCGGCAAGCACGGCCGAAAGCGAAACGCCGGCCACCATGCTGAGCGTCCATCCGGTCAGCACGACGCCGATCGTGCCGCTCTCCCTGCCCGGTGGGGCGATGGCCGCGGCGCTGGCATAGATCGCGGGCATGGCGATGCCGGCAGCGATGCCGGCGAGTAACTGTGCCGCGACCAGCATGATCACCGTGGGTGCGACGGCACTCGCAACCAGCGCCAGTGCCAGCAGCAACAAAGCCCCCTGCAGCATCCGGCGGGCGCCGAGCCGGTCGATGTAGCGGGCCAGGAACAGGGCGCTTGCGGAGGTGCCAAGGCCGAACGCTGCCGCCGCAATCATCACGGCCGGCACGCTGGTGCCGAACGACGAGGCGACAGCCGGTGCAATCGGACCCAGCACTAGCGAGTTCGAGCCGATGACGGCGATGCAGCCCGTCAGCAGATAGGCAAGCGCCGGGATCGGGGCTCGGGCAGTCAATGGCGCAACTTGATCAATGTTCGACATATCAGCATAATGGCCGTATTCTATTCAGCGGAGAACCAGGAATTTCGCCATGGATGAAGAAACAGATGGCATTCTGCAGAACAGGCCCGCGGCCCGCGATCTCGACGCGATAGACCGAAGAATATTAGGTGTCCTGGTCGATGACGCCACGATCAGCTACGCCGAACTCGGCGATCGCGTCGGCTTGTCGCCACCCGCAGCGCATGAGCGGGTCAAACGGCTCCGTCGCAGCGGCGCCATCCGCAACACAGTCGCCATAATCGATCCCCGGGCGGTGAAAAAGCCTTTGCTTGCCTTTGTCCATATCGACACCAGGGGCTGGGGAAAGACGCCGGAACTGATGGCGGTCTCCCAATATCCCGAAGTCGAGGAGATCCATACGGTCGCCGGTGATACCTGCATGCTGCTGAAGGTCCGCACGGAAGACACCAGAGCACTCGAAGGCCTTTTGGCGCGCCTGTACGAAACGCCGGGGGTCACCTCGACGCGCAGCTATGTGGTGTTATCGACCTATCTGGAGCGGCCGGTGCAGCCGGGCATTACCGAGACATGGCCGACACCGAAGCATATGGCCGAGCCTCTGTACTAGGGACGTGGGCTACGCCCGCTCGGGGAACATCGCCTTCAATCCCTCGCGCGATGCCTTGGCAACGCCGCGCTCGGTGATCAAGCCGGTGACCAGCCGCGCCGGCGTCACATCGAAGGCCGGGTTGGCCGCAGGCGTCGTCTCCGGCGAAATGCGCACCTGGGCAATCTCGCCGGCGGCGGTCTTGCCCCAGACCAGCGAGACCTCGTCGGCCGAGCGCTGCTCGATCGGGATCTCGGCCAGTCCGTCATGCACGGTCCAGTCGATGGTCGGCGACGGCAGTGCGACATAGAACGGCACATCATTGTCGGCGGCGGCGAGCGCCTTGAGATAGGTGCCGATCTTGTTGCAGACATCGCCGTCGGCCGTTGTGCGGTCGGTGCCGACGATGACCATGTCGATTGCGCCGCGCTGCATCAGATGGCCGCCGGCATTGTCGACGATCAGTGTGTGCGGCACGCCGTGCCCGGCCATCTCCCAGGCGGTGAGCTGTGCGCCCTGGTTACGCGGCCGCGTTTCATCGACATAGACATGGACCGGAATGCCGGCTTCTGTGGCCAGGTAGATCGGCGCCGTGGCGGTGCCGTAGTCGACCGTGGCCAGCCAGCCGGCATTGCAGTGGGTCAGGATGTTGACCGGTTCGCCCTTCTGCTTGCGCGCCGCGATCGCCTTGATGATGGCAAGACCGTTCTCGCCGATGGCGCGGTTGAGACCGACATCTTCGTCGGCGATCTCACTGGCCCGCCGATAGGCAGCTTCGGCGCGCTGTTCCGATGGCACGGGGCGCAGGAAGCGCCGCATCTCGTCGAGCGCCCAGCGCAGATTGATCGCCGTCGGCCGCGTCTCGTGCAGGGTCTCCCACACGGCATCGAGCGCTGCATCCGACGGATCGTCAGCCATCTGCATGGCGACGCCGTAGGCAGCGGTGACGCCGATCAGCGGCGCGCCGCGTACCCACATGTCGCGGATGGCGGTGGCGATGCCGTCGACCGTGCCGATCGTCTCGATGCGGAAATCGTGCGGCAGCCAGCGCTGGTCGATGATATCGACCGAACGGCCGTCGTCGCTCAGCCAGATGGTGCGATAGTGGCGGTCGCCGACGTTCAAATGCTGCTCTCCTGTTCGATCAGCGCGGCCAGTTGGTTGACCTCGTCGATGCTGTGGATCTGGCGCCGGTTGACGGCGAGGTGACGGCCGAATTTCAGCGCCTTTGCCTCACAACTGGCGCGCAAATCCTCATCGGCAATGGTCTCGAAATCGGCATTGTGGGCGAGGCCGAGGATGCGCCTGTGCACCTCGATGCCGGCAAAGCCGAGCAGATCGGTCCACATCTGGTGCAGAACATGGTCGAGCGCCTGCTCGGCACCGAGCTTGTCGCCCTGATCCTCGAACAGGCTCTTTTGGTAGAGCATGCCGGAGCGCTCGGTGCGCCATAGATGCGAGAATTCGGCGCGGAACACTGACCATGTCTCGACCGTCACACCGAGCATATAGGCGCGCATGGCGTCGCGCTTTCCCTCCTCCTCGTGGCCGCGTTGCGAGAAGAACGACATCCAGAAATTAGCAAGCAGCATGCCGACGTCGAAAGCCATCGGGCCGTAGAAGGCGAACTCCGGATCGATCATCCGGGTTTCGCTGTCGGTGACCATGATCGAGCCGGAATGCAGATCGCCATGCAGCAGCGTTTCGGCATTGGCGGCGAAGATGTGCTTCAGCCGCTGCGCCTCGACCTTGAGGTCGCGGTCGGCGCGCAGATCGGCGACCAGGCCGTCGAGCTGCGGCGAGGTGTGCCGGTTCATCTTGGCGTCGAAATAGGGGTCGGAAAACACCAGGCTCTCGGTGATGTCGCAGAGCTCGACATTGTCGGCGAACAGCGCCAGATCGGCCTTGCGGTCCTTGGCGGCCATATGGAGGTCGGAGCCGCGAAACAGCGTCCGGGCCATGAACAGGCCGATATCCCGGGCAATGTTCGGCAGCTGGCGGCCGTCGATCAGGGCGCGGCGCAGGATGATGTGCGGCGGCGCAAGATATTCCATGATGATCAGCGCCTGGCCTTCATCGAAATAATGGATCGCCGGCACCGAGCCTGGCGCGCGCGCCTCTTGCCTGGTCAGCGCGTGATATTCGAAGAAGGAGCGCTTCAACGGCAGCGGCCAGCTGTCGCCGACCAGGCGAACATAGGGCAGGGCCTGCTTGACCACGGCTGCACCGCTGGCGCCCTCGACAATGAACACCAGGTTGAGATTGCCGTCGCCGACCTCGCGAACCTTCCAGGCGCCAGTGTCCTTGCCGATCTTCGCGCATAGCGCCTCGTTGCCGCCAAGGCGTGCAGCCAGGGTTTCGACCGATAGTGCTTCGAACGGCAATTTTTCAGTCATCGTCATCCTCCCGCTTATGCGCTCCGAACATAACGGAGGCGTGGCGGCTGGGCCAAGCTAGGAAGCGATCTGGCAATTGTCAATCGTGTTGACAATTGCCGATGCAGCCCATAGCGTCATGTCAGGGAGGAACGCATGGTCGGCAATGCCGTGTTCCGCGTAGAGGGACTGAGGAAATCCTTTGGCCATAACGAGGTGCTAGGCGGCGTCTCGGTCGAATTGCATGCCGGCGAAGTCACCGTGCTGATGGGCGCCAACGGCGCCGGCAAATCCACCCTCGTCAAGATCATCTCCGGTGTCTACGAACGCGGCGGCGGCACGATGGCGCTCGCCGACCAGGATTTCGCACCGAAAACCCCGGCCGAAGCGATCCGCGCCGGCGTCGTCACCGTGCACCAGAATATCAACGACGGTGTCGTCGCCGACCTCGACGTCGCCACCAACCTGACCCTCGACCGGCTGAGCGGCAGCGGCGCGCCGACCCTATTCAACCCAATGCGCGTGCGGCGGGAGGCCAAGGCGGTTGCCGACCGCATGGGGCTGGCCATCGATTTGAAGGCGCGGGTGAGCGATCTGTCGCTGGCCGATCGCCAGATGGTGGCGATTGCCCGCGCGCTGGCGCACAAGCCGAAAGTGCTGATCCTCGACGAGCCGACCTCATCGCTGTCCAGCGCCGAGGCCGACCGGCTGTTCGCGCTGATCGACAGGCTGCGCGAGCAGGGCGTGGCGATCCTCTACATCTCGCATCGTATGTCGGACATCAGGCGGCTGGCCGATCGCATCGTCTCGATGCGTGACGGGATCATCTCAGGCATTTTCGACAAGAAACCGCTCGACTATGAAGGCGCGGTCAACGCCATGCTCGGCCGCAAGATCCATCTCGACCAGATCGTCGTCAGGAATTCGGCCAAGGGAGTCCTGACGATCGAGGGTCTGCGCATTGCGCCGGGCGCCCGGCCGATCTCGCTGACGCTCGGCGACGGCGAGGTCGTTGCCATCACCGGCCTCGTCGGCGTCGGCAAGACGGCGCTTGCCGAGACTCTCTTTGGCGTGCGCCAGCCGCTCGCCGGCACAATGACGCTGAACGGCAGGCCTTATGCACCTGAAACAGCCGGCGAAGCGATCGCCGCCGGCGTGTTCCTCGTCGCCAAGGACCGCGGCGAGAATGGCATCGTCCAAGGCTTCAACATCCAGGAAAATATCAGCCTGCCGTTTCACAAGCGCATGTCGCGCTTCGGCATCCTGAGGCGCCGCCTCGAACGCACCACGGCACGCCGGCAGATCGAGGAACTGAGCATCGTCTGCCGTTCCGAGAAGGACGAGATGTCGGAGCTGTCCGGCGGCAACCAGCAGAAGGTGATGGTCGCCCGCTGGATGGCGCAGGAGGCAAGGCTGTTCATTCTGGATGAGCCGTTTCAGGGCGTCGATATCTCGGCCCGGCGCGACATTGCCGCCAAGCTCAGGGCCAGTGCAAACGGACGCGCCACGCTGCTGTTCGTCACAGAACTCGACGAGGCCCTGGAGACCGCCGATCGCATCCTGGTCATGTCGGAACAGACCATCGTCGGCGAACACCGCAATGCCGATGTCGATCTCGACCGCCTGCTGGCCGAGGTCGCCGGCGGGCCGCTGCACAGTGCGGCCTGAGCGCGGGCGATAGGAATTGGAATGGAGAGAGCATGGGTTCGGGTTGGGTAAAGACGGCAGCAGCGCGCGGGAGCGCCGAATGACATTGCGCGACCACGCCATCCGCTACGGGTTCATCGTGCTCTTGTTCGGGCTCGTCGCCTATTTCTCGATCGCCGCCGACGGTTTCGTTTCGCCGCAAAGTGCCGTCTTCATCTTCCAGTCGGTCGCCATCACCGGCGTGCTGGCGCTCGGCGTCACCGCCACGCTGGTTGTCGGCGGCTTCGATCTGTCGATCGGCTCGGTCGCTACATCAGCCATGATGGCGGCCGCCTATGTGATGGTGGTGCTGGAGCAGAACGCCCTTGTCGCGGTCGTCGTCTGCCTGCTCATCGGCGCCATTGTCGGCCTGATCAATGGCTGGCTGATCGTCTACATGCGTGTGCCCGATCTGCTGGCGACGCTCGGCATGATGTTCCTGCTCGTCGGCCTGCAGCGCATTCCAACCGAAGGCCGCTCGATCGCCACCGGCATGACCATGCCGGACGGTTCGGTCGCCAATGGCAAATTCTCCGACGCCTTCCTGGCGCTCGGCCGCCACCGCTTCGACTTCTTCATCCCGAACCTGATTCCGGTGTCGGTAGTCGTGCTGCTCGTGCTCGCCGTGCTGATCTGGTTCTTCCTCGAATACACCCGCTTCGGTCGCATGATGTATGCCGTCGGCAGCAATGAGCGCGCCGCCGAACTCGCCGGTGCGCCTGTCAAGGCATACAAGATCTGGGCCTACGTTATTTCAGGAGTTTTTGCCTCGATCGGCGGTATTTTGCTCGCTGCCCGGCTTGGACGCGGCGACATCGCCTCGGGTAATAATCTGCTGCTCGATGCGGTCGCCGCGGCACTGATCGGCTACGCGGTGCTAGGTGCCGCCAAGCCGAACGCCTTCGGCACTGCCATCGGTGCGCTGTTCGTCGGCATCTTGCTGCAAGGTCTGACGATGATGAACGCGCCTTACTATACGCAGGATTTCGTCAAGGGCGTGGTTCTGGTCGTCGCCCTTGTCTTCACCTTTGCGCTTTCGGGCAGGGGCAGGAGGTAGCTTTCGACCGGAACAGGATTTGGGTTCAACAAGAGTGGAGGAAAACAAAGTGAGCATTACAAGAAGACTTCTGGGGAAGGTGGCGCTCGGATTGGCCGGCGCAACCATGCTGATGCAGGTCCCGGCTTTTGCCGCGGACAAGCCGGCGCCTTTCGACAAGCCTGGCGTGAAGATCGCGCTGGTGCGCTATCTCTCGACCGGTGACTTCTTCCAGGCCTATCTCTCGGGCGTCGAGGCGCAGTCGAAGCCGCTCGGCATCGACCTGCGTGTCCTCGACAGCCGCCAGGATGCCGCCCTTCAGTCCGACATGATCGATCAGGCCATCGCGCTTGGCGTGCAGGGCATCATCATCCAGCACGGCCTGACGGAATCGATGAAGGACGCCGCCCAGCGCGCGGTCGACGCCGGCATCAAGGTGGTGGCGTTCGACGTCAATGTCGAAAATCCCAAGATCCCGCAGATCGAACAGTCCGACCGCGACCTGGCGCGCCTCGCGCTCGAGCAGGCTGTCAAGGACAATGGCGAGAGTTGGAATGCCGGCTATGTCTATGTCGCCGGCATCGCGCCGCTCGATCGTCGCAACGAGACCTGGGTCGACGTCAAGAAGAAGTATGCCGGCATCAAGGAAGTCGCGATGTTCGGCACGCTCGACAATCCGATTGCCAACTCCGTCGCCAACCAGGCGCGTTCGGTGCTGACGGCGCATCCCGACATCAAGGTGATGTTCGCTCCCTATGACGAATTCGCCAAGGGCGTGAAGATCGCTGTCGACGAAGCGGGCTTGAACAAGGGCATCAAGATCTATTCGGCCGATATCTCGACGTCCGATATCGCTGCGATGCGTGAGCCCGACAGCGCCTGGGCCGCGACCGCCGCGACCAATCCGGCTGTCGTCGGCCAGGTCTCGGTGCGTGCGCTGGCGCAGTTGCTGGCCGGTGAAGATCCCGGCCACAACGTCGTCGTGCCGCCGACGCTGATCACCCAAAAGGACCTCATCGACAAGGACATCAAGAACATGGAGGACCTGTCGGCCAAGCTGCCGCAGTTCGCCCATGCCGATGTCGCGATGCCGGCCTGGATGCCGAACCCGAACGCCAAGTAGGTTTCGCTATCGAAGGCCGCCTGCAGCCGCTTGCTGCAGGCGGCCTTTTTGCTGAATATCTGCAGCCGGCGCCAGGCTCCGGCCCAAGGTACGGTGCTTATATGGAAGTCCAGGCGGCAATCGAGGAAGACCTGTCCGGCGCCGTCGCCGGAACCTTGTTTCGATGCCCGCAGGCCACCACCGGTGTCGTGGTGTTGGGTGGGTCGAGTGGCCGCATCGATGTCGGGCGCGCACGGCTCTTTGCAAACCAGGGTTCGTCGGCCCTTGCCCTGCGATGGTTTGGCGGTGAGGGACAGCCTCCTGGAATATGCGAAATTCCCCTCGAAACCTTCTTTGCGGCGACCGACTATCTCATTGGAACGGGATGCCACCGCATCGTCTATGTCGGCACATCCAAGGGTGCCGAGGCCGCATTGTGCGCAGCGGTCCATGATCAGCGTGTCAACGCTGTGGTCGCGATCAGCCCGTCATCGGTGGTTTGGGGAAATATCGGCGCGGGCCGGGATGGCTTCAGCTGGCCTGAACGATCCTCATGGTCGCTCGACGGTATTCCCCTGCCATTCGTGCCGACAGATCCGGATTGGGCACCCAAGCAGGTGGATGGTCTGGTGTCTTACAGCGGGTTATTCGAACGCAGCATGAAAACCTTCAAGCGGGAGGCGAATGCCGCGACCATTCCCGTGGAAAAGATATCGGCCGAGATTGTGCTTGTCGCGGGTGGCGACGATGCGCTGTGGCCCTCCCTATGGTTCGCGGAAGAGATTGTCCGGCGGCGCGGCAAAGCCGGCAAGGTCACCCACCTCGTTTCATTGCCGGATGCGGGGCACCGTATTCTCTTGCCGGGGGAAACCACGCCGCGCTCGGTGTCGCATGAGCATGGCGGCAGTGACGAGGCTGATTCGAGGCTGGGAACCAGGGCCTGGAAACACATTCTAGAGTTGCTGTAGCAGGGGTTTCGCGGCGGCCGAAGGATGCTGGTCGTTCCAGAAGTCGAGCACAGTCGAGATTATTGCCTCCGGCGCGTCTTCCTGAACGAGATGTTTGGCATTTGGAACTGTGATGAACGGCGCACCGGGGATGCGGCGCGCCAGTTCTCGCCCGTCGTCGAGCGGAATCCACTCGTCGTCTTCACCCCACAGGATCGTCACAGGGCAACGTATCTCGTCGTACCGCCACTCGACCTCTCGACTGTACTTGTCGTCCATCTGTGCGATCTGACGCCAAAAAGCCTTCTGTCCCTCGTCTCCAAGCCATGGCTGCAGATAGAGCTGCATTTCGTCCGCGCGCAACGCGTTCGCGACAGAGCCGCCGATATAGGCGCGAAGCATGGCTTCATGGATATAGGCCGGCAGACCGGCAAACGCTTTCTCGTGTTCTTTTGCCGCTTGAACCAAGGGCGATCCCTGAGGGCTGATCGCGACCGGATCAATCAGCACCAGAGAGCGATAATCGAGCCCGTTGAGCAGGTGGCCGCGCAACGCGACGGAGCCGCCGAAGTCATGCGCCACGATGTCGGGCCACTCCAGCTCCCAGTGAGCGTAGAGCGCCGCGAACAACTCGTTTTGAAAGCCGCGCGACACGTCCGCGTCGGGCTTGGCGGATTGCCCGTAGCCGAGCATGTCGAAATAGTAGATCCGGCGCCGTTGCCCGAGCCAAGCTGCAATCCGCCGCCATTCCACCGACGAGAACGGGGTACCATGAAGCAAGACCGCCGGCGGCCCGTCGCCGATCGTTCCCCATGCGATCGGGTGACCCGAAAAAATAAAGCGTTCGGGCAGGGACCAGTCATCGGTTGGCATGAGGGAACTCCCGGCAACAATTTAGCTGCTTGACCTTGCTCGATCTCAATGGCCGGTCGGGTCGAAAGTTCCCAACCGCCCCTTCTCGAGCAAGCTTCGGAGTTGCACCGCACCTTTCGTCTGGACGGATCTCTACGTCAGCGCAACGCTGCCGCGATATTACCGCCGTCGACGGTCGTCACATCGGCGGTGGTGCGGTCGGCCAGCGCGTGATGCAGGAAGGCCTGCGCCACGTCCTGCGCCGTCACTTCCTGGCCGAGCAGATTGCCGGACATGTAGTCCTTCTCCGACACGCCGCGCGCGCCTGAGCGGCTGGCGATCATGGCGTCGGTCAGAAGCCCCGAGCGGATGCGGTCGGCGTTGACGGCGTTGGAGCGGATGCCATGCGCGCCATAGTCAAGCGCGTATTGCCTGGACAGGAACAGTGTCGCCGCCTTCGGCACGCCATAGGCGCCGAACTTCGGGCCGGGGTTCACCGCCTGTTTGGAGGTGTTGAACAAAAGCACGCCGCCTGTGCCCTGCTCGAGCATGATGCGCACGGCATTCTGCGCCACCGATTGGTGGGCGAAGAAATTGAGCTCGAAACTCTTGCGCAGGAGTGCGTCGTCGAGCTCGCCGATGCGGCCTTCCCAGGCGGCGCCGGCATTGGAAACCAGGATGTCGACACCGCCGAACACGGCGACCGCCCTGTCGAAGGCGGCACGCACCTGCGCCGGGTCGGTGATGTCGGCGGCGACGCCGATCGAATTGTTGCCGGCTTTCTTCGCCGCATCGGCAGCCTTTTCGGCGTCGAGATCGACGACGACGGCATGGGCGCCATTGTCGGCGAACAATTTGGCTGTCGCTGCACCGATCGCGCCGGCGCCGCCGGTGATCAGCACCACCTGGCCAGTCAGTGGCTTCGGCTTGTTGGAGGCGAGCTTGGCCTGTTCCAGCGACCAGTATTCCAGCGGGAACAGATCGGCCTTGGAGAGCGGGTGGAAACGGCCGACCGCCTCGGCGCCGCGCACCGCCTCGATCCACATCTCGCCGATGTCCGAGGCGATCTTCGCGTCCTTCAGCGTGCGGCCATGGCCGAACATGCCGAGGCCCGGCACCAGCGTCAGCCGCGGCATCTGGTCGAGCATGGTGCGCTTGACGTCGTCGAGCGCATCATTGGTTTCGAAATAGGCGCGATAATCCTTGGCGAACGCGTCGACATGGCTCTTGATCACCGCCTTGTAGTCGCCGGCCTTGTCAGCATCGGGCGCCGGCAGCGCCATCGGGCCGGTCTTGATGCGGATCGACAGATCCGGTGTCGACACGCCGCGTCCGGCATAGTCGGCGATCTCGGCCGAATTGATGAAATCGACAATTGCCGGCGAAGTGCGGAAATCGCTGACCATGCGGTCGAAGCGGCCTTCGCCGCGCGCCACCGCCACCGCACCACGCAGCATCGGCGCGATGGACGCCGGTGTCGCGAGGCTTGCCGGCAAGGCCGCCTTTGCCGCCTTCGGCTTGCCGCTTGCGGCAATGAAGTCCTCGGCGACATTCACATAGTGGATCATCCGGTCGTAGGCCTGTTTGGCGTCGTCGCCGAAGGTGAAAATGCCGTGCTTGTCCAGGATCAGGCCTTCGACATCAGGGTCGGCGTCGAAGATGTCGGCCGCCGCCTTGGCGAGGTCGAAGCCGGGCATGATGTAAGGCACATAGCCCATCCTGCTGCCGAAAACCGTCTTCACCAGAGGTTTGGAGTCCTCCTGGTCGACGATGGCGAGGATGGCGGTCGAGTGCGTGTGGTCGACGAATTTGTGCGGCAGGAAGGCATGCAGCAGCGTCTCGACCGACGGGTTGGGCGAGGACGGATCGATGAGGTTGACGCGTTGCAGGGCAACCATGTCCTCGTCGGCCAGCCTGTTCAGCGCGCGCGCCTTGAGCAACGGCTTGAGCTTGACCGCCGGCAGGCCCTGCGGCTCGATGACGCCCATATCCCAGCCGCTGCCCTTGACGCACAGCACGTCCCACTGGTCGCCGACGAGGTCGGTTGCCGTCGTCTTGCAAGAGGTGTTGCCGCCGCCATGCAGGACCAGCCGTGGTTCGCCGCCGAGCAGCCGGGTCGTGTAGACGCGCAGCGCCAGGTCGCGGCCGACACCCTTTTTCGCGTAGTCTGCGACGAGATTTTCGGCTGCTTCGTCATTCCACAAATTCTTCATGTTCGCTTCGTCCGGTTGCTGTCTTTGTTGGTGAAACAGGATTGCCGCGACGCTTTGATGACAATGCGCCGGCAGCGGAGAGGAGGATTTCTAGGAGGCCTTTTCTATGGTGGCAGCCGCATGGTCCAGGAGCCGCTGCGCCATGTGCGCGCCGACCACCAGATGCGTGCAAAGGCCGCCGGCGATCGCCGCGAGCAGCGGTTCGAACTTGCTGTCCTCCTGCACCACCACCAACCGCCTGGTGATGGCGCGCAGCGAGGCAAGTTCGGCGGAGATCACCCGGCGGTTATAACCGCAGCCGAGCACCTTGCCTTCGGCGTCTATGATCTGCCCGGCAATCACGCCGGCAGCGCCTTGGCTACGCAAATCCGCCATTTCGTTTGGCGTCAGCGCGCCGCATTTGACCAGATGGCTGTCGGCGTCGACCGCGCCGACCGAGTATAACGCCAGGTCGCATTCGCTGACACCCGACAATTGTTCCCGGATCACCGGCTCGGCACGCAGCGCCCGCGCGAGTTCTTCCGTCGACAGCACCAGCGGCGCGTAGAAATTGAGCCCCTTGGCGTTGAGCCGCCGCGCGATTTCCATGGTGCATTGGTCGGGGCGATAGGAATAGGGCGCGCCGAGATTGCCGCAGAGCTGCACCACCGTGACATCCTGTAGATCGGCATAGGACATCACGTCGGCGATCATATAGACGGTGCGGCCCCAGGCGACGCCGATGCGGTCGCCCTTCTTGACCAGTTCGAGAAAGACGCTCGCCGCCAGCACGGCGATTTCCGTCGATGGGTCGGCAATATGATCATTCTCCGGCGCGATCCAGACGGCGTCGAGGCTCAACGCATCCTCGAGCTTGCGCGCCAGCACGTCGTCGGTGAAAAGCTGGGTCGAGGTCGAGATGTTGACGATGCCGGTCTCGCGCGCCTTGCGCAGATACATGGCGACCGAGGCACGGGAAATGTTAAGCTGGCTCGCCACCTGGTCCTGCCGCAGGCCATGGGCATAGTAGAGCCAGGCGGCCTTGTGGATGAGTTGTTCTGCCGGTCGGATCGCCATGCCGTCTCCTCGGCTGACATTATTCACGGCTCTCGACAAAAGTCAAACTGGGCAGAGGTATGCGATACTCCCGCTTACGCCGAATCTGGTTCATCATTGTGCCAAATGCGCTCTCTCGTGGCATCGTTTGTGGTGACGCGGCCCGAGCCTGTGATTAGAACGTCTGAAAGAAACCGCGGGGGGAGCATGGGATGGGCAGTCCTTACGAACAGGATCTCGACAAGAACGCGGCCAACCATCAACCGCTGACACCGCTCACCTATCTTGAGCGCGCGGCCAAGACCTATCCCGACCATGTCGCCATCATTCACGGCCGCCAGCGCATCGACTATCGCACTTTCTGGCATCGGTCGCTGAAGCTTGCCTCCGCGCTCGACAGGCGCGGCATCGGCAAGGGCGACACCGTCACCGTCATGCTGTCCAACACGCCGCCGATGCTGGAGGCGCATTTCGGCGTGCCGATGACCAAGGCGGTGCTGCATTCGCTCAACACCCGCCTCGATGCCGCGGTCATCGCCTTCCAACTCGATCATGCCGAGACCAAGGTGCTGATCGTGGACCGCGAATTCTCCGGCGTTGTCAGGCAGGCCCTAGAACTGACCGAGGTCAAGCCGCTGGTCATCGACTATGACGATCCCGAATACGCCGACGACGCGCCGTATCCGAAGGGCGAGCGGGTTGGCACGCTGGACTATGAGGCGTTTGTCGCAGGCGGCGCCGAGGATTTCGCCTGGTCGATGCCCGACGACGAGTGGGACGCCATCTCGCTCAACTACACTTCCGGAACGACAGGCAATCCGAAGGGCGTCGTCTACCACCATCGCGGTGCCGCGCTGATGGCCTACACCAACACCATTCATGCGGGCATGGCCAAGCACGCGGTCTATCTCTGGACGCTGCCGATGTTCCACTGCAATGGCTGGTGCTTTCCCTGGACGCTCGCTGTCCAGGCCGGCACCCATGTCTGCCTGCGCTGGGTGCGGCCGAAGCCGATCTACGATGCGATTGCCGATCACGGCGTCACCCATCTGTGCGGCGCCCCGGTCGTCATGTCGGTGCTGATCAATGCCAGGGAGGAGGACAAGCGCGAATTCCCGCAGACTGTCACCTTCAACACCGCGGCAGCTCCGCCACCGGAAGCGGTGCTGTCGGGGATGGCCGATGCCGGCTTTGCCGTCACCCACCTCTACGGCCTGACCGAGACCTATGGTCCGGCGGTCGTCAACGAATGGCATGGCGCCTGGGATGATCTCGAAAAGGGCGAGCGCAGTGCCAGGAAGGCGCGGCAGGGCGTGCGCTATGCGGCGCTCGAAGGCCTGACCGTCATGGACCCCGAGACGATGCGGACCACACCGGCCGATGGTGAGACCATCGGCGAGGTCATGTTCCGCGGCAACATCGTCATGAAAGGCTATTTGAAGAACCGCAAGGCGAGCGACGAGGCCTTCGCCGGCGGCTGGTTCCACTCCGGCGATCTCGGCGTCATGCACCCCGACGGCTACATCCAGCTCAAGGACCGCTCCAAGGACATCATCATCTCCGGTGGCGAGAACATCTCCTCTATCGAGGTCGAGGACGCGCTCTACAAGCACCCGTCGGTTGGCTCTTGCGGCGTCGTCGCCAGGCCCGACGACAAATGGGGCGAAGTGCCTGTTGCCTATGTCGAGCTGAAGCCCGGCAAGGTCGCGACCGAAGCCGAGATCATCGATCACTGCCGCGCGCTGCTTGCCCGGTTCAAGGTGCCGAAGGCGGTCATCTTCGCCGAAATCCCGAAGACCTCGACCGGCAAGATCCAGAAATTCCGGTTGCGCGAGATGGCGAGGGGGACTTAAGCCTCGTCGCTGCTCTCCTCCAGTTACGACCTTTGCGATTGGGCAAAGCCTCCGCGACTTTCGTCGGTTCCCTGTCACCATCTGTCACCATTCGTACGTGTACACCGAATCCGCATTGACAGGTCGCTCTTTTCAATTTACGAGTGACGAAAATCGAAATTCATCACTCGTAAATCGATAGAGGATCATGTCCGAAGCCGCCACCATAGTCGCCGAAGCCGCCCGACAGGAAAATGTAACGCGCATTCTCGATTGCGCCGAGCGCCTGTTCCGGCACTATGGCTACGGCAAGACCAATGTCGCCGACATCGCGCGTGAGCTCGGCATGTCGCCCGCCAACATCTACCGTTTCTTCGCCTCCAAGGTCGAAATCCACCAGGCCGTCTGCGGCCGTATGCTCGGCGCCAGCTACAAGATGGCCTACGAGATTTCGCGCCTGCCGATCAGCGCCGAGGAGCGGCTTAGGCGTTACGTGCATGCGCAATACAAGATGACGATGGAGGTCATGCTCGACGACCAGAAGGTCCACGAGATGGTCATCGTCGCCCTCGAACGGGACTGGGGTGTGATCGACAAGCATGTCGACAGCATCCACGACCTGTTTGCGGAGGTGATCCGCGACGGCATCGAGGCCGGTGAGTTCAGACAACAGGACCCGGTGACCGCGTCGCGCTGCTTCGGTGCCGCAACGGTCATCCTGTGCCATCCGCAAATGGTGGCGCAGTGCCTTGCCAAGACCAACCGGGCGATGCCCGACGATCTGATCGACTATGCGATCAGAGCTCTGAAGTAATAGCCCCCGCCAGCCGGTTGTCGACCATTCATCTCCAGTCGGAGTACCAAGATGTCTTTGTCCAATTCCATCCTTCGCAAGCTGCCAGTTGCCGGCCTGATCGTCGCCACTCTCGGGCTTGCCGGCTGCAGCCAGGAAAAAGCCGAAGTCAAGGATATCATCCGTCCCGTCAAGGTTGTCGAGATCGCGAAGGTGCACGACACCCGCACGCTCTCCTATTCCGGCTCGGTGCGAGCCCGCACCGAGAGCGCTCTGGCGTTCCGCGTCAATGGCAAGATCACCGAGCGCCTCGTCGATATCGGCCAGCATGTGGCCGCGGGCGATGTGCTCGCCCGCATCGATCCCATTGACTACGACCTCTCGGTCAAGAGCGCGCAGGCAGCGCTCGATGCCGCCGAGCGGCAGGTCGAGACCGTGGAGCTTGCCCGCAAGCGAGCCGAGCAGCTTTTTGCCAAGAATTTTGCCCCGAAATCACAGCTCGAACAGGCGACCTTGACCTATGACCAAGCGGTCGCCACCCGTGATTCCGCCCTTTCGACACTTGCTCAGGCGAAGAACCAGGTCGGCTATACCGATCTCAAGGCCGACAGGGATGGCATCGTCACCACGGTCAGTGCCGACGTCGGTCAGGTCGTCGGTTCCGGTACGCCGGTTGTCACTGTCGCCGTCGACGGCGAGAAGGAAGTGCTGATCGCCGTCCCCGAAATGGAAATCGCCGAATTCAGGCCGGGCAAGGCAGTCAAGGCGGGCTTCTGGTCCGACGATGCGCTGGCGCTCGATGGCAAGGTCCGCGAAGTCGCCGGTAGCGCCGATCCGCAGTCACGCACCTTTGCCGTCCGCGTCAGCCTGCCAAACGATCCGCGTGTGCTGCTCGGCATGACCGCCAGCATCGAAGCCTCGGCGGCCAATGAGCGGCAGCTGGTCTCGATCCCGCTGAGCGCATTGGCCGAGCAAGGCACCCAATCGATCGTCTGGACCGTCGATCGTGGCGCCGACACCGTTCATGCCCGTCCGATCAAGGTTGCCGAGTTCGCCGCCGATGGCGTGCGTGTTGCAGAGGGTTTGAAACCCGGCGATGTCGTGGTCGCCGCCGGCACGCAATTCATGACCGAAAACCTGAAGGTGAAGCTCGCTGGTGATGCGGCGCTGCAACCGGCATCCGCGGCAGACGGCGACGCCAAGCAGGTGCGCTGACGACAGACAACCGGCTGCGCGTTCCCGCAGTCGTTGGTTTCCGGGCGGCAGGCGCCCGACCGAGACGCTCGATTGATGTAACCCCCACATCGATCTCGCGTCCCACCGCGATGAGTGCTTCTCCGCTCGGAGAGCCTTGCCGCCCGGAAGCCACTATGAAACCTCGATTTTGATGCGCTAGATAGATGGACCAGCGTCGATGACCAATTCCACGGAAGAGAAGCGGCCCTTCAACCTGTCGCGCTGGGCAATCGGCCATCCCGCCATTGCGCGGTTCCTGTTCGGCCTGATCATCATTTCCGGCGCGCTCGGCCTGATGCGTATGGGCCAGAAGGAAGATCCCGATTTCACCTTCCGGATCATGGTCGTCCAGGCGATCTGGCCGGGCTCCTCGATCAAGGAGATGGAAGACCAGGTCGTCAACAAGATCGAACGCAAGCTGCAGGAAACGCCGCATCTCGATTTCGTGCGCTCCTTCACCCGCGCCGGCAGCGCCATCATCACCGTGCAGATCAAGGGCGACACCAACACCGCCGAGGTGACCGACGCCTTCTACCAGGTGCGCAAGAAGGTGGGCGATATCCAGGGCGACCTGCCGCAGGGCCTGCTCGGCCCGTATTTCAACGACGAGTTCGGCGACACCTTCATCACCTTGCATTCGATCAGCGGCGACGGCTTCAGCTATCCCGAACTGAAGAAGTTCGCCATCCAGGCGCGCGACATGCTTTTGACGACGCCCGGCGTCGAGAAGGCCGTCATCATCGGCGACCAGCCGGAAAAGCTCTATATCGACGTCTCGTCCAAGGCCCTGGCCGAACGCGGCCTGACGCTGACCGATCTGCAGAATGCGATCAAGGGACAGAACAATGTCGACCCGGCCGGCTCCGTCGATACCGGCACCAACTCGGTACGCATCTCCGTCGAGGGCGATGTCGGCAAGGTCGAGGATATCCGGAACCTGCGCCTGCGCGCCGGCGGCCAGGTCACAAGGCTGGGCGACATCGCCACGGTGACCTCGGGGCTGGAAGATCCGTTCCAGCGCAAATACCGCTTCAACGGTCACGACAGCGTGCAGTTGGGCGTCGTCATGGCCAAGGGCTTCAAGGTTACCGACGTCGGCAAGGATGTCGAGGCCACCTACAAGCGCTTCGAAGAGGCGCTGCCCTACGGCGTTGCGGTCGACCAGATCTCCGACCAGCCGGGCGTCGTCACCGATGCGGTGGCCGAGTTCATGCATGCGCTCGGCGAAGCGCTGCTGATCGTGCTCGTCGTCTCGTTCCTGTCGATAGGCTGGCGTTCTGGCCTGGTCATCGCCATCGCCATCCCGCTGGTGCTGGCTGCGACCTTCGCCATCATGTACGAACTCGGCATCGACCTGCAGCGCATCTCGCTCGGCGCGCTGATCATCGCGCTCGGTCTTCTGGTCGACGACGCGATGATCGTCGTCGAGATGATGGAGCGCAAGCTGGAGGAGGGGATGGTCAAGGTCGAGGCGGCGAGTTTCGCCTATTCCTCGACCGCCTTCCCGATGCTGACCGGCACGCTGATCACCACAGCCGGCTTCATTCCGGTCGGCTTCGCGGCCTCGACCGCCGGCGAATATGTCCGCACCCTGTTCTATGTCGTCGGCATCGCGCTGATCGTCTCCTGGTTCGTCGCGGTCTATTTCACGCCATGGCTCGGCAATATGATCCTCAAGCAGCGCAAGCATGCCGGCAGCCATCACGATGTCTTCGACACGCGTTTCTATCGCCGGCTTCGTGCTACCGTCAGCTGGGCCGTGCGCCATCGCATCATCGTCCTGGTGATGACGCTGGTCACCTTCGGCACCAGCCTGTGGGCTTTCCAGTTCATTCCGCAGAACTTCTTCCCGCAATCGTCGCGGCCGGAAATCCTCGTCGACCTTTGGCTGCCGGAAGGCACCAGCATCAAGGAAGTCGAGGCGCAGGCCAAGGCGCTCGAAACCAAGATGATGGACGACAAGGACAAGCGTTTCATCGCCACCTATATCGGCGAAGGCGCGCCGCGCTTCTTCCTGCCGCTCGACCAGCAGCTGAGCAACCCCAACTTCGCCCAGCTGCTCGTCATGGCCAATGACGAACCGGCCCGCGAACGGCTGATCGTCAAGTTGCGCACCGTTCTGGCTGAAGACTTCCCATCCATCCGTGCCAAGGTCGATCGTCTGTTCCTCGGCCCGCCGACCGGCTGGCCGGTGCAGATGCGCGTCATGGGGCCGGATCGCCAGGAGGTGCGCCGCATCGCCGACCAGGTGAAGGCGAAGTTCCGTGAGGATCCGCTGCTTGGCGCCGTGCATGATGACTGGCTGGAGCCGGTTCCGGCGATGAAGCTGGTCATCGACCAGGATCGTGCCCGCGCACTCGGCGTCACCTCGCAGCGCATCCGCCAGATGCTGCAGGCGGCAATGTCCGGCGCGCCGCTCGACGACTTCCGCGACGGCGAGGAGACGGTGTCCATCGTCGCCCGCGAGCCGGATGCCAGCCGCAGCCTGCTGTCCTCGGTCGACTCGGTCTATATCCCGACCGACTTCGGTGGCTTCGTGCCGCTGTCGCAGGTTGCCAAGGTGGTGCCGGTGCTGGAGCAAGGCATCGAGTGGCGCCGCGACCGTCTGCCGACCATCAGTGTGCGGGCAACGCTGCCCGACGGCGTGCAGTCCAATGACGTCGTCACCAAACTGTACAAGGATATGCAGGGCCTGCGTGACGGATTGGCGCCCGGCTACAAGGTCGAGATCCAGGGCGGTGCGGAGGATTCGGCGGAAAGCCAGGCTTCGATCGCCGCCAAGGCGCCGATCATGCTGGCCGTCATCGTCGTGCTTTTGATGATCCAGCTGCAGAACTTCGGCAAGGCGATGCTGGTGCTGGCGACCGGTCCGCTTGGCATTATCGGTGCTGCCGCGGCACTCTTGATCAGCGGCGCGCCGTTCGGCTTTGTCGCCATTCTCGGCGTCATCGCGCTGCTCGGCATCATCATGCGCAACTCGATCATCCTGGTCGACCAGATCGACCAGGACATCGCCGCGGGCATGGACCGCTACGAGGCGATCATCGGTTCGGCCGTGCGCCGTTTCCGGCCGATCACGCTGACGGCGCTGACGGCGGTGCTGGCGCTGATCCCGATCTCGCGCGGCGTCTTCTGGGGTCCGCTCGCCTACGCCATGATGGGCGGCATCCTCGTTGCCACGGTGCTGACCATCCTGGTCCTGCCTGCCGGCTACGCCCTGTTCTTCGGCCGGGAGCCGAAGAAGCGCGGGGCGGAGGGGCGGACCGACGATCTGGAACTGAGCCAGGAAGCCGAAAAGCCGCAACTGGCGCTGGCCGCCGAATAGACCGATCACGCCAGTCGAAAAGGATCGGGCGCGCCGAAGCGCGCCCGATCCTTTTCACTTTTACGAGGTCAGATGACGAAGAACCAGTTGGCGAGCAGCATCACCACCACGCCGGCTACCAGGGTCAGGTAGGGCAGTATGCCCGCCTTTTTGACCGAGAGGTCGGCCCCCGTCATGCCGAGATCGGCCAGCATGTGGTCGGGGAACTTGCCCTTGTCCTGGATGTAATGGCGGAAGCAGAACACCGGGATAATCAGGGCTGCCGTGATCAGGCCGGCCCACAGCGCCATCGGGTTCCAAACTTTGGCTCCCGCGCCCATGAAGATCATGTTGACATAGGCGAAGATCGCGCCGACGCCGAGCAACCAGCTCGGTGCTTTCCAAGGCCGGGCGATATGGCCGTTGTCGATGCGGTGGATCCAGCCGGCATTGAGGTTGAGGAAGTTGAAGATGATATAGCCGCAGTTCGACACGGCGAGGATGAAGAAGAAGCTCGTCGCGTCGGCAGAGGCGATGGCCAGCACGATCAGGTTGAAGACGAGATCGGTCCACATTGCCCGCGTCGGCGCGCCATGTTCGTTGACATGGCTGAGATAGCGCGGCAGCCAGCCATCGACCGAGCCCTGGTAGAGCGTGCGTGAAGAGCCGGCCATGGCCGTCATGATGCACAGAACCAGAGCCAGGATCATCAGCATCACCAAAAGGCTGTGGATCAGTGCGCCGCCGCCGACCATGCCGGCCAGCGCGTCGGCGACACCGGAGCCGTCGACGATCGGTGTCGCCAGCATGCCGTTGAGGCCAAGCACGCCCTGGAAGGTGAACGGCACCAGGATGAACAGCAGCATGCACAAAAGGCCGGAATAGAAGATGGCCTTGAACGTGTCGGTGCCCGGGTTCTTGAACTCCGAGGTGTAGCAGACGGCGGTCTCGAAGCCGTAGGTCGACCAGGCGGCGATGAACATGCCGCCAAGCACCAGCGTCCAGCCGGCAATGTTCCAGGCGCCGGGCTCGGGCGCATAGGCGGCCGCCAGCGGCACCAGCGGCGAAAAATTCGCCCAGTTGATCTGGCCGGTGACGATCGGCACCACGCCGACGATCAGCATCGGGATGATGACCAGCAGGCCGATATATTTCTGCACATTGGCAGTGCCGAGGATGCCGCGATGCTGGATGGCGAAGATGATCAGCATCAGCACCGCGCCGATGAAGAAAGTCGCGTTGAGGGTGAACGAGACCGGCCCCAGCGTGTGGCTGTAGAGCGTCCAGTTGCGGATCACCGGCGTTGCCGCGGCGGTCACCGCCGTGATGGCGTCGGCGGCACTCGTCCCGGCATGCGCGGCGATATAGGCGACGACGTCGGGCGAGGCATCGGTGAACAGCGGCACCGGCGCCAACGCGTTGAGGATATAGGCGGCGGCGATCGAGCAGCCGAGCGACAGCACCGGCGACCAGGCGAACCAGTTGCACCAGACCGACAGCGGCGCGATGAACTTGGAATAGCGCAGCCATGCGGTGGCGCCATAGATCGACGCGCCGCCCGACTTGTTCGGAAACAGGCCGGCGATTTCGGCATAGGTGAAGGATTGCAGGAAGCCCATGATCATGGAGAAGATCCAGATCGCGAAGGCCAGCGTGCCGGTCGTGCCGGCAATGCCGCCGATCGAGAACAGGACGAGGGCAGGCACGCCGCTCGCCACCCAGAAGGCGCCGCGCCAGTCGATATTTCGGTGCAACTTGCCTTCGGCAAGCGGCTCCAGGACAGTCGTTATCGTGCTCATATGTCTCTGTTCCCCATTTTGATGTTCCCCGTTCGTGACCGCCGCGGCTTCGCTAGGCTCACCATCGACGCATGCATTGATCGACTGCTGGTGTTTCCACTCAGTCGTATTTTTTTCTTAGGAGTGAAGATTGATCCGGCGCGCTTTCACGTCAAGCGAATTGTCGCGCCGTGCACATCACGCTTGCGAAACATGTCAGCTTCACACTGGCGGGCAGGATTGTTCGGAAAAGGACCAGGGGTCTGGAAACGAAAAAACCGCCGGAGGCGGGTTCCGGCGCAAATCAGCACCATGGACGAATATGTAGCATAGCTGCCCTCAGCAGGTCAAGAAAAAATTCCTATCAGGCTGCCAGCACGGCCTCACTGTCTTGGGAGGAAGGCCGTCAGGAGCGTGGTTTGGTCTTTTGCGGATCGTAGTGAGCGAAGGCGACGACGCGCGCCGGCAGCCGCTTGGCATGGCCGTCGAGCTTGCCGATCTCGACCTCGGTACCGACAGCCGAATGGGTGACATCGAGCCTGGCCAGCGCGATGGTCTTGTTCAGCACCGGAGAACGCATGCCCGACGTGACCACGCCGATCTGGGCGCGGCCGACATGCACGCAGTCGCCATGGCCGACGTCGACATTGGCCTCGATGTCGAGGCCGACCAGCTTCGTCTGCGGGTGCTCCTTGCGGCGGATCAGCGCCTCGCGGCCGATGAAATCGTCGGTCTTGCTCTTCAGCGGCACGGTGAAGCCGATGCCGGCCTCGAACGGATCGGTCTGGTCGGAGAATTCGTAGCCGGCGAAGATCAGCCCGGCCTCGATGCGCACCATGTCCAGCGCCTGCAGCCCCATCGGCTTCAGCCCATGCGGCTGGCCGGCTTCCCAGATGGCGTCGAACACCTTTTCGGCGTCGCGCGGATGGCACCAGATCTCGTAGCCGAGTTCGCCGGTATAGCCGGTGCGCGAGACGACGACCGGAATGCCGTTGCCGCCACCAATGCGGGCGACGGCGAAGCGGAACCATTCGAGCTCGTCGATCGACGGCTGCAATGGCGAAGTCCAGATCACTTCTCGCAGGATGTCGCGGCTCTTCGGACCCTGGACGGCGACGTTGTGCATCTGGTCGGTTGACGAGCGCACCAGCACGTTGAGGCCGAGCTTCGTCGCCGTCTCGCGCAGCCATTCGCCGGACAGATCGTCACCGCCGACCCAGCGGAAATTGTCCTTGCCGAGCCGCAGCAGCGTGCCGTCATCGATCATGCCGCCATGCTCGTAGCACATGGCGGAGTAGACGACCTGGCCGACGCCAAGCTTCTTGACGTCGCGGGTCAGCGTGTATTGCAGCAGCGCCTCGGAATCCGGGCCGGTAACCTCGAACTTGCGCAGCGGCGACAGGTCCATGATCACCGCGTCCTGGCGGCACGCCCAGTATTCCGCGATCGGCCCGTCCTTGGCGAAGGAATTGGCGAGCCAATAGCCCCTGTACTCGCCGAAGTTGCGGGTGTGCTTGGCAAAGCTCGAATGAAAAGCTGTCTCGCGGGTCATTTTCTGTTCCGAATCGGGCGTCATGCGTCTGGCGATCGCTCGCGAGAATTTGTGCTGGCCGGAATAGGTCCGCACATGGATGTCGGTCGGGTTCCAGCCATTGGCCGGCGTCGTGTCGTCGGGGCAGGCGGAGGACACGCAGACGATGTCGGTGAGCGCCCTGAGCAGCACATAGTCACCCGCCCGCGACCACGGCTCGTCGGACACCATGACGCCATGCGCGTCGATCGCCGTGTTGAAGAAGAAGTTGATCGCCATCCAGCCCGCGCGGGGATTGACGCCCTTGCCGGCCAGAGCGCCGTTGAAATTCTCCGAGCAGTTGGTGTGGCCGGGATAGCCGATGTCGTCGTAATATTTGGCGGCGCAGGCGAGCGCGAAGGCGTCGTGCCGGCCGCATGTGTCCTGCACCACCTCGACCAGTGGCTCCATGTCCTGGTCAAAGTATTTGGAATGCAGGCCGGGCATCGGGTAGCTCGCACCCATCAGCGTGCGAGTCGTCGTCACGTCGAGCGGATGATCCAATCCCCTGTCCAGCTTGTGCGCCGAAAAGCACTGGAAATCGGTGCACTGGCGCCCGTCGACATCGATGATCTGGAGATAGTCGCCAGCCTTGACGAAATAGGATTCCGCCGTCGCCGAATGGACGCGCAAATCGAGAACCGGGTCGGCCAGCGGATCGGCCAGTAGCGATTTCGCCGCCGGGCGGATCGTGGCACGGCGAACGATGGCAATCAGCGGCGTCGCCGTGTCGTGGCCATCGACCAGCATCGGCCCGCCGGGGGCCGCAATCAGCATCGCGCCATCGCGCGCGACGGTGAAAGCCTGTTCGGTGCCGGCGGGCGTCGCGCCGCCGAACACGCGAACCGCCTTGGCATGGTCAAGCTGCACCTGCCGGCGCGCGAGCCCGCTCCGTAGCGATGCGAGGCTGTCGTCGTCCTCGGCCAACAGCGCCTTGATGCCGGCAGCGTTGCTGTTCGATGTTTCACCGAAAATGCCGGGATCGGTCGCGCCGGTCCTGTCCCAGGCCAGCAACTCGCAGGCCTGGCCACCCTCGACATTGCGCACGGTGATCGTGTCGCCGGCCTCGATATCGATGAGCACCGCGCCATTGCCATGGATCGTATAACGCTCCATGCCCGGCGGCAGCGTGATCTGGCCGGGCCTCAGGATGAGGCTCGGCCGCGGCGGTCCGGCAGCAATTGCGGGGTAGGGCGACTGGCTCATTTCAGCCTTGCGGTTCGAGAAACAAGTTTGCCTGTGTGTGAAATTATTTTAGCGGTAAGAATAGCAGTGCGCGTGCGTTTGGCAAGGCGAAGGTGGCGTTTCGGACGTAGTCGGCTCAGGTTGAATTTCGCCAATCAGCCTTGTCTCCGAACGTCGGCGCCGCCCCTCATCTGGCTGCCGCCATCTTCTCCCCGTAAACGGGGCGAAGGGCGCTGTCGTCATCGGTTTCGCCAAGTGCCGACGCTAAGGAGATGGCGCGGCATTGCAGCCAGCGTCTTTTCGCCCCGTTTACGGGGAGAAATGCCCGGCAGGGCAATGAGGGGCAGCGCCGAGATCTACAATTAGCGACCTAAACTCCGTCAGAGTGGCTGATAGCAACTCCGTACTCCGCACCCGAATCCAGCACCGTATGCCAAAGGCTTTCGGCGAAGGTCGCAAACACCAGAAGGTTGAACACCGCCTGCCCATCCGGCCGATCGCCGCCGCGCCAGAGCGTGACGCTGGTGTGATCCATCGATGTCGCGGCGGCGGCGCCGACCGGGAACGTCGTTGGGTGCAAGTCGATCGAAGACAGTTTCGCCAGCATGGTGCGTGCCTTGACGCCCGAAATGCTGATCAAGACCCGTGCATGCGACTGATCCGACAGCGAGGCGGAGCCGGAGAATGCCGGCGTCAACGTCTGCGTCGTGTGCTTGCCGCCGTTTGACAGAACGAAGAACTGATCCGGCCCCGACCAGATCAGCGTGGCATCCGGAGTCTGTACCGCCTTCGGCGCATCCGGTGGCACCGCGCCGAAACGGGCCTTGGCCGCTTTCGCCAGATCAGCCCCTTGGCCGCGCCGCGCCATCACCTGGACGAGATCAAAATTGCGAATCTCGGTCAGCGAGACGCCGGCCTCGATACCGCGTGCACCATGCACGCCGGCAACAAGCGCCTTTTCAAGGGGACTGTGGGGAGCCCAGGAAGAATCAACCACGCTGGCGCCCTCCATCCGGATCGTAGAAGACGGGATTGCAGAGTTCGACATCGTAGTCTTCGCCGCGCAACGGGTCATGCGCATGCACGATCTCGCCGATGCGTTCGCGGCCGCGTTCGACAAGCGCGAGCCCGATCCACTGATCCAACGTCGGCGAGAAGCAGACCGAGGTGACATAGCCCTGGTCGTTGCCGGGGCCGGGTGTCTGTCCCTTCGGGATGATGTGTGCGCCGGAGCGCAGCCGGCGTGCCTTGTCCGTCGGCTTGATGCCGACGACGACCTGCCGGTCCGGGGCTACCAGCGCCTCGCGTCCGGCCATGACGCGGCCGATATAGTCTTTCTTGGTCGACATCATCTTGCCCAGGCCAAGATCGGCCGCCGTCGTCGTGCCGCTCAGTTCCGGTCCGGCAATGTGGCCCTTTTCGACGCGCATGACGCCGAGCGCCTCGGTGCCGTAAGGCGTCACGCCGAACGGCGCGCCGGCCAGCATCAAATTGCGCGCCATGGCATCGCCAAAGCGCGCCGGCACCGAAATCTCGAAAGCCATCTCGCCTGAGAACGAGATACGGAACAGCCGTGCCCTCAGGCCGCCGCGGAGTGCTACTTCGCGCGCGCCCATGAATGGAAAGCCTTCGTTGGAAAGGTCTTCGACCGGGTCGACGATTTCCCTGAGCAGATCGCGTGTCTTCGGCCCGGCGATCGAGAATTGCGCCCACTGGTCCGAGACGGAAGTGAGCTGCACGTCGAGCTCCGGGAACAGCACCTGGCGGCAGAATTCGAGATGCTGCATCACCAGCCCGGCCTTGGCCGTGGTGGTGGTCAGGAAGTAATGATCCTCGGCCAGCCGCGATGTCGTGCCATCGTCATAGACGATGCCGTCCTCGCGCAGCATGAGCCCGTAACGCGCTTTTCCCACCGCAAGATTGGAGAAGGTGTTGATGTAGACGCGATCCAGGAAAGCGCCGGCATCCGGGCCGTGCACGTCGATCTTGCCGAGCGTCGAGACATCGCAGAAGCCGACGCCGCCGCGCACCGCCTTGACCTCGCGGGTCACCGATTCCAGCCAGTCCTTCTCGCCGGCGCGAGGGTACCATTGCGCACGCTTCCACAGGCCGGTGTCGACGAAGACGGCGCCCTGTTCGGCCGCCCAGTGATGCGACGGCGTCAGCCGTGTCGCATGGAACGTCTCGTCGCGGTGATGGCCGGCGACGGCGCCGATGGCGACCGGCACGTAAGGCGGCCGGTAGATTGTCGTGCCGGTCTCGGGGATCGAACGGCCGCTGACCGCGGCCATGATGGCAAGGCCGGCGACATTCGAGGTCTTGCCCTGGTCGGTCGCCATGCCGAGCGTCGTGTAGCGCTTCAGGTGCTCGACCGATTCAAAGCCTTCGCGCTGCGCCAGTTCGATGTCGGAGGCGGGGACGTCGTGCTGGTAATCGACAAAAGCCTTGCCCTTGCCGGCGACGTGCCATAGCGGCGTCAGCGAGAATGCCTCGTCGTCGGCGGCAGGCGCGATACCCACTGTGTCGCTATGTCCCGTGTCACGCGCCGCTGCCGCGCCGGCGGCAAATCCCTGGCTCAGGCAGGCGCCGAGGCCGAAATCGCCATTGGCGGCACCCGCGGCGACCATGCCGGGAGGCGCGCCGTCCGGCACGAAGGCAGATATGTCGTTCTGCCATTTCGGCCGGCCACGATGGTAGGAAGTCAGCCCGACCGCCGGGTTCCAGCCGCCGGAGACTGCGAGGCCGTCCGCTTCGACCTCGGCGCGCGCGCCACCGGTCAGCGAGACCGCGATTTTCCTGACGCCATCCTTGCCGCCATCGACCCCGCTGACGGAACCATGCAGCACCGGGAAGCCACCCTTGGAGGCCAGCGAACGATGCGCCGGCGACACTTCGGACCGTGCATCGATGACCGCCGCGATCTGCAGGCCGGCACCGAGTGCAGTCTCGACCGTGCGCCAGCCATCCTCATTGTTGGTGAACAGCGCGAGGCGCTTTGCCGGTGTCGCCGCATAGCGCGCGACATAGGTGCGCATGGCGGACGCCATCATAACACCGGGCGTGTCGTTGCCGGCAAAGACGATCGGCCGTTCGATGGCGCCGGCCGCGACAACGCAGCGCTTCGCCACGATCCGCCACAGCCGCTGGCGCACCTGATGCTGAGGCGGCGAGGGCAGGTGGTCGTTGACCCGCTCGATCGCGCCATAGGTACCGCCATCATAGACCCCGAACAATGTCGTGCGGGTCATGATGCGGACATCGGGCATATCGGCCAATTCAGCCAGCGTCCGCGACAGCCATTCGGCTGCCGGCACACCATCGATCGTGCCGCCATCCGACAGCAGGCGGCCGCCGGGGACAAAATCCTCTTCGCACAGGATGACGCGGGCACCAGCGCGGCCGGCTGCCAATGCCGCGGCCAGACCGGCCGGACCTGAACCGGCGATCAGCACATCGCAATGCGCCCATGCCTTGTCGTAGTGATCGGGATCGGCGATGCCTGAGGCACGGCCGAGGCCGGCGGCGCGGCGGATCGCCGGCTCGTAGATCGCTTCCCAGAACTTCGCCGGCCACATGAAGGTCTTGTAGTAGAAGCCGGCGACGAAGATCGGCGCGAACAGCTGGTTCACCGACATCACATCGTGGCGCAGCGACGGCCATCGGTTCTGGCTGGCGGCCTCGAGCCCGTCATAGAGTTCGGCTGTCGTCGCCTTGGTGTTCGGCTCGCGCCGTGCGCCGGTGCGCAGCTCGACCAGCGCGTTGGGTTCTTCCGAACCAGCGGTGAGAATACCGCGCGGGCGATGGTATTTGAACGAGCGGCCGACCAGCTTGACGCCGTTGGCGATCAGCGCGGAGGCGAGCGTATCGCCCTGGAAGCCGAGGAAAGCCTTGCCGTCGAAACGGAAGTTCAGTGGCACCGAGCGGTCGATGAGACCGCCGGAGGTGAGACGGTGGGATTGGCTGGAAGTCACGATTGCCGACCCTTCGTCGCTTCGATGTCATGCGGCAGCGTCGAGCCGCCCCTCATCGCCCTGCCGGGCACTTCTCCCCGTATAGTGACGGGGAGAAGGACGCTCTCGTCCGCGATTTCGCCAATCATCAACGCTGCAGGAATAGCGGCCAGGTTGCGGCCAGCGTCCCTCTCCCAGTCTCTATACGGGGAGAGGATGCCGGCAGGCAGGTGAGGGGCGGCGCTGACTTGCACAAGAAAATTCATTTCGCGACCTGCCTCGCACCCACGCCAGCCGCCGGCTCAACGGCGGAAATCTCGTGCGTCAGCGTGTTGCGGGTGACCTTCAGCCAGGCCCGGCAGCCGCCGCCATGGTACCAGTATTCGCTGGTCTGCCCGGCGACATTGTCGCGCAGATAGACATAGTCGAAGACCTCGTCTTCCGAGGCGCCGGCTTCGGGGCGCACCGGCTTGGCGTCGCCGAGATAGGTGAACTCGCCGAGTTCGCGTTCGCCGCAGAAGGGACAGACAATGCGCATGCTGTTCTAGACCGCCTTCAATGCAGGTTCGGTTGGGCGCCCTGGCCCTTTTCGTCGATCGTGGCGCCAGTTCGGAACCGATCGAGGCGGAACCGCGCGGCTTCTTCGTGCGATTCATCGCGGGCCAGAAGATGGGCAAAGACAAAGCCGGAGCCTGGTGTCGCCTTGAAGCCGCCATAGCACCAGCCAGCGTTGATATAGAGCCCGTCGACCGGGCTCTTGTCGATGATCGGCGAGCCGTCCATCGACATGTCCATGATGCCGCCCCACTGGCGCAGCAGGCGCACGCGGCCGATCATCGGCATAAGCGCCATGCCGCCCTCGCAGACGTCCTCCATCACAGGCATGTTGCCGCGCTGGGCGTAGGAATTGTAGCCGTCTATATCGCCGCCGAAGACCAGCCCGCCCTTGTCCGACTGGCTGACATAGAAATGGCCGGCGCCGAAGGTCATGACACCAGGGATAAGCGGTTTGATCGCCTCGGAGACGAAGGCCTGCAGCACATGGCTTTCGATCGGCAGGCGCAGGCCGGCCATTGCCGCGACGCGCGACGAACTTCCGGCAACAGCCATGCCGACCTTGCCGGCGCCGATCTTGCCGCGCGATGTCTCGACGCCGGTCACCTTGCCATTGGCGTCCCTGACGAAGCCGGTGACTTCGCAATTCTGGATGATGTCGACGCCGAGTTCGCTCGCCGCATGGGCATAGCCCCAGATAACAGCATCGTGCCGCGCCGTGCCGCCGCGCCGCTGCAACAGCCCGCCTTGCACGGGAAAGCGCGCATTGTCGAAGTTCAGGAACGGTATCATCTTCTTGACCGCGGCGAGGTCGAGCAGTTCGGCGTCGATGCCGTTGATGCGCATGGTGTTGCCGCGCCGCGCATAAGCGTCGCGCTGCGCGTCGGAGTGGTAGAGGTTGATGACGCCGCGCTGGCTGACCATCGTGTTGTAGTTGAGGTCCTGCTCCATCCGCTCCCACAGCTTCATCGACAATTCGTAGAAGCCGGTATTGCCGGGCAGGCCGTAATTGGAGCGGATGATGGTGGTGTTGCGGCCGGCATTGCCGGAGCCGATCCAGCCTTTTTCGAGTACGGCGACATTCTTGATGCCGTACTCGCTGGCGAGAAACCAGGCGGTGGCAAGTCCGTGGCCGCCGCCGCCGATGATCACCACGTCGTAGCGATCCTTCGGCGTGGCGTCGCGCCAGGTGCGCTGCCAGTTCTTGTGGCCGGACAGGGCGGCGCGGGCGAGCGAGAAGATCGAATATTTCATCAGTTCATTCCGAGGTCGCTCGCACCGCGCTGGTGGTCAGATATCCAGCGTGTGGTCGCGCTCCCATTGCGTGAAGTGCGAAGCATAGGAATTCCATTCCTGGTGCTTCAGCTTTAGGTAGGCCGACGAGAATTCCTCACCCAGCGCCGCCTTGAGCGATTTGTCCTTGTCGAACTCGCGCAAGGCGTCGAGCAGGTTGAGCGGCAGTTTTGGCGCGCCCTTCACCGTGTGCCCATGCTGGTACATGTCGATGTCATAGCGCTTGCCGGGATCGGCCTTCGAGCGGATGCCGTCGAGGCCGGCGGCGATGATAACCGCCTGCAGCAGATAAGGGTTGGCAGCACCATCCGGCAGCCGCAGCTCGAAGCGGCCGGGGCCGGGCACGCGCACCATGTGGGTGCGGTTGTTGCCGGTCCAGGTCACCGTGTTCGGCGCCCAGGTGGCGCCCGAAATCGTGCGTGGCGCGTTGATGCGCTTGTAGGAATTCACCGTCGGGTTGGTGATCGCGGCAAGCGCGGAAGCATGCTTCATGATGCCGCCGAGGAAATTCCGGCCCTTGGCCGACAGGCCGAGCTCCATCGCTTTGTCGGCGAAAACGTTGGTCTTGCCCGATTTGTCCCAGACCGAGATATGGGCATGGCAGCCATTGCCGGTCAGGCCCTGGAAGGGTTTGGGCATGAAAGTCGCGCGCAGGCCGTGCTTCTCGGCGATCGACTTGACCATGAACTTGAAGAACGAGTGCTTGTCGGCGGTCGCCAGCGCGTCGTCGAAGGCCCAGTTCATCTCGAATTGGCCGTTGGCATCCTCGTGGTCGTTCTGGTAGGCGCCCCAGCCGAGCGCCAGCATGTGGTCGCAGATCTCGGCGATGACGTCATAGCGGCGCATCACCGCTTGCTGGTCGTAGCAGGGCTTTGAGGCCGTGTCGTATTCGTCGGAAATCGTCTTGCCATCCGGCGAGATCAGGAAGAACTCGGCCTCGACGCCGGTCTTGACGTGCATGCCGTCGCTGGCGGCCTCTGCGATCAGCCGCTTCAGCGTGTTGCGCGGCGCCTGGTCGACCTCCTTGTCGTCCATGATGCAGTTGGCCGCGACCCAGGCGACCTCAGGCTTCCACGGCAGCTGGATCACCGAATCCGGATCCGGCACCGCCAGCATGTCGGGATGTGCCGGCGTCAGGTCCAGCCAGGTGGCGAACCCGGCAAAGCCGGCGCCGTCCTTCTGCATGTCGGCGATTGCCTGCGCCGGCACCAGCTTGGCACGCTGGCCACTGAACAGGTCAGTGTAGGAAATCATGAAATATTTGACGTTTTTCGCCCTTGCGAATTCTGCAAGATCAGTTGCCACGCTAGTTCCCCATTTTTATCGATTGTTGTTCCCGAGTATGCGGGAGTCGGCCCTTCGTTGATCAGAAGCCGTTCTTCCCCGGTATCCAGTTGGTGCCGGCCAGCGGCACGCCGGCCATGGCGGCTGCCTCGATCGTCAGCGCGACGAGGTCCTCGGGTTCAAGATTGTGCAGGCTGTTCTTGCCGCACGCACGCGCGATGGTCTGCGCTTCCAGCGTCATCACCTTGAGGTAGTTCGCCAGCCGGCGCCCGGCAGCCACCGGGTCGACCCGCTTCATCAATTCCGGGTCCTGCGTGGTGATGCCGGCGGGGTCGCGCCCCTCGTGCCAGTCGTCATAGGCGCCGGCCGTGGTGCCGAGCTCGTTATACTCGGCCTCCCAGCGGGGATCGTTGTCGCCGAGCGCGACGAGGGCAGCCGTGCCGATCGAGACCGCGTCGACGCCGAGCGCCAGCGCCTTGGCGACATCGGCGCCGTTGCGGATGCCGCCGGAGACGATCAGCTGCACCTTGCGGTGCATGCCCAGATCCTGCAGCGCCTGTACCGCCGGCCTGATGCAGGCAAGCGTCGGCATACCGACATTTTCGATGAACACTTCCTGGGTGGCGGCGGTGCCGCCCTGCATGCCGTCGACGACAACGACATCGGCGCCGGCCTTCACGGCAAGCGCGGTGTCGTAGTAGGGCCGGGCGCCGCCGACCTTGACGTAGATCGGCTTTTCCCAGTCGGTGATCTCGCGCAGCTCGAGGATCTTGATCTCGAGATCGTCGGGGCCGGTCCAGTCGGGGTGGCGGGAGGCCGAGCGCTGGTCGATGCCTTTCGGCAGCGTGCGCATTTCGGCGACGCGATCCGAAATCTTCTGGCCAAGCAGCATGCCGCCACCACCCGGTTTGGCACCCTGGCCGACGACGACTTCGATCGCATCGGCGCGGCGCAAATCGCGCGGGTTCATGCCGTAGCGCGACGGCAGATATTGATAGACCAGCTGCTTTGAATGGCCGCGCTCTTCCTCGGTCATGCCGCCGTCGCCCGTCGTGGTCGAGGTGCCCGACAGGGTCGCGCCGCGCCCGAGTGCCTCCTTGGCGGGGCCTGACAGTGAGCCGAAGCTCATGCCGGCGATGGTGATCGGGATCTTCAGCTCGATCGGCTTCTTGGCATGGCGAGAGCCGAGCACGACTGATGTGTCGCAGCGCTCGCGATAGCCTTCGAGCGGATAGCGCGAGATCGATGCGCCGAGGAACAGAAGGTCGTCGAAATGCGGCAGCTTGCGCTTGGCGCCGGCGCCGCGGATGTCATAGATGCCGGTCGCCGCGGCACGGCGGATTTCGGAAAGCGTATAGTCGTCGAAGGTCGCGGATTTGCGCGGCGTCGTCGGAGGGTTGCGATAGGTCATGCTGCCTCAATACGCGTCGGCGTTGTCGATATTGAAATTGTAGAGCGTGCGCGCCGAGCCGTAGCGCTTGAACTCCGACGGCTTGACGCCGGTGACACCGGCGCGGTCGAGCAGGCCTTGCAGCAATTCCAGATGCTCAGCCCGCATCTCCTTGGCGATGCAGTCGGCACCCAGGCTGTCGACCTTGCCGCGCACGAAGAGCCGCGCCTCGTAGATGGAATCGCCCAGCGCGTCGCCGGCATCGCCCAGCACCACCAGATTGCCCGACTGCGCCATGAAGGCCGACATGTGGCCGATATTGCCGTGCACGACGATGTCGATGCCCTTCATCGAGATGCCGCAGCGCGACGAGGCATTGCCTTCGATGACCAGCAGGCCGCCCTTGCCGGTGGCGCCGGCATACTGGCTGGCGTCGCCTTTGATGGTGATCGAGCCCGACATCATGTTCTCGCCGACGCCGGGACCCGCCGAGCCATGCACGGTGATGGTGCTGCCGGAATTCATGCCGCCGCAATAATAGCCGACGCTGCCACGCACATCGATGGCAACAGGCTGGTCGACGCCAACGGCGACCGAATGGCTGCCTTTCGGGTTCAGCACTTCCCAGGCCGTTTCATTCGAGCCGGGCGACAGATTGTGCAGCGCCTGGTTGAGTTCGCGCAGCGACGATTGGTCAAGATCGAAGACCCGAGGGTCATGTGCTGCGGTCTTTGAAAGCGTGGTTGCCGACATGAATTCAATGCTCCCAGAAATAGACGGTTGCGGGCTCGGGTTCCCAGACCCTCGCATTGTCTATGCCGGGTAGTTTGGTCAGCGCGCGATATTCCGAGCCGAAGGCGACATACTGGTCGGTTTCGGCCATCACGGCAGGCTTGCAGGCGATCGGATCGCGCACCACGCCAAAACCGTTCTTGGTGCCGACGACGAAGGTGAAGAAGCCGTCGAGGTCGGAGAGCGTGCCTTCCAGCGCCTCGCCGAGATTCTTGCCATGCGCCATCTGCGACGAAAGATAGGCGGCGGCCACTTCAGTGTCGTTCTCGGTCTCGAAGGTCATGCCTTCACGGATCAACTCGCGGCGGACGTTGTTGTGGTTCGACAGCGAGCCATTGTGCACCAGGCACTGGTCGGCGCCGGTCGAGAACGGGTGCGCGCCCATCGTCGTCACCGCCGATTCCGTTGCCATGCGGGTATGGCCGATGCCATGCGTGCCGGTCATCTTGCGGACATCGAAGCGCTCGACGACGGCCTCCGGCAGGCCGACTTCCTTGTAGATCTCGACAACGTCGCCGGCGCCCATGATGCGGATGTCGGGGCGCAGCGCCTGGATGGTTTCGCGCGCTTCATCGATCTTGGCCGGCGTGGTCCTGACGACGGCATGGGTGGATTTCACCGCGATCGTCACCGGCGTGCCGATGGCCTTGGCGAGCTCCGCCTCGAGGCCGCGGAAATCGCGGTCGGGCCTGGCTGACTGGATGGTGATCTTGGCCTCATTCTTGGAAGGCGCGCCATAGATGGCGATACCGGCGCTATCGGGACCGCGGTCGCTGAGGGAGATCAGCATCTGCGACAGCATCGCACCAAGCTGGGGTTCCAGCGACTTGTCCTTCAAAAACAGTCCGACAATTCCACACATGTCAGCCTCCCGATGTTTGTAGCTAAGAGATCGTTTGTAGCTAAGAGAGGATGTATCGAATGAGCCGCACAAATTCAATCGTATGAAAAAAATATTCCTCCAGTTACCTATGCGGCTCAATGCCGCTCTGCGCACTGTCGCCGTCTCGCCGGGCATTGTGAACCCATTTGGCGGTGCGGATGCGGGCGAGCTTGTAGGCGTCGAGAATCGACAAGGCATAGATCAGGAAGCCGCCGGCGTGACGGCCGACAAAGCTGGCATCCGACGGTGCGATCTTGGCCGTCACCCATGCCAGGATCACCATGAAGAAAAGGAACTGAAGGCCGCGCACCGGCACGCCGAGAATGACGTGCCCGCTTCCCGGCAGCACGATTGCGGCGCCGAGAACCAGATAAGGATTGGTGGGTGCCGTGGTGGGAATGGTCATGCGGCTTGGCGTTCGCTTTTGTTGATGGCGTCGCGAAGCGCCGACACCGACACCAGCAGTCTTTCGATCAGCGCGGGATCGAGTGTGGCGTCGCCAAATTCGGCCTGCCTGAACACACCGTAGCGCGCCCGTTCGGCTTCGGCCAGCAGCCACACGATGCGTACCCCTTTCGGGGTGATCAGCAGTTCCTTGGCGCGCCCTTCGGAAAAAATCCCGAGGTGGCCGGCGATGGTCTCCAGTGGGAAGTGGACGCCCCTGCGATCCGTCCGCAACACGGCCTCGGCCGGAAATGCCGAACTCTTCGGCAGCGTGTGGTCGAGATGATCGAAATTGGAGAAGGTCGTCGGCGACCCCGGCCGCATCATCATATCGAAGGTGCCGGGCACGGCCACCGGCTCGGTGATCGAAACACTGAGCCAGCGCGCCGGCAGTTTCCGCGTCGCCAGTGTGTCGACGATGGTGCGCACCTGGACACGTTTGCTGTTCCAGGACCCTTCCCAGGTGATGACACCGGCGGTGCCGTCCGAGACATTGGCTGCGTCGGCGATGGCTGTGCGGATGCGGTCCTGCTCGACGGCAAGCGCCATCGATGCCCTGTTGCGGCTGGCACGCGCCTGCCAGGCAAGGTGGAGAACGATAGCCAGGACAATGGCTCCGGCCAGCAGTGCTGATGTCAGCTCGGACATTTTCTCATGCCACGCCCATCCAGGATACGGACCGGCCTACTCCCATCAATAACCCTGCGGCTTCGGCCACGGCATGGTGAACTGATCGCCGCGCCGCACGAATTTGTAGCGATAGAAATGGAACCACAGTGAGATCAGGAAATAGAAGGCGACCATGGCGATCAGTTGCGAGCCGAAGCCGAGGAAGATGGCGAAGAAGGTCACCACGCACAGGCAAAACAGCACGATGGCCGGGATCGGGTGGAAGGGGTGCGTGTAGCCGCGGCGGATCGAGCCGAGCGGCCACTTCTTGCGGAACATGATGATGTTGATGCTCATGAACGTGTATTGCAGCACGCCCGACAGGATCGAGAAGGTGATCGCCTGGTTGAGGTCGGCGATGAAGGCGAAGGCCAGCGCGATCGGCAGCAGGAACAGGATCGAACGATAGGGCGTGCGATATCTCGGATGCACGGCCGAGAACCATGTCGGCAGATAGCGGTCGCGGCCGAGCGAGAACCAGGCGCGCGCCGCATCGTTGATGCAGCCATTGGCGGAGGCCATTGCAGCAAGCAGCGTGGCGACGAACAACAGGTTCTCGAGCAGCGGGCTGCCAGTCAGCTTGCCGGCGTCCCACAGCGGATAATAGGTGATGCCGAGATATTCCCATGGCATCATCGAGGCGCAGACATACCAGGTCATGGCGGCGGCGATCAAAAGCGTGATCATGCCGGCCATGGTGCCGTAAGGCAGCGAGCGGGCCGGCGAGCGCACTTCCTCGGCGGCCTGTGTGGTGCCTTCGATGCCGAGATAGTACCAGATGCCGAACTGGAAGGCGGCGATGACGCCGATCCAGCCATAGGGGAGCGCATTGCCTGGCGTGACCAGCTCGTTCAGCTTCAGCACGGCGCCTTGCGTCCACGGGCTGACCGAAAAGAACAGGATGACGATCGAGATATAGGCGACCGCTGTGATGACGAAGTTGACATTGAGCGTCATCAGCACGCCGCGATAGTTCAGCCACGCCAGCACGACGATGGTCGCGGCGATGAAGGAATTGTGGGTGAGCCCTTCGACGCCGGCCTTGGCGACGATGGTGTCGCCGAGCAGGATGGCGTCGGATACTTCGAGCATGGTGTAGGCAAAGACCAGGAACAGCGCGACGTTGAACGCCATCAGCGGTCCGACGATGTGCTTTGCCTGCGCATACTGGCCGCCGGCGGCGGCCACGGTCGATGTCACCTCGGAATCGATCATGGCGACCGAGGTGTAGAGCAATCCCACGACCCAGCAGACGATCAGCGCGGCCAGTGCGCCACCCTTGTCCGCCGAGAAATTCCAGCCGGTGAATTCGCCGACCAGGACGATGCCGACGCCGAGCGCCCAGACATGGGCCGGTCCGAGCACGCGCAGGAGTGAAACTCTGTCCCCTTGGGCAGCCGGGGCAGCCGGTTCAAGTGCGATCGTCATTGTTCAATCCTCACTCAGATCCGGTGTTTTTCGGAAGTGGCTTCCAGTTCGCCCTCGCGAGACGAGGTCAGCACCTCTTCGGAGAAGGTCGTGTCAACCTTGAACCAGTCGTAGAGCATCCACAAAGCGAGCACGATCGAGATGCCCCAGCATGCGTAAGAGAGTGCTACCCACATGATCGTGTCCCCCGATTAAATCGTCCTCAGAACTCTTACTTGTCGTCGAATTTTTCGTTGATGACGTCGCGATATTCGCGGTCTGATGCACGAAACAGGAAGACGAAATAACCGATCAGCACCGCCGCCATGATGATCAGCGTCGGCCAGTCGATGACATAGTGGAAGCGGTTCTGGATGATGTCGTGCGCGGTCTCGGGCGTATAGCCGAGCTTTTCCCAGATAGACGCCATGGTCGGGTTCTGGCCTAGCGCTTCCCAGGTCTTGGCGTCGAGCGCGTCGATGGATTTCGCCGCGCCGGCGAGGCCCAGCTTGAGCGGTAGCCACAGTGCCACGAAAATGGCAACGACGACGACGGCGATGTCGAAAACCTGCCCGGCCTTGCTTTGTTCCGGCGGCGTGTAGCGGGACATCTCTTTTACCCCTCAGGACTTGCGGTTGCGGAACGCGTCGGCGTTCTTGATATCGAGCCCGTAGATGAATTCCTTGTCTTCCTTGTAGTGCTTGACCATCGCCAGGATGGCGGCCGTGTTGAAGATCAGCACGGCGGCGGCGGCGATCGCGACCACGGCCTTGATGCCGCTGTGCGGGATGTAGGGCCATGTCATGAGGAGGACGAAGAGGATCGTCGCCCACAGGCAGACGATCAGGAGCGCGGCTCCGCGCACGTCGGAACGATACAGCGCTTCGATGCGCTGTTGCATGTCTGACATCGGTTTCTCCCCTTTTCCGCCGTCCGGTTCCGAATCCCCGTCCGTCGTCCTCTTTCAACAGAGTGAAATTTTTTTCATAAATTCTGTCTGAATCTCGCAATTGTCAAGCGCGATTTACGTGGGGTTAACCGTTTGGTTTGCGCGGCGGATTTTGCCTGACAATGAAATTAATTGCTTATGGGTATTGCGGCGCCCGGAGGTTTGCGATCAATATTCGGCCAAAGCTCCCGCCGCTGCGCAGGGGGCAGGGAACAGCAGAGCATTATCGAAACGGAGGACGAGCGGATGACGGCATCCTGGAGATTTTCGACCCTGGCGGATCGGCACCGAGCGCTCGGTTCGAAGCTCGAAGACTGGAGCGGCATGGGAACCGCCTGGACCTACGACAAGGATGCCGACGAGGAGTACATCGCCATCCGCACCAAGGCTGGTCTGATGGATGTCTCCGGCCTCAAGAAGGTCCACATATCAGGGCCGCACGCCTCGCATCTCATCGACCTCGCCACCACACGCGATGTCGAAAAGATCTATCCCGGCAAGTCGGCCTATGCCTGCATGCTGAACGAGGCGGGAAAATTCACCGACGATTGCATCCTCTACCGCACCGGCCCCAATGCATGGATGGTCGTGCATGGTTCGGGCACCGGCCATGAGGAGTTGCAGCGTGCTTCGGTAGGGCGCGACGTCTCGCTGCGCTTCGATGACAATCTGCACGATCTGTCGCTGCAGGGTCCGACAGCAGTCGACTATCTGGCCAAGCATGTGCCGGGCATTCGCGACCTCAACTATTTCCATCACATGCAGACGCAACTGTTCGGCTTGCCCGTCATGATTTCGCGCACCGGCTATACCGGCGAGCGCGGCTACGAGATCTTCTGCCGCGGCCAGGATGCCGGCACGATCTGGGACAGGATCCTCGACGAGGGCAAGAGCGCCGGCATCATTCCGTGCCGCTTCACCACGCTCGACATGCTGCGCGTCGAAAGTTATCTGCTCTTCTACCCCTACGACAATTCGCAGAAATATCCGTTTGAGAACGAAGGTCCGGGCGACACGCTGTGGGAACTCGGCCTCGACTTCACCGTCAGCCCCGGCAAGACCGGCTTTCGCGGCGCCGAGGAGCATTACCGCCTGAAAGGCAAGGAACGCTTCAAGATCTATGGCGTGCTGCTCGACGGCAAGGAGCCGGCCGATGAAGGCGCGCCGGTCTACCGCGACGGCAAAAAGGTGGGCGTGGTGACCTGCGCCATGTATTCGCCGCTGGTCGAGAAATCGATGGGCATCGCCCGCCTCGACGTCGACTGCGCGGTCAAGGACACCAAGCTCGAAATCCGCAACAAGAGCGGTGCCATCAAGGCGACGGCGCAGCCATTGCCATTCGACGATCCCAAGAAGACCAAGCGCACGGCGAAAGGTTGAGGCATAGTCAACGGCGAGGGGTTCGAGGCACGAAGACTTAAATGGCAGCCAAAAGTATCATCAGCCGGCCCGTCTACGGAACCTTGTCTCCGCAACCCGGCAAGCATCATCTTTTCATCGCGGACGCGGAAGGGGCGCTGGCGATAGCGGAGATGGCCGGGAGGGCGCCGCCCGGGTTTTTCGACGACGCCGAAATCGTCTTCATTCCCGGGCTTGACGGCAAACATGCCGTCGCGCTCGAAGCGTTGAAGCCGGCCCAGCTCCATCTGGCGCCGTCCTTCGCCAGCCTGCTGCCCCGGCTCAGGCAGACACTGGCCAACGCGCATATGGGCTTGCGCCTCTACCTCGCTGGCACCGAGGGTCTGATCGGCCAGGCCATGCAGGTGGCGCTTGAAGCCGGCATCGACCACACTTCGATCCAGACCGAGCACCGCGGCTCGCTGGCGCGGCGCATGCAATGTGTCCATTGCAAGGGCATCACCGAGAATGTGACGACGCAGCCGGCGACCTGCGCGCATTGCGGCCTGCTGCTTCTGGTGCGCGATCATTATTCCAGGCGCATCGCAGCCTTCCAGGGCGTCTGCATCAATGCGGAAGATCGCTCGGAGATTGCTCCGATGGAGGAGATTTTTCGATGAGCACCGGCACCACAAAACTCGATGTCGTCGTCAGCGACGTCGTCCCGGTCAACGACCTCGTCACCCGCTTCCATTTTCGCCGGCGCGACGGCGAGCTTTTGCCGACTTTTTCCGGCGGCGCCCATGTCGTGGTCGAGATGCGCGACGGCGAACGCACCAGGCTCAATCCCTATTCGCTGATGGGCTCGCCGCTCGATACGCGCGAATACACGATCTCGGTGCGGCGCGACGATGTCGGCCGTGGCGGCTCGCTGTTCATGCACCGGAGCGTCAAGCCGGGCATGGAGATGGTGGTCAGCTACCCCGTCAACCTGTTCTCGCTCGACCTGCGCGCCAAAAAGCATCTGATGCTGGCCGGCGGCATCGGCATCACGCCGTTCATGGCACAGACCGCTCAGCTTGCGGCGGAAGGCGGCAATTTCGAACTGCACTACACCTGCCGCACCGCATCGCTCGGCACCTATGCCGATGTGCTGCGCGAGCGCTACGACCGCCGGGTCAGGCTCTATCATGACGACCTTGAGGAGCGCATCGAACTCGACCGGTTGCTGTCGACACAGCCGCTCGGCACGCATCTCTATGTCTGCGGCCCGGCCGGCATGATCAACTGGGTGCGCGATCGCGCGGCAAGCCTCGGCTGGCCGGCGGAAACCGTGCATTTCGAGCATTTCGCGGCACCCCAGCCCGGACTGCCGTTCGACGTGAGGCTTGCCGTCAGCGGCAAGTCGATCAGGGTCGATGAGCAGCAGAGCCTCTTGGAAGCGATCGAGGCGGCCGGCGTCGATCCGCCCTATCTCTGCCGCGGCGGCGTCTGCGGCCAGTGCGAAACCAACGTCATCTCTTGCGACGGCAGGTTCATCCACAACGACCACTGGCTGAGCGAGGAAGAGCACCGTTCGGGCAAGAAGATCATGCCGTGCGTGTCGCGCTTCGAAGGCCGGTCGCTGGTCCTGGAACGGTAGAGCATTTTGCAGCCAAGTGGATACACTTGGCGTCGCAGAAATGCGGCTAAAACAAAGAGATAGAGCGGGCAGCCCGCTCTAGGAGAAAATCATGGGCATCACCTTTCGCAAGGAAACGTTCCGCGACGACTTCACCTTCAAGAACAGCCCTGAGCACATCAGGCGCTTCCCGTTCCCGTTCCACGAAGACGCCTACATGTATGCGGTCAACATCGAGCCGCATGTCGTCGGGCCCAGGGGCAGCGTGCTGGAAAACCTGATCGACGTCGACGAGCACTATGTCGCCGAGATGCAGGACCGCGCGCTGGTCCTGGCCGAGGATCCGCTGCGCTGCCAGTCGCTGCCGCACATGACGCTGGCCGGCTGGGACCTGCTCGAGCTTTTGATGGAGCAGCAGGCGCTGGGCTATCCCGAGCATTTCACGCTGATCCGCGACGGCGATCGCTGGCGCTGGATCAACCGGCCGCTCGGTATCGACGACACCTTCACTTTCGGCGACACCTCGACGCTGCCTTACGGCCCGATGGAATACATCACCCGGCAAAGCCAGGGCGATTTCTGCATCCTCGACCAGCGCGACGGCAATCTGTGGATGGATGCCGGCATGGTCACCACCCAGGCCGACTGGTCGCTCGATTTCGACATCGGCATGAACTTCTTCGAATGGCATGCGCCGGTGCCGCTGGCGCATGAGAAGGGGATTTTCGTCAGGGCGCTGAAATTCCTCACCAACATCCAGCAGGGCAAGCCGGCGCGGCGCCTGAACTGGACGATGACCATCAATCCGCGCCTCGACACCAGCCCCGAGAACTACCACAAATGGGGGCCGGACCGGGCGACGGTGACGCCGGAGAATGTCGGCGACAAGGTGCATCTTCGCGTCGAACTGCAGAGCTTCTGGCGCCTGCCGCGCTCCAACGGCATCGTCTTCCCGATCCGCTGCTATCTGATCAAGATGGACGAGCTGGCGACGCAGCCAAAATGGGCACGGCGCCTGCACCGCGTCATCCGCGACCTGCCTGACGAACTCGCCAACTACAAGGGCCTGACACGCTATCGCCCGGCGTTGGTCGAGTGGCTGTCGAAGCTGGACGATGGGAGCGCGACGAGCCCAGGGTTTGGGCCGGATTGAATAGCTGATGTTGGCGCTGCCCCCAAAGCAGCCAATCTCCCCCCAAGAGGGGGAGATGCCCGGCAGGGCAGAGGGGGGCGCCGTGGAGCGCCTGCCTTGCCCAATCTCCACCTCCGCGCTTACGACGCGTCGCCCAGCCCAGCCACAATCACGACATGCTGGCAGACATTGTCGATATCGCGAATGACATCGTCGTTCCAGAAGCGCAGGACCGTCCAGCCCAGCGCTTCGAATTTGGCGGTTCTTGCAGCGTCCGATTCCGACGTTTCGGCCCGGCCATGCTGGGAACCATCAAGCTCGACGATCAGCTTTTTGTCCGGGCATGCAAAATCGACGATATGGCCGGCGATAGGCATCTGGCGCCGAAACCCCAGTCCCATCAGCCTGTGTGCCCTGATCTCATTCCAAAGCTTGAGTTCGGCATCGGTCATCACCTTGCGCATCGTGCGCGCATTGCGGCGGCTGTTGGCGGATACCAGATTGTGCGTCATCGCGGTTCGCCCCCCTCTGTCCTGCCGGACATCTCCCCCTCCAGGGGGGAGATCGAATGTCACTTCAGCTTTCGCCAATCACCAGTGCAAAAGAGGAGCCGTCGCGAAGCCGATCTCCTCACGAGAGACCAAGGGGAGATCGAGTCCCGCTTAACCCGCGCTCTGCGGATAGCAAATAATCGACAGATAGCGCATCGGCAGTTTCGTCAGTTGCTCCGGCCCGTGCGGCGCGTCGGCGTCGAAGAACAGGCTGTCGCCGGGCTTCATCGGGTAGAGATTGCTGCCGTGCCGGTAAACGACCTCGCCTTCGAGCATGTAGAGGAACTCCATGCCCTCATGCTGGAAGGTCGGGAACACATCGGAATCCTCGGTCAGCGTGATCAGATAGGGCTCGACGACGACGCCGCTGGTGTTGGAGCCGATATGGCCGAGCAGGTTGTACTGGTGGCCGGCGCGGGTGCCGCGGCGCTCGACATCGAGGCCTTGGCCGGCCTTGACGAAGACGGCGCTGCGCTCTTCCTCGAAGCGGCGGAAGAAGGCGGTGACCGGAACGCCGAGCGCCCGCGACAGCGCCTGCAAGGTGGTCAGCGACGGCGAGGTGATACCGTTCTCGATCTTCGACAGCATGCCGAGCGAAATGTCGGTGGCGACCGCGAGATCAGCGACAGTGATGCCGAGCTTCTTGCGGAAGGCGCGCACCTCGCGGCCGATCGCCACCTCCAGCACTTTTTCGCGGGTGTCGCGAATGGCATGCGGGTTCTGCGTCAGCGGCGCGCGGATGGTCTTGCCATCGGCCGAAACCTTTGGCGCCGGCTTGGCCTTTGCATCGCCGGGACCAGCCTTGGAATCGGAAACCTTCTTCGCCATGTCGCCCCCGGCACTCCTGCGGATTTATTTCACTCTAGGTGAACATGTCAGGTGCCGATACAGCAGCGCAACTGCGACGGCAAGTCGCGTGAACGCGCATGCGCATGATAATGATGTTCGGCCGCGTCCGGTTTTTCGCGGGAAATCCACATCGGCGAAACCTTGTTTCAGCATCGGGCTGTTGACAGCACGAAAGGGCCAATTACTGTCCTGTGAGTGAAATTTGTTTCGTAAGAGCAATTCCGGGAAAAGCGCATAGCGCTTTCCCCTTGGGAATTGCGTCAAGACAAAAGTCGAAACCAGATCGGGAGGCCTGCCATGAAAAGTCGCGTTGCCGTCATCGGAGCCGGCCCGTCCGGCCTGGCACAGCTCAGGGCCTTCAAGTCGGCGGCCGACAAGGGCGCCGACATTCCCGAGATCGTCTGCTTCGAAAAGCAGTCGGACTGGGGCGGCCTGTGGAACTACACCTGGCGCACGGGCCTCGACGAGCATGGCGATCCGGTGCACGGCTCGATGTACCGCTATCTCTGGTCGAACGGACCGAAGGAGTGCCTGGAATTCGCCGACTACACTTTCGAGGAGCATTTCGGCCGGCCGATCGGCTCCTACCCGCCGCGCGCCGTGCTGTGGGACTACATCAAGGGCCGCGTCGAGAAATCCGGCCTGCGCAAATGGGTGCGCTTCAACAGCCCGGTGCGCATGGTGACGTTTTCGGACGAGACGAAGAAATTCACCGTCACCGCGCATGACCGCACCAACGACGTCACCTATTCCGAAGAGTTCGACAATGTCGTCGTCGCTTCCGGGCATTTCTCGGTGCCCAACGTGCCCTATTTCGAGGGCTTTTCGACCTTCAACGGCCGCATCCTGCATAGCCACGATTTCCGCGACGCGATGGAATTCAAGGGCAAGGATATATTGATCATCGGCCGCTCTTATTCGGCCGAGGACATTGGCTCGCAATGCTACAAATATGGCGCCAAATCCATCACCTCCAGCTACCGCTCGAAGCCGATGGGTTTCAAATGGCCGGAGAATTGGAAAGAGGTGCCGCTCTTACAGAAGGTCGTCGGCAAAACCGCGCACTTCAAGGATGGCACCACGAAAGACGTTGATGCCATCATCCTGTGCACCGGCTATCTCCATTCCTTCCCCTTCCTCACCGACGATCTGAAGCTCAAGACCGCCAACCGCATGTGGCCTCTCGATCTCTATGAAGGCGTCGTCTGGGAGAAGAACCCGCAGCTTTCCTATATCGGCATGCAGGATCAGTTCTACACCTTCAACATGTTCGACGCGCAGGCCTGGTTCGCCCGCGACGTCATCATGGGCCGCATCAAGCTGCCGTCGGCCAAGGCAATGGCCGAGCACGGCGCGAAATGGAGGGCGCGTGAGGAAACGCTCGAAGACGCCGAGCAGATGATCTGGTTCCAGGGCGACTACACCAAGGAATTGATGGACCAGACCGACTATCCGGGCTTCGACGTCGAGGCGGTCAATCAGACCTTCATGGAATGGGAACACCACAAGGGCGAAGACATTATGAGCTTCCGCGACCACGCCTACCGCTCGCTGATGACCGGGACCATGGCGCCGCTGCATCATACGCCGTGGCTGCAGGCGCTGGACGATTCGATGGAGAGCTATCTCGAGGTGAAGGGCGTCGCGGCGGAGTAGGGCGGCGCCTGCTACCCCAGCCTTGCCCTGGCTTTCGCCGTCCAGGCGCCGAACAGCCGGTCGGCGACAATGCCGATGAAGGCGATGGCCAGGCCCGCGACGATGCCGCGGCCGGAATCGGCCTTGGACAGCGCGATGAACACTTCCTGGCCGAGATCGCGGGTGCCGACCATGGCGCAGATGATGATCATCGCCAGCGCCATCAGGATCGTCTGGTTGACGCCAAGCATGATCTCCGGCAGCGCCAGCGGCAGTTGCACGCGAAAGAAGGTCTGGCGCGGCGTGCAGCCCGACACCTTTGCCGCCTCGATCAGCGCCGGCGGCACCTGCCTGATGCCGTGATTGGTGTAGCGGATGGCCGGCACCACGGCGAAGGCAATGGTGGCGATCATCGCCGTGACATCGCCGACCCGAAACAGCATCACCACCGGAATGATGAAGCAGAAGGATGGCAGCACCTGCAGCGTGTCGATGACCGGCGTGACGATCTTCTCGAAGCGGTCGCTGCGCGAAGCCATCAGCCCGATCGGGATGCCGACCAGGCAGGCGATGAAGGCCGAGATACCGCAGAGATAGACGGTTGCCATGGTCTTTTCCCACAGGCCGGTGATGGCGCAGAAGGCAGTCAGCGCTGCCACCAGCACGGCCAGCCGCAGGCCGGAGAGCTGATAGCCGGCAAGGCCGAGCAGGAACACCGCGCCCAGCCAGGGAAACCCTTCGCAAAAGGCACGCAGCGGGTTCAGCAAATTAAGGATCAGCGCCACGCGGAACGCTTCGATCGTGTCGAAGAAATTGATCGTCACCCAGTTTACGGCCGCTTTCCACAGCGGCGCGGTGGTGAAGGTGATCGCCTTCGGCACCGCTGCGAAGGCCGGCACGAACAGGCCGAGAAGTGTCGTCACCACAAGGATGGCGATGGCCAGCGTCAGATTGGGGTAACGCTGCCAGAGGCTCGGGCTCATCTCCTGATGGGCATGGCCTTTGGCCTGCTTGTGCGCGATGGCCTGGCTCAGCCGGTCGAGCGCTATGGCCAGTGCCACGATGGCAAGGCCGGCTTCCATCGCCTCGCCAACCTTCAGTGCGCGCAGCGCCAGGAGCACGTCGTAGCCGAGGCCGCCGGCGCCGATCATCGAGGCGATGATGACCATGTTCAGCGCCAGCATGATCACCTGGTTGACGCCGACCATCAGTGTCGGCCGTGCCGAGGGCAGCAGCACTCGCCACAGTTTCTGCCGCGCCGTGCAGCCTGCCATCTCGCTGAAATCGTCGATCTCCGACGGCACCCGCGACAGGCCGAGCATCGTCGCTCGCACCATCGGCGGGGTGGCGAAAATGGCGGTCGCGATCATCGCCGAGACCGGGCTGTTGCCGAACAGCAGCAGCATCGGGATGAGATAGGCGAAGGTCGGAATCGTCTGCATCAGGTCGAGGGCAGGGGAGACGATAAGCCTTTCGGCCCATGGCTTGCGCCACGCCCAGATGCCGGCGAACAGCCCGGTGACGATACAGAACGGCACGGCGATGGAGATCAGCGCCAGCGTCAGCATGGCGCTGGTCCATTGGCCGAACAGGGCGATGTAGAGGAAGCAGCCGCCGACCAGCAGGCTGAGTTTTCTGCCGCCAGCGGCATGACCGGCGAGGAAGGCGGCGGCGCAGACGCCGACCCAGGACAGGCGCGGCAGGACAGAGGCGTCAGCGCCGTGGCCGATCTTGAAATTCTTGGCCAGCAGATTGAGCGCGAAATCGAGGGGAACGCCGAGTACCGCGGTGATCGAGCGGGTCAGCCAGGACAGGTTCGACTTGATCCAGCGCATCATCGCGCTGACCCAATCGGCGACCGGCACGACGGCGCTTGCCGGATAGTTGACGGCCCAGGGCAGGCGGTCCTGCAGCAAGAACACGACAAGCACGGCGGCAAGCGCGAACGCCCAGATCAGCAGCCAGACCTGGATCGGCCGCGACCTTGCCTCGCTGGCGCTTGCCGTCACCGTCATGCGCCAACCCTTGAGCGATCGATGCCGGCCAGCAAATCGATCACCGCCTGCGGCGTCACCTCGCCGATCGGCTTGCCGGTGCCGTTGACCACCGCGAACGGCTTGTTGGCGGCAACGATACCGGCAGAGAAGCTGGCGACCTTGGCCTCCGGCGCCACCGTTCCGCCATGCTCCGAGCCGTCGCAGGCGCGCATCAGGCTGCGTGCCGAGATCACCTTGGCGCGGTCGACGTCGCGGGTGAACTCGGCGACATAGTCGGTCGCCGGATTGACCACCAACTCCTCCGGCGTGCCGATCTGGATGACCTCGCCATCCTTCATGATGGCGATGCGGTCGGCCAATCGGATCGCCTCGTCGAAATCATGGGTGATGAAGACGATGGTCTTGTGCAGCATGGTCTGCAGCCGCATCAGCTCATCCTGCATTTCGCGGCGGATCAGCGGGTCGAGCGCCGAGAACGGCTCGTCGAGGAACCAGATTTCCGGTTTTGTCGCGAGGCTGCGGGCGATGCCCACACGCTGCTGCTGGCCGCCGGACAATTCGCGCGGATAGAAATGCTCGCGGCCGCGCAGGCCGACAAGTTCGATGACCTCGCGCGCCCGTGCCTCGCGTGTCGGCCGGTCCTGCCCCTGAATGCTGAGCGGGAAGGCGATGTTCTCCAGCACGTTGAGATGCGGCAACAGGGCAAAATTCTGGAACACCATGCCCATGCGATGGCGTCGCAACTCGATCAGCGCTGCATCCGAAATCTTCAGCAGATCCTTGCCTTCGAATTCGACCTTGCCGTGGGTCGGCTCGATCAGCCTCGACATGCAGCGCACCAGCGTTGACTTGCCGGAGCCCGACAGGCCCATGATGATGAAAATCTCGCCCTGGCGGATTTCGAGGTCGACGGCGCGCACCGCGCCGACAAGTCCGGCAGCTGTGACGTCGGCCATGCTGGCCTTGCCGTCGCGTTCGCGGATGAAACTGGCCGCGTTCGATCCGAACAGCTTCCAGACATTGCGGCAGGCAAGCTTTATCGGGCGGGCATCTTCTGGCGTGCCCGCCCCCTTGGCGCCCTGTTCAGTCTTGTCCGTCATTCAAACGTCCTTCTGGAACACAAGAACCGAGGCCCGGCTGATCAGCAGCCGGGTCTCATCTTCCAGTCGGAACGATCACTGCGCCCAGGCTTTCCAGTCGGCTTCGTGGGCGGCGATCCAGGCGGCGGCGACGTCTTCCGGCGTCTTGCCGCCGAGATCGATCTCGCCGCTCATCTTGTTGAGCTCGTCGGTGTCGACCGTGTAGGCCTTCGCCACCTTGTAGGCGACCGGCCATTTGTCCTTCATGCCGGCCCAGGAGTACTTCCAGATCTCGCCATGCGGCTTGCCGCAATCATATTTGGCGTCGGGGTTGGTGCCCCATTTCGGGTCGTTGTAGCACTCGGGCGTGTATTCGGGGAATTCAACCCATTCGCCCTTGTATTTGGCCGGCGCCCAATGCGGCGAATAGATCCACAGCATGATCGGCGCTTTGCGCTGATAGGCCGAGTCCAACTCGGCGAACATCGCCGCGTCGGTGCCGGCATGGATGACGGTGAAGGGCAGTTTCAGCGCTTCGACGCGCTCGTCGTCAAAGCCTTCCCATGTTACCGGGCCGCCGAGATAGCGCCCCTTCGGTGCGGTCTCCGCCGTCGAGAAGGCTTCGGCGCATTTCGGATCCTTCAGCGCTTCCCAATTGGGCAGGCCGGGGCACTTCTCCTTCATGTATTCGGGAAACCACCATTCTTCCTTGGCCTTGGGGCCGAGCTTGCCCAGCCGTTCGGTCTGGCCTGTCGCATCGGAGGCCTTCATGGCCTCGCCGGCGGTCGTGTCCCAGAATTCCATGCCGACATCGAGATCGCCATTGGTGAGGCCTGTGGTCAGGCTGGAAAGATAGTCGGCGGTCGGATACTCGACTGTGTAGCCGAGCTTTTCCAGGATGCCGCCGAGGATCTTGGCGTTGAGGTTGACGCTGGTCCAGTCGAACAGCGCGATCTTGATCGGATCGTTGGATTCCGGTGCGGCGGCTTGGGCGGAAGGTGTCAGCAGGCTTAATGTCGCGAGCGCGACGGCGCTCATCGAGAGTTTCGAGATCTGGCTGCGAAATGACATGCTTGTTCTCCTTCAAGCTGTGAAAATTATCGTTCGTTCCCTTCTTGCGGCTTTTCTTGATTGTGTTGGAAAGACTGGTCTTTGCGCAAGGCCGTCGGCGCCAAATTGTTGCCCCGGCTTTGGCCAGTGCAGGCAAGATGGTGCTCAATTCTGGTGATGATGGAACAGGATCGGAGTGTCGGCGTCATGACTGCCGACGGATCGCTGAGGGAGCGGTCATCTGCGGATCGAATGCCAGTCCTGCGGCGCCCTGCAAGGTGCGAGCCATCAAGGTCGTATGATCTCGGCTACCCGCCTGGTAAGCCCCATCTCGCCAAGGCCGTTTCATAGGATGAAATTATATATACCAAGGTTCATGTCGCGCAACGACTAACGCTTCGCGAGACGTACAAATTCAGACTGCAGGCGAAGCTGAGCTCTTACCAGCAGACGTAGCCGCCATCGACAATCAGGTCGAGGCCGGTGACGAAGCTCGCTGCGCGGCTGGCGAGGAACACCGTCGGCCCGACCATTTCCTCCGGCGCCGCCATGCGCCCCATCGGCGTGTCGCGCTTGAAGATCTTCACCTCTTCCGCCACCTCTGGCCGCTTGTTCATCGGCGTCAGCGTGTAACCGGGACTAACCACATTGACGCGCAGGCCGCGATCGGCCCACTCCATGGCGAGGCTCCTGGACATGTGGATGACGGCAGCCTTCGAAGAGTTGTAGTGCGCCTGCGTCAGGCCGCGGTTGACGATGGTGCCCGACATCGAGGCGATGTTGATGATCGAGCCCTTGCCTCGCGCCAGCATCTTGCGCGCTTCGGCCTGACAGGACAGGAACACGCCGGCGACATTGACGTCGTGAACCTTCTGCCACGTCTCCAGCGGCATCGTCTCGGCGGGCTCGGAGCCGGCAATGCCGGCATTGTTGACGGCGACGGTGAGCGCACCGAGTTCGCTCTCGACGCGATCGATCGCCGTCGCGAGATCGCTCTGCGATGTCACTGTACCGGTCAGCACCAGCGCTTTGCGGCCGAGCGCCGTGATCCGGTGCGCGGTTTCGTCCAGCCCACCCTTCGATGCATGGCCGAAACAGGCGACGTCGGCGCCTGCCTCGGCGAGCCCGATCGCGATTGCCTGGCCGATGCCGCTGCCGGCGCCGGTGACCAGCGCGACATCGCCGTTCAGTTTGAAAAGATCCATCGAGTGCCCTCCCTGGCCCAGGGAGGGTATGCGCTGAGCCGTGCTTCGATCAAGCGCCCGTGCGCAAATGGCTCAAGCGGCGTCGATACTCAGAAATAACCGCTCGACGCGGCCGTGGCTTCCTTCGGGATTTCGACGCCATCGACCAGGATCTTGTCGACCAGTTCGTGGTGGAAGCAGACCAGCCCCTTGATGCGCTCCGCCTCGTGCACCGGCTCGGGATAATACCAGACCAGGTTCTCGTGACGCTTGGCCTTGGTCGTCACGTGATAATAGTTGGAGATGCCCTTGTAAGGACAGCGCGAAATGTAGCGGCTGGGCGCGAACATATCGAGCCGCGTGTCGGCGATCGGCAGATAGTGGCGCACCGGATGGCCGGTCTCGAACAGGAACACGCCGCGGCGTGAATCGGCGACCTGTTCGCCGTCGAGAATGACCTGCACGCGCCGCGACGACGGGAGGCAGTCGACCCGGCGGAACGGATCGCGGGCGTGGACGAAGATCTCCTCGTCCTCCTCGAACCAGTGTCCCATCTTGCTCCAGGTGAACGACATGTAGTCGGATATTGGCGGACAGCCCTTGACCGGATCGAGATAGCGCCAGGCCGCGTCCTCGACCAGCGTGATGCCGGTGTTGAGTGAATAGTGGGTGGCTGTGCCCTTGAACGGGTCCTCTGTCGTCGTCTTGCTCGGCAGCAGGAATTCCTCGCGAACGTCGCCGATCGGGAAGTAGTAGACCGGCAGGTGATCGGATTCGTAGAACACCAAGGCATTGGTCGTATCGGCCACGGTCATCGATCCCACCTGCACACGCAGGCGCTTCTGCGTCGGCATGGTGAAGGCTATGTAGCCCGGCTCGAATTCATACTGCACGATGGTGTCGAGCAGCGGAAAATGCGGCCCACGGCCGCGCAGATGGGGCTTGCGAATGGTAGTCTCCCGTTTTGTTTCTTTTGTCATCGGGCGCTGGCGCACGATCAGCTCAACGACACGCGGTCGAGCAGCAGGCCGGCCGCGATCGGCGGAAGGCCGCTGACATTCTTGCGCACCGGCACCAGCAGATCGGGGAAATAGCTGAAGATGACAGGCGTCTCGTCGAGCAGCAATTTCTGGATGTCAGAGGCGGCAGCGCGCTGCGCGCCGGCATCGAGCGCCTTGAGATAGCTGGTGACCATGCCATCATAGGCCGGGCTCTTGAAATGCGCCGCGTTCCAAGGGCCGTCGCTGACCAACGGGCTCTTGAGGAAGACGTTTGGCACGCTGCGATGCGCGTAGTCGGTGATGCCGAGCGGGCTGTCCAGCCAGTCCGACTGGCCGAACACCGCTTTGCCGTAATATTTGTCCTGGTCCTCGATGTTGAGCGAGATGCGCGCACCGATCTCCTTGGCGAAATTCTGGAACAATTGCGCATAGCCCGGAATGTCGGAATAGCGCAGCGTGGTCAGCGTGATGTCGAAGCCTTCGGCGAGACCCGCCGCCTCGAGCAACTGCTTGGCCTTGGCGATGTCCTGGACGCGTTGCGGCACCGACTTGTCGGTCGCCGGGAAGGCCGGCGCGAACGGGCTGTCATTGCCAGTCGCCGCCATGCCGCGGCACAAGCCGTCGACCAGCTTGGCGCGGTCGATGCACAGCGCCAGCGCCTGGCGCACGCGCTTGTCGGTGAAGGGGCCGGTGTCGCAGCGCATGTGCAACTGGCGGTGCGCGGTCGAAGCGACACGCAAGACGGTGATATCAGGACTGTTCAGCACGACCTGGCTGACATCGAGCGGGACGGCATCGAGAATGTCGACCTCGCCGGCCTGCAGCGCCAGGATGCGCGGCTGCACATCGCCGTAGAACTTGAATTCGAGCCGGTCGGGCAGCGCCTTCTCACCCCAATAGTCGGGGTTGCGGATGAAGGTCGCGCCGACCTTTGGCGTGTAGCTTTCCAACCGGAACGGTCCGGTGCCTTCGAACGTCTTTTCGTAATCGCCCTTGTAGCTCGCCGGCAGGATGACGGCGTTGTAATTGTCGATCGACACTGAATAGGGAAAGCTGCCATTCGGCGCATCGAGATGGAAGGCGACGGTGTGGTCGTCGACCTTCCGGGTGCCGCCCTTCGAAAGAAGGCCTTTGAACACCGAAAGCGCGTTGGAAGCGCCGTTGGGATCGGCCAGCCGGTCGAAGGTCGCGACGACGTCGTCGGCCTTGAAATCCTCGCCATTGTGGAATTTCACGCCCTTGCGCAGCTTGAAGGTCCACACGCTGCCATCCTCGTTCGGCGCCCAGCTCTCTGCCAGCACAGGCTTCAAAGTGAGGTCCGGCTGCGTGATGCAGAGAAACTCGGCGGTTTGGAAAACCAGCTGGTAGCTGCCGCTGTCATAGTAGGTGACGGGATCGATGGCGCCGCCCGGCGTCGCCACGCCGGCGCGCACCGTGCCGCCCGGCTTGCCCTCGGCGCGGGCCTGCTGTGTGCCGAGGCCGGCCGCCGCGACGAGACTGCCCAGGAACGGCAAGGAAAGCCCAAGCACGCTGCCATGGCGCAGGAAGTCACGGCGGTCCATCCTGCCGGCCAGCAATTCGTCGACAGCGGAATTTTCGATTGCAGTGAGTGTTCTGCGAGCGTTGTCGATCATCCGGAAATGCTTGGGCATGGCTGGATTCCTCGCTTGTCTTGGGGTTCAGCCATCTAGTTCATTGTTGACTGCCGCCGGAAAGCGATATTTTTTTGATAGGAGTCATCGAAATTTTCGATGCAGGAGGTGGGCATGGACACTGAGAATCTGCGCAGCTTTCTCGAAGTCGCCACCCATGGCAGCTTCACCGTCGCGGCCAGCCGGCTCAACCTCGCCCAGTCCACGGTCAGTGCGCGGATCAGGGGACTGGAGGATCAGCTGGGACGCCGGCTTTTCGTGCGTGACCGCGATGGCGTCACGCTGACGCCGGCCGGCCGGCAGTTCCTGCCGCACGCATCGTCTATCACCCGCACATGGGAGCAATCACGGCAGGATATCGCCGTTCCCGATGGTTATGAGACCTTGCTGCGGCTGACCGCGCCTGCCTATCTCTGGGACCGCATCACCTCGCCATGGGTCGAGTGGATGCGCGCCAGGCGGCCGAACGTGGCGCTGCGGCTTGAAGGCAGTTTCCCGGATCTGGCGATCGACCAGCTGGCGGAAGGCCTGCTCGACATCTGCATCCTCTATCTGCCGCGACCGCATCCCGGCATTGTCTACGAGACGCTGGCCGTCGATCAGGTCGTGCTCGTCCAGCACGCCGCACAGACCAAGCCATGGACCGAAAACTATATCCTGATGGACTGGGGACTGGAGTTCCGCATCGAGCACGACCGCGCCTTTGCCGGCATGGTCAAGCCGGCGATTTCGGCCGGGCTGGTCTTCATCGGGCTGCAGCACGTGCAGTCGCAGCAGGCCGCCGCCTATCTGCCGCTCAGTGCCGTCAGCGGTCATATCGAGCGCGGCGAGATGCGGCGCATCGACAACACACCGGTATTCCAGCGGCCGATCTACCTCGCCTATCCCTCGAACCCCGTGTCCTCGGATGTTCTGGATGTCGCGCTCACAGGTCTGCGCACGCTGGCCAGGGACTGGGCCGGAGGGCAGGGCTTTTCAGAAGGTGACCGTGCTCTCAGCATGGCCGACCAGATCTGACCGGCCAAGCCACGCGAGCGAGAGCGCTATGCCGGCTCGGTCACGACCGCTCTCTGCAGCCTGGCCAGTTCGGAGTAAGGAATGTGGCAGCGGATGGAATGGCCGGGCTGGGCCTCGCCGAGTGGCGGCTCCTGCTGCTCGCAGATCGGGCCGATCTTGCGCGGGCAGCGCGTGTGGAACACGCAGCCTGACGGCGGGCTGGTGGCGCTGGGGATCTCGCCGTCGAGACGAATGCGTGCCGTATCGGTCTGGTCGAGTTTGGGCACGGCCGACAAAAGCGCCTCGGTATAGGGGTGATGCGGGCCGGAAAAGACATCTTCCGACGGTCCGAGTTCCATGATGCGGCCGAGATAGAGCACGGCGATCTTGTCGGAGAGGTAACGCACCACGGCAAGGTCGTGCGAGATGAAGATGTAGCTGACGTCTTCCTTCGACTGAAGGTCGGCGAGCAGATTGAGGATCGCAGCCTGCACCGAGACGTCGAGCGCCGAGGTCGGCTCGTCGCACACCACGATGCGCGGATTGCCGGCGAAGGCGCGCGCAATGGCGACGCGCTGCTTCAGGCCGCCGGAGAGCTGGCGCGGCTTGACGGCCAGATGCCGGTCGGTGAGCCGCACAGAGCGGACGAGGTCGTTGAGGCGCGCCTCCAGCGCCTTGCCGGAGAGGCCGGCCAGCCGCTTCAGCGCCCGGCCGATCAGATGGCGAATCGAATGCGAGCGGTTGAGTGCGGAGTCCGGGTTCTGGAAGACGATCTGCATCGCCTTGATCTGGTCGTCGCTGCGGTTCTCCAGCCTGGGCGCCAGCGCCTTGCCCTCAAGTTCGATGGTGCCGCCTTCGTCCGGCGGCACCAGGCCGAGCAGCAGCCTGGCGAAGGTCGTCTTGCCGCTGCCGGATTCGCCGACCAGCCCGAGCGTCTCGCCGGGCCGCAAATCGACCGAAACATCCTTGACGGCGCGCAGTGCATGACCGTGGCTGGAATAGGTCTTGTTCAACCCGGCGACGCGCAGCACCGGTGCTGCCGCCGGCTTTGGGGCGGGCGCCACATCGCTCGGTGTGGCACGCGGCAGCGCTTGCGCCTTGTCGTGATGGAAGCAGCGCGACAGCCGGCCGCCCAGATCATAGAGCGGCGGCAATTCGCTGCGGCAGGGATCGTCGGCGAGCGCGCAGCGATCGGCGAAGGCGCAGCCCTTGATGTCGGCCCCGATGCCGGGCAGGAAACCCGGAATGGTGTCGAGCCGGCCCTGATCCTTGCGTTGGCCGCCGCGCGGCAGGCAACGCAGCAGGGCGACCGTGTAGGGATGGCGCGGATCGTTAAACACGACCTCCGTCGGCCCTTCCTCGACCAGCATGCCGGCATAGAGCACGCCGACCCGGTCGCACATGTTGGAAACGACGGCGAGGTTGTGGCTGATGAACAGGATCGAGGCCGACAGTTCCTGCCTGAGCTGTGCGATCAGGTCGAGCACTTCGGCCTCCACCGTCGCATCGAGGCCGGTGGTCGGCTCGTCGAGGATCAGCATCGACGGATCGTTGGCCAGCGCCATGGCAATCGCCACGCGTTGCTGCATGCCGCCGGAAAGCTGGTGCGGGTAGCGCTGCATGACGCTGACGGGGTCGGAGATGCGCACTCGGTTCAGCATCGCAATCGCCCGGTCAGTGGCCGCTCGTCCCGAAACGCCGCCGAGTTCAAAAATCTCGGTCAGCTGACGGCCGACGCGGATCGATGGGTTCAGCGCCTTGCCCGGGTCCTGATAGACCATGGAGACGCTTTCCGCGCGCGCCCGCCTGAGCGCTTCGGCGTCAAGTTTCATCACATTCTGGCCGTCGAGCGAGATCGCGCCGCCGGTGATCGAGCCATTTCTCGGCAGATAGCGCACGACGGTGAGCGCCACTGTCGACTTGCCGCAACCGGACTCGCCGACCAGCCCATAGGCTTCGCCCTGGCCGATGGTGAGGCTGAGGTTGCGCAGCACGGCGCGATTGCGGCCGGCGACGCGGTAGGCAACCGAAAGATCGATGAGTTCGAGCGCGTTTTCGGCCTTGGCGGAGTTAGTCATTGAGCGCTCCGTGAACGCCGTCGGCCGCCAGATTGACGCCGATCACCAGCGAAGCGATGGCGAGCGCATCGAACAGCACCGTCCACCAGAAGCCGCCGCCGATCATGCCGTAATTGTTGGAGATCGAGAGCCCCCAGTCGGGTGAGGGCGGCTGGATGCCGAAACCCATGAAGGAGAGCGTGGCGACCGCGAAAATGGCGTAGCCGAGCCGCACGGTGGTTTCGACCAGGATCGGCGGGATGACATTGGGCAGGATCTCGACGAACATCGTATGCAGCGCACTTTCATGCCGAAGCTGTGCGGCGGCGACATAGTCGAGCTCGCGCTCGGCCAGCACCGCCGAGCGCACGGTGCGCGCGATGATCGGCGCGAAGCTGAGACCGATGACGACGATGACCGTCGTCTTGGAGGTGCCGAGCGCAACGATGGCCAACAGCGCAACGATGACCACCGGGATCGCCATGAAGGCTTCGAGGATGCGGCTGACGACATCGTCGACGAGACCGCGAAAATAGCCGGTAAGGAGGCCAAGCGCCGTGCCGGCTACCGTCGCCAGCAAGGTTGCCAGCGGTGCGACGGTCAGGATGTCGCGCGAACCGACGATGACGCGCGAGAAGACGTCGCGGCCGATCTGGTCGGTGCCGAACCAGTGTTCGGAAGAGGGCGGCGCCAGCGCGTTGATGATGTCGTCGGCGAGCGGATCGTAAGGTGCGAAATGCTCGCCCAACAGCGCACAGGCAACCCAGAACAGCACGATGGCGAAACCGACAAGGAATGTGCGCGAGCGCAGCAGCGAGAAAAAGACCTCCGCCAGCGGGCCGCGCCGGCGCGTGTCGTCTGGTGTCGGAGAGCTGGTTTGGACGGCGCTCATTGATCTGACCCCAGACGGATACGCGGATTGAGCACGGAATAGAGGAAGTCGGCGACAAGGGTGGCCAAGGCATAGACAATGCCGATGGTGAGGATGCCCGACTCCAGCATCGGGAAATCCTTGCCGCGCGCGGCGGTGAAGATCAGCGACCCGATGCCCTGGTAGCGAAACAGCGTTTCGATGACGACAAGGCCGCCGATGAGGTAGCCGGTCTGCGTCGCGATGACGGTGATGGTCGGCAGCAGCGCATTGCGCAGCACATGCCGCCAGATCACCGTGCGCCAGGGCAGGCCCTTCAGCACGGCCGTTCGCGTGTAGTCGGAATCGAGCGCCTCGATCATGCCGGAGCGTGCCATGCGGGCGATGTAGCCGAACAGCACCAGGAACAGCGGCAGCGAGGGCAGGATCAGGTAATAGAGCTGCGTGAAGAAGCCGGCGTCGCGCGGCCATGCGGCCGATATCGGCAGCCAGCGCAGCCAGACACCAAAGATCAGGATCAGGATGATGCCGGTGACGAATTCCGGCAGCACCGTCACCGACAGGCCGCCGAGACTGATGATGCGGTCGAGCGGGCGGTTGAGGTTGAATGCGGCGACGACGCCGCCGAGGATGCCGATCGGCACCACCAGCACGAAGGCGACCGCCGCCAGCTTCATCGAATTGCCGAGCGCATCGATGACGAAAGGCGCGACCGGCGAGCGGAAGATGTAGGACGTACCCATGTCGCCCTGGACGAAGTTGGAGATCCAGCTCCAGTATTGCGTTAGCAGCGGGCGATCGACGCCGAGCGTGTGATTGAGCGCGTCGACCGCGCGCTGGTCGGCGAACGGGCCCAATATGGCGCGCCCGACATTGCCGGGCAGCACCTGGCCGCCCAGGAACACCATGATGCTGAGCAGGAACAGCGTGACGAGCGACAGCGAGACACGCCGGACAAGGAAGGAGAGAATGGCTAGGACTCCTTGTGGAGCCAGCCCCCATGCGGGAGCTGGCTGTTAGAGGATTGGCTTTCCCTTCCGTTCAGGCCTTCGATGCCTTGTCGAGGAACAGCTGCGACATGGCGGTCGGCTGCACGCCGGCCACACCCTTCGCCGTCGCCGTGAGATAGTCGTAGAAATAGCCGAAGATGACAGGCGTTTCCTCGAGCAGCAGCTTCTGGATCTTGCCGGCGTCGGCCTTCTGTGCCTCGAGGTCGAGGGCTGCGATGTAGCTGGTCGCCAGCGCGTCATAGTCCTTGTTCTTGAAGTGTGCCGCGTTCCAGGTGCCTTCACTCTTCAGCGGTGCCGCGAGATAGACGTTCGGCACGCCGCGGTGACCATAGTCGGTGATGCCCATCACCGAATCCAGCCAGTTCGACTTGCCGAACACCGCGTCTCCGTAATAGCCGCTTTGGTCGAGGATGTTGAGGTCGAGTTGGACACCGATCTCCTTGACCCAGTTTTGGATTAGCTGGGCGTATTCGGGGATTTCCAGGTAGCGTTCGGTGGTCAGGGTTATCTTGAAGCCCTGGCCAAGGCCGGCTGCTTCCATAAGCTGCTTGGCCTGGGCGATATCCTGCTTGCGTTGCGGCACGCTCGTATCGGTCGAAGGATAGACGGCGGCGAACGGGCTGTCATTGCCTAGAGCGGAGCGTCCCTTCATCAGGCCGGCGGCCAGCTTGTCGCGATCGAGGCAGAGCGCAATGGCACGGCGCACGCGCGCATCCTTCAACGGACCCTCGTCGCAGCGCATGTGCAGTTGCTGATGGGCCGACGACTTCAGGCTGATGATGTCGACGTTGGGATCGTTGAGCAGAGCGACGCCGGCCAGCACGGGCATCTGGTTGATGATGTCGACCTGTCCGCCCTGCAGCGCCAGGATCTGCGGCTGCATATCGGTGAAGAAGGTGAATTCGGTGCGTTCCGGCAGTGCCTTCGGACCCCAATAGTCTTCGTTGCGGACGAAGGAGGCGCCGACCTTTGCCGTGTATTTCTCTATTCTGAACGGCCCGGTGCCGTCGAAGCTCTTCTCGTAGTCGCCCTTGTAACTCGCCGGGATGATGACGGCGTTGTAGTTGTCGGACGACAGCATGTAGGGGAAGTTGCCGTTCGGCGCATCGAGGTGGAATTCCACCGTGTAGTCGTCGACCTTCTTGGAGGCGCCCTTCTGCAGGATGCCGTTGAACACCGACAGCGCGTTGGACGAGTTTGCCGGATCGGCAAGGCGGTCGATGCTGGCCACGACGTCCTCGGCCTTCATCTCGCCGCCGCTGTGGAATTTTACGCCCTTGCGCAGCTTGAAGGTCCAAACCGTGCCGTTGTCGTTCGGCTTCCAGCTCTCGGCCAGCGCCGGCTGCAGCACCAGATCGGGACCGTCGACGCAGAGAAACTCGGCAACCTGCTGCATGACAAGCAAGCCGCCGGCGTCGGCAATGGTGACCGGGTCGATCGTCGCTGCCGGCACGCTGCTGGCGACACGGATGGTGGCGCCGGGCGCGCCCTGGGCGCGCGCCAGCGACGGCATGCCGCCGAGGCCGGCTGCCATGCCGATACGGCCCAGCAGCGGCAGCGACAGGCCGAGCAGGCTGCCGTGACGGACGAAGTCGCGGCGGCTGACACGACCGTCGACAAGGCCGTCGATCAGGTGATTTTCAAGCGGCGTGCGATTGCGCCGGATCAGGTCGAGAATGCTGTAGTTCTTGCTCATGGGTTTTTACCCTTTCCCCTATTTCTTATGGTTGACGAAATTTCGTGGATTGCTCCATTTTCCCGCCGCCAGAGAGGCCTGTCGACAGGAACCTTAGCATGCGGTTTTGTCCGGTCCATCCAGTCGTGGCGTGGACGCGCCGGCTTCCTGGCTGCACTGCTTCCGCCGTCTAGTTCAGCGGCAAACGGCGATAGGTTCCGGGTTTTGCCGGGTCATGATACTTGTTGCACGGTCCTTTCTCGGTAAAGTCTCTGTGACAGGCAGCGAGGTTCTTGCGCGACAAGGTGACGCCGAGACCGGGACCTTCCGGAACGCGCACGAAATTGTTTCTCGGCGAAAACGGCCCTTCCTCGGTGACATCCATCGGCAGCATGCGAAACAGCGACTGGTTCGGCTCCCTGATCCAACCAAGTGCCGCGCACAGGTGCAGATAGGCGGCACTGCCGATGCCGCTGTCGCCGCTGTAGCACCAGAAATCGATGCCGGCGTGCTCGCAGGCGCCAACGAAGCGCAGTAGCCGGCCGATGCCGCCATGCGTCGTCGGGTTGCCGACGAACGCGTCCGGAACCTTGGTTTCCATGGCGCGCGCAATGTCGATGTTGTGGGTCGAGAACGGGATCGAGCAATGGCGCCGCAATTCGCGCATCTCCTCGATCGTCGCCACCGGATCCTCCCAGTTGCGCACGCCCAACTCTTCCAGCGGGCGCGCCAGCCGCCGCGCGGTGCTGAGTGAATAAGCCTGGTTGGAATCGATACGGATCATCGCATCGTCGCCGAGTTTCTTGCGGATCAGCTCGACCATCCTGAGCGAGACTTTCGGATCTTCGGTCGAGAACTTGCCTTCGAAGAAGGTCGTTCCATGCGTCTCGTGCAATTCGACGCAATAGTCGGCGACTTCCTCGGGCGTCGTCTCGCCCTTCACCTTCGGCCCGTCACCGCGCAGCGAAAAATAGTCGGTGAACGGGATGTCCTTGCGCACGGCGCCGCCAAGCAACTGGTAGAGCGGCTGGTTCCACGCCTTCCCGCGCAGGTCCCACAACGCCATCTCGATGGCGCCGAAGGCCATGATGCGGGTGCGGTCGTTGATCGACTGCACGCCGGTCCAAAAGGGCAGGCAGACATGCTCGGCGCCGGCGATGTCGAAGGCATCGCGGCCGACCAGCCGTGGCGCCAGGACATCGTTGATAATCGCGGCCGCCGCTGGCATCGGCGCTTCGCCAAGGCCAATCAAGCCATCCTCGGTCTCGACCTCGACAATCGTCGGCGAAAATCCGTCGAGCTCGCCGAACACCCAGGCATAGGGCGCTTCGAGGCGCAAATTGATCGGCGTGGCTTTGATGCTGCGGATCTTCATCTCAGCGGCCGACCTCGAAGAAGGGCTTCCCGAGCAAATCGGGAACGACATCGATGCCAAGGCCGGGGCCATCTGGAACGCCCATGCGGCTGCCGGTGACCGGGGGCATGTTCGACGCCGTGCGCACCGTCACCCATTCATGGAAGGCGATGGCATGCAGCCGGCGCTCTTCCGGCGTCGACAGCGACAGATGCGCCATCGCCGCGGTGTCGATCTCGGCGCCGCCCGTGTCCTCGACCGTGATCATGAAGCCGAGGTCGACGGCAACGTCGCGGATCTGGCGCGTCTTCGTCACCCCGCCAAGGCGCGAGATCTTCAGGGTCAGCCCGTCGGCCGCACCCAGGCGATGAATTTCCAGCATCGCCTCGAGCGAGGTGACGGATTCGTCGAGCACCATCGGTTTGTCAAGCATGCGGCGAACCGACATGTTCTCGTCGATCGTCGTGCAGGGCTGCTCGAACGTGTAGTCGATGGCGCGCGTCGCGTCGGCGAACTGGCGCGCCTGATAGGGCGTCCAGCCGGCATTGGCGTCGCAGAAGATGACCGTACCTTTCGGCACCGAGGCGGCGACCGCGGTGACACGCTCGATGTCGTCATGCACATTGCCGCCGACCTTGACCTGTAGCCGGTGGAAGCCGTCCTTGACGATGCGCTTGGCCAGCGCGGCCATGGCGTCGACGCTGCCGTGCGTGACGACCTTATAGAGTTCTGCGGTGTCGCTTTCCTTGCCGCCGAGCAGCGTGACCAGCGGCACGTCGGCGGCGCGCCCCGCCAGATCCCAGCAGGCCATGTCGAGCGCCGACTTGATGTAGGGATGACCCTTGAACACCGTGTCCATCAGCCGGCCGATGCTGGCTAGTCCGCGCGGATCATGGCCGATCAGATGCGGCGCGATCTCGACCACGCCGGCGCGAACGCCGGCCGGGAAGGCTGCCGAGTAAAAATTGCCGAGCGGCGCCATCTCGCCCCAGCCGGTGATACCGCTGTCTGATGCAATGGACACGATCACCGCGTCGAAAGCGTCGGCCTCGCGCCCCTTCGACATGCGGTATGGCCCGTCCACGAAGGGCTGCACGACATGGTAGGCCTTGATGGTTTCGATCTGCACGTGTCTTGTCCGCTGTCTGTGATGGTGGGGAACGGGTCAGGCGCCCCTCGACGGGCGTTGTTCGAGGCCGCGCGCATAGGCAAGCAACTCCTCGAAATCGAGATCGATGTGCTCCCTGGCATGGCGCTGGGCTGCACGCATGTCCTTGCCCTTCAGCAACCGCACATAGGTTTCGTGAACGTCTTCGGCCGGCACCGGCTCATTGCGGGCATGCTGGTGGAGCGCAAAATACATCTGCAGCCGGCTGGTCAGCCGCTGCCAGGTTTCCAGCAGCACCGAATTGTCGGCCCATTCGTAGATCAGGCCATGCAGTTGCAGCGCGGTTTCGATTTGGCGTGTCGTGTCCAACGCACGGGTCGCCTGCTTCACGGCTTCGTGACGCCGGTCGAGCTCGTCGAAGAAGCGCTGGTCGCGCAGCGGCCACGCCCGCTCGATGGCCAGTTCGTCCATCACCTTGTTGAACGAATAGGCATCGTCGATGTCCTTGGCTGTGACCTCGATGACGAAGGTGCCGGCATAGGGGATGCTGGTCAGGATGCCTTCCTGGACCAGTTCGCGCATTGCCTCGCGCAACGGCGCGCGGCTGACCCGCATCTGTTCGGAAATCCGCAGCTCGTTGAGCTTCTGGCCGGGTGCGAGCTGCCCGGTCAGGATCGCGCGCCGCAACAGCGCGACGATCTCGGCGCGTCGCGTCGTGTCCGCAATCGGACTGAAATCCGCTTTCGCCATTCGGCCACTCCCAGGGAAATCGAAAGCAAGACAAGCAGATTGTCGACAATCTAACAAGAGGTCATCTTCGGATTCTTGGGGCCGTTGGCATGTCGGCCTTTCGGTCTCAGGCGGCACGGCCGTAGAAGCCGACCCGCTCCTCGGGGCTGAACATCACGCCGGGCTTTTCATAGTAGGAAAACACCGCGATCATGCGCTCGCGCTCGCCTTCGACCGTGGTGACGCGATGCGCGGTGTTTTTGCCGCGGAAGACATTCAGCGTGCCGGGCTTCATGCGCAGGATCTTTGCATCGGGGTCGCGCCCGTCCAGCAGCCTTGCGACGCCGTCATAGTTGGGATTGCTGTCAGATCGCAGATCGGTGCGGTATTCGAGGTCGCCGCCGTATTCCGCTGCCTGCAGCAGCAGCGTCGTCGTGAATTCGGAACGATCGAAATGCCAGTTCAAAGCTTCGCCGGCGCGATAGGCCATGACATTGGTTCGCGCCAGCGGATCCTGCATGACATGCAGCCTGGTCTTGCCCATCGTGGCCGCCAGGAAGCGCAGCAGCGGTTCGTATTCGTAGATGGCGAGCACGACGCTGGCCGGAATCTGGTCGGCACAGACGGTGTGGCTGATGGTCTCCACCTTGCGCAGCGCCGGATGGTCGGGTGCAAGCTCGGGGATGTCAGGCTTGAAGTAGATGTTGTGCATCCGCTTGTGCACATGCGAGCGCGCGGCCATCACCGGCTGGATTTCGCGCACGGCTTGTTCCGCCACGCCGGGGCGCAAAAACCCTTCCAGATTGAACATGCCGTCGGCTTCGAGCGCGGCGACGGATTGTTCGACAAGGCGCTGCCATTCGGCGCTGCCTTCGCGGTCGAGCGGATAGCGGTCGAGATCGAGGATGTCTTTCATCGTCATGGCTCCGGAGGTTTCGAGCCTATGAGACGGCAAAAAAATCTTTCTCTCAACGTCGAAAATAATTAGGATTGAGCAAGAAAAACTTATGGATCTGTTGTGGAACGGTTGCCGCCGCTGAATGCGATCAAGGCTTTTGAAGTTGCCGCCCGTGCCGGCAGCTTCACCTTGGCCGCTTCTGAACTCGGCGTGTCCTCTGCAGCGGTCAGCCAGCAGATACGCAATCTTGAGAACTGGTTCGGCAAGCAATTGTTCGTGCGCACCGGCAACCGCATTGCGCTCACCGATGCCGGCCACGCCATCTATCCACAGACCGCGAAGGCTTTGGGAGACATCGCCGCTATAGGCCAGCGCATGCTGGAGGGCGGGATGCGGACGCGCCTGGTCGTCAGCGTGCCGTTCTCGCTGGCCGAACTGTGGCTGGCGCCGAGGCTGGCGGTACTTCTCGATGCCTTTCCGCAGATGGCGATCGACGTTCGGGTCGAGGACGATCCGGTCGACCTGATGCGCCAGAACATCGACCTGCGCATCAGCTATGGCGATTATCACTATCCCGGATTGAAACTCGTCCGTCTCGTCCATGACGACGTCCTGCCTGTCTGCGCACCGGAATTCTGGCACCGGCACGGCAATGGCGATACCAGTCTGGCGGATTTGCACGAGAGCCAGTTCATCCACACCAATTGGGGGCCGAACTATGCCTCGCACCCCACCTGGGCTGACTGGTTTGCGGCCTCCGGCGGCAGCCGCTCACCCAACCCGTCGCACGGGCGGCGCGTCGGCCTGTCCAGCCTTGCGATCGCCTCGGCAAGGCTGGGCCTGGGCATCGCGCTTGGCCAGCGGGTCATGGCGCGCGCCGATCTGGCGGCCGGTCGGCTGATTGCGCTCTCCTCCGTCTCGGTGCGCCTCGGGCATCCCTACTGTGCATTCATGCCGCCGGCCAAGGCCGACCGCGCCGATGTTGCCGGTCTGGTGGAACTGCTCAGTCGAGCGGCGCCCCCCCCCGGGGGGGGGGGGGGGGCGCCGCGCTGAAGCCGGGTCCTGACGGGGGTGTTCAGGTGGCCGGCTTTTCCGGTATCGGCGATACAGGCGCTCCGGGTCCGATCTTCTGCAGATTGCCCGTGATCACCTGGTCGCCCTCGGCGACGCCGCTGAGGATGGCGACCTGACCGCCGCTCGTCGGTCCGAGCGAAACCAGCCGCTGGTCGACCGTGTTGTCCTTGCCGACGACATAGAGATATTTGCCGAGCTGGCTCGAGCCCAGCGCCGTCTGCGGCACCATCAGCGCGTCGGCCTGCTCTCTCACATGCAGCCGGACACGAACATATTGGCCGGGCAGCAGCGTGAACTTGCCGTTACCGATCGTTGCGCGCGCCGTGATCGTGCCGGTCGAGCGGTCGACCGAATTGTCGATGAAGGTAAGCTCGCCCTTCTGGCTGGCCTCGGTCTGGCCGGGGAGCAGCACCTCCACTTCGATCGGGCCGTTCGCACGGGCTTGCTCGATCTCGGCCAGATCCGTCTCGCTCGGGTTGAAGGTGACGTAGATCGGATCGAGTTGCACCAGCGTGTTGAGCACGGTGCCGGCAACGCTGACCAGCGTTCCGACCGAAGCCTGGTTGCGGCCGAGACGCCCGGCAAACGGCGCCCGGATTTCGGCGTAGCTCAGATTGAGCTCTGCCGTGCGGACCGCCGCTTGGTTGACCGCCAGCGACGCCTGTGCCTCGCGCAAGGTGCTGGTGCGCTGGTCGAAGCCGTCCTTGGCGAGGTAGCCGCTCTTGGCGAGCTCGGTGCCGCGACCGAGGTTGGAGCGGGCATAGTCGAGCGTCGCCGTATCGCGCTGCACTTGCGCCTTGGCCTGGTCGAGAGCCGCCTGGAAGTCGTCAGGCGAGATTTTGTAGAGAAGGTCGCCTTGCCGGACGTCGACGCCGTCGGCTGCGGTCTGCTCCTGCAGATAGCCCGGAATCCTGGCCTGCAAGGTGATGCTGCGGATCGGTTCCGTCCGCGCGGCATAGTCCAGGTAGATCGGGATCGTCTTCTTGACGACACTAACCACCGGCACCGGCATGACGAATGCCGCCGGAGCAGGCGTCGCCGCGGCCGTGCCGGCATTGAGGCTGAGGTTGCCCATGTCGAGCAGGTGGACGCTGGCCACCGAGATCGCTCCCAGCGCGACGGCCGTTCCCAACGCGATTTTCCATTTACGCATGATCAGTCTCCAATCTTATTCGGCCGCTTCCGCCAGGGGGCGCAAGGCGGGCTCAGTCGTTGGTTCATTGTCTTGAGAGGCGGGCTCGTCATTGCCGCGGCGTTCGCGCAGCTGTTCGATGACCGCGTAGAACACCGGCACGAACACCAGCGACAGGATGGTCGCCGCGACCATGCCGCCGAACACGGTGGTGCCGATCGACTGCCGGCTTGCCGCACCGGCGCCGGTCGCAAACATCAGCGGCAGCACGCCGAGGATGAAGGCGAAGGCCGTCATCAGGATCGGCCGCAGCCTGAGCCGTGCCGCCTCCATCGCCGCGTCGACGATGCTGAGGCCTTCTTCGCGCCGTCGCCTTGCGAACTCGACGATCAGGATCGCGTTCTTGGCCGCCAGGCCGATCAGCATGACGAAGCCTATCTGCGAGTAGACGTCGATCTGCATGCCACGCAGCAACAGGGCCACGAAGGCGCCGAACAGGGCCAGTGGCACCGCCAACAGCACCATGAACGGCATCGCCCAGCTCTCATACTGCATCGCCAGGATCAGGAAGACGAAGACGATGGCGAGGCCGAAGACGACGGACGCGATCGATCCTGCCTTGAGCTCCTGGAAGGTGATGCCGGTCCATTCGAAACCGAAATCCCTTGGCAGCGCAATGGCGGCGGCCCGTTCCATCGCGGCAACCGCCTGGCCCGAGGAAAAGCCGGGTGCGGCACCGCCATTGATCGAGGCCGAGGCATTGTTGTTGTAATGCGGCACGGTCTCCGGGCCGACGAAGGGCACGAGTTTGCCCAGCGTCGAGAGCGGCACCATGCCGCCGGAGGCATTGCGCACATAGAGCCGCGAAATGTCGGCGGCACCCGCACGTGCATCCTTGTCGGCCTGGATGGTCACCCGGAAGGTGCGGCCGAACAGGTTGAAGTCGTTGACGTAGAGCGAGCCGAGATAGATCTGCAGCGTGTTGAAGACATCGGGCAGATTGAGGCCGAGCAGCTTGGCCTTGCTGCGGTCGAGGTCGTAGTTGAACTGCGGCGTCGAGGTCGAGAATGGCGAGAACAGCTGCTGCGGGTTGATTTCCGGCTGCTTGCGCGCCTCGGCGATCACGGCTTGCGTCGCATCGTTGAGGGCTGAACTGCCGCGGCCGGTCAAATCCTCGACGACGAATTCGAAGCCGCCTGTGGTGCCGATACCCGGGATAGAGGGCGGATCGAAGCTCAGCGCGAAAGCTTCAGGGATCTGCATCAGCTTGCCGCGCACATCGGCGACGAGCTTCGACGCGCTCTGGTCGGGGCCGCGCTCCTCCCACGGCTTCAGGATGGCGAATTCGACCGCCGAATTCGACTGCGCCGCACTGGTCAGGAAATTCAGGCCGCTGATCGAGCCGACAATCTCGACGCCGGGCGTCGCCTGCAGGATGTCGCGCGCCTTCTGCGCCACCGCGTCGGTGCGTTCCAGCGACGCGCCGTCGGGCAACTGGATGACGACGAAGAAATAGCCCTGGTCCTCGACCGGAAGGAAGGTCGAGGGCAGGCGCTGCCAGACGAAGTAGGTGGCGACCAGGCCGGCCGCGAACAGGCCGAGCATGATCCAGCGCAAGCGGATGAGAATGCGTACGCCATTGGCGTAGGCGTGCGACAGCCTGTCGAAGCCGGTGTTGAACCAGCGGAACGGAGCGAACTGCGTCTCGCCGCGATGCCGCAGGAAGGCCGCGCTGAGCGCGGGACTGAGCGTCAGCGAGTTGAAGGCCGAGATGCCGACGGAAATCGCCACCGTCAGCGCGAACTGGTTGTAGAGCTTGCCGGAGACGCCGGGAATGAAGGCGACCGGCACGAACACCGCCATCAGCACCGCGGTGGTGGCGATGATCGGTCCGGTGACCTCGCGCATTGCGGCCTTGGTCGCCGCAAGCGGCTTGAGCCCGGCCTCCAGCTGTCGTTCGACATTCTCAACCACGACGATGGCGTCGTCGACGACGAGGCCGATCGCCAGCACCATGCCGAGCAGGGAGAGCATGTTGAGCGAGAAGCCGAGCATCTCCATGACGACCAGCGTCGCCACCAGCGACACCGGAATGGCGATGGTCGGGATGATCGTCGTGCGCCAGCTTTGCAGGAAGAGGAACACCACGGCGACGACCAGCACCAGCGCTTCGCCGAGCGTGATCAGCACGTCATGCATCGACGCCGAGACGAAGCGCGTCGTGTCGTAGTGCATTGCATAGGACACGCCCTTCGGGAAGCGGCCCGACAGCTCCTGCATCTTGTCTTTGACGCGCTGCTGCAGATCGAGCGCGTTGGAGCCGGGCATCTGGTAGACGGCGAGCACCACGGTCGGGTCCTTGCCGAAGAAGGCCGACGACGAATATTGCAGTGCGCCGAGCTCGATGCGGGCGACGTCGCGCAGCCTGACCAGCGAGCCGGTGTCGGTGTTGGCGCGCACGACGATGTCGCCGAATTCCTTTGGATCGCTCAACCGGCCGACGGCGTTGACCTGCATCTCGAAGGCGGTGCCGGCGGGTGCCGGCGATTGGCCGATCTTGCCGGCCGCCACCTGGACATTCTGCTCGGCGATGGCGTTCTGCACATCGACCGCGGTGATGCCGAGATTGGCGAGCTTGTCGGGATCGAGCCAGACGCGCATCGAATAGCGCCGCTCGCCGAAGATCTGCACATCGCCGACGCCGGGCAGGCGCTTCAGCGGATCGACCACCTGCAGATAGGCAAGGTTGCTCAGCGCCACCGGATCGACCGAACTGTCGGGCGAAGTCAGGTTGACGATGAGGACGAAGTTCGGGTTCTGCTTCTTGATCGTCACGCCGCCCTGGTTGACGATCGCCGGCAGCGACGAGGCGGCCTGCGAGACGCGGTTCTGCACGTCGACGGCGGCGGTGCTCAGCGAATAGCCGACATCGAAGGTGATGGTGATGGTCGAGGAGCCGTCATTGGAGCTCGTCGACGACATGTAGGTCATCCCCTGCACGCCGTTGATCTGCTGCTCCAGCGGCGTTGTCACCGTATCGGCCACCACTTGCGCGCTGGCGCCTGGATAGTGGGCGCTGACCACGACCTGCGGCGGCGTGATGTCGGGAAACTGCGAGACGGGCAGCAGGAAATAACAAATCGACCCGGCGAGCACCATGATGATGGCGATCGCCGAGGCGAAGATCGGACGGTGGATGAAAAAGTTTACCACGAGACGCAAGCCTCCCCGGCTGCTCTTGCCCGCCCGAAGGCGCTGGCGACGCTGGACAGTCTTTGACCGCGCTTGTCACCGAGGTCGTCCCGCGAATGCAGCAACGGCACCTCGTTGCGCTGCGCATCGGCAAGCGAGCGCAGCATCGTCTCGAAGGCGCGCGGGTCGACGCCATCGGCTCTCATGACCAGCCGGATCATCGGATCCCGGACGGCTTCATCTATGGTAAGATCGCGGCGCTGTGGCATTGGCCGGCTCCTTGTCTGTCGACTCGCAGCACGTGCTCGCGAACCGTTTTCATCTTTTCACCGGCCGAGGCCGCATGATTGGCAGTTTCTTGTCCCTCTCGTCGGCAGGGCCAGTTCACGGCCTTGTTATTGACGGTGGACGATATAGGTGTTACCAGTAAGTAACATTCTGGAAGTTACAGACCGGTAACACCCTAGTCAAGAGGTGGCCGAGGGTTTTTTGGAAACGAAAGGAGATCATGATGGCAGACGGCATCGTGGAGCGCTCTCGTCCCCGGGATCGGATCCTGGAGACGGCACGCGACATGTTCCACAAGCATGGCATCAAGGGTGTCGGCGTCGACGCCATCACCGAAGCTGCCGGCACGAACAAGATGACGCTCTATCGTCACTTCGAATCCAAGGACGAACTGATCGTCGAATGCCTGCGCGCCAATGCGGCCAAGGCCGGCGCTATGTGGGATGCGTTCGAGGCCGAATTTCCTGGTGACAAGCTTGCCCAGCTGCATGCCTGGGTTCGCAAGGCGGCTGCCATGCTCAATGCGGACGGGCGCGGCTGCGACATGGCCAACGCCGCCGCTGAGCTGACCGAGCCGGACCATCCGGCCAGGCTGGTGATCAAGGAGCTCAAGGAAGCCCAGCGCGAGCGCCTTGTGACGCTATGTCGGGATGCGGGCATCGGCCAGGCTGAACTGCTCGCCGATACGCTGTCGCTTCTGCTCGAGGGCGCGCGGGTTAGCGTGCAGACCGTAGGGTCGGAAGGTCCGAGCACGCAGTTCGTGCGCATGGCTGAAGGATTGATCGTTTCTTTCCGGGGCGCCGCCGCAGGTTGAGGTGACCTGTCGCCTGTCCATGTGCGCCATTCATCGCGTGATGACTGGGCGCGCTTTGGTGTCGCTGTGCCGCCATCCCTGTCGGCCAAACGAAAAAAGCCCGCTGCCGGGAGGAGGTGGCAGCGGGCTCGATTTTCGAATGTGGCGCGGGAGGAGGTGCACCCCATTCAGCGTCGGCATCGCATCTGGGAGGAGTAGATGGCCGACAACCAGAACCTACGAGTTGCCCAACGATTCGGCAACAAAGAAACTTGCATAGCTGCTGTGCAGATTTGCCGTGCCAATTATCGTACAAATCCGGAAACCCGGTTTAGCCAAGCCATTTCGCATTACTGCACCGGGACGTTTTCCCTGAAAATCAGCCGCGGTTCGATGAACTTCTTGGTCAGATAGGGCGCTGCCGACGCGATCGAGCCGAGCAGGCGAATAACCGACTGTTCCGCGATCAGCCGCGCATTCTGGTCGATGACGACATCGAGCAGGTCGTCGACGAGATGACCGCGCGTGTCCTTGGTCAGATCGTGGCAGATGAACACCGGCTTGCGGTTCGGCCTGGCCTCGCGGATCGCCTTTGCAACGCCCGAATGTCCAGCTCCAACGCAATAGATGCCAAGCAGTTCCGGCTCGTCGTGCAGCGCCTTCATGGTCTCGGTGTAGCTGGCATCGGGCTCGTCGTTGACCTCGACGGCGCTGCTGACGGTCAGATTCGGAAACTCCTCACTGAGCACCGAGCGGAAACCCATCTCGCGTTCCTCGTGGCCGCGATAGGAACGTGAGCCGACGACCATCGCCAGATGACCGGTGCGGCCGCCAAGGAAGCGTCCCATCAGCAGCGCCGCCGTTCGTCCCGCCACCCGGTTGTCGATGCCGACATAGGCCGCGCGCGGTGCCGCCGGAACATCGGACACCAGCGTCACCAGGCGCATGCCGGCATCGACGATGTCGCGCAGGATGTTGCGCGTACGCGGATGATCGACGGCGATCACGCCGACGCCATTGGCCCTGAGCGACAGGTTTTCGACAGCGCTCTGCAGCGCGTTCGGCGAGACACCGGCGAGGTTGTGGATCCGGCACGAGGCGACAAGCGGCAGGCGCGCGGCGTAGTCCTCGATATGCCCGGCGAGATCGCGCATGAAGGCATTGCTGCCGATCGGCAGCAGGAATTCAAGGTGGGCGGGCCGCGAGGGTAGCGTTACCTGATCGGCGACCGGCAGATAGCCGAGCTGCTTGGCCGCCTCCATGACGCGCTGGCGATTGGCCGCACTCGCACCCGGCCGGTTGTTGAGCACCCGGTCGACCGTTGCGGTCGATAGCCCGCAGCTACGAGCGATATCGGAGACAGTGGCTTTCATGCCGTAACCCACAGCCCGCAGTTGCGTGCGGTATCCGAAACTGTGGCTTTCATGCTGCAATCCTGTTCGCCATGCGATGGCGCGTCAGACAAGCGATGCGATAGAGGTGACGGGTGATTGACGCCCATCACTATTTTCAGTGCGATGGCTTGCCATCGGCGATGGCATCGCGGATCTCCTTGTCCGACATGCCGGTGATGATCCGTTCGACCTCCGCCACGCTGGTCTTCTTGGGGTCTATGTCGTCAGCAACCACCTTGCCGCGGCGCATGACGACGATGCGGTCGACCACCTGGAAGACATGGTGGATGTTGTGGGCGATGAAAATGCAGGAATGGCCGGAATCGCGGGCGTTGCGCACGAAGCTCAGCACACCCTGTGTTTCGGCGACGCCGAGATTGTTGGTCGGCTCGTCGAGGATGATCAGGTCGCTGTCGAAATGCATGGCGCGCGCGATCGCCACCGCCTGGCGCTCGCCGCCGGAGAGCGAGCCGATCGGCGTCGTCGGCGGGATGTTCTTCGAGATGCCGACCTGCTTGAGCAAGTCGCGAGCAACCGTGTTCATCGCATCCTGGTCCATCCGGTTGAGGAAGCGCGGCGGCTTGATCGGCTCGCGCCCGAGGAACAGATTGCGGGCGATCGACAGTTGCGTCACCAGCGCCGAGTCCTGGTAGATCGTCTCGATGCCGTGGGCGATGGCGTCGCTGGTGCTGCGCAGGCTCACCTTCTTGCCGCGAATGAAGATATCGCCGCTGGTGAGCGGAACGGCACCCGAGAGCACCTTGATCAGCGTCGACTTGCCGGCGCCATTGTCGCCGAGCAAGCCGACGATCTCCCGTTCATTGACATGGAAATTGGCATCCTCCAGCGCCTGCACGCGGCCATAGGACTTGCGGATGCTCGTCATGCGGATCAGTGGCTCGGCCATGGTTCAAGTCCCCGCCTGGTGCCGGCGTTCCAGCCATGAATGCAGCGCCATCATGCCGAGGATGATGGCGCCGATGAAGATGTTGTAGGCAAGACCGGGCACGCCGATCAGCACGATGCCGTTGCGCATCACGCGCAGGATCAGGATGCCGAGCACGGTGCCGATGATCGTGCCGCGCCCGCCGGTCAGCGCGGTTCCGCCGATCACCACCATGGCGATGACTTCCAACTCATAGCCGGTACCGCTGTTGGGGTTGGCGGCGGAAGTGCGCAGCGAAGAGATGACGCCGGCAAGCGAGGCCATGACCGACGACAGCACGAACAGGCCGATCTTGACGCCGCTGACATTGACGCCGCGCGCCCTTGCAGCACTCGGGTTGCCGCCGGCCGCCTGGATCCAGTTGCCGGTGCGGCTTTGCGTCAGCACATAGCCGAGCCCGATCGCCGCGGCGATGAACCAGAACAGCGACATGTAGATGCGGAACGGGCCGATGAAGAAATCGCCGACCAGCACTTCCGCCAGCCAGCTGCCTTCCGCGGTCCAGGTGCGCTGCGGAAAACCATCGGTGACGAAAAGAGCGGTGCCGCGCACCACCAGCAGCATGCCGAGCGTCACCAGGAAGGACGGGATCTTGAGCTGCGTCACGAACCAGCCATTGACCAGCCCGATGAAGGCGGCGACCAGCAGCGCGGCGACAAAGCCGACCTCAAGGGAGGTCAGGCCGCTGTTGAACAGGGTCCACATCAAGACCGGCGAGAAGCCGAATAGGGAACCGACCGAGAGGTCGAACTCGCCCGACGTCATCAACAGCGTCATCGCCAGCGCGATCAGGCCGAGCTCGACTGTGAAGGCCAGCGTGTTGGAGATGTTCTGCGGCGACAGGAAGTCGTGGTTGAAACTCCAGAAAACGGCGATCTCGACGACGAGCAGCACGAAAGGGCCGAATTCCGGCCGTGCGATCAGGCGTTGGACGAGCGAATGATTTTCCACAGGCAATCCGCGACATGAGTGGAAGGCTGAGCGTTGCACATCGCGTGCGAAGGGCTCGGCGAAATGGAGAGCCAGTCGCGACCGTTGGGCGGCCGCGACTGCTAGGATTGGATATTACTTGCCGGACAGGATGTCATCGTAGATTTGCGCGGTGTCTTTTTCGTAGAGCGCGCCGGTGATGACGTTGAAGCCCGGAGGAATGCCGCCGGCGGCCATATTGGCCAGCGAAAGCGCGACATAGCTGGTCGCCTGCGGGTCCTGCCACTGGCCGGCATTGACATAGCCGTTCAGCACTTCCTGGGTGGTGTCGAGCGAATTGCCCCAGCCGACGACCGGGATTTCGCCCGGCTTGATGCCGACCTGGTCGAACACCCGCTTGATCGAGCCGGTGACGAGATCGCCCAGGCCGATGATCGCCTTGACCTTGGCCTTGTTGGCCGTGAGGTAGTCGACCATGCGGTTGATCACTTCAGCCTGATCAAGCGTGGCTTCCGTGATTTCATAGGTGATGCCGAGCGGCTCGAAGACGCTCTTGATGCCTTCTTCTTCCTGCACGCCATAGGTGGCGCCGGGGATTTCGACCGGCATCCAGACGAAGTCGCCTTTCTTCACCAGGCCTTTGTCGACCAGATACTGCGCCCAATGCTTGCCGAAGGTGACATTGTCGCCGCCGACATAGGCGTTGAAGTCGGCTTTCGGATCAGGCGTGTTGAAATTGATGATCGGCACTTTCGCCGCACGCGCTTCCTTGACGATCTCGATCAGGCTGCCCGGATCGGGGCTCGTCGTGACGATACCATCGGCCTTGGCGGAGAGGGCGGCGCGAACCGCTTCCTGCTGCGAGGCGACATCGCCATTGTGGAACGAGGTGTTGACGGTGTTGCCGGTGTCCTTGGCCCATTGCTTGGCGCCGGCCAGGAAATAGGTCCAGACCGGATCGGCCGGACCGCCGTGCGAAATCCAGTAGAACGTCTTGGCCTGTGCCGCTGCTGGTACCACCATCAGCGCCACCAACAGGCCGTATAGAACGAGTCTTAGCCGTGTCAGCATTTGATTTCCTCCCGTTTGTAGATCGTCAGTTCAAAATCCGTCCCTTGTTCCGCGTCTTTTTGCCAGCGCCGGTTGAATGCGTCAGAGCATCCCCTTTTTCGACGGATGGCAAGCCTCCATCTGCCAAGCCTCCATCTGCAGGTGTAGTGGGCGTCTGACGGGGCGTCATCAGCGGTCCCATCAGATTGCATCAGTTGAGGTGATTTTCCGACTGTCTGATAATTGGCGTGATTGCTTCGGGTCGCGCGAACGCGGCCTGCGCCGACAAGGGTCACGCCGGCGACCATCCTACGCCCACGGGGCCAGGTCCGCAGCGCTTGGCAGGGCGTCGACGACACCAGTTGCTAGATCAGATCGGCTCTGGCCAGCTCCCGCATCAGATGGCTGGCGCCATAGGTCCAGTGCGGGCAGTCCGGCGACAGCTGCACGCGGTTGACCAGCGCGCCGAATTTTTCCGACGAGATGGTGACGATGTCGCCGACCTTGTGGGTAAATCCCTTGCCCTTCTCGCCGCGATCCTTGGACGGAACGAACATGGTGCCGAGATAGAGCGCCAGCCCGTCCGGATACTGGTGGTGCGGCCCCATGGCCGCGGCGACCAGTTCCTCCGGCGAGCGGCTGATCTCCGCCATCGAGCTTGCGCCCTCCAGCGAGAACCCGTCCTCGCCCTCGACTTTCAGGCGCACGACGGCGCGCTTGACGTCATCGATGGAGAATTTGTCGTCGAATAGGCGGATGAAGGGGCCGAGTGAGGCCGAGGCATTGTTGTCCTTGGCCTTGCCGAGCAGCAGCGCCGAACGCCCTTCGACGTCGCGCAGATTGACGTCGTTGCCGATGGTCGCGCCGACGATCCGGCCGCTGGAGGCGGCGATCATGGCGATCTCGGGTTCCGGATTATTCCAGGTCGACACCGGGTGCAGCCCGACATCGGCGCCGAAGCCCACCGAGGCCATCGGCTGGCACTTGGTGAAGATCTCGGCATCGGGGCCGATGCCCACTTCCAGATATTGCGACCAGGCGCCGCGCGAAATCAGCTTGGCCTTGATCTCCATCGCTTCGGGCGAACCGGGCTTCAGCTTCGACAGATCGTGGCCGATCAGTCCTGCGATGTCGGCGCGGATGGCATCGGCTTTTTCAGCCGAACCGCGCGCCTGTTCCTCGATCACCCGTTCCAGCAGGCTGACGACGAAGGTGACGCCCGATGCCTTGACCGCCTGCAGGTCGACCGGTGAGAGCAGGTAGGGTTTTGCTGGATCGCGCCCGGTCTCAAAACTGTTGGCGGCGATGTCATCGAGCGATCCGATCGGTCTGCCCTCGGCCGAGCGGACATGCGCAGCCGGGTCAGCCATCTCGCAAAGGTCGCGCATGGTTGGTGCCGCACGCAAGGTGATGTCGAAGACCGTGCCATCGCGCACCGCGACGACCAGCGGGTATGCGGCATCGCTGCTTCTGGCGCGTCCGACAAAAAGGCCCTCGGTGGGCAGGTGGGTCGGGTTCGTCATAGCGCTCTGTCCTCTGCGTGATCGACAATGTGGCGAAGTGATGGTCAATGTGGGCTGGCCGGATCGGCGCGGCACTTTCACCGGATTCCCGTCAAAGGTCTATCCCGTCGCAGACGATCGGAAACTCTGGGTCTCCGATCGTCTCGGCGGCAGTCCACAGACGAAAGCCAAGGCGCTCTTTCAAAATTGTGAAATTCTGACTAGGATTTTCACCAATCGCAGCGCATTCAGGTGACCTTTGGCGACAGCATTCTCCGATCCGATCTGGCGCAAGCCACAGACAGCTTCCACGTTTCAATCGCTTCCCAATGGCGAACGTGTCGATCTCGCCATCGTTGGCGGTGGCATCATGGGCTTGTCGACCGCCTTGCATGCCGCCCGGCTTGGCCTGTCGGTGCAGGTGCTGGACGCTGGCGAGATCGGCCAGGGCGCATCAGGCTTGAATGGCGGTCAGGTCATTCCCGGCCTGAAATACGATCCGGAATGGCTGCTGGAGCATTTTGGCCCGGAGCACGGCGAGGCGCTTGTCAATTTCGCGGCGTCGACCGCCGATGCGGTGTTCGAGCTGATCCGCGACGAGAAACTGGCGGTGCCGTTCGTTCGCAATGGCTGGATCCAGGCTGCGCACACCGAGGCCGCACTGAAGGCGGCGGTAAACCGTGATCGGCAATGGCGGGCGCGTGGTGCCGACGTCCGGTTGCTCGATGCGGCGGAGATCGCGGCCAAGACCGGTGCACAGGGTTATCTCGGCGGCTGGCTCGACCGCCGCGCCGGTGTGATCGATCCGCTCGCCTACACGTGGGAACTTGCTCGGGTCGCGACCGCGGCTGGAGTGAGGATAGCCGGACATCAGAAGGTGGTGCGGCTAGACAAAAGCGACGGCGTTTGGCGTGTTTCAACTGAAAACGGGGTGCAATTGCAGGCAAAGGCGGTCGTGCTGGCGACGAACGCCTACACGGACGGTCTGATCCCCGGTCTCGCCCAGACGATCGTGCCGCTGCATTCTTTCCAGATCGCTACAGCGCCGTTGCCGCCCAACCTGGCGGCCACGATCCTGCCGGAAGGACAGGCGGTGTCGGACTCCAGGCGCATCCTCGTCTACTACCGCAAGAGCGCCGACGGCCGGCTGGTGCTTGGCGGCCGGGGTCGCATGGCGCTGCCGACGAGCGCCGGCGACTGGGCGCATCTCGAGCGGGCGCTGCGGCGGCTCTATCCCGTGCTGTCCGGTGTCGCCATCGAGAAGCGCTGGTTCGGCCGCGTGGCGATGACGCCGGACCATCTGCCGCACATCCATGAGCCGGAGCAGGGCCTGCTGGCCGTGGCCGGCTGCCAGGGTCGTGGTGTCGGCCTGATGACCGCGCTTGGCGAGCGCATCGCCGGCTATCTCCAGAGTGGCGATGTCAGGCAATTGCCCTTCCCGGTCTCGCCGATCCGACCGATCCCGTTTCACGCCTTCCGCCAGGTTGGCGTCGCCGCGACCATCGCCTGGTACCGGCTGCTCGATGCGTTGGAGCGCTGACCAAAGCAATTCCTGTCAATGGGGTTCCGTTTGGGATTCCGCTTGACAGTTTCATGAATATGAAAAACTCTAAGATAATTTCAAATTTCCGATAGGCAGGTCGATGTCGGCCTTAGTTGCAACATCAGCGCCAGAGGCCCGGTCTTCTCAGGGCTTCCGGGTCGCCATGCTGCTGCCGGGCGCGCTGGTCACCTTCCTGCTGATCCTGTTTGCCCTCGGCCTCGTGCTTTTTCTCGCCTTCCGCGGCAATGACGGTTCGCTGCTCGGCGCCGGCTTCACCGTGGCGAATTTTGTCACCGTGGTGTCCGATCCGCTGTACTGGACGGTGACGCTGCGCTCGCTGATCATTGCCGCTCTGGTCACGCTGGCGACGGTCGTCACCGCTTATCCCGTCGCCTACTACCTCGCCTTCCACGCCGGCCGGCGGCGCGGCCTGCTGCTGTTTCTGGTGACGCTGCCATTCTGGACCAGCTATCTCCTGCGCGTCTTCGCCTGGAAGATCGTGCTCGCCTATAATGGCGTTTTGAACTCGGCGCTGATCGAAAGCGGTATCTGGTCCGAACCGACATTGGCCTTTCTCAACACGCCGGCGGCCGTCGTCGTCACGTTAGCGCACGCCTATGCGCCTTTCGCCATCCTGCCGATCTACGTGGCGCTGGACACCATCCCGAAATCGCTGATCGAGGCCGCTTCCGATCTCGGCGCGCGGCCCTTCACTTCCTTCCGCCGGGTCGTGCTGCCCAATTCGATGCCGGGCGTGCTGGCGGCAGCCCTTGTCGTCTTCGTGCCGACGGTCGGTGACTATGTCACGCCGGCGCTCGTCGGCGGCCCGGCCAGCACCATGATCGGCACGCTGATCCAGGCGCAGTTCGGCAAGGCCAATGACTGGCCGTTTGGCGCCGCACTCTCCGTCGCCGTCATGCTGGTCATCCTTGCCGTGGTGCTGGTCGCGCGTTTCGCCGACCGCAGATTTGGCAGCCGCACATGAGCGCTGCACGCACGCAGGGAGGCGGCCGCTGGCTCGGCGTCTACGTCATCGCCTATCTGGTCTTTCTCTATCTGCCGGTGCTGCTGATCCCGCTGTTTTCCTTCAACAACTCGATCCAGGCAGCGTTTCCGCTGCAAGGCTTCACCTTACAATGGTACGCGACACTGTTCGGCAATTCGGCGCTGACCGGTGCACTCTTGAACAGCCTCGTCATCGGCGCCATTGCCGCCACGGGCGCGACGCTGTGCGGCATCACCGTATCCTACATGGACCTCTACGGCCGCTCGCCGCTGGCCGCCACCATCAGCGCCATCGCAAGGCTCCCGATCCTGATCCCCGGCGTCATTGTCGGCATATCGCTGCTGATCCTCATCAACCTCATTGGTCTGGGGCCATCGCGCATTGCCATCGTTCTCGGCCACATATTGGTCGCGCTGCCGACGACCGTGGTGATCATGCGCAGCCGCTTCGCCGCCATCCCGAAAACCATTCGCGAGGCGGCGCTCGATCTCGGCGCCTCCGACTGGACGACGTTCCGGCGGGTCATGCTGCCGCTCAGCCTGCCGGCCATCATTTCGGCCTTCATGCTGGCCTTCCTGATCTCCTTCGACGAATTCATCGTTGTCTTCTTCCTCGCCGGCACCGAGCCGACGCTGCCGCTCTACATCTGGAGCCAGCTGCGTTTTCCAAAGTCGCTGCCGACGGTGATGGCGCTGGGCACTTCGATCCTGGCTGTGTCCTTCATCATCGCTGCAGCAGCTGAAATCCTGCGCCATCGCGGCTTGTCCGCCACGGCGCCAAAGCCCGCGGATCCATCACAACCAAAACAAACCAAGAGAGGAGAACTGCAATGGCATTCGACCTGAAATCGATCTCTGCAAAGACTGTTTGCGCTGGATTGACGGCGTTCGCGCTGGCGCTGTCGTCGACCGTCGCTTTCGCCGGCGACAAGCTGCAATATTTCACCTGGTCGGGCTACGAACTGCCCGATTTCAACAAGAGCTTCCTCGCCGCGCATCCCGATGGCGTCGAGGCCTCCATCTTCGGTGACGACGATGACGCCTTCACCAAGGTCAAGGCCGGCTTCCGCCCCGACATCGCGCATCCCTGTTATGACAAGGTGGCGCGCTGGAACAAGGAAGGCCTGCTGCAGCCGATCGACACCAAGCGCATCAAGAACTGGGATTCGATCTTCCCGGTGTTCAAGAACCTGCCCGACCTGCAGGCCGGCGACGGCAAGGTCTGGATGGTGCCATGGGACTGGGGCAACACCTCGATCCTCTACCGCACCGATCTGGTGAAGAACCCGGAAGCGAGCTGGAACCTTTTGTGGGACAAGCAGTATGCCGGCCGCATGGCGACGATCGACGCGGTGCATGACACGCCTGTGGTGGCCGCGCTGCTCGCCGGCGTCAATCCGTTCGACATGACGCCGGAGCAAATGGACAAGGTGGCCGAGAAGCTGCGCGAGCAGCGCCCGCTGCTCTCCAACTACACCACCGACATGACCTCCGTCGAACAGGCGTTGGCCAGCGGCCAATTGGTCGCCGCCATGACCTGGAACGCGTCCGCCACGTCGCTGAAGAAGCAGGGCGTGCCGGTCGAGTTCATGAAGCCGAAGGAGGGCATGCTGACCTGGGCCTGCGGCTTCGTCATGCTCAAGGACGCCAAGAATGTCGATCTTGCCTATGACTTCATCAACAGCCGGCTGGATGCCGACTCCGGCAAATACCTGATCCAGGCCTATGGTTACGGCAGCTCGCTGAGCTCCGCCTTCGCCACCGTGCCGAAGGCGGAATTGGAGAAATTGCAGCTGCCATCCGATCCCGAGGTGTTGCTGAAGACCACCATCTTCACCGGGCCGATGAAACAGAATGACGACCTCGCCAAGATGTTCGAAAAGGTCAAGGCAGGCGGGTGAGTTGAGGCCTGCCTTCTCCCCTTGTGGGAGAAGGTGGATCGGCGCGCAGCGCCGAGACGGATGAGGGGTGCGTGGCGGATCGCCGTCGTCGCCAAGCTGGAGCACCCCTCATCCGTCGCCTGCGGCGACACCTTCTCCCACAAGGGGAGAAGGGGGAGCTTATCGACGCTTCGCCGCGCTCCGATGGATAGACTGCAAACGAGGACGAATTGATGGACATGCTGGACGAACCGGCTGAGAAGCCGAAGGACGATGCCGATGTGCGGGTCGGCCGGCGCGTGCGGGCGCTGCGGCTGGAGCGCAATCTGTCGCTGGCCGATCTTGCTGCAAAAGCCGGGGTGTCGATCGGTGCGTTGAGCCAGATCGAGCGCGGCATGTCCTCGCTGCGCGTCAAGGTGATCTGGCCGCTCGCCGCTGCTCTCGACATAGAGCCGTCTGCGCTGATCGCAGACGGCAACGATGCCGTCAGCGATCTCTATTGTGTGCGTGCCGACAAGCGGCGGCAGATCCCGGTGAAATCGGAAGGCATTGCCAAGGCGCTGCTGTCGCCGCCGGGCGCGACGCTGACCGGCATGTTGGTGACGGTGGAAGCCAGTGGCGGCACGGCCGAAGCCTATGCCCATGCCGGCCATGAATTCGGCTTCGTGCTGGCCGGCGAGGTCGAACTGGTGGTGGATTCGACAAATTACGTGCTGAAGGCCGGCGACAGCTTTGCGTTCAAGAGCACGCTTTTGCATGCCTTCCGCAATCCCGGCGCCGAGCGTTGCCAGATCCTCTGGGTCAACACCACGAAGCCGTCCGAGGTTCGCGATGGCGCCTGATCCACTCGTGCGACTGCAGGCGGTCTCGAAGATTTTCCCTGGCGGCATCGTCGGGCTCGACGCCGTCGATCTCGACATTATCAGCGGCGAGTTTGTCACGCTGCTCGGGCCGTCGGGTTGCGGCAAGACCACCAGCCTGCGCGTCATCGCCGGTTTCGAAAGCCCGTCGAGCGGCAAGGTGTTGCTCGATGGTCGCGATATCACGGCCCTTCGGCCCTTCGACCGGCCGGTCAACACCGTGTTCCAGGATTATGCGCTGTTCCCGCACATGAATGTCGCCGAAAATGTCGGCTTCGGTCTGTCACTGCGCAAACTGTCTGGAGCCGAACAGGCAAAGCGCACCGGCGAAGCCCTCGACATGGTCGGTCTCGCCGACAAGCTTGGCGCCCGCGTCTCCGAACTGTCGGGCGGCCAGCGCCAGCGTGTCGCGCTGGCGCGTGCCATCGTCTGCGAACCACGCGTGCTCCTGCTCGACGAGCCGCTGTCGGCGCTCGATGCGCATCTGCGCGAGCAGATGCAGGTTGAACTGAAGCGGCTGCAGTCGCGGCTCGGCACCACCTTCGTCATGGTCACCCACGACCAGACCGAAGCGCTGTCGATCTCCGACCGCATCGTCGTCATGAACAAGGGCCGCATCGAGCAGATCGCGCCGCCGGCCACCCTTTACGACCGGCCCGCCACGAAGTTTGTGGCGAGCTTCATCGGCACCATGAATCTCCTGCAATCACGGTTTGTCGGCCGCGATGGCGGTCGCTTGCGTTTCACCGCTGGCACCTTGCCGCTGGAGGCCATCGCTGAAACGGGCCAGTCACCCGGGCAAGGCGAGATGCGCACCATTGGCGTGCGCCCGGAGGATCTGCTGGCGGCCACCGAAGCTGCGCCCGGCACCGCACCGGCGCGCGTCAACAGCATCGTCTTTCACGGCCGCACGCTGCGCCTGCATGCCGAACTCGGGCAGGGCGCCCCTGTTGTCATCGATGCACCGCGCCAGGCCGAGGGTTCCCAATTCAGCGTCGGAGACGTGGCGCATATCAGCCTGCGCCGTGGTGCCAACTGCCCGGTGCTACCAGGTTAGTTTCAGCTACGTTAAAAACCGAAGCATCCGTTCGCGCCGCTCCGTGGCTACAAGCACTACGCCGATTGGGCGACCAACTTCGAGGTCAAGGGCATCATCGGCTACGGGCCGTCGTCGCCCTGACTATGTGGACCTGTCAGCCGGCTGTGAACAAAAGACCATGGAACTAAGTAGGATTGACTCGCCGGGGAATATATTCCTAGTTTGGCCGATGCCGGAATTGAGCAGCCGACCGCGCCGAAATGTGCAGACCCTGTGCCTTGCGCACGAAGTCGGGCAACTCATTCGTGTTCGATGCCGGCACTGCAACATCACTCGGCACTATCTGCCCGGCGATCTCGCAAAGCTTGTGGGGGATATTCCCTTTTGGGACGTCGAACGGCATATGCGGTGCGAGCGCTGCAAGCTTCGCGAGCTTGATGCCAGCATTATTTTGCCGAGCGCCGCTGAACGCTTGAAAATTCGGGTCAGGCGCCTTGTCGAAATCCGCATGGTTCGCCGGGTGATCTGGCGAGACGACGATTAAGAAAGCGGCTGATTAGTCGATCCTGCGGCCTAGAACAGAGACCCTTGAGTTGGCACCTGCTGCGGAAACTTGATCTGCGTGGCGGGCTTCTCAACAATCACCAATGCATCGTCCGGCGCTGTCTGCTGCAAATGCCTCGCTTCTGCCCACGGCGCTATAAGCCAGGCCTGGGCATCTTCCGGCGTGGTCAGGATCACGGGCATAGCCTTCTCATGGATCGGCGCGATGACGGCGTTAGGCTTGGTTGTCATGAAGGCAAATAGCTCGAAGTCGCCAGGACCATCCTTGACCTTTCTAACGCCTTGCCAACGGGTCCAGAAACCAGCGAAGAAGAACAGCGGCCGGCTCTCGTCACGCGCAAACCAATAATTGCGCTGGATGCCTGTGTCTGGGTCTTTGTCGTTCGGGGTAGGGCTGGGTTCGGCAAAGCTGGTCACCGGCACGACGCATCTGTGCTCGACGCCGACATAGTGCTGCCAGTGCGAATATTGCGGATTGCGCACGTTGGTAGTGCCGTAGTCCGCCTTGCCTTTTATGCGTTCAGGTGGCGTTGGCAAACCCCAAAGCAGTTTCGCCAGCTCACGCTCCCCATCCGCCGTGTTGCGAACGACTAGGCCAGGCTGATTGGGATAGACGTCAAGCGAAGGCTCAAGGTTGCCGCTGACGTCGCGCATTGTGTGTGTCCATTGGCGGACCGCCTCTTGCGTCGTGGTAATATTGTAGAGGTTGCACATTCACCTAGAATTGCGGAATTGGCTTGTGTCCGCAACCGGATGTGCGGGAGCGCGATCTGCACGACATTATCATCCTGACATGGCTTGTCAGCTACGACGCGGCCCGACGATGGCAGGGCAGTAAGCTGTTCCCTACTTGCAGTGCGTCTGAACAGGAGGAACACAAATGACCATCGCGGAAATTGCCAAGGATTTCACCGAGCTGCTCAAGCAGGGCGATAACGAAGCTGCTGCCGAGAAGTACAATGCCGATGATATCGTCAGTCTCGAAGCCATGGCGGGGCCAATGGCCATCTCCCATGGCAAGGAGGCTCTCAGGCAGAAGGGCCAGTGGTGGCAGGAGAACAACGAAGTGCATGGCGGCTCGGTCGAGGGCCCCTATGTCAACGGAGACCAGTTCGCGGTGCGCTTCAAGTTCGACATCACGCCCAAGGCCACCGGCGAGCGCGTCACCATGGATGAAGTTGGCCTCTACACGGTCAAGAACGGCAAGATCACCGAAGAGCGCTTCTATTATTGAGGCGGAAATGCCACCGGGAGACTGCTCTCTTCGCTGCCGGGTTGAAAACAAGCATGACGGCCAAGACAACGTCCTGGCCGTCATGTGGGAAGATCAGATCGTCTTCACATACTGCGCAAGCTGATCGGCCACCGTGCCCCAGCCGTCGAAGAAACCCATCTCTTCATGGTTGTTGCGGGTCGCCTCGTCGCGATGGATGGCGGTGGCGGTGTAGCGCGTGCCCTTGCCGTCCGGCTGCAAGGAAATGACAGCGGTGATGAAGGGTTCTCCTGACGGCCGGTAACCCGGCAACAATGCATCCGTCCACACCAGCCGCTCGTTCGGCACGATTTCGAGATAGCAGCAATGGCGGTCGTTGACCTCGGTTCCGTCGGGCGACTGCATGCGCGTGCGGAACAGCCCGCCCGGCCTGAGGTCGATCTCGCAGTCGGTGATCATCCAAGGCTTCGGCGTGAACCATTGCTTGACGTGCTCCGGCGTCGTCAAGGCGCGCCACAGCAATTCGCGCGGCGCATCGATGACGCGCTCCAGCACGAGGTCCAGCCTGGGATCCGGCTTGAGGGGATAGATCATTTTTCTGTCTCCTTGAGGGTCATCACATAGGCGTCGAACTGGTCGAGGCGGCGCTCCCAAAGCGTGCGCTGTTCGGCCAGCCAGTTTTCGGCGAGTTTCAGCGGCTCAGGTGCCAGCTGATAGGTCCTGACCCGGCCGGTCTTTTGCGAGTGCACCAGCCCGCAGCCTTCCAAAATCTTGAGATGTTCGATGAAGGACGGCAGCGCCATCTTGAAAGGCTGCGCGAGTTCGCTGACCGAGGCGGGACTGCGGTTCAGCCGCTCGACAACGCGGCGTCGCGTCGGGTCGGCAAGAGCGCGAAAGATGCCGTCGATCGGTGGAGGGCTCGGAGTTGGGGTCTGGAGGCTTGTCATTGATTGGTCCTGAGGCGCTGTCAAAACACTTAGGAAAATTCCTTAGTGTTGGCAAGGGCAAAACCGAAGGCCTGCCGGGGCAGCGCTGGCAAAGCGCGCAGAGCGTCCTTAATCTGCGGTCAGATTCGAAATCCGAAGGGCCACTGTTTTGACGATCACCATGTACGGCATCACCACCTGCGACACGGTCAGGAAGGCACGGGTTTGGCTGGATGGCCATGACGTGGCCTACCGGTTTCACGATTTCAGGGCAGAGGGACTGGACGCGAAGCGGCTCGATGGCTGGGTTGGCAAGGTCGGCTGGGAAAAGTTGCTCAACAGGGGTAGCACCACGTTTCGCGAGCTGCCGGACAACGACAAGCAGAGCCTCGACGAAAAGAAGGCCAAGGCGCTGATGCTGGCCAAGCCGACCGTGATCAAGCGACCGGTGCTGGAGGTTGGGGATCGGATTCTGGTGGGGTTCAAGGCTGATGTTTATGAGGCGGTGGTGAAGTAGGGCAGCGCATACACCTCACTTCGTCATCCTATGGCGAAGCAAGGAGCGGAGCGACGCAGCGCAGACCATAGGATCCATGCCGTGATCTATCCGTGTTGCAACGGTGCAGATTCTGCTCCGCTGCGCCTTTCGACTGAGGTCGCGGCATGGATCCTCGGGTCAAGCCCGAAGATGACGAAGGTCTGGCTAACGATGGCTAATTGTGAGCGCTTGCGCTGAGATACCCCGCCAGCGCCACCGCATTGTTATGCGCTTCATCATGCGCGCCATAGAGCAGCGTCACCTTGCCGTGGCTGATCAAGCCTCGCAATTCACTCACCGCCTCGCCGTTCCCGTCCAGCTCAGCACGATACCGCTCCTGAAACTCCGGCCAGCGCGCCGGCGCATGGCCGAACCACTTTCGCAGGTCGTCGCTCGGTGCGATGTCCTTCAACCACAGCGTCAGCGCAGCGTCTTCCTTGCTGACACCGCGCGGCCAGATGCGGTCGACCAGAACCCGCTGCCCGTCATCGGGCGCGGGTGGCTCGTAGATACGCTTGACCGCCAGGTCGAAGGCCATCGCACCCTCCGTACGGTCAAGCCCATTCACCCTTGCGCATGACGGGCACGCGGGCGCCGTCCTTGTGGACACCATCGATGTCGATCTTGTCCGAACCGATCATCCAGTCGATGTGGATGAAGCTCTTGTTGCCGCCGCGCGCCGCGATCTCGTCCTGGCTGAGCGAGGCGCCGTCGACGAAGCACTTCGAATAGCACTGGCCGAGCGCGATATGGCAGGCGGCGTTCTCGTCGAACAGCGTGTTGAAGAACAACAGCCCGCTTGCCGAGATCGGCGAGGAATGCGGCACCAGCGCCACTTCGCCGAGGCGGCGCGCGCCCTCATCTGTATCGAGCACCTTCTTCAGCACATCCTCGCCCTTCGATCCCTTGGCCTCGACGATCCTGCCTTCTTCGAAACGCACCGAAATGTCGTCGATCAGCGTGCCCTGGTAGGACAGCGGCTTGGTCGAGGAGACATGACCCTCGACCCGCCTTGCATGCGGCGTGGTGAAGACCTCCTCGGTCGGGATGTTGGGATTGCAGGTGATGCCGTTCTTGGCGGTCGAGGCGCCGCCCATCCATTCATGGCCGTCCGCCAGCCCAACGGTCAGGTCGGTGCCCGGTCCGGTGAAATGCAGCGCGTGGAAATTATGGCCATTGAGCCATTCGGTGCGGCTGCGAAGCGCCGCGTTGTGCGCCTTCCAATTGCCGATCGGGTCCTCAACATCGACCCGCGAAGCGGCGAAGATGGCATCGGCGAGCTTCACCACCGCAACATCGTCGGCATCGCCGGGGAAGACCTGTTTGGCCCAGGCGAGGTCCGGATAGGCGACGATGTTCCAGTTGATGTCGAAGCCGGTGATCTTTTCCAGCGCCGGCTGGTAGGCCATCGAATTCGCCTTGTTGGCGCGCGCCACTTTCGCCGGATCCTGTGCGGAGAGCAGCGACGGATCCTCGCCGCGCACGGCAAGCCTGGCCGCATTGTTGGAAAAGGCCTTCGCCATGCCTTCATAGAGCCAGCCGGCGGCGCGGTCGAAGCTCGCATCGGCACCGAAGCGGTAGCGGGCCAGCGTCATCTCATCATCGTTGAAGATCGGCGTCACCAGCCCGGCGCCGGCCTTGTAGGCATGCTCGACGATCCGCCTGGTCAGCGGCAGTGCCGCGATGGACGACGTCAGCACCAGATCCTGCCCCGGCTGCAATTGCAGTCCGACCTTGATGGCGACTTCCGCCAGCCTGTCGAGCTTCACCGGGTCGATCGATGCGGAAACGCCGCGCGAATGTGTGGTCATGATCCTGCCTGTCGTAGTTTGATGTCCGACCCTACATAGCTCGGTGCCTCCGTCCTTTCCACCGCGATCGCGCCGGCGGGTTCTGGGTTTACGGACCCGAACCGCGCCATGGTTGCCTCGATCTCTTCCCTGATCCAGAGCTTGAAATCACGGACCTTACGGCTTTCCGCCTTGGTGCTGGAGGTCACCAGCCAATAGCCGAGCCCGCTCTGGGCGCGGATTCCGAAAGGCGCCACCAGCCGCCCGTCGGCCAGCGCGTCGGCGGCGAGCAATTGCCAGCCCAGCATCACGCCATGACCGGCAATCGCCGATTCCAGGCACAGCATCGGGTCGGTGAAACGCGCACCCTTGAGGAAGGCAACAGGCGGAACGCCTGCTGTCTCGAACCAGCTTTCCCAGTTGATCATTGCCCGCTCGTCGGTGATCGCGCAGGTCTGGGCAAGGTCCTCGATCGACTTCAGTTTTTGGGCGATCGCCGGCGCGCAGACCGGGAAGACTTCCTGCGCCAAGAGCAGTTCCGCCCGCCCGCCAGGCCATTTGCCGTCGCCAAGCCGGATGGCGATGTCGATGTCCGAGTGATCGAGATTGGCCAGCCGCACCGAAGCGTCGATGCGCAGCAGCACGTTGGGATGTCGGTCGAAGTGGCGAGATAGCCTGGGCAACAGCCACTTCGAGGCAAAGGCCGGCGCCACCGAAACCACCAATGTGCATTGCGTAGCCTCGTCGGCCAGCGCCACGGCCTGGGCAAGCTCACGAAATCCAGCACCGAGGCGGGTCGCGAAAACGGCGCCGAATTCGGTCAGCACCAGACCGCTCGCCGTTCGCTCGAACAGCGCCTGGCCGAGCTGTTTTTCGGTACGGCTGATCTGCTGGCTGACGGCGCTGACGGAAACGTTGAGTTCACCGGCCGCCGCCGCCAGTGATCCGAGACGGGCAACGGTTTCGACGGCGCGGAGGCCGTTGAGATGGACGCGGTTGAGCATGGCCATTGAGTTTTTCTAAACTGATCCGGCTGAAATCTCAATTGAAAGGCATATCGAAACGGCAGATTTTGTCGGGAGAGACAGACCTGTGGAGCCGGAAATGTTAGGGATTTTGTCGTCGTCGCTGAAGGTCTTTTTCACTGCGAGCAGGCCGTATGAGCCGCGCCCGGACGGCGAGGCGCAGAGATGGCTGATCGATCCGCTTTCGCATCCGGTGCTGAACACCATGTTGGAGCGCGAACTGGGCGATGTGCCGTTCAGGCTGACGGCACGGCGGACAGTGCACGAAACGGCTCCGCTACGCGCCGGCGGTCGCTGCTGAGCAGGCGCGAAGCGTTCGGCTTGGGGAAAGTCGAGGCGAGCACCGCGTCCCGCGCACGCACTGGCCCAACAGATGGCGATTGTTTCAGCGATCCCTGCACTTATTGTGCAGTGCAATGACATCAGCCACCTCGACAGCGCTGCGTTTCGCCTTCGCTGGCATGATTGCCATGGCGATTGCCATGGGCATCGGCCGTTTCGTCTACACGCCGATCCTGCCCGGCATGATGCAGGAACTGCATCTGTCGCCTGCCGATGCCGGCTGGATCGCCTCTGCCAATTATCTCGGCTACCTCGTCGGCGCGTTGGCGGCGGCGGGCGGCTGGGCGCATGGGCGCGAGCGCCTGCTGATGCTGGCGGGGCTTGGCGCCAGTGCGGTCCTTGCCGCGCTGATGGGGCTGACCGAAGCGATGGCGGCCTTTCTCGCCATCCGCTTTCTGGCCGGTCTGGCCAGCGCCTTCGTCATGGTGTTCATGGCCAGCATCGTGTTCAGCCATATCGCGGCTGCCGGTCGCAACGACCTGCAGGCCTGGCATTTCGGCGGCGTCGGGCTCGGCATAGCGGCATCGGCGGCGATGATGGCGGTGCTGGTCGCCGAGCATTCGGGCTGGGCGGCAGGCTGGCTATGGTCGGCGGCGATTTCGGCCTGCGGTTTCGTCCTCGTGGCCCTGTTGGTCAATGAGGGTCCGCTCGGCAGCGGCGAAGTCGCCCGCGAGCCGGCACTGCGGATGGACCGGTCGTTGGTCAAGGTCATCATCGCCTACGGCCTGTTCGGCTTTGGCTATGTGGTGACGGCGACATTCCTGGTCGCCATCGTCCGGCAAGGCGGCGGCAGCCGCGTCTTCGAGGCCATGGTGTGGATGGTCGCCGGTCTTGCTGGCTTTCCCTCGGTCTGGCTCTGGCAGAAGATCGCGGCCCGGACCGGCCTCTATGCCGCCTATGCGCTGGCGTGCTTCATCGAAGTTGCCGGCGTCACCGCCAGCGTCGCCATCGGCGGCGCCACCGGGCCGCTGCTTGCCGGCGTGCTGCTCGGCGGCACCTTCATTGCCATCACCGCCTTTGGCCTGCAGGCCGCCCGGCAGCAGGCGCCAAGCGCGCCGCGCCGGATCTTTGCCCTGATGACGGCTGCGTTCGGCCTTGGCCAGATCATCGGGCCGGTCGCGGCCGGATTTCTGGCGCAAATGTCCGGCGATTTCTTCCTCGCCTCGATCACCGCGGCGGTCGCGCTGGTCGTCTCCGGGGCCATCACATGGTCGGCTGCGCCAAAATCGCCATGATTGTGGGCTTGCTGTGCCGGGCATCGGGCACAGGCATTTTCTTTCCCACTAATGTGTGACTTTATGCCCGCTGCCGTCAGCTGATTTGCGCCTAGATCGAGGAATTCGCCACAGTGTTCGTATCCTTTTTCCCGCAGCCGAAGCTCTTCTTCTCTTCGGCCGCCGTCTGGAGCCTTGCGGCGATCCTGTTCTGGTTTTTCGGTGGTGAACAATTGGGCGCGGTTTTGGGATTGCCGCCGGCTGCGGCCGGCGCGCCGCCCATCATCGGCATCGCGATCCTCATGTCGCCGCCGTTTCTATGGTTTTATCTCTATTTCGTGTTCTGCGTGGCCGTCTTCTACGCATTCTGGAGCTGGTATTCGCCGCATCCGTGGCAGCGCTGGTCGATCCTGATGACCGCGGTCATCCTGTTCTTCATCTATTTCAATGTGCAGGTCAGTGTCGCCGTCAACGCCTGGTACGGACCATTCTTCGACTATGTGCAGGGACTGATGTCGGGGACTGGAAAGTCGACCAACAGCGAATTTTATATCGGATTGGCGGATTTTTCGTGGCTCGCGCTGGTCGGCATGAATGTGCAGGTGGTCAATGCCTTCATCGTCAGCCACTGGATTTTCCGCTGGCGCACGGCGATGAACAATTATTTCGTCGAGAATTGGAGCAGGCTACGCCATATCGAGGGTGCCTCGCAGCGTATCCAGGAAGACACGATGCGGTTCTCGCAGATCATGGAAGACCTCGGCTCCAGCTTCGTCCAGTCGATCATGACATTGATCGCATTCCTGCCGGTCATGATCCAGTTGCAGGCCCATATCACTGAGTTGCCGATTATCGGCGCGATCCCGCAGCCATTGGTTGTCGCGGCCCTTGCCTGGTGTCTGTTCGGGACGATCTCGGTCATGGTTGCCGGTCTGAAACTTCCAGGGCTGCAGTTCCGCAACCAGCGTGTCGAAGCCGCCTACCGCAAGGAACTCGTCTACGGCGAGGATCATGCGGACCGCGCCCAGCCGGCCACCACCGCCGAGCTGTTCGAGAATGTTCGTCACAATTATTTCAGGCTGTATTTCCACTACATCTATTTCAACGTCGTCCGTTACACCTACCTGCAGGCCGACAACATTTTCTCGCTGCTGATCCTTGGTCCCTCACTGGTGGCGCACAAGATAACGTTCGGCGCGCTGAACCAGATTTCGAACGCATTCGGCAAGGTGACGGGGTCGCTGCAGTTTCTGCTCACGTCCTGGTCGACCATCGTCGAGCTGCAATCGGTCCACAAGCGCCTGCGTGCCTTCGAAGCGACGCTGCAAGGCGAGCCGTTGCCTGAAATCGACCAGCGCTATCTGGCAAGACAGAGCGCCGAGGACCCAGCCTAAGGTTTTGGAAATCGAACCGGGTCGGCGGCTCAGCCGCCGACTGAGACCTGCCTTTGGCCAGCGTCCTGTCGCGAAACATAATCGCGAAAACTGATGCATTCGACATCGGCTTTGACGCAGACGTCGCCGGCAAAGCGCTCCAGCGCGTTCCAGTAGGCGCCGTCATTCATCAGCGCGAAGTGGAAGCCGAGTTCCAGTGGAATGCGTTTTCCCGCATACTGCTTGTCGAAGGCGGCGCGGAAGGCAGCATAGGTCCGGTTGGCGAACTCGCCCGCTTGGCTTGGCCGCTCGAAGCCGCCGGAATGCCTGACATACAGATTGTAGTCCATGGCGATAACCGGCCGCGACTTCGGTCCTTCCGGAATCTGCGGCAGGGAAAAGTGCATGATGCCGTTGCTGGCCGTCGGTCGGGCAGGGCCCTGCGAGACGCCGCTGGCATCGAATTGATATCCGGCCGCCGGCAGCGCCTCGTAAAGCGCCTTGCCGGTCGACAGATACGGCGCGCGAAAGCCGACCACCGCATGCCGCGCGAAATCGCGCCAGCCCTGTGGTTCGGGTGCAATGCCGTTGATCGCATAGGCGTTCTCGAGAATGTGCTCGAACGAACTGAACTCTTTCAGCCAGTCGGCCTTGCTCCAGTCCTTGCCGTCGAAATGGCCACAGCCATGGCTGGCGATATCGTGGCCTTCATGCGCGGCAAGGCCGATCTGTTCGAGCCGCTCGGTGACTTCCTGCTTCGAGGCGGCAAAGCCGATGTTGGATTTGCCGGCGCCTTTGCCGGGTGCGGTGTATTCCTTGCGTGTCTCCGTCGACAGCAGGAAGACGCAGGAGAGAAAATAGGTGAAGTGCGCGCCGGTGCGCTCAGCCAGTGCCCGGCTGCGTTTCCACTGCGAAATGTCGCGGGCACTGTCGAATGAGATGATGACGACCTGTTTCGGCTTTGCCGGCGCCGGTGGATCGGCCAAAGCCCCACCGGCGGCGGCGAGTGCCGCAAGCGAAAACGCAACAACGCGGAACGGACGAAGCATAGGCAATCTGATCTTCACTCGGGGAACGTCTGCAAGCCGGCTATCGCCTAAATGTGGCGTGGGTGCGATTGGCCTTTTCGGCTGCTTGTCCGGGGCAAACATCCGTTTGCCCCGGACAATAGGCGATTTTCCGGTTGAACCCCTTCCATGCCGGCAAAATTTCGCTAAAACGCGGGCTGACAAAGGCCCGACGGGGCAGGAATGGTTTGATTGATGTCCGACGACAGTTTTATCCGTGAAGTCAACGACGAGATCCGTCGCGAGCAGGCGCAGGCGCTGTGGGACCGTTTTGGCCCGGCCTTGATTGTCATTGCGGTCCTCGTGGTGCTCGGCACCGCCGCCTTCGTCGGCTATCGCTATTGGGACGAGACGCGCGCCAACCGCTCGGGCGATGCGTTCTCGCAGGCGCTGAAGCTTGCCAATGACGGCAAGAACGATGAGGCGCTGACTGCGCTCGATCAGTTGGAGAAGGATGGCTACGGCGCCTATCCGCTGCTCGCCCGTATGCGCGGCGCGACCGTCAAGGCGAACAAGGGCGATGTTCCCGCCGCCGTCAAGGATTTCGACGAAGTCGCCGCCGACACAGCCATTCCCCAGGGAATTCGCGACATGGCGCGCCTGCGGGCAGCGCTGCTGCTCGTCGACCATGGCTCCTTCGCCGACGTCTCCAGCCGTGTCGAGGCGCTGACATCCGACACCAACACGCTACGCCACACGGCGCGCGAGGCACTCGGCCTTTCCGCCTGGAAGGAAGGCAAGACGCAGGATGCGCTGAAACTGTTCGACCAGATCGCCGCCGATGACGGCGCGCCGCGCAACACCCGCGAGCGCGCAACATTGATGTCCGAGCTGATCCGCGGGTCGGGCAGTGCGTCGTGACTTTCAAAGTCGCCATCATCGGCAGGCCTAACGTCGGCAAATCGACTCTTTTCAATCGGCTGGTGGGAAGGAAGCTGGCGCTCGTCGATGACACGCCAGGCGTCACCCGCGACCGTCGCGTCCATGCCGCCAAGCTTTACGACCTGCATTTCGACGTCATCGACACCGCCGGCTTCGAGGACGCGGGCGCCTCGACCTTGCCCGGCCGCATGCGTGCGCAGACCGAGATCGCCATCCGCGAGGCCGACCTGATCTTCTTCACCATCGACGCCAAGTCTGGGCTTTTGCCTGACGACAGGACCTTTGCCGAGATCGTGCGCAAGTCCGGCAAGCCGGTCGTGCTGGTCGCCAACAAGGCCGAGGCGAAGGGCGCCCAGGGCGGCATGCTGGAAGCCTGGGAACTCGGCCTTGGCGAGCCGATCCCTGTTTCGGCCGAGCATGGCCAGGGCATGCCCGATTTGCGCGACGCCGTGATCGGCGCGCTCGGCGAAGCGCGCGCCTTCGGCGAAGAAGAAGATGGCGAAGACGAAGACGTCGCTGCCGGCGAGGTGCTGATCGGCGAGGATATCGCCGATCCGGATGCCGAGCACACCTATGACGACACCAAGCCAATGCGCATCGCTGTCGTCGGCCGTCCCAATGCCGGCAAGTCGACGCTGATCAACGCGCTGATCGGCGAAGAGCGGCTGCTCACCGGACCGGAAGCCGGCATTACCCGTGATTCCATCTCCGTCGATTGGGAATGGCATGGCCGCCGGCTGAAACTGTTCGACACGGCCGGCATGCGCCGCAAGGCCAGGATTCATGAAAAGCTGGAAGTGATGTCGGTGCAGGATGGCCTGCGCGCCATCCGGTTTGCCGAGATCGTCATCATCGTGCTCGACGCCACCATCCCCTTCGAGAAGCAGGATCTGCAGATCGCCGACCTGATCATCAGGGAAGGCCGGGCGCCGGTGATCGCCTTCAACAAATGGGATCTGATCGACCATCCCCAGGAGCTTCTAGCCGAACTGCGAGAGAAGACGGAACGGCTTCTTCCCCAGGCGCGCGGCCTCCAGGCCGTACCTGTCTCCGGCGAGACCGGGCGCGGCCTCGACAAGCTGATGGATGCCGTCATCAGGACGCACAAGGTGTGGAACAGCCGCGTCTCGACCGGCAAGCTCAACCGCTGGTTGGAAGGCATCCTGGCGCACCACCCGCCGCCTGCCGTGGCCGGACGCCGGCTGAAGGTCAAGTACGTCACCCAGGCCAAGACCCGGCCGCCGGGTTTCGTTGTCCAGTGCTCGCGGCCCGATGCGATGCCGCAATCCTATGTCCGCTATCTCTCCAACAGCCTGCGCGAAGCCTTCGACATGCCCGGCGTGCCGATCCGCATTGCGCTGCGCACGTCGGACAATCCGTTCGCCGGTAGGTCGAACAAGCGCAAATAAGCGGTCGGGCTCGAATGAGCCCCTTTGCTCGCGGGAATTCTCCGCAAAATTGGCGGGACAGCACCCCCCTCTGGCCTGCCGGCCATCTCCCCCGCAAGGAGGGAGATCAGCAGTTCGTTCTGACGGCGCCTTTCTTGCAACGTTGAAGATTCGCGAGAGCACTCGCGACATCCAATCTCCCCCCTTGCGGGGGAGATGTCCGCAGGACAGAGGGGACGGAACGCGACACTGGATACCTGTTCCGGCTGTCTAAGCGACCTCCTTCAACCGCTCGTCCCGTGGCAGCGCCTGCAACGCCGCCTGCAACAATATGTCGGCCAGCCGCGCTGCCACCGGATCCAGTTCAGCATCCTTCTGGTGCAGCACCAACGCCATTTTGGGCAATGCCGGCAGCCCGGCGATCTCCGGCGTCATCGCGCTGACGCTGGCCGGCAGGCCGATGTCGGTGCGGATCGTCAGCCCCAGCCCCGCCGCCACGGCTGCCCAGATGCCGCCAAGGCTCGGGCTGGAAAAGGCCATCCGCCACGACAGCCCGGCGCGGTCGAGCGTTTCGGTTGCCACCGTGCGCAGAAGGCATGGCGCTTCGAGCGCCACCAGCGGCAGCGGCTCACCGTCGCGCAGGCTGGTCTCGATGCGCTTTGCCGGCCCGATCCAGCGCATCGGCACATCGGCGACATGCTGGCTGTAGGGCAGCGTTTCGCCGCAGTGCCAAGCGAGCGCGATGTCGAGGCTGCCTGACATGACCCTTTCAGCAAGGTCGTGGCTGCGTGCGATCCTGGCTTCGATCTTCACCTTGGGGTGCGCCCGGGCAAATCGGCCGAGCACGTCCGGCAGCACCGCCTCGCCGAAATCTTCCTGCAAGCCGAGCCGTACCCAGCCTTCCAGCTCGACATCATGGATGGCGGATGCCGCCTCGTCATTCAATTCGATCAGCCGGCGCGCATAGCCGAGCATGGTCTCGCCGGCCTCGGTCAAAGCGAGGCCGCGTCCTGATTTGCGGAAGATCGGCGTCGCCGCCTGTTCTTCCAGTTTCTTCAATTGCGCGCTGACCGCCGACGTCGACCGGCCAAGCCGGTCAGCGGCCTTGGCAAAGCTGCCCAGCTCCATACCGGTGACGAAACTGCGCAGGACGTCGAGGTCGAAAGTTACGCGTCGCATGTCTGAAGTCCCGATTTTCAGGATTGTAAGTTCAAAACTTCCTGATTTTCAGGATGAAATTATGGCGGTAGGGACAGATCGTCAAGGCCGGACCACTGGCCAGCACGGGAAATGAAATCATGTCCGCCATCGTCAATTGCACCGATCGGCAGTCGCCGAAGCTCCTGGAAGATACCGGTTCCGCCGGGAGGGTTTTCAAGCCGGGCCATCGCTGGAAGGTTCTGGGCATCGGCGTTGCCGCCAATGCTGCCTTCTCGGCTACGTTCTCCGGCATCCCGGCGACGGCGGTCGTTCTTCGCCAGGGCTATCATTTGGGCAATGCCGAGCTCGGCCTGGCGCTCGGCCTTCTCGGGCTGGGGGTCGCGCTCAGCGAGCTGCCCTGGGGCCTGCTTACCGATCGCTGGGGCGATCGCCGCGTGCTCCTGATCGGGCTCGGCGCGACGGCGGTGTGGCTCCTGGCCATGGCGATGCTGGTTGTGCCGACAAAGGCCGGTATTCCCGGCGTCACGCTGCTCTCCGCGAGCCTGCTCATCACCGGACTGCTCGGCGGCAGCGTCAACGGTTCGAGCGGCCGCGCCATCATGGGCTGGTTTCGGGAAAACGAGCGCGGCTTTGCCATGAGCATCAGGCAGACGGCGGTGCCGCTTGGCGGTGGCCTTGGCGCGCTCGTGCTGCCCTCGCTTGCGCTGGCTTTCGGCTTTGGCGCGGTGTTCGGGGTGCTGGCGGGCGCATCCGCTCTGTCTGCCCTGTTCGCCTGGCGCTGGCTGCACGAGCCGCCGACGGCGGGCGAGGGCCATCTCGCTTCGGCTGCGGTCGGACCGGCGCCGCTGCGCAATCGCGATGTCTGGCGTATCGCGACCGCCATCGGCCTGCTCTGCTTTCCGCAGGTGGCCGTGCTCACCTTCGCCTCCGTATTCCTGCACGATTTCGTTGGGTTGGGAACGGCGGCAATCAGCGCGAGCCTCGCCGCCGTTCAGATCGGCGCCATGGTCATGCGCATCTGGAGCGGCCGCTTCACCGACCGTCACGGCAACCGCCGCCAATTTCTTCGCTTGTGCAGCGCGTTCAGCGCCCTTGCCTTCGCCATGCTTTGGCTGCTGGTCCTGTTCGGCCCAACCGTTCCGGGCGGCCAGCTCATCTGGTTGGCTGTCCTTCCAGTCGTGCTTATTGTCGCAGGCATCTCGGTCTCCGCCTGGCACGGTGTCGCCTACACCGAGCTTGCCACCCTTGCCGGGGCCAGCCATGTCGGGACCGCGCTCAGCCTTGCCAACACCTTTGTTTTCGTAGGCTTCTTCCTGGTGCCGGTGGCCATTCCGGGGCTCTTGCACCTTTGGTCTTGGTCCGGCGTCTGGCTGGCGGCCGCCATCTGCGCGCTGATCGCCCGGCCGATCTTCCTGCGTCCGGCCTGAGTTCGGCCGCAAAACCGCCCGACTTCGGAACCTCGACCTGAAGCCGGCTGAGAACAGTCCGATCGAAGCCGTTAACGTCCCATCAAGGTTAATGCATCATTTTGCTCTCCAGTGGGGTCTGTCGCGTTCCTGGAGAGTGTTCCGTGCATCGACGTGTGTTGAAGCGGCTGGTTGCCGCCGCCGGTGAGAGAAGACGTGGCTTTCTGCCCCCGTTCGTCATCGGTCTCGGCATCTGGATCGGCTTTCCGACCATCGTCGCCTATCAGGACATGACGAGCCTTGTCTCCGGCCTCGAAGCGAACACCCGCTGGAATTCCTATGTCGAGAAATCCGTCGCCGGCTCGACCCATGCTGCCGAGATGCCCTTTGTCGATTCTGATGTTACCGGCTCCATCTCCGGATCGGGTGTCCACCTGGCCGGTGTCGGCAACGTGTCGTTTCGCGGAAAGGGCGGCAAGGTCAGCGGCACGCCCGATGAGGACCGCGTCGTGCGCGCCGAGAAGAAAGGGCGCATCGTCCAGATGTCTCCCGTCGCACCGCCGAAGAACTTCAACGCCGGCTCGATCTTCGAGCGCACCTCCTCCTTGCTGCGGCCCAGCATGGACAGCGGCCTGAAAATGGCTTTCGCCAAGCCGCAGATCAAAGGCAAGGAAATCCAGATCGCCGCGGCATTCCATGCGCGCGAGGACAAGAAGCCGGATCCCGGCGTGCCGGCCATGCTGGCAGCGCTGGTCAACAACGACCATCCGGACGTGCTGGCCACCGCCTACGCGCAGTCCGAGCCTGACTATGCCAAGGCATCGCCCTTCGAAGCCCTGCTTCAGGACGAGCAGCCCAATGAGGGCCGCTTCATTCCGCCGATGGCCAAGGGCGATCATTCGTGGATCCAGAACCCGCTGCCCGCCAGTGTCTTCTCCCAGAAGGAGCAGGCATGCCTTGCCAACGGCATCTATTTCGAGGCGAGGAGCGAATCCGTGCGCGGCCAGGCCGCCGTCGCCCAGGTCATCCTCAACCGCGTCCGCAATCCGACCTATCCGAATTCGATCTGCGGCGTCGTCTACCAGAACGACAGCTGGTTCAACCGTTGCCAGTTCTCCTTCGCCTGCGACGGCAGGAAGAAGCGCATCGATAGCCCAGCCGCCTACAAGACCGCCCAGGAGATCGCCATGGCCGTCACTGCCGGCAAGATCTTTATCCCGGAGGTCGGATCGTCGACCCACTACTATGCCCAATATGTCCATCCCGGCTGGGCGCGCACGATGCAGAAGATGACCAAGATCGGCCTGCATATCTTCTATCGGACCTATGGCGGCGGCTGGAGCTGAGTGCGGAGCAGCCGCTGATCTTTGATGTGGCGCGCAGCCGATCAAAGGGCCATTGCGCGGGGGATTCGCGCCATGCATCCTTATCATCATGGCGGGCACGATGTCGCACCTTTGTAATCCATTGATTTTATTGCCTAAAATACATGGCAATGAACTTCCGCCCGTGGCTTGACGGGCGCAAACCCTCTAACTATGTTGCCGGCGACTTTAGAAGCGGACGGACGGTGATGGTCTGACCGGGCAGGGGGGTTGCGATGGCCGACAAGAATGGGCCAGACGGAACCGGAGAAACCGGCCGCGGCAATCAGCATGAACCCGATATCCGCGACGACGATCTTGAGCGGCGCCGCCGTGACCTGGAAGCTTCGCTTGCGACAAGGCGGCCGGGCCGGCTCGAGGGGAAAGACGACGCGAAAGCGGGCAGTGTGGCCGGTTACGGTCAGGCGCTCAAACTCTCCAGCGAGTTTATCGCCGGGGTGGTGGTGGGTGCCGGCATCGGCTGGATCATCGACCGTCTGGCGGGAACATCGCCATGGGGTCTGATCGTGTTTCTGCTGCTTGGTTTTGGCGCCGGAGTGCTCAATGTGATGCGTTCCGCCGGCGTTGTGGCAGAATTTGGACAGGGCGATAAATCGCGCCGTGGCCAAGACGACAAGAAATGACCGCGCACCATGTGCGGTAATGGTAACGAGGCCGTACGCGGCATTGACGGGGTTTGAACGTGGCAGCTGACAAGGTCGATCCGATCCACCAGTTCCATATCAACAAGCTGATTCCGATCGACATCGGCGGCTATGACCTGTCTTTCACCAATTCGGCACTGTTCATGGTCGCAACCGTTATCGTCGCGGCTGGATTCCTGTTTCTCACGACGTCAAGCCGCAGCCTGGTTCCCGGGCGGCTTCAGTCGGTCTCCGAGATGGCCTACGAGTTCGTCGGCAACATGTTGCGCGATGCCGCCGGCACGCAAGGCATGAAGTTCTTCCCTCTCGTGTTCTCGCTGTTCATGTTCGTGCTCGTCGCCAATCTGCTTGGCCTGTTCCCGTATTTCTTCACCGTCACCAGCCACATCATCGTCACCTTCGGCCTTGCCGTGCTGGTGATCGCAACCGTGGTCGTCTACGGCTTCATGAAGCATGGTTTTGGCTTCCTGAAACTGTTCGTGCCGCATGGCGTGCCGGTCTTCCTGCTGCCACTGGTGGTGCTGATCGAAGTGATCTCCTTCGTGTCGCGCCCGGTCAGCCTCTCGGTTCGTCTGTTCGCCAACATGCTCGCCGGCCACATCACGCTGAAAGTGTTTTCCGGCTTCGTGGTCAGCCTGAGCGCGCTCGGCGCGGTCGGCGTCGCCGGCTCGATCCTGCCTCTGGCGATGGCGGTGGCGCTGACGGCACTGGAACTGCTGGTCGCCTTCCTGCAGGCCTACGTCTTTGCCGTGTTGACCTGCATGTATCTCAACGACGCCCTGCACCCCGGGCACTAGGTCCAAAAGTTTCCGGCCCAAGAATTTCCAACATTGGCGCCGGATGGAATCGCAACGGAATTTTAGATCCAAAGGAGTTGAACAAATGGACGCAGAAGCAGCAAAGTACATCGGCGCCGGCATCGCTTGCCTGGGCATGGGTGGTGCGGGCATTGGCCTCGGCAACATCTTCGGCAGCTACCTCGCGGGCGCACTGCGCAACCCGTCGGCTGCCGATGGCCAGTTCGGCCGCCTGATCTTCGGTTTCGCCGTGACCGAAGCTCTGGGCATCTTCTCGCTTCTCATCGCGCTTCTGGCCCTGTTCGGCTGAGCACTCGGGAAGATTGGACAGGCCGGCCGCGCGAGCGGCGGGCCTGAATTTCGGGGATAGTCCATGTTCGTGACATCTGCCTTTGCGCAAGAGTCCGCGCCATCAGCCGATACCAGCCACGCTGCTACGGAAGGCGACACGCATTCCAGCACCGGTGTGCCTGCTGAAGCGCATGGCACGTTTCCGCCATTCGATCCGGCGACGTTCCCGTCGCAGCTTCTGTGGCTGGCGATCACCTTCGGGCTGTTCTATCTCTTCCTGAAGCGGGTTGTGATGCCGCGCGTCGGCGGCATCATCGATGTCCGCAACGATCGCATCACGCAGGATCTCGATCAGGCGGCCAAGTTGAAGGGCGAGGCCGACGCTGCCGTTGCTGCCTACGAGCAGGAACTGGCGGAAGCCAAGACCAAGGCCAACGCGATCGGCCAGCAGGCCAACGACGCGGCTAAGGCCGAGGCCGACACCGCTCGCAAGAAGGTCGAGGCCGCGCTCGACGCCAAGCTTGGCGAAGCCGAGGCCCGCATTTCTTCCATCAAGGCCAATGCCATGAAGGAAGTCGGCAGCATCGCCGAGGACACCGCTTCGGCGATTGTCGAAGCCCTGGTTGGCGGCAAGGCCAGCAAGGCAGAGATCGCGGCCGCGGTCAAATCCGTGGCCCGGTGAGGAGCGCATCATGGACGCCACATCTCTCGCGACGCTCTGGGCCACGGTTGCCCTGGTCATCTTCCTGGGCATTGCCGTCTACATCAAGGTGCCTCGCCTGATCGCCAAGGCGCTCGACGCCCGCGCCGAAAGGATCAGCAACGAGCTCGACGAAGCGCGCCGGCTGCGCGAGGAAGCCCAGCAACTGCTTGGCCAGTATCAGCGCAAGCGCAAGGAAGCCGAGCAGGAGGCCGCCGACATCGTCGCCGCCGCCAAGCGCGAAGCCGACTTGCTTGCCGCCGAAGCGCACAAGAAGACCGAGGACTATGTTGTCAGGCGCACCGCGCTTGCCGAGCAGAAGATCGGCCAGGCCGAGCGTGACGCCATCAGCGAAGTCCGCGCCAGCGCCGTCGACATCGCCGTAGAGGCAGCGCGCGCGCTGCTTGCCGGCAAGATCGACGCCAAGGCCGGTGCCGATCTGTTCAAGGCATCGCTTGCGGACGTGAAGTCGAAGCTGAATTAGAGGGTCCCTCTAGCCAATCATCGAAAGCCGCCCGGGCAACCTGGCGGCTTTTTTGTTGTGGGCGGGGATAATCTCCCCCCTCGAGGGGGAGATGTCGCCAAAGGCGACAGAGGGGGGCGGCTCGACCGGGCGCGACGTCATTTTGCAGCGCAGATAAGGTCGGCGTTTCACGCGCGGCGACCCCCTCTGGCCTGCCGGCCATCTCCCCTCGAGGGGGGAGATCAGCTGTCCATTCCGACGAAGCTCTCTTCCTCAACCACTTCAGCGCCACCCAGCCTGAACGGCGAAAACGATACGCGATGCAGCCGCGCCACCGGGCCATGCGCCTCGATTGCCGTGCGATGGCGAAGCGTGGCGTAGCCCATATGGACTTCGAAGCCGTAGCGATCGTGATGGTTGCCGCAGCCGCACATCATGCGATCGCGCATCACCTTGGCGACGATCGAGGCGGCGGCGATGGACTGCGAACGCTGGTCGCCCTTGATCAGCGCGCGCCCTTCACAAGGAAGGCCAGGCGGCACGTCGCGTCCATCGGCAAGGGCGAGCTTCGGTCTGACCGACAGCCCTACCAGGGCGCGGCGCATGGCTTCCAGGCTTGCCTTGAGGATGTTGCTGCCGTCGATACCCTCGGCACTGATGGAGGCCATTGAGATCGCCTGCGCAGAGCCGAGAATTCGCAGGAACAAGGCTTCACGCTGCAGATGGCTGAGGCGCTTGGAATCGTCGAGGCCGTCGGGAATGTTGGCGGGATCGAGCACCACGGCCGCGGCGACCACCGGCCCGGCCAGGGGGCCACGGCCGGCCTCGTCCATCCCGGCAACCGGCCACAGGCCCTCCGCCATCGCCTTCGTCTCGAAGGAGAAGTCGGGCTTCTCGATGATCTCAAAGAGAGGCGGAGAATCAGAACGCGCGCGAGCCATGTTGCGGCGAGGTTCGCATCGGCTCTGATTCTCCGCAAGTCCCTCCGGGTCGGGTGGGGCGCCGGACCGGGAGGGCACCGTCTGCAGGCCGGGGCAGGCCGGACGGGATTCTGGTGCCGCGACGGATCAAACCACCGCGACGAATTGTCTCTCAAAGCAGCGTCAGCTGCACCTGGTCTCTCCCGGCGGCAACGAACTGGTCGGTCCGCAGCGTGCCCCGTTCGGCATTGAGGCCGAGCCGCTTGGCTGTGATCTCGAAGCGCCGGCCGATCTGCCAGGCATAGGGACCGGCGCCCTTCATGCGTTTGCCCCATTCCGAATCGTAGTCCTTGCCGTCACGCATCGACCGGACCAGCGACATCACATGGCGGTAGCGGTCGGGATAATGACGCAGCAGCCAATCCTTGAAGATCGGGCTGACCTCCAACGGCAGGCGCAGGATCACGTAGCCGGCTTCGCGCGCGCCGGCCGCACGTGCCGAATCGAGGATGCGTTCCATCTCCTGGTCGGTCAGGCCCGGAATGATCGGCGCCACCATGACCGAGGCCGGAATGCCGGCATCCGAAAGCTGCCGGATCGCTTCCAGCCGCTTGGTCGGTGTCGACGCGCGCGGCTCCATGGTGCGCGCCAGCATACGGTCGAGCGTCGTCACCGACAGCGCCACCTTGGCCAGCCCGCGTTCGGCCATTCGCGACAGGATATCGATATCGCGCGTCACCAGAGCGGACTTTGTCACGATGCCGACTGGATGGCCGCGCGCTTCCAGCACTTCGAGGATTTCGCGCATGATCCGGTATTGCTTCTCGATCGGCTGGTAGGGGTCGGTGTTGGTGCCGATGGCGATGGTGCGCGGCTGATAGCTGTCTTTCGAAAGCTCCTTGTCAAGCAAGCGCGCCGCATCAGGCTTGGCGAACAACTTCGATTCGAAATCCAGACCCGGCGACAGGCCCATGAACGCGTGCGTCGGGCGGGCAAAGCAATAGACGCAGCCGTGCTCGCAGCCGCGATAGGGATTGATCGAACGATCGAAGGAAATGTCGGGCGATTCGTTGCGGGTGATGATTGTGCGCGGCTTCTCGACCTGCACTTCGGTTTTGAAGGGCGGCAGTTCCTCCAGCGAATTCCAGCCATCGTCGAACACGTGCCGGCTGACCGGCTCGAACCGGCCGGACGGATTGATGCCCGCTGACCTGCCGCGGTTGCGGTCCGGGCGGACACGCATGCCACTCTGCTCGACCATCGCATTGGCCATCTCGGCTCTTCCTGCTCCGAAAGCTGCAATGTCGGCGCGCACGATCTGTTCCATCTTCGCCCGCTCCCAAGGACTGTCCGTGTTGTGTCGAATCGCTCTGTTCATGAAATTATTCCTATTTGGTTGATGAGAACAAAGCAAGAACTTTCTATGGTGCGATGCAAAAACTGGCGCTGTCCGGCGCTTTCCGCTATTCGGCTGAGGATGCTCAGTGTTCTCATCGAAACCCGCAATGACGAGGAGGGCCTCGCCCGCACGCTCGCCTCGCTGATTGGCGGAGCGGTCGAGGGCGTGGTGCGTGAAGTCATCGTCTGCGACATAGGCTCCACCGACCAGACGCATCGTGTGGCCGAGCATGCCGGCTGTCAGTACGTGACGGGCGGTGTCGCTGCCGGCATCCGCCAGGCCAAGGGGGATTGGCTGCTGCTCCTGGAACCGGGCGCGCGGCTGGTGGAGGGCTGGATCGATGAGGTTGTCGCCCATACGGCAAGGCAGACCATGGCGGCACGGTTTTCGCGCACGCGAGCCAGCCGCACGCCGTTCCTGGCCCGGGTCTTTTCGGGAAACCGCGCCTTGGCCGACGGCTTGCTGATCAGCAAGCGTCAGGCGGCGGCTGCGGCCAAGAGTGCCGGCAGCGCCGAGGCCATCGCCCGTGGCCTCGCGACGAAGCGGCTCGACGCCGAGATTTGGATGGCGCCGGCCAAGCAGGAACGCCGCTCCTCGACATGATTTTTTGCAGCTGCTCAGGTCATTGTGCATTGCACAAAATCTGACGCGGGGTTAGCTTCCGTTCAAGCGGGAATTGGGTTTGGGACATGCCGAGTGGCGAGCACCGATGCGGCATCGGTGGTGCTCTCATAGCCGAGGACTCAATGAAGCTTTCAACCCCCGACACATCCGGCGCGCCCAGTCTCGAGGCCATTGCGCGCAACGGCAGCCTGCTGCGGCGCATCGCCGTGCGTATTCCAACCTATCTGACGGACCTGCGTGAGAACCCTGCCTGGCTGCCGATGTTCGTGCTGGCGCGCACCATGCCCGGACGCCGCATGCATTGGCTCGGCGCAAAGCGCGCCCGACCGGTCGCCAATGCCGGGGATACGATGTTTGCCGGTGTCGAACGGGGAGCGGTCGTCGATGCGCTGCGCTCCGACGGGCTGTTCTCAGGCCTGGTCCTGCCGCCTGATATCCATGAAGAGGTCGCCGACTTCGCCGGGCGCACGCCTTGCTTCGGCAATTTCGACCGCCGTCTCGAATTCATGCCGGGGGAACATGCCGAGGCCGAGAAACGCCTTGGCCGCTCGCTGCTCAGCGGGCATTTTTTCGAGCGCATCCTCGACTGCCCGGCGGCGCTTGCCATCCAGCGCGATCCGCTGCTTCTGGATATTGCCGCGCACTATCTCGGCGGCCAGGCAAAACTGATCACGACGCGCGTCTGGTGGAGTTTTCCAACCGGTGCGGCTTCGGACGCCGACAAGAACCTCGCCTCGCTCGGCAAGTATCATTTCGACCTCGATGATTGGCGCATGCTGAAATTCTTCTTCTACCTCAAGCCGGTCGACGCCGACACCGGTCCGCATGTCTATGTCAGGGGCAGCCACAAGCGCCGCAGCCTCAAGCATCAGCTCACGCTTCTGGTTGGCCATCCCGCGCAACAGGTGCTGGATGTCTATGGCGAGCAGAGCCCGGTGACGCTCACCGGCGAGGCCGGTCTGGGCTTCGTCGAGGACCCCTTTGGCTTTCATATGGGCACCGTGCCGGCACGCACGCCGCGACTGATGATGGAAGTCGGCTTCGGCGTATCGCCGCCGTCGCGCCGACGGTTTCATGGCGAGCCGGTCATCCGCTGAGAGCTGCCTATCCGAAGCTCATCTCGACAGGTGTCCAGTGTGTGCGGCGTCTGGCTTGGCGCTGCGCCCTGTTTTCCGTATCGAAGTCAACGCGGACCGGCTCCTGGTTGAACCGTTCGCGGTCGTCCAGGGCGTTGATGATGACGATCGCCCTTGCATCGTCATCTCTGGCGATTGCGGCGACGTAGACACCGCACCGCCGGCAGATCAGATAGTCGGCCGTCCTCAGCCCGAACTGATATCTCCGCAATTGCGTCTCGTCCTTGACCGAGATGACCAGTCTGCCATTCGGATCGGCAACGGCGCGCGAACCATGTCTGACACAGAACGAGCATTGGCAAGCGCGAACTTCGGTTTGCGGTGGCTCGAGCTCGGTTGAAAATTCAAGGCGTATGTTGCCGCAATGGCATCCACCGGTGTGCACGGTCATCGTAGCTGCCTTGTCGTGAACGGCGATGATCGCCTTCAGACAAGGTACTTTTCCGAGGTCCGGTTTGGAATGGGGTTTCAAAGGCGCCGGTGCTGTTTTGCCTGGCGAACGCGGCGTGGAACCGGCGCTTTGCCTCGGCTTTTACGGAGCCGATTTGCCGCGCCGCAAGTGCTCGTCCAGGCGCGGCATGATCTCGACGAAGTTGCAGGGCATGTGCCGGTAATCGAGCTGCGCCTTCAGGATGCTGTCCCAGGCGTCCTTGCAGGCGCCGGGTGAGCCCGGCAGCACGAAGACGAAGGTGGCGTTGACGACGCCGCCGGTCGCCCGGCTCTGGATCGTCGAGGTGCCGATCTTGTCGTAGGAAATGCGGTGGAACACTTCCGAAAAGCCATCCATGCGCTTTTCGAAGATCGGCTCCAGCGCGTCCGGCGTCACGTCACGGCCGGTGAAGCCGGTGCCGCCGGTGGTGATGACGACATCGATGTTCTTATCCCGCGACCACGCCAGAACTGTGTCGCGGATTTTCTCACGGTCGTCGGTGACGATATTGCGGGCCGCCAGCAGATGGCCGGCCTCGGCGATGCGGTCGGCCAGCGTCTGGCCGGATTTGTCGTCGGCGAGGCTGCGCGTGTCCGAAACGGTCAGCACCGCGATGCGCACGGGAATGAAGGAGCGGCTCTCGTCAATTCTGGCCATCTGCGCCCTCCGATGCGATGGTGCGCGTCGCCGCGACGAACCAGTCGGGCTGGCGGCCGCGGATCTCGGCAGCGGCACGCTTGGCGACATTGCCGGTCTCGAACAGGCCGAAGCAGGTGGCGCCGGACCCGGACATCCGTGAAAAACCCGATCCGGCCTTGTTCAGCCAGGAAAGCGCCCTGCCGATGGCGGGCTGCATCGCCAGCGCCGCGGGCTCGAGATCGTTGCGAGTAATCTCCAGCCAGTTGCGCAGGCTGTGAAAATCGATGCCGCGCGGCAGCGGCGGCAAGGCCTCATTGTCGCGCCGGGAAAGCGCTGCAAAGACATCCGCCGTCGACACCGGGGTGCCTGGATTGACCAGCACCAGGCCAAGCGCCGGAAAATCCGGCACCATCGACAGTTCATCCCCGATGCCGCGCGCTACCAGCGGCTTTGCCGCCAGGCACATCGGCACATCGGCGCCAAGCGAAAGGCCGATCCGCGCCAGCTCTGCGCCGTCGATGTCCAGCGCCCATGTCTCCACCAGCCCGCGCAGCACGGTCGCCGCGTCGCTCGAACCGCCGCCGACGCCGGAGGCAACCGGCAGGTTCTTTTCGAGCCGGATGGCAACCGGCGGTGTGCGCTCTTGCCCGACCGCCTGTCGCAGGGCGTCGCGCGCCCTAAGCACAAGATTGCTTGCGTCGACTGGAACGGCCGGTGCGTAGCGGCCGGACACGGCAAACTCATCGCTGTTGGCGAGCGCGATTTCGACCCTGTCGCCAAAACGCGTGAACACCGCCAGGCTTTCGATCAGATGATAGCCGTCATGGCGCCTGCCGGTGACATGCAGCGCAAGATTGATTTTGGCGTGTGCGTGCCAGCTACGCGACCCGATGTCGGTGTCCACAATCGTCTGCGGGATGATGCTCAGTCCTTGGCCAGCCGGTATTCGCCGGTCTTCGGATCCTTGATCAAAGTGCCGATCGCGCCGTTGGCCGTCTGCTTTTCTGTGCGCCGCACCTTGGCGGTCACGCGCTCGGCTTCCCTAATGAAGGTGCGGTAGCCGAAATAAGCGGCAACGCCAACGACGGCGAAGAAAATGATCTGCGGCATGCCAAAACTCCTCCCACGCTGGGCCGGCGAAGGCGGCCGGTCGGGTCGGTTGATGCATGCCGACCCGCTTTTGGGACACGACATGCATGAAACTCAAGCTCTCATGCTAGACGGTTTTGCCGGGTTTTCAAAGCCCGAAGCGGGACCACAATGCGCGCTCTTCCGCCGCATCGATCACGCCGCTGGCGGCAGCCGCGGCAATATCGGGCGCTGAAAAGCCCTTGCTTGAGCCGAACAGGCCGAAGCGGCTAAGGAAACCGCGCGGCGTCGTGATCAGCCTGAGCTGCGTTTTCGCCCCGAAACGGGTCTTGAGCACCGTTCGCATGTCGCCGAGCGCATCGACCAGACCGAGTTCGAGGCCCTTGATGCCGGTCCAGAACAGGCCGGTGAACAGGTCCGGGTCGTCCTTCAGTTTCGTGCCGCGCCGCTCCTTGACGAGGTCGATGAAGGTTGCGTGCACCTCGAGCTGCAGCGCCTTCAGCCGTTCGACATCTTCCTTCTTCTCGGGCTTGAACGGATCGAGCACCGCCTTGTTCTGGCCGGCGGTGTGGACACGGCGCTCGACACCGATCTTTTTCATCAGTTCAGGGAAGCCGAACGAGGCCGATACCACGCCGATCGAACCGACGATGGACGACGGATCGGCGAAGATCTCGTCACCGGCGACCGCGATCATGTAGCCGCCCGACGCCGCGACATCCTCGACGAAGACCAGTACCTTTTTGTTCTTTTCCGTGGCCAGGTCACGGATGCGCTTGAAGATCAGCCGAGACTGCACCGGCGAGCCGCCCGGCGAATTGATCGAGATGGCGACCGCCGGCGCGTCGTAGGAGAACGCCTTCTCGATGAGGCCGGCGGTGGAAGCCAGCGACAGGCTCGGCCGAAACTGGCCACCGCCTGCCATGATGGTGCCGTGCAGCCGGATGACCGGAATGGTGACGACGGTGGAGCGCCAGGATTTCGGCAGCAGGCGGTTGATAAGGCGTTTCACGAGGGCGCGGTCTCCGGTCGGTGGGTTGCAGGCATGTAGGGATTTCCCGGCCAACGGCAATGTCGCCGGGCAGAATAGCTCAATCTCCGAACAGCGAGGCGAGGCCGTTGGTGATCATTTCGCTGCGCTCGTCGGGGCCGTTGCCTGACTGCGTGTGGAGCATTAGGGGCGGGCGTATGGCAAGCTTTCCCCGCGCCCCGAGCGCTGCCCGCACGACGATGCGGATCGCCGCCGCATCGGGACGAGGGTGGACGGCGAGCATCTCGGCATCGCCGAAGCGGCCGGCGATCGCATCGAGAATGGCGCCGAGCTGTTCGGGCCGGGCGATTACGGCGAGCCCGCCGCGCGGCCTCACCACCGCCGCCGCACTTCTGATCCAGCTCTCGAACAGCCCGTCCTCCATGACATGGGCTTCCTTTCGCAGGCGATCCGATGTGGCGCGGTCCCGGGGGGCATTGAAAGGCGGGTTCATGATGACGAAGTCGAAGTCGTTGTCGGCGAGGCCGGCGGCCGCCCGCGCCCGGCCCGATACGGTGACATTGGCGACCAGCACGGATGCGCGATCGCTGAGATGGGCATTGCCGGGATGGGCAAGCGTCGCCGCCGCGAAGGCCGCCATTTCCGGCGCTCGTTCGACAAGCACCGCCTGTGCCGCCGGGCAGCGTGACAGCACCGCCAGTCCGGCAGCTCCGGCTCCCGCGCCGAAATCGGCCAGGCGCCCGCCAAAGGTCGATGGCACGGATGCCGCCAGCATCATCGCATCCATGCCGGCGCGATGGCCGCCCTGCTTGGGCTGGACGAGCCAGAACCGGCCGCGATGGAAAGCGTCGACCGTATGGGCCGGCGTGTCCGGAACAAGGGCGGCGGGCGCGGCGGACATTATTTTCCGCGGATCTCGTTGGCGATACCGGCATCCCTGAGGATGCGCCGTGCCGCGTCGGCCTGGTCGGCGTCGACCATGACGCGTTTCTGCAAAAGACCGATCGATCCTTCGAGAATGCTCATATTCTGATCGGCGACAAAGCAGGCGATGCCGGCGTCGCGCATCAGCGATTCCACAAAGGAGATGATCACGGCATCGTTGGTGCGGACAAGTTCTATCATCGTATGAAACTCGCAGTTTGCGCTATTGATGTAAACGGGCAGGGGATTCCGAGGCAGAGCCCCGTTCCCCCTGTGGTCGTTGACATTCCGTCATCGACGCCGCGCCAATTCGCCACTTGCCGTGGCCATGTCCGCCGCCCTAGAGTCCATGCAGGGACTAAGGGTGCCGTCGCACGCTCTATACCAAGACGGGAGTGATTGTCGTGGGTGTCGTTCTCAACATCGAAAACGGGAAGCGGGAGCCCGCCTCCATCAAGGATCTGATCGATCTGACAGCGGCCGATATGGGGCGCGTCAATGAATTGATCCTGTCCAAGGCCGGCTCCGACGTCGAGATGATCCCGGAGGTCGCCAATCATCTGATCTCGTCCGGCGGCAAACGGCTGCGGCCGATGCTGACGCTGGCCGCCGCGCAGATGTTCGGCTATGCCGGCGAAGGCCACGTCAAGCTCGCCACCTCCGTCGAATTCATGCACACGGCGACGCTGCTGCACGACGATGTCGTCGACGAAAGCGGCATGCGGCGCGGCAAGAAGACCGCCCGCATGATCTGGGGCAACCAGGCAAGCGTGCTGGTCGGCGACTTCCTGCTCGGCCAGGCTTTCCGCATGATGGTCGATGTCGGCTCGCTCGAAGCGCTCGATATCCTGTCGAGTGCTGCCTCGATCATCGCCGAGGGCGAGGTTATGCAGCTTGCCGCCGCCAAGAACCTCGAAACCACCGAGGACGAGCATTTCGCCGTCATCAAGGCCAAGACCGCCGCACTTTTTTCGGCTGCTGCCGAGGTCGGGCCCGTCATTGCCCAGGCGACCCGCAACGATCGTGCGGCGCTGCGCTCCTACGGCATGAATCTCGGCCTTGCCTTCCAGCTGATCGATGACGCGCTGGACTATGGCGGCACCAGCAAGGATCTCGGCAAGAATGTCGGCGACGATTTCCGCGAAGGCAAGGTGACCTTGCCGGTCATTCTCGCCTATCGGCGGGGCACGAAGGCCGAGCGCACTTTCTGGAAGCGTGCCATCGAGGACAATGTCACCGATGACGCCGGCCTGGAAAAGGCGATCGGCCTGATGACCCGCCATGGCGCCATCGCCGACACGATCGGACGAGCCCGCCATTTCGGCGAGATCGCCCGCGACGCGCTGGCGCCGCTGGAAGCGACGCCGCAGAAATCGGCGCTGATCGACGTCATCGATTTCTGCATCAGCCGGGTGAACTGAGCGGCGTCACCCGGTTGCCGGCTGCTTCGCCTTTCCCGGCAAAGCGAACGCGGCCAGCAGGCTGACAAAGATGCCCGCCGCCGCCAGCCAGAAGGCGATCTGTATGCCGTCGGCGATCGCGGCCTTCAGTGCATCGCCAGTCAATCCGCCGACATGGCTGTTGGCGATCGCGATCAATGTCGCCATGCCGATCGCGTTGCCGATGTTGAGCGTCGTGCAGGCCATTCCCGAGGCAACGCCCTGTTCGTCGTGTGCCACGCCCGACGCGGCCGCGATCCACATGGCGGTCCAGACGATGCCCTGTCCGACACCGGAGATGATCAGGCCGGGAACGATGGCGGCATAGCTGCTGTCGGCTGATGCTCCAAGGACCATCAGCGCTGTGCCGGCTGCGCCGACTATCATGCCGCCGACCAGGGTCGAGCGTGTAGAAAAGCGCGTCGCCAGGCGTTCACCAAGCTGCGTGCCGGCGGCGATGGCGATCGACGGCACCAGGAACGCCAGGCCTGTTTGCAGGGCGGTGAAGCCATGTACGGTCTGCAACAGCACGGTCAGGAAATAGGGCAGGGCTCCGAACGTTCCCATGAACAGGAAGGTGATCGTCATGCCGGCGACGAGGCTGCGATTGCGGAACAGCCGCAGCGGCATCAGCGGGTCAGCGCTCTTCGCCTCAATCAGCGCGAAGGCGATAACGAAGATCGCTGCCAGTGCGGCGCTGGCGATGATCGCTGGCGAACCCCAGCCATATTCAGGTCCCTGGACCAGCGTGAAGACCAGCAATGTGGCGCCTGCGGTGACGGTCAGCGCGCCCGGCAGATCGAAGTTGCGGTGCTGGTGCCGCTTGGGATCGCGCGGAATGATGGCAAATGCGGCGATGATGGCGATGCCAGCCAGCAGCACATTGACGTAGAAGACCGACGACCAGCCGAAGGCGCCTGTCAGGATTCCACCGGCCAGTGAGCCAAGGGTAAGGCCGCTCGCGCCGGCACCGCCCCACACCGCCAGCGCCCTGTTGCGTTCCGGTCCTTCGGCAAACAGGCGGTTGATCAGCGAGAGCGTCGCCGGGAACAGGAAAGCGCCGCCGATGCCTTGCACGGCACGCGCAGCGATGATGATTTCCGGCGACCAGGCGAGGCCGCCGACCAGCGACGAAAGCGCATAGAGCCAGAGCGCGAAGATGAAGATGCGGCGCTGACCGATAAGGTCGGCGGCGCGGCCGCCGAACAGTAGAAAACCGCCGGTAAACACGGTGTAGGCGCTCACCACCCATTGCAAGGTCTGGCCGGAAAAGCCCAGCCCAGCCCCGATTTCGGGCAGCGCCACGAAGACGATGTTGATGTCGAGAGCGATGATAAGCTGGGCGAAGGCGAGCAATGCCAGCGTGGCGCCGCGCTTCGCGCCAATCCCTCCCTGTGTCGTAGTGGCGCCGAATGGCAGCCCTTGATCGAGTGAACTCATGCCAGTCTCCTTTCGATTCTTTATCGATCGACAAAGAATTGAATTTGCAATCTTGAGTCAAGCGGATTATTTGTGGATCGATAAAGAAATGGAGGTTGCGATGGCGGGACGGCCAAGGGAGTTCGACAGAGCCCAGGCTCTGCAGAAAGCGCGCGATGCCTTCTGGATGCGCGGCTACGAGGGCACCTCGATGGCCGACCTCGTCTCCATGCTTGGCCTGGCCTCGGCGCGCATCTATGCCGCCTTTGGCTCGAAGGAGGATCTGTTTCGCGAAGCCGTTGTTCTCTACGAAACCAGCGAAGGAAGCTTCGCCACCGGTGCCCTTGCCGAAGAACCAACCGCTCGGCGGTTTGTCGAGCGGCTGCTGCGCGATGCGATCGATATCTACACAAGGCCGGATCTGCCGAAGGGCTGCATGGTTGTCTCGGCCGCCACCAACTGCGCTACCGAAAATGACGGCGTGCTGCATTGGCTGGCCGAGCGCCGACTGGCGCGCAATGCATTGATTGTGGAGCGCCTGAGAAAGGGTGTTCGCGACGGCGACCTCAAGCCGGATACCGATCCGGAAGCGCTTGGCGACTACTACACCACGCTGTTGTTTGGCCTCTCAGTGCAGGCGCGCGACGGGGTGCCGAAGAAGCGGCTGCATGACCTGGTCACCGTGGCGATGCCTGCGCTCGACGGTTTCGTCTCACAGCCTTGAGTCTTGCTTCTGGCGCCTCGCGATTTCGACTGCAATTGGCTCGACAAGCTGCCCTGCCGCAAATTATCTATAAAACATGGCAAAGGGCACGGACGAGACCATCGCGGTGCGCATCAGCAAGGTTCTGGCGGACCGCATCATCTCGGGCGCGATCGAGCCGGGGGCCAGGCTTCGGCAGGATCATATCGCCGAGGAATTCCAAACCAGCCATGTTCCCGTGCGCGAGGCCTTCCGGCGTCTGGAGGCGCAAGGGCTGGCCATCGGCGAGCCGCGGCGCGGCGTGCGCGTCGCGTCTTTCGATCTGGGCGAGGTCAAGGAGGTCGCCGAAATGCGCGCCGCCCTTGAGGTGCTGGCGCTGCGCCACGCCGCGCCGCACCTGACATCGGCCATTCTCGATCTCGCCGAGGAGGCGACCAAGGCCGGCGACAAGTCCCGCGATGTCAGGTCGTGGGAAGAGGCCAACCGCGCCTTCCACCGCTTGATCCTGTCGCCATGCGGCATGCCGCGCCTGCTCGCGACCATCGACGACCTGCACGCGGCAAGCGCCCGTTTCCTGTTCGCGGCATGGCGGTCGGAGTGGGAGACGCGCACCGATCAGGACCATCGCGCGATCCTCGCCGCCTTGCGGCAGGGAAACACCGAATCCGCGGCCGTCACACTGGGGCGGCACGTCCAATGGATTGGCCGCAAGCCGGTCAGGACGGCCTCCGGGACGACGCGCGAAGCTTTTGCCATCGTGGGTTGAACGACTTCTGCAAAAGCCAAGGCTTGCTATCCCGCAGAATTTGTGGATTCGATAATAGATCGAAAACAGAAATTATCTATAATTTGCAATCGATCGAAGGAATCCCAATGACAGACGTCGCATTCTCCCCCGGCAAGCCGTCGTTCAGTCCGCTCCGGCTCCAGGATCGTTCTCTTGCCTGGCAGGTTGGAGCCGTCGTGCTTGGCACCCTGTTCCTGGCGCTGGCGTCCTATATCGAGGTGCCGATGGTGCCGGTCCCGGTAAACATGCAGACCTTTGCCGTGACCCTGATCGGCGCGCTCTATGGCTGGCGGCTTGGCGCGCTCACCATCGTCGCCTGGCTGGTCGAGGGTGCGGTCGGCTTTCCGGTTCTGTCCGGAGGGGCAGCGGGTGCCGCGCATTTCGTCGGGCCGACGGGTGGCTATCTCTTCGCCTTCCCGCTTGTCGGCGCCTTGGTCGGCTGGCTGGCAGAACGCGGCTGGAACGGCAAAAGGGTGATGCTTGCCTTTGTCGCCATGCTGCTTGGCAACCTTGCCTGCCTTGTGCTGGGCACAGCATGGCTTGCCGTCATGATTGGAGCCGAACAGGCCGTTACCTTCGGCTTCCTGCCGTTCATCGTCGGCGGCTTGCTCAAGTCAGCGCTGGGTGCCGCGACCCTCATGGCCCTTCCCGGCGGCAAGGCCAAGCCGGCCAATCCGTGACGATCAAGCTGCGCGCCCATCATCTCCTTTGCCTGCTCACCTATGTGGGCAAGGGATACAGCCCCGCCTTCACCGCCAATTATGATCGCGTCGCGGAGCGCCTGAGCCGGGGCGAGGACATCCTCCTCGTTTCCGGCCCCGATGATGTCTGCGCTCCATTGCTCGACGAGACGGAACCTCACTGCCTCAACGAGAGCGTCGTCGAGCGGGACCGGCTCGCCGGGCTGGATGTAGAGGAATTGCTGGCGCGGCCAATCCGGGTCGGCACCCACCTCGATCTCGACACGGGGACCTTAGCCCGGATGCGGCAGGCGTTTTCGGCTGGCCTTGTACGCAAGGCCTGCGGCGGCTGCGAATGGAACGAACTGTGCAGCACGATAGCGGCCGGTGGATATAGCGACACGCTGGTGCAGCGGTCCGCCGCGCCAGCCGAGGGTTGATATTGGCCCCGAGCCTTAGCGGTCGAAGCCGAGCTCAGGGGTCGAATCTGCGATATCTTCGGCGCCGTGCAGGGCCAACACCGAAATTCAAGACCGGAAAACTGGTGCCTGTCGCCATGATTTGTTAATCGGGTGCCCGGATTGTGAATTCGAGGCGGATTGAAGCGCGACCCCAAAAAGGCCATGCTTTGCCTGGAAAGATCGAGTCTACGCCGATCCCGCTGATGCGGAGATGGCGCCTGGCTGAAAGGGATATGATGCGGCAAGGACGTGCGCGCTGGCTGACAAGGCTGGCAATTGTGACCGGCATGGCGATCTCGGCTTTGCCGGCCTATGCCAAGCAAACCACCGAACCGGTCAAGATCACGTCGTTTTCGGGCGCTTATCTGGCGGCCCGGATCGCCGAGGGCGACAACGACCTCGACAGCGCCATCGCCTACTACAAGCAAGCATTGGCCTTCGACCCGAGCGACACCGGCCTGCAGCAGAGCCTGATGCTGTCGCTGATCGCGCAAGGGCGCTTCGACGAATCCCTGGTCTATGCCGACAAGCTCAAGGAAGTGCCTGACGTCGAGCGTTTCTCGCGCTTGGCGCTCGCCGTCGATTCCTTCCACAAGAAGGATTTCACCAAGGCGCAGTACTGGCTCAAGCTGTCGCTGGAATCCGATCTCGACCGGTTGATCTCCGGCGTGATGTCCGGCTGGGCGCAGCAAGGCGCCGGAGAGCCTGCCGATGCGATGGCGTCCATCGACAAGCTGCAGGGGCCGGATTGGTTCGGCCTGTTCAAGTCGTTCCACCGCGCCCTGATCGCTGATGCATCCGGCATGCCCGAAAAGGCCGAGGCGATCTATGCCGCGACCATGCAGGATACCGCCGCCGGCGGTGCCGCTCCCGAAACCTGGATGCGCAATGCCCAGGCCTACGCCTCGTTCCTGGTCCGCAAGGGCGACAAGACCAAGGCGCTGTCGGTGCTCGACCAGGCCGAGGCGTTTTCGCCGGGCAAGCTGGAAATCGTCGCCTTGCGCGACCGAATTGCAAAAGGCGACAAGATTGCGCCGCTGGTTGCCGGCCCATCCGATGGCGCCTCCGAAATCCTGCTCGACCTCGCCACCGCGCTCAACCGTGGCGGCGGCGAGCCGTTCGTGCGCCTCTATCTGCAATATGCGCTTGCTTTGAAGCCTGACAGCGACGCTGCCCTTGTGCAACTCGCCGCCGTGTCCGAGCAATTGAAGGACGGCGAAGGTGCCATCGCGCTCTATCGCCGGATTCCTGCCGCTTCGCCGCTGAAGGAGCTTTCGGACCTGCAACTCGGCCTCAATCTTGCCGATCTCGACCGTCACGAAGAAGCGATCACCCATCTGAAAGCCTTGGTCGACGCCCATCCCAATGACATGCGCGCCTATCTGGCGCTCGGCGGCGTCTATTCCTCGAAGGACGATTTCCGTTCGGCCGCCACTCTCTACGATAAGGCCGTCGAGGTGCTGAAGGCGCCGACCGCGGCCAACTGGAACATCTTCTACCAGCGCGGCATCGCTTATGAGCGTCTGAAGGAATGGCCCAAGGCCGAGCCGAACTTCCGCAAGGCGCTGGAACTGTTCCCCGACCAGCCGCAGGTGCTGAACTATCTCGGCTATTCCTGGGTCGACATGAACATGAACCTCAAGGAAGGCCTGGCGATGATTCAAAAGGCCGTCGACCTCAGGCCGAGCGACGGTTACATCGTCGATTCGCTGGGTTGGGCCTATTTCCGCCTCGGCAGGTTCGATGACGCGGTGCGCGAAATGGAACGCGCCGTGTCGCTGAAGCCGGAAGATCCGGTTCTCAACGATCACCTCGGCGACGCCTACTGGCGCGTCGGCCGCAAGCTGGAAGCCACTTTCCAGTGGAACCAGGCTCGCGACCTGAAGCCGGATCCCGATGTGCTGGCCAAATTGCAGCAGAAGCTGATGAAGGGCCTGCCGCCGATCGAGTCCAACACGGCGCAGGAAACCCCGAAGGTCAAGCCAGAGCCGGTGCCCGCCCCGAAGGGGTGACGTCAGCCATTTGAATTCAAGGCGAACGGGGCTCTTTTCGGAGTCCCGTTTTCGTTTGAACCGGATTCGGCCGGCTGCCTCAGAAGAGCTTGCGATAGACGACGAAGCCGGAGTGTTCGGCGACCTTGTCGTAAAGCTTCATCGCCGTGTGATTGGTCTCATGCGTCAGCCAGTATACCCGGCCTGAGCCGGCCGCCTGCGCGCGCTCGTAGACGCCCTCGATCAGCGCCCGTCCGATGCCTTTGCCACGCGAGGCCTGCGTGGTGAAAAGGTCCTGCAGATAGCAATTCGGCGCGATCGCCGTGGTGCTGCGATGGAAGAGATAGTGCACGAGGCCGAGAAGCTGTCCCTCGCCTTCGGCCACCAGCGCGTGGACCGGCTCATAGGCATCGAAGAAACGAGACCATGTCATCTGGGTGATCTCTCCCGGCAGGGCCGTTTCGCCCGAGCGGCCATAAAATGCATTGTAGCCGTCCCACAGCGGCAGCCATTGCTCGAAATCCTGTCGCGCGACAGGGCGGATGACGATCGGGCTGGGCATGGCTGAAACCTGTTGTCGTTGCTGCACAGGCGAACAGAGCGCAGGCCCGAGAGATGGGCAATGGGCCAGCCCTGCAAAGCTTTCAACATTGTCCATAATGTCGGGGTGACCGCATCGGCGTGCTTTGCTTGACGCTTTGCTGCCGGGTCTCTAGGACGTGCCGGCAAGCTAGCCTGTGCTGTCGAGGCCATCCGTGACAATTGAAATCCCCGCCCATATGCATCCCAGCCGCTCGTTCCAGGGGCTGATCCTGACCTTGCACAACTATTGGGCGGCCTATGGCTGCGTCATCCTGCAACCCTACGACATGGAAGTCGGCGCCGGCACCTTTCATCCGGCAACGACGCTGCGCGCGCTCGGCCCAAAACGCTGGAACGCTGCCTATGTCCAGCCCTCGCGCCGCCCCAAGGACGGGCGTTATGGCGAGAACCCGAACCGGCTGCAGCATTATTACCAGTATCAGGTGATCCTGAAGCCGAACCCGCCCAATTTGCAGGAACTCTATCTCGGCTCGCTGGCGGCGATCGGCGTCGATCCGCTGCTGCACGACATCCGCTTCGTAGAGGACGATTGGGAAAGCCCGACGCTGGGCGCCTGGGGTCTCGGCTGGGAATGCTGGTGCGACGGCATGGAAGTCTCGCAGTTCACCTATTTCCAGCAGGTCTGTGGCATCGAATGCGCGCCGGTGGCCGGCGAACTGACCTACGGGCTGGAGCGGCTGGCCATGTATGTGCAGGGCGTCGACAATGTCTACGACCTCAATTTCAACGGCCGAGAAGGCGCCGACAAGGTCACCTATGGCGATGTCTTCCTGCAGGCCGAGCAGGAATATTCGCGCCACAACTTCGAACACGCCAACACGGCGATGCTTCTGCGCCACTTCGAGGACGCCGAGGCCGAGTGCAAGGCGCTGCTCGATGCCGGCGCGCCGGCATCGAACGACAATCTGCCGATGCACCGCATGGTTTTCCCGGCCTACGACCAGTGCATCAAGGCCAGCCATGTCTTCAACCTGCTCGACGCACGCGGCGTGATTTCGGTCACCGAGCGGCAGAGCTATATCCTGCGGGTGCGCAATCTGGCCAAGGCTTGCGGCGAAGCGTTTCTGAAGACGCAGGCGGGTGGCTTGGCGGCCTGAGCTTCAGGCCCGCTTCATCATCTCGAGGGAAACGTTGATCGGCGGTACGGCCTGACCGCTGGCACCGTCGATCGTGCGCAATGCCTGCCGCACACCCGGCATCGAGAAGGCGCCGTGAGCCTGCGCCGTGAAGCAGGCGCCGAGCGCGAGGATCTGCAGAAGTCTGGATGCCGTTTTCATGGTCGTTGAGCCAATAGTTTCCTGCCTGAGCGTGGGTCGCTTCAGCGCTGCGTTCGGTTCATGGAAATCTTTGATCCAAGGACGGGTGGCGCGGTCTTGTCCCGACAGTGCGGCCAAAATTTCTGGAAACGGGCGCAAATCGGCGATCCCCGCGCGGAAAGGGTGACAGCGGCCAGCCGAGTTGCTATGCCCCCGCCCGGACCATTTTGCCGCGTGAGCCCCATCCATGCCTGACCTGCTTCTAGAACTCCGCTCGGAAGAGATTCCTGCCCGCATGCAGCGCAAGGCGGCGGGTGATCTCAGGAAGATGCTGACCGACGGCCTGGTCGAGGCGGGGCTGACCTATGAAGCGGCGCGCGAGTACTGGACGCCACGCCGGCTGACGCTCGATATCAGGGGCCTCACCGCGCGCTCGAAAGATATAAGCGAAGAGATCAAGGGGCCTTCGACATCGGCGCCTGAACAGGCGGTCCAGGGGTTCCTGCGCAAGGCCGGACTTTCCTCGATCGCCGAGGCCCATGTCCATTCCGATCCGAAGAAGGGCGATTTTTATGTCGCCCACATTTCGAGGCCGGGCAGGGCGGCGGAAGAGATCATCGCCGAACTGGTGCCGGGGATCATCCGCAATTTCCCGTGGCCGAAATCGATGCGCTGGGGGCCGGCCTCGGCCAAGCCCGGCTCGCTGCGCTGGGTACGGCCCCTGCAATCGATCCTGTGCACGTTCGGCCCGGAGACCGAGGAGCCTGTCGTGGTCGATTTCGAGATCGACGGTATCCGCTCCGGCAACACCACCTATGGCCACCGTTTTCATGCGCCTGACGCCATCACGGTACGCCGCTTCGACGACTATGTTTCCAAGCTGGAAGCGGCCAAGGTCGTGCTCGATGCTGATCGGCGCAAGGAGATCATCCTTGCCGATGCCCGCAATCTCGCCTTCGCCAACGGGCTTGACCTTGTCGAGGACGACGGGCTGCTGGAGGAGGTGTCCGGGCTGGTCGAATGGCCTGTCGTGCTGATGGGCGAGTTCGAGGAGGCATTCCTGGCCATTCCAGCCGAAGTGATCCGACTGACCATTCGCGCCAACCAGAAGTGCTTTGTGACGCGGCCGCAGGGTGTCGACGACGCGCTTTCCAACCGCTTCATCCTCACCGCCAATATCGAAGCCAGGGATGGCGGCAAGGAGATCGCCCACGGCAACGGCAAGGTGGTGCGCGCCCGCCTGTCCGACGCGCTTTATTTCTGGACGACCGACCAGGGCGATTTGCCTGACCTGGCTGAGCTCGAGGCATCGGCGGAAAAATTCGGGCTTGATCTCAAGAAGCCGCTCGACCAGCGCATGGCCCGCCTCGACCATCTCGGCGTGACTTTCCACGCCAAGCTCGGCACGCAGGGCGAACGGGTGGAGCGGATCAAGCGATTGGCGGAAGAACTGGCGCCGATCGTGGCGCAGTCAATCTCCCCCCTTGAGGGGGAGATGGCCGGCAGGCCAGAGGGGGTCGCCGCGCGTGAAGCGCCGGCGTCCTCTGACCGCGATGGGGCGTCGCATCCGGTCGTGCCGACCCCCTCTGTCGCCTTCGGCGACATCTCCCCCTCGAGGGGGGAGATTACCGCGCTTGCCGCTCGCGCCGCGGTTCTCGCCAAGGCCGATCTCACCACCGAAGTCGTTGGCGAGTTCCCCGAACTGCAGGGTGCCATGGGCCGCAAATATGCGCTGCTGCAGGGCGAGCATCCATCTGTGGCCGCAGCCATCGAGGAACACTACAAGCCGCAAGGCCCGTCCGATCGCGTGCCGACCGATCCGGTGTCGGTCGCTGTCGCGCTCGCCGACAAGCTCGATACGCTGGTCGGATTCTGGGCGATCGACGAAAAGCCGACGGGATCGAAGGACCCGTATGCACTGCGCAGAGCTGCTCTTGGGGTGGTGAGGCTGGTGCTGGATAATGAGACGCCAGTAAGCCTTCTTTCGATCGTAGCTGAACATCGAAAAATCATTGAAGATCAGATCGACCGACGGCATGCTGAAGAGCAGGCCAAGTTGGGCGGCGACTATGTGAGTGCACGGGCGCACCCCGGCGACGAAAAGTCTGGGGATCGCGACCTCCTGGCCTTCTTCCACGATCGCCTGAAGGTCTATCTCCGTGACCAAGGTGCGCGGCATGATCTCATCGATGCGGTGTTGGCGACAGGTTCGCGCCCAATCTCCCCCCTAGAGGGGGAGATGTCGGCAAAGCCGACAGAGGGGGGCGCTGTCCCGCCGACCTCTCAGCGCGAAGCGCCCCCCTCTGCCCTGCCGGGCATCTCCCCCTCTAGGGGGGAGATTGGCCAATCGCAGTCCGACGATCTCCTGCAGATCGTGCGCAGGGTCGAGGCGCTGGGCTCCTTCCTCGACACGGAGGACGGCAAGAATCTGCTCGCCGGCACCAAGCGTGCGGCCAACATTCTGGCCGCCGAGGAGAAGAAGAAAACGGCGGTGGCCGAAACCGTTGAGTCGGCACTTTTGCGCGAGGATGCCGAGAAATCGCTGTTTGTGGCGGTGAATCAGGCTGAGAAGCAAGCCGGCGAAGCGATTCAAAACGATGACTTTTCCGGCGCCCTGCTGGCGCTTAGCGTATTGCGCGAGCCGGTTGATTCATTCTTTGAGCATGTTCTTGTAAACGATGAGGATCAGGCGGTGCGTGCCAACCGCCTGGCGCTGCTCGCTCGCATCCGCGCGGCCACCGGCCAGGTCGCGGATTTCTCCAGGATCGCAGGTTAAGGCGAAGAAAATATTCTCTGCCGCCGGCCGTTCGAGCCGGCTTACAGTCATATGGCGATGATCTCTCCGTGGCAAAAGGGACATGTTCCCCAACCCCACGGAGGCTTCCATGAATTCCGATCACGAAATCGAAGTGACAGAAGAAACCCCGGCTCCCGCCGAGGCGCTTGAATCCGCTTCCGAAACCATTCTCGATCATGCCGCCGCCGCAGCGGTCGAAGCCGCTGACCTGTCTGATGACGACGAAGATGAAGACGAAGAAGACGAAGACGACGCCGAGGACAGCGTGAAGGCTGAAGGCGACGAGTCCGAAGAAGATGACGACAAGGAAGAAGCGGCCTGATTTTTTTCGGCCGCCGAGTCTATCGATGGCAAGGCGGCGCTGAGGCGCCGCCTTTTCCTATCAGCCGTCCCCGAAGCCGACGGTCAGCCGTCCCCGGCGATAGTCAGTTCTCGAGAATGCTGACGCGCACGCTGTTTTCGTAGACATCGACCTGGATCAGCGGTTCGCCATTGACGATGGCGCGCTTGGTCGAGGAACTCATCGCGCCGCCGCGTTCCAGCATGCGCTGCAGGTCGGCGCGCTGGCCGTTGGTCCTGAACCAGCCATCAGCCTCGTCGTCGCTGTCACGGCGGTGGAATTTGTGCCAGTTGGCGCGGTCCTGCCGCACCATCTGCGCGGCATTGTCCAGCGCATAGCCGTCACTCGCCTGATGGTCGCGATCGGAAATGCGCGCGACATAGGATCCCAGCATATCGTCGGCATGAGCCGCGACGACGCCAAGCAATGACGCCAGCAGAAGGCCTGCCCCGGTTACGATTCCAGATTTTCTCATGATCACCCCCCTTTACCCCTAGCGATGAAATCCCGTCTGCCAGAAATGCCTAGAACGGGGTTTGCCTGGCAATGGTGCGCCGGGCGCCAGACCACCGTCAAGTCACGCCATCGATGTCGGCTGTCTTTGAGCCGGGGCTATTTGGTGTAGCCGTTGGGAGGCATGTGCTGCCCTGCTGCCGGCGCCGGAGCGCTCGGCGGCGTGGGTTGGTTCTCGGCGTTCCCTGAGGGGGCTGCGGAGGCGGTGGCCGTTGCCGGCGCCGTGCCAGCGGCCGGCTCGGCACCTGTCGCTGGTGCAGCGGTTGGCGCCGGTGCAGGGAAATCGGGACCGGTAACGCCGCCACGAATGACCATCGGGCCTGGCTGGAAGCCGTGCCCGGTCGCGGGCTTGTCCGGGATCGCCGCCACCTTTTCATCGGTGACGTCGGGCTGCGCTTCCCCTTTTGCCACCACCGACAGCGCATCGCTGGCGTTGACCGCATCGGCGGTTCCAGGCTGGTTGGGGGCGCCGATCCTGACGATCGATGGTGTGGAGGATGGCGTGCCTGGAAAAACCAGGGATGACGCCTGGGCTTCGCCGGCCGCAACAGCAAGAATGATACCCAGCAGGATACGCGCAGACACTGATGTCGCTCCCCTTTGCCCAGAAGCTCTTCGATAGCAGGCCGGAATTGATGCCGGCTTTCGTGGAAACATAGCATTTTAGGGATTGATAAATCGCCAATGCTCCTGCTCGCCAACAATCGGTTACCCAACAGCGGCTTGCCCAACGGCCGCCATCGTACTACGCACCCCGCATCTGTGAGGTGACGAGAGTGGCTGAAATACTTGGCTCGGGCGAGGCGCTGGAGCGGGCGCTGGCGCTGCTCATGGAAGGCGATGTCGTCGCCATCCCGACGGAAACCGTCTACGGGCTGGCCGGCGACGCCACCAACGGCATCGGCGTGGCGCGCATCTTCGAAGCCAAGGGGCGCCCGCGCTTCAATCCGCTGATCGCCCATGTCGCGGATATGGCGATGGCAGAGCGCCTCGCGTTGTTCGATCCGCTGTCCAGGAAACTGGCGCTGGCATTCTGGCCAGGTCCGCTGACGCTGGTGCTGCCGCAACGGCCCGGCAACGGCATCCATCCGCTGGTCACCGCCGGGCTCGATACGATTGCCTTGCGCATGCCGAGGGGCTTTGGCGGCGAGCTGATCGCCAGGCTCGGCCGCCCGCTTGCAGCGCCCAGCGCCAATTCATCCGGCAAAATCAGCGCAACGACCGCGCAAGCGGTAGCGGCGGATCTCGGCACGCGCATAAAGCTGGTGGTCGATGGCGGCGCGACGCCGATCGGGCTGGAATCGACCATTGTCAAGGCCGAAGGGGACAGAATGCGGCTGCTGAGGCCCGGCGGCATCGCCGCCGAGGAGATCGAGGCGGCCATCGGCATGGAATTGTTGCGCGGCGGTGCCGCCGGCGTCGAGGCGCCGGGCATGCTCGCCTCGCACTACGCGCCGGGTGCCGCGATGCGGCTCAATGCCGGCGCGGTCGGCGAGGGCGAGGCTTTGCTCGGCTTCGGCGGTCAGAGGGCACAAGGCTGGCGCCGCGCCGAAGCCTTCCTCAATTTGTCCGAAACCGGGGACCTGCGCGAAGCGGCGAGCAATCTGTTCGCCTATATGCAGGAACTCGACCGCAGCGGCGCGCGGACCATCGCCGTCGAGCGTATTCCCTTCGACGGGCTCGGTGAAGCCATCAACGATCGGCTGTCGCGTGCCGCCGCCCCTCGTGACATCACGCAGCCCACACCATAGTTTTCCCCCATGACCGAAATCACAGAGACACTCGATCCCGCTCTCATCGATCGCTTCGCGGCGATCGTCGGCGACAAATATGCACTGCGCGACGAGCGTGATATCGCGCCTTACCTCATTGAGCGGCGCGGGCTCTGGCACGGCGCGACATCGCTGGTGCTGCGGCCGGGCAGCGTCGACGAAGTCAGCCGGATCATGCGGCTGGCGACGGAGACGGGAACGCCGATCGTGCCGCAAAGCGGCAACACCGGGCTGGTCGGCGCGCAGGTGCCGGACAGGTCCGGGCGCGAAATCGTCCTGTCGCTGTCGCGGCTCAACCGCATCCGCGAGATCGACGTCCTGTCCAACACCGTGACGGTCGAGGCCGGCGTCATCCTGCAGACGCTGCAGGAGGCAGCCGACGCCGCCGACCGGCTGTTCCCGCTGTCGCTGGCCGCGCAGGGCTCCTGCCAGATCGGCGGCAATCTTTCCTCCAATGCCGGCGGCACCGGCGTGCTTGCCTATGGCAATGCGCGCGAACTCTGTCTCGGTGTCGAGGTGGTGCTGCCGACCGGCGAGGTGTTCGACGATCTGCGCAAGCTGAAGAAGGACAACACCGGCTACGATCTGAAAAACCTGTTCGTCGGTGCCGAAGGCACGCTCGGCGTCATCACCGCCGCCGTGCTCAAGCTGTTCCCGAAGCCGAAGGGGCGCGAAGTCGCCTTCGCCGGCCTGTCGTCGCCCGAGGCCGCACTTTCGCTGTTCAGCCTGGCCATGGACCGTGCCGGGGCAGCACTCACCGCTTTCGAACTGATCGGCAGACGGCCATATGATTTCACGCTGGCGCATGCCCAGGGCGTGGTGCGGCCGCTGATCGAGGACTGGCCGTGGTATGTGCTGATGCAGATTTCATCAGGCCGTTCGTCGGAGGATTCGCGGGCGTTGATCGAGGACGTGCTCTCGGCCGGCCTTGAACAGGAATTCGTCGGCGACGCCGTCATTGCGGCGAGCCTCGGGCAGGGGGATGCCTTCTGGAATTTCCGCGAGCTGCTGCCCGAGGCGCAGAAGCCGGAAGGCGCCTCGATTAAGCACGACATTTCGGTGCCTATTGCATCGATCCCGCGCTTCATCGAAGAAGCCGCCGGCGCCGTGGCGTCGGTAAGTGCAGGCGCCCGCGTGGTCTGCTTCGGTCATATGGGCGACGGCAATCTCCACTACAACATTTCGCGGCCAGTCGACGGCGACGATGAGGCGTTCCTCGCTCTCTATCACCCCATGAACAAGGCGGTGCACGGTGTGGTGCGCAGCCTGCACGGTTCGATCTCGGCCGAGCATGGCATCGGCCAGTTGAAGCGCGACGAACTGATCGCCACCGCGCCGCCAATGGCGATCGATCTGATGCGAAGGGTGAAGGCCGCTTTCGACCCGGCCGGCATCATGAATCCGGGTAAGGTTATCTGAACCTTTCGACAAGTTGCGGCTGGTGGGATTCCGATAACCATCCCTGAGATCAGCAAAATTTAACCGACTTTCTTAAGCGGGGCGGTAAGGAGCCCGCGCTACTGTCTCAATACAAACGAGGCTGGAAAAACCGGCCCGGAGAGAACCGGACACCGGCTCTCAGGAGACAGACAGGAAGGCCACTCTATGAACACCGGACTGAAGCCAGTCTGGGCGGGACGCAACATGCGTCTCGACCCATTTCGCCTGCCGCAAGTGGTGAGCTACGCGACTCGCGACGACTACGGCGATGTAACCTTCACCATCGACCAGCGCGGCGCCGTGATCCGCCGCTTGCTCGAGATGAGCGGCCTGCCCGCGATCATCGTTCTGCCCTCCAATGCGTTCCGCGGCGTTGCCGCCCGCGCCATGGAAGACCCGGACGGCAATGTCACGGTGACCCTGGAACTCCTGCACAACGACCCGATGCTGTCGGTGCCGCTGCTGGTGGCCGACGATCTCGACGATGTCGCCGCCGACTGGCGCGCCTGGGCCGACGCTTACCGTCTGCCGATGCTGCTGATCGAATCGGACGGCGTTGCCCGCACCCTGGAAGAATCGCTCGGTGCCGCCATCAAGACGCTGCCGCCGCAGGACCGGCGCAAGGGGCGGATTTCGAACACGCGCCGCCCGCGTTTCCTCGCTCGCCGCAGGGCCGGCGCCCTCGGTCTCAGGCTGGTCATCGACGGCCAGGAGATCATTTCGAGGGATTAGCCTTCTTCTCCCCGTCCCTATACGGGGAGAAGTGCCCGGCAGGGCGATGAGGGGCAGCGCTGACCTAAGTGTTTGGCCACGACTTTAAGACTTAGTTGGGTATGCGTTGTGTCGCCGATGAATCTCTTGCCTCCCCTCCAAGGTCGGCGCTGCCCCTCATCCGGCTGCCGCCACCTTCTCCCCGTATAGTGACGGGGAGAAGGAAGACTAAACCAGCGGCTTCAGCGCCACCCACACAGCGCCGCCGATCAGACCAAGGAAGATCAGCCAGCCGACCTGGTTGTTCGACCTGAACAGCCGCAGGCATTGGTCCGGATTGTCGATATCCAACACGGCGATCTGCCGGGCCAAATGGGCGCCGGCGGCGATCAGTCCGGCCAGCGCCACCACCGGCGCCTGCGCCGACGCGAAGGCGATGGCGAAGCAGATCAGCGCGCCGCCATAAAGCCCGGCCAGCCACGCCTTGGTGTTGTCGCCAAACAGGCGTGCCGTCGAGCGCACGCCGACAATGGCGTCATCTTCCTTGTCCTGATGTGCGTAGATCGTGTCGTAGCCGATCACCCACAGGATCGAGCCGATATAAAGCATGATGGCAGGCCCATCGAGATCGCCGAACTCGACCGCCCATCCCATCAGCGCCCCCCAGGAAAAGGCAAGGCCGAGCACAAGTTGAGGCCAGTTGGTTATCCGCTTCATGAATGGATAGATGGCGATGACCGCCAGCGAACAGATGCCGAGCAGGACGGCGAAGCTGTTGAACTGGATGAGCACGACGAGGCCGACCAGGGCCTGCAGAACGAGAAACAGCCATGCCCGCCGGCGGGTCGCCTTGCCCGACGGCAGCGGTCGCGAGCGGGTGCGCTCCACCTGGCTGTCGATGTCCTCGTCGACGAGGTCGTTGTAGGTGCAGCCGGCGCCGCGCATGGCGATGGCCCCGACCAGGAAAAGCACGAGATACACTGGTGCCGGCAGCAGCGAGAGCAGCGGGTCGCCGGGACGCGGATAGGCGCTTGCCGCCAAGGCTGCCGACCACCAGCACGGCCACAGCAGCAACTGCCAGCCGATCGGCCTGTCCCATCGAGCAAGCTGCGCATAGGGCCATATCGAGCGCGGCAGCACGCGGTAGACCCAATGGCCGTTCGGCGCATCGGCGACACGGCCCTGGGCCGCTTTCGACTGGATATTTTCCATGTCCATGGAGTGGCAGCAGCGGCAGAAACCGTCAAGCGGCAAGCGGGAGAGTGGTGCCCGTCAGCCTTTCACGAGGCAAAGATGTCGCGGGTAGCGAACCAGTCCTTGGCCACCTCGACGAAGGCCAGCGCCGCATTCGACACACGCTGATGCGTGTCGTAGGTCAGCAGGATCCGCTGCATGGGCAGCGGATCGGACAGCGGCTTGCAGATGAGCGGCAGGCCGTCATAGCTGCGGTCGCCGTGCGGGCGGGTGTAACTGACCGCGACTCCGAAGCCGTTGGCGACCATGCTCCGCTGCAGTTCGAACGAGCTTGTCGTCGTATCGGCCACCGGCGAAAGGCCGCGGCTGCGAAACAGGTCGAGCATGTGCTGCCAGCTGTGCGGCTGATCCGTCGTGATCAGCGGATAGGCGGCCAGATCGGCAAGGCTGACCGTTGGGCGGTCCGCCAGGGCATGGCCTGCCGGCAACAGCGCGTGTGGACGAAGTTCGCGCAGCAGGATGCGGGCGAAATGCGTCGGCAGGCTGAGATCATAAGTCAGGCCGAGATCGATGGCCGCATCCCCCAGCCGTCGTCCCAGCGTCTCGAACGTCTCGTCGCGAACGACGATTTTGACGGCCGGATAGCGTTCGGAGAAGGCGCGGATCAAAGCCGGCGCGAAGAAAGGCGCCAAATCCTCGAAACATCCCAGCACCAACTCACCGCTGACAGCCGATTTGCTTGAACCCAGGCCGACGAGTTCTTCCGTTTCGGTGAGAACCTGCCTTGCCTTGGCCACGACGGCGCGGCCGAACGATGTCGGCGACACGCCGCTTCCGCGCTGGCGGACGAACAGCTTCTGGCCGAAATTCTTTTCGACCGCGTCAATGGCCACCGAGATCGACGGCTGCGAAACGTTCAGCATCTTTGCCGCGCCGGTGACGCTGCCGTGACGCGCCACGGCAACCAGGTAGCGCAGCTGCGTGAGGGTCACACTCATAGGGGCGCTCTATATGTCAGATCGAAAGTTATTATTTTAGCGAATGAAGAGGTGTTGCGATAGTGGCTTCATTCCAGAGGAGAACGCCATGGCTTCCCAGACTGCCACCATCGACGCCACCATGATCGGCGCGTCCACGATTGCCGACTATCAGCGTGACGGCGCTGTCTGCATTCGCGGCGCCTTCAAGGGCTGGGTCGACACGATTGCCGCCGGCATCGAACGCAACATGCAGAACCGCAGCGTCACCGCATCCGACATCGCCAACGGCCGCGGCAGTTTCTTCGATGACTACTGCAACTGGGAGCGCATCCCCGAATTCGTCAACCTTGTGCGGGGTTCGCCAGCCGCCGAACTGGCGGCGGCGGTGATGCAGTCGCGGACCGCGCAGTTCTTCCACGATCACGTGCTGGTCAAGGAACCCGGCACGCAGAAGCCGACGCCCTGGCATCAGGACATCCCCTACTATTTCGTCGATGGCCAACAGACGGTGAGCTTCTGGATCCCCATCGACCCGGTGAAGGAAGCGACGCTGCGCCTGATCGCCGGCTCGCACAAATGGGACAAGATGATCCTGCCGGTGCGCTGGCTCGACGACAGCAATTTCTATGCCGGCGAGGGCGACTATCTGCCGGTGCCAGATCCCGACAAGGATCCGTCGATGAAGGTGCTCGAATGGGAAATGGAGCCGGGCGACGCCATCCTGTTCGACTTCAGGACCGCGCATGGCGCGCGCGGCAACCTGACCGCGGCGCGGCGCCGGGCGCTGTCGCTGCGCTGGGTGGGTGACGATGCGCGCTATGTCGAGCGGCCGGGCCGCACCTCGCCGCCCTATCATGGCCACGGCATGCAGCCGGGCGAGAGGCTGCGCGAGGACTGGTTTCCGGTGGTCTACCAGGGCTGAAGCGAGGCCAGAAAATCGACGCCGATGTGCGCCGCCGATTTTCGGCTGGGGTAACGTTCCCGTGCGCAATTCCCATCAATGCGCCCGGATGCCTTGACCCGTCGCCCAGAGAGCAATAGCGGGTGCTCTAACGGATAGTCGGCATCAAGAGGTGGCCATGAACGTTCTTCTTCTCGGCTCCGGCGGCCGCGAACATGCGCTCGCCTGGAAGATCGCCGCATCACCGCTGCTGACAAAGCTCTATGCGGCTCCCGGCAATCCGGGCATCGGCAGCGAGGCTGAGTTGGTGAAGCTGGATTTAGCCGACCATGCCGCCGTGGCCGCGTTCTGCCGGGAGAAAAAAATCGACCTCGTCGTGGTCGGCCCGGAGGGGCCGCTGGTCGTCGGCATTGCCGACGATCTGCGCGCGCAAGGCATTCGCGTCTTCGGACCCTCCAAGGCTGCCGCACAGCTGGAAGGATCGAAAGGTTTCACCAAGGATCTCTGCGCCCGCTACAACATCCCGACCGCCGCCTATGGCCGTTTCAGTGACCTGGCCTCGGCCAAGGCCTATGTCGAAAAGACCGGAGCACCGATCGTCATCAAGGCCGACGGGCTCGCTGCCGGCAAGGGCGTCACCGTCGCCATGACGCCCAGTGAAGCACAGGCAGCACTCGATGCCTGCTTCGACGGTTCCTTCGGCGCCGCCGGCGCGGAAGTTGTGGTCGAGGAGTTCATGACCGGCGAGGAGGCGAGTTTCTTCTGCCTTTGCGACGGCACCACCGCACTGCCCTTCGGTACCGCGCAGGACCACAAGCGCGTCGGCGACGGCGACACCGGTCCCAACACCGGTGGCATGGGCGCCTATTCGCCGGCACCGGTGATGACGCCGGAACTGGTCGAGTGCACCATGCGCGAGATCATCGAGCCGACCATGCGCGGCATGGCCGAACTGGGGGCGCCGTTCTCCGGCGTGCTGTTTGCCGGGCTGATGATCACCGACAAGGGACCGAAGCTGATCGAATACAACACCCGTTTCGGCGATCCGGAATGCCAGGTGCTGATGATGCGGCTGAAGGATGATCTGCTGGTCCTGCTCAATGCGGCGACCGACGGCCAGCTTGCGCATACTTCGGTGCGCTGGCGCGACGAGGCCGCGCTCACCGTAGTAATGGCGGCGAGAGGCTATCCCGGCACGCCGGAAAAAGGCTCGGTCATCCGCGGCGTCGAAGACGCGGCGAGCGACGGCGTCCAGATCTTCCACGCCGGTACCGCCATCAATGGCGGCGCGCTGGTTGCCAATGGCGGCCGCGTCCTCAACGTGACGGCATCAGGCGCCACGGTCGGCGAGGCACAGAAACGAGCCTATGCCGCGCTTGACCGCATCGATTGGCCGGACGGGTTCTGCCGCCGCGATATCGGCTGGCAGGCCGTAGCGCGCGAACAGGGAACCTGAAGTTCCGCATTGGCTCACCGCTGGCCGCGATCGAGTTCGGTGGAAGCGGTGCTGAGTGGATCGGACACGGCAAAGGCAGCGTCGAGTTGTGCGGGTGAACGCCGTTCGGTCCGCTTCCAGGCGACATATTGGACAATGCCGAAGCTTGGCCGTCGCGGCACCGTCTTCACGACTGGCATGCGGAAGCCGTCGCGGAAACGGGACCAGCGTGTGCCCAACGCTGTAACCATGTCCTCGAGAGTCGGCGGCGCGGCCACAGACGCATAGGTGATGGTGACATTGCCGGCGAGGCCGGCCTCGCGTGAAACCGGTAGCGGTATCGAGGCGAGATAGTCCGGCGGCACGTCGATAAGCCCACCGAACGGCCATTGCGTGCGCAGCGTGGCGGCGTCTGTCGGCGCGACATTCACGTCTATGTCGATAGGCGTGCCGGCAACCCTGTAAGGGCAGCGGAAACGGCCGCAATTGGCTTGCGCCGAAAACTGCCACAGCGCGTAGCCTTGCCAGTTGCCCATCGGAAAATGCACGTCGATGTCGTTGGTGTAGCGCGCATACCAAAGCGGCAGCCGCGACAGGAGCCGGTATCGGTAGCTGTTGTCGGCAATGTAGCGGGCGGTCTTGCCGTTGGTGTACAGCACCGGGAAACGGCCGATGCGCCGATGCACCTGGCGTACGAACTCCTCGGCATCGTCGAGCGACATCCATTGCGAGGGGTCATTGCCCTCGATGTCGAGAGCCATGAGATCGTCCGGCGCAGGCTCGGCGAAATCGAGGAAATTGTTCGCCTGCTCGACCGGATTGCCGGGACGGGCAAGGTGATAGGCGCCCCATTTCAGGCCGAGTGCCTTGGCCACCACCCGGCGCGTCTGGAACAGTTCGCGCGTCACCGCATGACGTTTCCACAGCGCCTTGCAAAGCTTTACCTCAATGTCGTTGCCCAGGCAGAAATAGGCCGGCGGCATGCCGTCGGAGGCCTTGTTGATGAAGCCGACGACCCGCTTGTCGGTGGCGAGCTGGGCCCAGTCGATGGAATTATATTCGTAGGCATCGACGACCAGAGCGCGGTCGGCGTTCTTCCACGGCTCGGAAAAATCCGAGGCCGTTGCCGCCGTCGAAAGCGCCATCGTCGCCGCAAGAGCGAGGATCGCCAGCGCATGCCGGCCAAAAGTATGCAGCGGTTTTGGGGCAACGACATGCGCAGGAAACAGAGGCTTGAAGGGTGTCGGTACGACACTCTTCAAGCGGCGAAGGAGGCGCGCCGTCCTTTTCAAAACAGGGAATCCCCGTTGATCAAAAACAAATCCTGAACGGCTATGGTTAAGGAAGTGCTTTCGGGGGCTGGCCTCAGAAAAGCTGGCGACGCATCAGCTGCTAGAATTCAAACGGGTCAGGCGCCGGCTCTTGCCGCAGCGTGCCTTCGGCGGCGCGTTTGCGGTGGTGGGCGAGCGAGCATTGCGGCGAGCACAAAATGCCGCGATCCGACCAGTAGGCGGCACCGTGGTCCAGTCTGCCCCCATGGTAGCAGAACCCCTCCGCTCGATAGGGCAGGCCGCATTCGATGCAGCGGTAGGCGTCGGGTCTGGCAAGCATGGGCGGTTCCGGTTGGCTGGTTCTGATTGCATCGCCGGTCGACTTGATCCGGCACGGGTTGAACTTAATACGCGCCGCCGCGATTGCAAAATCCGCGTGACAAAATTTGACGTTTACGTAAAAAGAAGATGGGAGACCGCTGATACGGCGGGTGGTTTTGCAGCGGCACCGGTTCTAGGGTTGGGCAGGCCGAGGCATCAGGAGGAGTGGGCGGCATGTATAGGGCACCGGTCGAGGATATCGCCTTCACGCTCAAGCACGTGGCCGGCATGAAGTCGGCGCTCGATGCCGGCACCTTCGGCGATCTCGGCGAGGATCTGGTCGATGCCGTTCTTGGGGAGGCCGGCCGCTTCGCCACCGAAGAAGTCGCACCGCTCTACAAGATCGGCGATCGGCAAGGTGCCGTGCTGAAAGACGCTGCCGTCACCACACCGCCCGGCTGGAAGGAACTCTATCGCCGCTGGATCGATGGCGGCTGGAATGCGCTCTCGGGGCCTGAGGAATATGGCGGCGAGGCGCTGCCGACCATGCTCGGCGTCGCCGCGCTCGAAATGTGGAACTCCGCCGCCATGGCCTTCGGCATCGGCCCGACGCTGACCATGGGCGCGGTCGAGGCGCTCGACAAACACGCCTCCGAAGACCTCAAGGCCAAATATCTCGAAAAGCTCGTCTCCGGCGAGTGGATGGGCACGATGAACCTGACCGAGCCGCAAGCCGGCTCGGATCTCGCCGCCTTGCGCGCCCGCGCCGAGCCGGCGGGTGACGGCAGCTATCGCATCTTCGGCCAAAAAATCTTCATCACCTATGGCGAGCACGATTTCACCGACAACATCATCCATCTCGTGCTGGCAAGGCTGCCCGATGCACCGGCCGGCACGCGCGGCATATCGTTGTTCCTGGTGCCGAAATTCCTGGTTGGCGACGATGGCGCGCTCGGTGCCCGCAACGACGTCTTCTGTTCCGGACTTGAGCATAAACTCGGAATCCATGCCTCGCCGACCTGCACCATGATCTATGGCGACGGCTTCGAAGGGGCCGAACCCGGCGCCGTCGGCTGGCTGATCGGCGAGGAGAACAAGGGGCTCGCCTGCATGTTCACCATGATGAACAATGCGCGGCTTTGTGTCGGCATGCAGGGGGTGGCGGTCGCGGAAGCCGCAACGCAGAAGGCGATCGCCTATGCCAATGAGCGCCGGCAGGGCAAGGCCGCGAGCTACACTGGCACGGGTATGGCGCCTATCGTCCATCACCCCGATGTCCAGCGTAACCTGTTGACCATGAAGGCGCTGACCCAGACCGCACGCGCCATCAGCTATTCCTGTGCCCACGCCATCGACATGGCCCGTGTCTCCGCCGGTGACGAGGCGGCATACTGGCGCGATCGCGCCAATCTGCTGACGCCGCTGGCCAAGGCGTTCTCGACCGATATCGGCGTCGAGGTTGCCTCGCTCGGCCTCCAGGTTCATGGCGGCATGGGCTTCATCGAGGAGACGGGAGCGGCCGCCTTCTATCGCGATGCGCGCATCGCCCCGATTTACGAGGGCACCAACGGTATCCAGGCGATCGATCTGGTGATGCGCAAGCTGCCGCTCGGCGGTGGCGACCATGTGCATGGTTACATCGCCGAACTGGCTGATATGGCCGCAGCGGTGCGGACCTCGAACATGCAGGGTTTCGGCCGCACCGCCGACGCTCTCGACGCGGCACTTGGCGATCTCAGCGAAGCGACCCGCTTCCTGCAAAAACTGACGGCCGATGGCCGATCGGAAGAGGCGCTGGCAGGCGCCACGCCCTATCTCAGGCTGATCTCGCTTGCCGCCGGCGGCGCCTATCTGGCGCGCGGTGCTCTTGCCGATCACAACCGCATAGCGCTTTGCCGTTTCTTTGCCGAAAACCTGCTCGGCGAGGTCAGCGCCTTGAGGGCGCGCGTCATCGATGGCGCCGAAAGCCTCGCCGCTGCCGGCAAGACGCTCGTCTCTGCCTGACGTTTCACAAGGAAAACACCGTGACAGACCATATCCTCGTCGAGCGCCAGGGCGCCATCCAGATCATCCGCATGAATCGGCCGGACAAGAAGAACGCGCTGACGCGCGCCATGTATGCGAAAATGTCAAAAACCCTGGCCGAGGGCGACGCCGACCCGGCCATCCGCGTCCATGTCTTTCTCGGCGTGCCCGGCGCCTTCTCCTCCGGCAACGACCTTGCCGACTTCATGGTCGTCGCCACCGGCGGCGACGGCGGCACCGAAGTCTGGGATTTCCTGATGGCGCTGGCCAAGGTCGAAAAACCCATGGTCTCCGGCGTCGACGGCATCGCGGTCGGCATCGGCACGACGCTCAACCTGCATTGCGACCTGACTTTCGCCACGCCACGCACCGTGTTCAGGACGCCTTTCGTCGACCTGGGCCTTGTGCCTGAAGCGGGATCGAGCCTGCTGGCACCGCGCATTCTGGGCCAGCAAGCCGCTTTCGCGCTGCTCGGTCTTGGCGAGGGTTTTTCGGCCGAGCGCGCCAAGGCCGCCGGCCTGATCTACGAGGTGGTCGAGGAAGCAGCGCTGGAGGCTTCGGTATTGGCGGCAGCCGGCCAGATCGCCGCCAAGCCACCACAGGCGTTGAAGATCGCGCGCAACCTGATGCGTGGCTCGCGCGACGATCTCGTCGCCCGCATCGGCGAGGAAAGCGAGCATTTTCGCGAGCGGCTGAAGTCCGATGAGGCGCGCGCCGCACTCACCGCGTTCATGACGAGAAAGAAATCGTAAGTGGAAGCAGCCGATCTCCCCCACGAGGGGGGAGATTGGCGCTTCAGGGATAAAGCCTGGTCTTGTCCCAGCCGTCCTTCGCACTGCGCGTAAAAACGAGCCGGTCGTGCAGCCGGAACGGCCTGTCGTGCCAGAACTCGATGGTGCTGGGCACGATGCGGAAGCCGGACCAGTGCTTTGGCCGCGGGATTTCGCCGATCGGATAGCGTGCCGTGTATTCCGCCACCGCTTTCTCCAGCGCAAAGCGGCTTTCCAGCGGCCGCGATTGTTTCGAGGCCCAGGCGCCGATGCGGCTGCCGCGCGGCCGTGTCGCATAGTAGGCGTCGGCTTCGGCGTCGCTGACGATCTCCACCGGTCCGCGAATGCGCACCTGGCGGCGCAGCGACTTCCAATGGAAACACATCGCCGCCTTCATGCTGCCAAGAATCTCCTGGCCCTTGGCGCTCTCGAAATTCGTGTAGAAGACAAACCCGCTTTCATCGAACCCCTTGAGCAACACCATACGCACATCCGGCATGCCGTCGGCATCGACGGTCGCCAGAGCCACGCCGTTGGGGTCGTTCGGCTCGCTTTTCGTGGCGTCGTCCAGCCATGCGGCAAAGAGGCGAAACGGCTCGGCAGCCTCGGTAAAGTCACCGCTTGTTAACTCAGTGTCACTCATAGTTTTTCTCAAATTGTCACGAAGCCAAGATTCTTACAAAACCAAGATTCTTTACGAAGCAAGGGGGAGGCTGCCGATTGTCGCGTATCGCGCAAGCTTTTGACAGCAGGCAATTGAGCGTTATCGCTTCGGCCAGCGCGAAAGCCGCGATTGTGGCGGTCGCCTTGCCGCTTGCCGCGTGTGGCGCCGGCGGCTTCAGCCTGGAAAAAGCCGAAGTCGACCGCTCGATCCTGACCAGCAGCACGTCTGCTTCGGGCGCGCCGGCCAATCTGGATCGCGACTCCGACCAGACGACGATCGGCAATGCGGTTTCCTCGGCCGATATCGAGCAGCTCGGCGGGCAGGCCGTGCCGTGGGCCAATGCCGGCACCGGCTCGCGCGGTTCCATCACCGACCTGGCGGAGTTGAAGGACAACGGCCAGACCTGCCGCCGCTTCAAGGCCTCGCGCGAAAGTTTTGACGGCGTTGCCATGTTCGAAGGCGAACTGTGCCTGGCCAGCGCCGGCGGCTGGCGCATGCAGGACTTCAACGCGCTCTGATTTTCCGCGTCCGATATGATGCTCCAGCACTGGAATTTCTTCCTATGCGAGCGCATATAGGAGGCAATCAGAGACTCAACTCTTCTCCAGGGCAGTAAGCATGCGCGACCCCTATGAGGTGCTGGGCGTTGCCAGGAACGCACCGGCCAAGGACATAAAGTCGGCGTACCGGAAACTCGCCAAGAAGCATCATCCGGACCAGAATCCGAATGATCCCAAGGCGAAGGACCGTTTTGCCGCGGCCAACCAGGCCTACGAGATCGTCGGCGACGAAAAGAATCGCGCCGCTTTCGATCGCGGCGAGATCGACGCCGACGGCAAGGCGCGATTCCAGGGCTTTGAGGGCGCTGCCGGTGGCGGCGATCCCTTCGGCGGCTTCCGTCGGCAGCAGGGTCCGGGCGGTTCGCGGTTCGAATTCCGCTCCGGCCGACCGGGTGGCGATCCGTTCGACGGCAACAGCGACATCTTCAGCCAGATTTTTGGCGACACTTTTTCGGGCGCGCGCGGTCCCGGCACGGGCGATCGCCGCCAGCAGGCGACAGCAGCCGATCTGAACGTGACGCTCGACGTCACCATCGAGGAAGCGGCGACCGCCGAAAAGGTGACGGCGATGTTCCCCGACGGCCGCAAGGTGGCGGTCAAGCTGCCGGCCTATGTCGAGGATGGCCAGACCATCCGCCTCAAGGGCCAAGGCGAGCAGGGGCCGGGCCAGCCAGGCGACGCGCTGGTCAAGATCCATCTGCGCCGACATCCACGCTACCGCATCGAGGGCCGCGACCTGCACGCCGATCTGCCGGTGGCCCTGGCGGATGCGGTGCTCGGCGCCAAGGTGCCGGTCGAGACGCCGACCGGCAGGCTTGCGGTCAACATTCCTGCCTGGTCGAGCTCCGACAAGGTCCTGCGGCTGAAGGGCAGAGGCCTGCCGGAAAAGGCCGGCGGCCACGGGGATCTCTACGCTCATGTGCGTATCATGCTGCCGGAAGGCGGCGACAGCGCGCTCGAAGAGCTGTTGCGCGGCCAAAAAGGCTGATCGGCGGCTTTTGTCCCCCGAACTGTCCGGTTTGGACGCTTGAAGGGGCTCTGTGCCTGTGCGATAGGGCAACCCACAAAGCTGAAATCTTGCGGAGAGCGCTCACATGGCGGGTGGACAGGGCCTAATGGCCGGCAAGCGCGGCCTCATTCTTGGCGTCGCCAACAATAGGTCGATCGCCTATGGCATCGCCAAGTCGTGCGTCGACCATGGCGCCGAGATCGCGCTGACCTATCAGGGCGAGGCGTTCAAGAAGCGCGTCGAGCCGCTGGCGGCGGAACTGGGCGCCTTTGTCGCCGGCCATTGCGACGTCACCGACCCGGCGAGCCTGGACGAGGTTTTCGCCAATGTCGCCAAACATTGGGGCAAGCTTGATTTCCTCGTCCACGCCATCGCCTTCTCCGACAAGGACGAGCTGACCGGCCGCTATGTCGAGACGACGCGCGACAATTTCCTGCGCACCATGGACATTTCGGTCTATTCCTTCACCACCATAGCCAAGCGCGCCGAGGCGCTGATGACCAATGGCGGCTCGTTGCTGACGCTGACCTACTACGGCGCCGAAAAGGTCATGCCGCACTACAACGTCATGGGTGTCGCCAAGGCGGCGCTCGAGGCCAGCGTGCGCTACCTGGCGGTCGACCTAGGCGCCAAGAAGATCCGCGTCAACGCCATCTCGGCCGGCCCGATCAAGACGTTGGCCGCCTCCGGCATCGGCGACTTCCGCTACATCCTGAAGTGGAACGAGTACAATTCGCCGCTGAAGCAGACGGTCACGCAGGAGGAAGTCGGCGATTCCGGCGTCTATTTCCTGTCCGACCTGTCGCGCGGCGTCACCGGTGAAGTGCACCACGTCGATTCGGGCTACCACGTCGTCGGCATGAAGGCGGTCGACGCGCCTGATATTTCGACGGTCAAGGACTAACGCCCGGCCAACCGTCGTCCGTCCCGATCCCGCACCGGAAGACCTGATGTACCCGCTGGTTTATATCGCGCGCCACGGCCAGACCGCGTGGAACGCCGAAATGCGACTTCAGGGGCAGGCCGATACCGATCTCAACGCTCTTGGCCGCGAACAGGCGACCGGCAACGGGCTTCGGCTAGCCGCGTTGGTCCCAAATCCCTGGGAATTCGATTTCCTCGCCAGTCCGATGAAACGGACGCGCGAAACGATGCAGCGTATTCGCGCCGCGATGAAGCTCGATCCGGATGCCTATCGAACCGATCCGCGCCTCGTCGAAGTCAATTTCGGCGATTGGCAGGGATTTACCTTTCCCGAGCTCGAGACAGGATATCCCGGAGCAAGCAGGACGCGCGCTCTGGACAAATGGAACTTTCAGCCGCCCGGCGAAGGTGCGGAGAGCTATCAGATGCTGCTCGAACGGGTGAGGCCATGCTTCGACGCGATCGAACGCCAGACGATATGCGTGACCCATGGCGGCGTCATGCGCACCTTGTTTCGCTTCGTTCTGGGGCTGGCCGAGGACGAGGCCGCGAACCTGGAAATACCGCAGGATCGCCTGCTCAAGCTCGAAGGCAAGAGTCTGGAGTGGCTTTAATGCATGTCGCCCAAAAGTGACCCCGGTTTTGGGAGAACGACATGCATAAAACAAAGACCTAAAGCGGGTCGCCTGAATCCGTTCAGACGCGACACGCTTTAGGCCATTGGCAGGCGGCTCGGCGAAAGCTGAACCGCAAACACAGCATTCAATTGAGGTTGGAAGCTCTAGTTGGCAGAGCTGTCCGGCAGTTCCATGTCGGTGACGATGTTTTCGCCATTGGTCACATCGTAGGCGATGACGATGTCCATGCCCGGCTTCAGCGCGTCGAGATCGGTCTCGGCGTTCAGCTTGTAGGACTTGCCGTCATCCAGCGTCAGCGTCGCCGTATCCTTGTCGATCTTCTTGATCAGGCCTTCGGTCTGGCCGGCGAAAGCGGCGGTGGAAAGCAGCAGCGTGGCGGCAATGGCGCCAATCAGGGTACGCATGATCGTTCCTCTTTATCATTGCGCCGGCATGGCGGCGGGCGTTCAACGGCGGATGGAGCAGAGCAGAAACCAACCGAATGTGTCAAAACTAAATCCGCCAGATCACAGTTTGACCCCTGTGAAAAACGCCAATAGAAGGCAACCTACAGCGCCGCGCGTCCTCTTGGACGTGCAAAGGACGCTGTAGCATTGTTGATTTTGCGCATGATCCTTTCCGAAAATCGCTCCGATTTTCGGGGTCATGCGCCAAGCCGGCTCCGCTGCCGGGCAGGGTCATTTCATGTCTCACAACACGTTCGGCCACCTTTTCCGCGTCACCACCTGGGGGGAAAGCCATGGTCCGTCGCTCGGCTGCGTGGTCGACGGCTGTCCGCCCGGCATCCGCTTCACTCGAGCCGACATCCAGGCCGAACTCGACAAGCGCCGGCCGGGGCAATCACGTTTCGTCACGCAGCGTCGCGAACCGGATGAAGTGAAGGTGCTGTCCGGCTTCATCTTCGACGAGGACGGCGAGACGATGATCACCACCGGCACGCCGGTGTCGATGCTGATCGAGAATGTCGACCAGCGTTCAAAGGATTATGGCGAGATCGCCCGCCAATACCGGCCGGGCCATGCCGATTACACCTATGACGTCAAATACGGCGTGCGCGATTATCGCGGCGGCGGCCGCTCCTCGGCCCGCGAGACGGCAGCCAGGGTGGCGGCCGGTGCCTTGGCGCGCAAGGTGGTTCCGGGCGTTGTGGTGCGCGGCGCGCTGGTGTCGATGGGCGAAAAATCCATAGACCGCGCCAACTGGAACTGGAATTTCATCGGCGATGCCGAAAATCCGTTCTTCACCCCCGATCCGGCCTCCGTACCCGTCTTCACCCAGTATCTCGACGGCATCCGCAAGGCGGGCTCCTCGGTCGGGGCGGTGATCGAGATCGTCGCCGACGGCGTTCCGCCAGGCCTCGGCGCGCCGATCTATGCCAAGCTCGATCAGGACATCGCCTCCGGCCTGATGTCGATCAACGCGGTCAAGGGCGTCGAGATCGGCAACGGCTTCGAGGCCGCCCGCATCACCGGCGAGCAGAATGCCGACGAGATGCGCATCGGCAATGACGGCAAGCCGGTGTTCCTGTCCAACAATGCCGGCGGCATCCTCGGCGGCATCTCGACCGGCCAGGCGATCGTCGCTCGTTTCGCCGTGAAGCCGACCTCCTCGATCCTGACGCCGCGAAAGTCGATCGACAAGGACGGCAAGGACGTCGAGATCATGACCAAGGGTCGCCACGACCCATGCGTCGGCATCCGCGCCGTGCCGATCGGCGAAGCAATGGTTGCCTGTGCTATCGCCGATCATTATCTGCGGCATCGGGGACAGACGGGAAGGGAATAGGGGAATAGGGGAATAAGGGAATAGGGGAATATGTTGCGCTCTTAGCCCGGCCGGCCAATCTTTTTGCTTTTCCCTATTCCCGTACTGCCCTACTCCCTTATTCCCCTGCGAGCGAAGCGAGTACCCATGCCTTACGACCAGAAGAAAATCGTCGAAGCCCTGCGTGCTTTCGAACGCGGCGAGATCGTCGTCGTCATGGATGATGACGGGCGCGAAAACGAGGGCGATCTGATCGTCGCCGCTGTCCACTGCACGCCCGAAAAGATGGCGTTCATCGTTCGCCACACCTCCGGCATCGTCTGTACGCCGATGCCGCGCGAAGAAGCCAAGCGGCTGAACCTTGCGCCCATGGTCGCCGACAACGATTCCGCCCACACCACCGCTTTCACCGTCAGCGTCGATTTCAAGCATGGCACCACGACCGGCATCTCGGCCGAAGATCGCACTTTGACCGTTCGCAATCTTGCCAACGGCAATGTCGGTGGCTCGGATTTCGTCCGCCCCGGCCACATCTTCCCGCTGATCGCGCGCGAAGGCGGCGTGCTGATGCGCTCCGGCCATACCGAAGCAGCGGTCGATCTGTGCAAGCTCGCCGGCCTGCCGCCGGTCGGCGTCATTTCCGAGCTGGTCAATGATGACGGCACCGTCAAGCGCGGCCCGCAGGTGCAGGCTTTCGCCGAGGAGCATGGGCTGAAGCAGGTTTCGGTCGCCGACCTCATCGCCTACCGGCAACGTAAGGAAACTCTGGTCGAACGCGTCGCTTGCTCGGAAATCGACACGCTCGGCGGCAAGGCACAGGTCTTCACCTACACGCTGCCGTGGGACTCCATGCACCACGTCGCCATCGTCTTCGGCGACATTCGTGACGGCGAGGAGGTCCCGGTGCGCCTGCATTCGGAGGATGTGGTGACCGATGTGTTCGGCACCAGCCACCGGCTCGACGCCATCATGAAGGAAATGGGCGAGCGCAGGCGCGGTGTCATCGTCTATCTCAGAGAAGGTTCCGTCGGCGTTGCGCATCAGGAGCGCAAACGACCGGCAAGCGGCGACCGCGAGGATCACGAAGAGGCCCGCCGCCGCGAAAACGAGTGGCGCGAGATCGGGCTTGGCGCGCAGATCCTCAAGGATCTCGGCATCTCCTCGATCAACCTGATCGCCTCGCGCGAACGCCACTATGTCGGCCTCGAAGGTTTTGGCATCCACATCGCCAAGACCGAGATCCTTTAGGATATATCGATATTCAGGTGAGGCCGGCCTGCAAATGGCGGCTTTCTGCGCTTTCCGGTGCTCACGGACCGGAAAGTCCGCTGCGCTCCGGTTCTCGAAATCCATCATTTTCGACTCGGCCTGACCTGAATCTCAACATATCCTGGCGGTCACTCGGCCGGAACGGCGGCAGCCTCGCACCCATCCAGGTCGCATTCGCGGGTGGCAAGGCTGCGTTGGCCAAGCAGCACCGTGGCCAGTGCGATCGTGCCTGAAGCCACCGACACCCAGAACCCGCTCTGGGCGCCGAACGCATCCACCATCGCGCCGGCGGCGAACGAGCCCAGCGCCATGCCGATGCCGATGCCGGTCATGACCCAGGTGATGCCTTCGGTCAGCATCGCTTCCGGCACATGCCGCTCGATCAGGCCGAACGCGGTGATGAAGGTCGGCGAGATCGCCACACCGCTGATGAACACGGTCAGCGCCAGCAGCGGCACGGTGTCGGCGGCGAGCGGCAACAGCGTGCCGAGCGCGACGAGGGCGACTGCGATGGCGAGCTGGCGTTGCAGCGGCGCCTTCAGGCTGAGCGCGCCGACGATGATGCCGAGCACGAACGATCCCAGCGCATAAACTCCGATGACAAGGCTGGCGGCGCCGGGTTGGCCAAGCTCCTTGGTGATCGCCACGGTGGTCACTTCCGTCGTCGCGAAGGTTGCGCCGATGAAGATCAGGGCGAGGGTGATGATCTGAACCGGCCGCAGGCGGATCGCCGAGCCGCTTGAGTTATGGTCGACCGGCCGCACCTGGGGCTCGGTCGAGCGTTGCAGGATGAAGGCCGCTGATCCGAATGCGAGAAATAATGTGCTCACCAGAACGCCGGCTTCCGGGAATAGGGCGGCACTCAGGCCGACCGATAGCGATGCCCCGGCGATATAGACCAGTTCATCGGCCACCGACTCGAAGGCGAATGCGGTGTTCATCTGCGGCCGCCCCCGGAAAATCTCCGTCCAGCGCGCGCGCACCATCGCAGGTATGCTTGGCATGGCGGCGGCCAGCAGTGCCGATACGAACAGCGTCCAAACCGGCCAGTCCTGGTTGGCCGCCGCTATGAGGACGGCGAAAGCCAGCACCGCGATGATGGTGGTGGGCACCACGATCCGTGTCTGGCCCAGGCGGTCCACCAGTCTCGATACCTGCGGCGCGACGAAGGCGTTGGCCAGCGCGTATGTCGCCGAGACGGCTCCGGCCAGCCAGTATTCGCCACGCGTCTGCGACAGCATCGCCACGATGCCGATGGGCGCCATGGCGATCGGCAGGCGCGCCATGAAGCCGGCGGCCGCAAAGCCCTTGGCGCCGGGGGCACGAAAGATTTCCGCGTAGGGATTTTGCATCGGTTGGTTCCTCGACAAAGGACGATTGGGCAATTACATACGGAGCGTATGATTATTAAATAGAGCATACGCCGCGTATGTCAATTGGCATACGTTGCGTATGTGAATAGGGCCAGAAGCCATGCACAGACCCCGCAAGGAGATGATCGCCGAGACGCGCGCAAAGCTTATCGCGGCGGCCCGTCATGCCTTCGGCACAACAGGCTATGCAGAAGCCTCGATGGATGATTTCACCGCTTCGGCCGGGCTGACGCGCGGCGCGCTCTATCATCATTTCGGCGACAAGAAGGGGCTGCTGCAGGCGGTCATAGCCCAGATTGACGGCGAGATGGCGGCGCGCATCAATGAGGTCGCGTCGAGAGCACCGACCCGCTGGCAACATTTCGTGGACGAGTGCTCGACCTATATCGAGATGGCGCTGGAGCCGGAAATCCAGCGCATCATGTTCCGCGATGGCCCGGCCGTGCTGGGGGATCCAGCGCAATGGCCGAATGCCAGTGCGTGCATCGCTTCAATGACCGACCATCTGACCGCGCTGCAGGAGGAGGAGGTCGTTGTCTCCAGCCTCGACCCCGAGACCGCCTCGCGACTGATCATCGGAGCGAGCAGCCAGGCGGCGCAACGGATCGCCAATTCGAACGACCCCGAAGCGACGTCGAAGAAGGTGGTGACGGCGTTCAAGCAACTGCTCGAAGGCCTGCTCAGGAAGCCGGATCCGGAGTCGAATTGAAGTTCCCACCGGAGCTTTCGTGCCGGCATCTGTTCCCGATAGGAATTTTTTCTTGACTTCGTGCCCTCAGCTAAGGTACATATTCGTCCATGGTGCCGATTCGCGCCAGTGACCCGCCGCACAGGCGGGTTTTTCGTTTGATGCTCCGTCAGCCAACGCGCCGGCGAAAGGCTACGAAAGAAAACCGTCAGCCCGAATTCGTCGCCCTTCGTCAGGGGCCGGCAATTGACAATCGCCGGGTTGAGTCCATCCTCTTCCACCATCTCTGAGGCGGAGATTCGGGGCACATGTGGGATTTTGAGATCGGCCGGTCGGTGTCCATCATGATGCGGACCTGGCCGTTCATCGTCTTTCGCATGATCGTCTATTTCGGCATCACGCTGGCCTACATCATGGCGACCGGCACCGGTGCCTCGGTCGGCTATGGCGTCGGCCATATCTCCACCGATCCCGACGGGCCCATGTCCTTTGCCCTGTGGGGCGGCGTGGTCGGGTTTGGCATCGTCTCGATCGCGGTCTACTGGATCCGCGAATACATCCTCTATGTCGTCAAGGCCGGCCACATCGCCGTCATGGTTCATCTGATCGACGGCCGCGACATTCCCGGCGGTCAGGACCAGATCGCCTATGCCAGGGATATCGTGACCCAGCGTTTCGCCGAGGCCAACATCCTTTTCGTCGTCGACCAACTCGTCAAGGGCGCCATCCGCGCCATCACCGGACTGCTCGGCGGCATCGCCGCCTTCCTGCCGATACCGGGCCTGAGCGGCCTGGTCTCCTTCATCAACACGGTGATCCGCCTGTCGCTGACCTATGTCGACGAGATCATCCTCGGCTACAACATCCGCATCAATTCAGCCTCGCCCTTCGAGACGGCGCGCCAGGGCGTCGTGCTCTATGCCCAGAACGGCAAGGTCATGGTCAAGAACGCCGTCTGGCTGGCGGTCATCATGTGGGGCGTGTCGTTCATCATCTTTCTGATGATGCTGGCGCCTGCCGGCGCGATTCTGTTCCTGATGCCTGGCCAGCTCGCCGGCTGGGCTTTTGTGCTCGCCATCGTCTTCGCCTGGGCATTCAAGGCGGCGTTCATTGAACCCTTCGCCATCGCCTGCCTGATGCAGGTCTATTTCAAGACCATCGCGGGCCAGGTGCCGGATCCGGCCTGGGACGCCCGGCTGGCCGAGGCGTCGTCGAAGTTCAGGGAGCTCAAGGACAAGGCGCTCGCCTCCTTCGGCGGTTCGCGCTGGGCTACGGCCGGCGCCACACCCTGATCGGCCGGGCGGGTGATGTCTGGTGAGGCAGAAACGGTGTTGAGGCGCGCCACGGCGGATTTGAGCTGTGTCTCGCCTTGCCCGGAAAAGGTCTCGCTCATGATCAACTCCGGCAGCGGCAGCCGCCGTCCCCAGCCATGCGTTTCAAGGTCCGGTTTGGGAGCGAACTCGGAAACACGGCCGACGCAGAGATAGGCGATCGGCGTTACGTGGTCCGGAATGGCCAACAGCCGCTTTAGCGCCTGCGCTTCGATGATGCTGACCCAGCCTACACCGACGCCCTCGGCACGCGCGGCCAGCCAGAAATTCTGCACCGCGCAGACGGTGCTGTAGAGATCCATCTCCGGATTGTGCCAGCGTCCCAGCGGCGAACCCTTCGAGCGCTGCCTATCGCAGGTGATGCAGATGTTGAGCGCGCTTTCGCAGATGCCTTCCAGCTTGAGCTTGCGGTACAGCGCCTGTTTTTCCGCCTCGATCGCCGGCAGCTCCTGTTCGCGCGCGGCCAGGAACAGGTCGCGCACCTCCGCCCGTCGCTCGATGTCACGAATGACGATGAAATTCCATGGCTGCATGAAGCCGACCGATGGCGCGTGATGGGCAGCAAGCAGCAGCCGCGCCAGCACGTCGTCATCGATCGCGGTGGGCAGGAAATGGCTGCGCACGTCGCGCCGCGTGAACATGGCGCGATAGACCGCATCGCGCGCATCCTGGTCAAATCCATCGTCAATGGCAGCGGTCATGTGTTCCGGCATCGCTTGTCCCCTTGCGATTGCAGATTCAAAACTGTCAGAGCGTAGTTTGTGCGTCCAAGTAGACGCACGTCGCTCTGATGTCGTCCGCCTGACCATGCGGATGACAATGCCTGCCAGGCCGGTCTTCTGGCTTGGGATCAACCCGCGTCCGGTGCCTTCCCGTCATCGACAGTGGCATTTACCGGCGCGGTCCCCCTCACAGCGTTGGGCACGCCACGGAATTCAACCGTGTTCCCGATTCTCCCGCTTCCGGCGGGCACCAGGCAGTACCAGGGACCTTACGCCGAAGCGCCGGCGAGGCCAATGCCTGCGGCGACGCGAATGGACGCAGTCGATTTTCCCCAGCGATCAAGCAGCAATGCATGGCCATAGCGGCGCCGGGGCACTAGATAGGGAGCATGACCACCCGTCTCTACACCCATCCGATCTTCCTCGAGCATCTCACGCCGCCCGGACATCCCGAGCGGCCCGACCGCTTGCGTGCCATCGAGCGCGTGCTCGATGAGGAAGCCTTTGCCGGGCTCGATCGTATCCAGGCGCCGGAAGGCGACGAGGCCACCATCCTCTACGCGCATCCCGCCGATTTCGTCGCCCGCGTGCGCGCCGCCATTCCCGACGAGGGGATTGCCCGCATCGATGCCGACACCACTGCCAGTCCGAAGAGCTGGCAAGCGGCGATCACCGCGATCGGCGCCGCCAACGCCGCCGTCGATGACGTCTTTTCGGGCCGCGCCGACAACGTCTTCGTCGCCGCCCGGCCGCCCGGCCATCATGCCGAAAAGAGCACCGCCATGGGCTTCTGCCTGTTCAACACGGCGGCGATCGCGGCGCGCTATGCGCAGAAGAAACACGGTGTCGAGCGCGTTGCCATCGTCGACTGGGACGTGCATCACGGCAATGGCACGCAGGACATTTTCTGGGACGATCCGTCGGTGCTCTATTGCTCGACACACCAGATGCCGCTTTATCCCGGCACCGGAGCGAAGAACGAAACGGGCGCCGGCAACATCGTCAACGCGCCGCTGGCGCCGCAGACTGGCAGCGAGGTGTTTCGCGATGCCTTCCTGTCGCGCGTCCTGCCCGCGCTCGACAATTTCGCGCCCGACCTGATTATCATTTCGGCGGGGTTCGACGCGCACCACCGCGATCCGCTGGCCGAGATCAATCTGACCGAGGATGATTTCGACTGGGCGACCGGCCAGCTGATGCAGCGCGCGGCACGCCACAGCGGCAACCGGCTCGTCAGCCTGCTCGAGGGCGGCTACGATCTGCAGGGATTGGCATTTTCGGTCGCCGCCCATGTCGGGCGACTGATGAAAGGATGAATGATGGCCGATGAGACCAACGAAGACGTCAAGGCGATGAGCTTCGAGCAGGCACTCGATGCGCTGGAGAAGATCGTCGATGATCTGGAGCGTGGCGACGTGCCGCTCGACCAGTCGATCAGGATCTATGAACGTGGCGAGGCGCTGAAGGCGCATTGCGACCGGCTGCTGAAGGCCGCCGAGGACAAGGTCGAGAAGATCAGGCTGTCGCGCGACGGCAAGCCGGTCGGAACGGAGCCGCTCGACGCGGATTGAGGCCCGGTCCGAACATAGGCTCGCCTCACCGGTTTTTGGACATGATCATGATCGAGGATATAACTCGTCCCGATTGAAACAGCTCAAGGACAAGAGGAGATACGGAAGCGATGTGCAGAAACATCAAGACCCTGTTCAATTTTGATCCGCCGGCAACCAATGACGAGGTGCGCGACGCGGCCCTTCAGTTCGTCCGCAAGCTGAGCGGAACGACGCGACCCTCGAAGCAGAACCAGCACGCCTTCGACCATGCCGTCGAAGCCATCGCGGCCTCGGCGCGCGAACTGCTCGATTCCCTGGAAACCCATCAGCATCCGCGTAATCGCGAAGAGGTGGCGGCCAAGCTGCGGGCAAAGGCGGCGATCCGCTTTGCCTGATGCGGCCAGGCGGCCTTCGACCACCGACAAGGAGAGTCCATGAGCTTCTTCCCCGGGAAAGACCCTGAGGTGGGCGATGCCTTAGCCAGCGACCAGATCGAATTGATGGTCATCCCGAACGCCAAGGACATCGGCGGTTTTCAGGTGCGCCGTGCTCTGCCGACGGCAAAAAGGCGGCTGGTCGGGCCGTTCATCTTCTTCGACCGCATGGGTCCCGCGATCCTGCGCGCCGGCCAGGCGCTGGACGTCCGTCCGCATCCGCATATCGGCCTGTCGACGGTCACCTATCTGTTCGACGGCAAGATCCGGCACCGCGATTCACTCGGCACCGAAATGGTCATTCAGCCCGGCGACGTGAATTTGATGACCGCCGGCCGCGGCATCGTCCATTCGGAGCGTACGCCGGAGGAACTGCGTGGCGCGCCGATGTCGGTATCCGGCCTGCAGACATGGCTGGCGCTGCCGGACGACAAGGAAGAGGTGGCACCGGTTTTCGAGAACACAGGAGCGCTCAGGCTTCCCGAGATCGATGCCGAAGGCGTCAACGGGCGCCTCATCATCGGCGATTTCCAGGGGTTGCGGTCGCCGGTCAGGGCTGACTCGGAGACGCTCTACGCCGACCTGCGCCTGGCGCCCGGCGCCAGCGTGAACATCCCGGCCGATGCGGAAGAACGAGCTATCTACACGCTGGAAGGCGAGGTCTCGATATCAGGTGACGTCTTTCCGGCGGAACGGCTGCTGGTGTTCCGTCCCGGTGACGAGATCGTCGTATCGTCGCAGACCGGTGCACATTTCATGCTGTTTGGCGGCGCCTCGCTCGGTTCGAAGCGTTACATCTGGTGGAATTTCGTCTCATCGTCGAAGGAACGCATCGAACAGGCCAAGCAAGAATGGAAGACGGGCCGCTTCGACATCGTTCCAGGAGACGAGGAAGAATTCATCCCGCTGCCGGAAAGCTGATGCCTGTCACCCAAAGTGGCAGAACGAAATGCATAGACAAAAGACTAGGGCCTGATCCGCGTCACTGACACGCATTTACTTTCGCCGGCCGGCGGCCTATTCGCCCATCAACCGAAAGCCCGAGCACCGTGAACGCAACGCCGCATACGCCGCTTCTCGACAAGGTCCGCATCCCGGCCGACCTGCGCACGCTTGCCGAAAGCGAACTGCCACAATTGGCGTCCGAGCTTCGCGCCGAGCTGGTCGACGCCGTGTCCCGCACGGGTGGTCATCTGGGCGCCGGGCTTGGCGTGGTCGAGCTGACAGTGGCGCTGCACTATGTCTTCAACACCCCGGACGACCGGCTGATCTGGGATGTCGGCCACCAGGCCTATCCGCACAAGATCCTGACCGGCCGCCGCGACCGTATCCGCACGCTGCGCCAGGAAGGCGGCCTGTCCGGCTTCACCCGCCGCGCCGAGAGCGAGTACGATCCCTTCGGCGCCGCCCACTCCTCGACATCGATATCGGCCGGCCTCGGAATGGCCGCCGCCCGCGATCTCTCCGGCGGCCGCAACAACGTCATTGCCGTCATCGGCGACGGCGCCATGTCTGCCGGCATGGCCTATGAGGCGATGAACAATGCCGGTGCGCTCGATGCACGGCTGATCGTCATTCTCAACGACAACGACATGTCGATCGCGCCGCCGACCGGCGCGATGAGCGCCTATCTGGCGCGGCTGGCCTCCGGCAAGGCCTATATCGGCCTGCGCGATTTCGGCAAGAAACTGACGTCCTATCTCGGCAAGCGCGCGGATCGTGCGATCACAAGGGCGGTCGAGCATGCACGCGGGTACGTCACCGGCGGCACGCTGTTCGAGGAACTCGGCTTCTATCACATCGGCCCGATAGACGGCCACAATCTGGAGCATCTGATCCCGGTCCTGAAAAATGTCCGCGACAATGGCGAAGGCCCGGTGCTCATCCATGTCGTCACCCAGAAGGGCAAGGGCTATGCGCCGGCCGAAGCCGCCGCCGACAAATATCACGGCGTCAACAAGTTCGACGTCATTACCGGCGCGCAGGCCAAGGCGCCGGCCAACGCGCCTGCCTACACCAAGGTGTTCGCCGAAAGCCTGGTTCAGGAGGGCCGTGAGGACGACCGCATCGTCGCCATCACCGCCGCCATGCCGAGCGGCACCGGCCTCGATTTGTTCGGCGAAGCGTTTCCATCGCGGATCTTCGATGTCGGCATTGCCGAACAGCACGCGGTGACCTTTGCCGCCGGCCTTGCCACCGAAGGTTACAAGCCATTCGCGGCGATCTATTCGACCTTCCTGCAGCGCGCATACGACCAGGTCGTCCACGACGTCGCCATTCAGAAATTGCCGGTGCGGTTTCCCATCGACCGCGCCGGCTTCGTCGGCGCCGATGGCGCGACCCATTGCGGCGCTTTCGACACCACCTTCCTGGCGACACTGCCGGGTTTCGTCGTCATGGCGGCGGCCGACGAGGCGGAGCTGCGCCACATGGTGCGCACCGCGGCGAGCTATGATGAGGGTCCGATCGCCTTCCGCTATCCGCGCGGCAATGGCGTCGGCGTCGACATGCCGGAGCGCGGCTCGGTTCTCGAAATCGGCAAGGGCCGCATCGTCAAGGAGGGCACCAAGGTTGCATTGCTGTCCTTCGGCACGCGGCTGCAGGATTGCCTGATCGCCGCGGAGGAGCTAGGGGCTGCCGGCCTGTCCACCACGGTCGCCGACGCCCGTTTCGCCAAGCCGCTCGACCAGGATCTGGTCCGACGGCTGGCCCGTTCGCATGAGGTTCTGGTGACGGTGGAGGAGGGCGCCGTTGGCGGCTTCGCCAGCCACGTGCTGCAGTTCCTCGCCCATGAAGGGCTGCTGGAAAGCGGCCTGAAGGTGCGCCCGCTGGTGCTGCCCGACGCGTTCACCGACCACGCCAAGCCGGAAAAGATGTATGCCGATGCCGGGCTCGATGCCGCCGGCATCGTGCGCACCGTATTCGTGGCACTCGGGCACACAGTCCACGCCCAGCGCGCCTGATCCAGCGCGCCTGAATCAAAGTCTCAAAGACTTGAATCAGTTTGCCGGCAAGCGATCTTAAGGCATTGTTTACGCTGCCATTTGGCGCTTTGCTTACCGTGTCTCTTGGCCGTTTTTCAATGGCGCCCTGCTAAATCGTGATCAGGCAGGGAGACAACAACAATGAAAACGCTTCTGTGCGGCGCAGCACTTTGCGCCGTTATCATCGCGCCGGCCACACCCGAAACGCGCTATGACCGCAGCCTCGAAAAGGCGGCGATGGGCATCATCGCCGGCAAGATGGGCGGCATCCGCGGCGGCTTTTCCTTCAAGCAGGTGCCGCAAATGGTGGTTCTGCCGGCCCCTGTTCCCGCGCCTGCGGGTGCCATCGAGCCTGCACGCGAGCAAGCTTCGGGCGGCCGTGAGGATGGCTTGTCTCCAGCCGTCGAGCGCCCGGTTTCGCGAACCGTATTCTGAGCTGAAGACCAACAAGCCTATCGGGATTGCCCGATCGTTTCGCGCTTGCCGCTGTGCAGGCGATCTAAAAAGCGTCGGCAATGCTACTCTGCCGCAACCAGCTCCGCTTGCTGCGCCGATTTCTCGGGGCGCCAGGATTGCGCCGCGTGGCGGGCGCGGTCTGCCAGGGCGGCTAGGCGTCCGCGCAGGTTTCGTCCACCCACCACCGACGACAAGGTCACCGAATGCGTCGCAAAGCGGCGCTTGAAATCCTCGCCGCCGCAGAGAAAATCGATCGTGGTCAAGCCTCGGTCAAACGACCACTGGATGTAATCCATCATCAAGGCCATCCCCGGCGAGGCCCGTTCGAAGGCCGGATCATAGGTGGTGACGAAAGCCATCATCGTTCCATGCTGCTCGAAATTGATCGAGATGGCGATGATCTCGTCTTCGCGTTCGAGCACGAAGATGCGCAGCAATCCAAGCTTGGCCAGAACGGATATGAGTGCCGCCAGCGCGGGGGAGCCTTCGTCGAAGAGGTCCGAAACGCGGCCGTGTTTTGCAAGCCACAACCGCTTCAGCGCGGCGACGCGCTCCAGCACCGGCTCGCGGGCTTCGTGCGCATCCATCAGGCGGAAACGCAGCGCGCCGCCTTCCTCCATGAATTTGTAGCCACGGCGATAGTTTTGCCGAGTTTTCTTCGACTGGCTTTCAAACCATTGTGCGCCGCGTTGCCCGGCGCCGGAAACTCGATAGCTGACCTCGCTGCGGTGGCTTGGCTGCAAGATATTGCTCTGGCCTGGGGCGGCGGGACCAAGCAGGGTCCGGAATCGGGCATCAGGCAACAGACGATTGAGGTAGGCAAGATCGAAGCCGCCATCGTCGAGGATATGTTGCCAGAGTTGCGGCAGGATCTGTGGCTCGGCATCGGGAGCAACCAGGACATCGCCATAGTCGCAGTGATCTTTCGCCGCCCATTCCAGCATACGGATGCCTGAGCGCCAGAAGGTCGCGAGCGCAATGACGGCCTCGAGACGCTCGCCGCTCCAGACCAGGCCGATCCTGAGACCGCGACGGTCCTGATGCGGTGTGGTGTGCCACCAGGCCGAGATCCAGTCGGGATGCTGGAAAACGAGGCCGCCGGCGCGTTGCCAGAGCGTTGCCCAGGCGGGCGCGATTTCTGCCAGTCGCGCTGGCGAGGTCGCAATTTCGATCCGGTGCGTTCGCGGCATCCGGAACACGGCGGGTCCGTTCATGGCTTCCCCCTTTGCGGCGATTGCTGTGGCTCGGGCTTGTCGGTGCGGAAATGTCTGGCGATCTGCCGCCACATCCGCTTCAGCGGCAGGACATAGAGGCCTGCGAGCGACTGGTAGTCGCGCACGTTGCGTTCGATCAAACCGAACTTGAAGTCCTCGTCGGGTCTCGGAATGCACAGGGTTCCGAAGAGCCGATCCCAGAACGAGAAGAGCAGCCCGAAGTTCTTGTCGTAGTGGCGCGGGTCGGTGCTGTGGTGCAGCTGATGCCAGTGCGGGCACAGGATCAGATTGTTCAACGGTCCAAACGAGATCTTGAAATGCGTGTGCCTGACGAAATCCATCATCAGGATGTTGCGTATGATGTAGACGTTGACGCCGAAGACCGTCAGCTCGACGAGGTTCAGCGACACCAGCGACCAGATGCCGAAGCAGATGCCGGGAATGACGCCGTCCCAGGCCCGGTTCATCAATTCGTCGAGCGGGTGGACGCGATCCTTGGTGATGCCGACCATCACCTCGGCCGAATGGTGAACCTTGTGCAGTTCCCACAGCACCGGGTAGCGGTGCTGTGCGACGTGATAGAGATAGTACGAAATGTCGTAGGCAAGCAGCATGGTGATGGTGAAGATCGTCACCGTCACCGGCCCTGCCGGTCCTTCGATCAGGGGCGGCTGGATCGCCAGCAGCGTGGAGAGCAACCAGTTCGTCGCATAGCCGACGGCGCTGACGAAGACGACGCCGGCGGGCAGCATGAGGAATGGCATCAGCGCCTTCCGCGTCACCCAGAACAAAAGGTCGGCTTTCGCCGAAGGGTGCGTGATGACCTCATGCGGGACTGCGAACTCGAAAAACTCTTTCCAGCTCTTTTTCTCGACCGTGCGCCAGTAGGCGACCAGGGCGCTGACCAAAGCAGTCAGCAACAGAAGTCCGGTCGCCAGCAGGCCGGCGCCGGAAATCCGGTCAAGAACCTTGTAGACGATATCGCTGGCCATTTCCAAGGTTGCCGCCTCTTCATCCGGCTTTTCCGGTCGTCGCGGTCATAACATTGAAGTCCTCAAGCAAATGCGATGAAAATTGGTTAAGAAATCATGAGGCTTTCTAGATTTTAGGCACTTATCGGCAGGCGACGAGACCTCATGCTTCGGCGGTCATCCGTCTCAACCGGCGCAACGGATAGATATTCATAGGGATGGTCGGCGTGACGGAACGCCTCACTATCGCCGCGGTCCAATGTGCTGGGCGTGATGATGGGAACGTGAGACGAGATGCTTCCGGCCGGTGCTCTTGCCATCGTCATCGGCTTTCGCCATGAAGGCCAATGAATTCCCCTCTGCCAGCCAGCGCACGCCAGCGGCTCGACGACCTGCTCATCCAGCGCGGGCTGTTTGCCAGCCGCTCACGTGCCCGCGACGCGGTCGAGCGTGGCACGGTGACCGTCGACGGCGTCATTGCGCGCAAGCCCGGCCAGAGCGTTTTGCCGCAATGCCTTGTTGCCATCGATGATCCGGCGCAAGGCTATGTGTCGCGCGCGGCACTCAAGCTGATCGGTGGGCTCGATCATTTCGGCCTCGACCCTGCCGGCTCTGAAGCGCTCGACATCGGCGCCTCGACCGGCGGCTTCACCCAGGTGTTGCTCGAGCGCGGCGTGGCCCATGTCACCGCGGTCGATGTCGGTCATGGCCAGATGCATCCTGATATCGGCGGCGACCCGCGTGTGACGGTGATCGAAGGACTGAACGCCCGCGATCTCGCCGTTGCCGATCTCAGCGGGCGTATTCCGGATTTCATCGTGTCCGACGTCAGCTTCATCTCGCTGAAACTGGCGCTGCCGCCGGCGCTTGATCTGGCGAAGGCTGGCGCCAAGGCCATGTTTCTGGTCAAGCCGCAATTCGAGGCGGGCCGTGATGCGATCGGCAAGGGTGGTCTGTTGAAAGATCCCTACGACGCCTCCCGTGTCGCCGGCCTGCTGCAGGATTGGCTGGACTCCGTGCCAGGCTGGCGCTCGCTGGGGCTGCATTTGTCGCCGATCGAGGGCGGCGACGGCAATCGCGAATTCCTGCTCGGTGGGATCAAGGACCGATGAGCGCGCGCTTCAGCATCAGGAAACTTGGCGCTCAGGGCGACGGTGTCGCCGAGACCGAGACAGGCGATCTGTTCATTCCCTTCACACTGCCCGGTGAAACGGTCACCGCCGCGCGCGAAAGGGATCGCGCCATGCTGATGGCGGTGCTGGAAGCATCGCCGCTGCGCATCGACCCCGCCTGCCGCCATTTCACCGAATGCGGTGGTTGCGCGCTCCAGCATTTCGAAGCCGGAGCCTATCGCCAGTGGAAACGCGAAAAAGTGGCGCACATCCTGAAGGGCAAAGGCATCGATTGCGAGATCGGCGAACTGGTCGCCTGCGCGCCGCAGACGCGCCGCCGTGTCGTGCTGGCCGCCCGGCGCACCGATACAGGCATGCTGCTCGGCTTCCATCGCCATCTGTCGCCGGAGATCATCGCCATATCGGAATGCCCGATCTCGCTGCCGGAGATCGTCGCTTCGCTCGATCGGTTGAAGGCGCTCGCCGAATTGGTCTGCGCAACCACCAAATCGTTCCGGCTGGCGGTCACCGTGACCGGTTCGGGGCTCGATGTCGCGGTTCACGAATCCGGCAAGCTCGGGGAGCACCAGCGCCGTATCGCGGCCAATTTCGTCATGGCGCAGGGCTTTGCCAGGCTGTCCATCGATGACGAAATCATCATCGAGCCGAAAAAGCCGGTTGTCATGTTCGGTAGCGTCGCTGTCGCCTTGCCCCCGGGCGCGTTCCTGCAGGCAACCGAGGCCGCCGAACAGGCGATGGCCGATATCGTCGGTGGGCATCTGAAGCGTGCCAAGAAGGTGGCGGATCTTTTCGCCGGCTGCGGCAGCTTTGCTCTGCGTCTGGCCGCGAAGTCGGAAGTCCATGCGGTGGAGGGCGATGCGGCAGCCCTTTCGGCCCTCGACCGTGGATCGCGTTTCGCCACTGGCTTGAAGCGGGTGACGGGTGAACGCCGCGACCTGTTCCGGCGGCCGTTGACGTTCAAGGAATTGAATGCCTTCGATGGTGTGGTGTTCGACCCGCCGCGCGCTGGCGCCGAGGATCAGTCGAAGCAGATCGCCCGTTCGGATGTGCCGTACGTCGCCGCGGTGTCCTGCAATCCGGTGACGCTCGCGCGAGATTTGCGCATCCTCATCGACGGCGGCTACATCCTGAAAAGCGTGACGCCGATCGACCAGTTCCTGTGGTCGCCGCATGTTGAGGCCGTGGCGTTGCTGGAGAAGCCGAAGCGGAGGCGGTAGGTCGCTTGTGCTTGAGTTGCGCGTGAATTGGGCCTATTTTGATACCGTACGCATCAAACTATGCTAGGTAATCGTCATGAACTCCGCAGCCCTCGAAGTTCCGGCGTCACGCTTTGGCGAGGAACGGTCGCCTTACCTTTCGGCAAGGCGTGTCGCGGAACAGCTTGGTGTCAACCTGACCGAATTGGCCGGCCTGATCGGGGTCGCGCGCAACACACTTGCCGCCAAGGCCGGCGCGCGCAAGGTCGACGCCGCCCTCAGCCCGATCGTCCGCATCCTGTCGATGGCCGGTGAAATGGCCGGCGGCGAGCAACGTGCGGCGATCTGGTTTAAGCACCAGCCGATCCCCGGCTGGGCGGGAAAGACCGCCTACGACCTGGTTCGCGAGGGCAAGACGGACAAGGTGCTGGCCTACCTGGAGGCCGTCCGCTCCGGCGTGTATGCCTGAGATCAGCCTGACCTTGTGGCGGGCCTTCGTACCGCGTTGGGCGCATCTGCCGCTTTCGGGCGAGGGCGCTGCCCACTTCGGCGGTCGCTGGAATCCGATTGGCGCTTCAACGATCTATGCGGCGCGCGAATTGTCCACCGCCTGGGCGGAGTACAATCAGGGCTTCGTCCAGCATCCGGCGTTAATTGCCCAACTAGAGCTCTCGGGCGCGCGCTTGGCCGATCTGACCGATGCCGCAATGCTGAGCGAATTGGCCATGACGGCGGGTATTCACCAATGCGAATGGCGAGACATGCTGGATCAGGGCCTTGTGCCCGAGACCCACAAGCTGCGGGATCGCCTGCTTGCCGATGGGGTGAACGGCGTGATCTATCCGTCCTTCATGTCGCCCGGCGGCACCTGCGTTGCGCTCTGGCGCTGGAACGAGGATGGCGCGCCGCGCCTAGAGGTCGTCGACCCCGACCGTCGTCTGCCGAAATCGCCGGCATCCTGGCTTTAGGGCAATTCAGATGGGCGAGTAAGCTCGTCGACTGTTCTTATCAAACCCGCGTGCCGCCCACCGTCATCTGGTTCATGCGCAGATGCGGCTGGCCGACGCCGACGGGCACGCCCTGTCCGGCCTTGCCGCACATGCCGATGCCGGTGTCGAGCTTCATGTCGTTGCCGATCATCGAGACGCGGTGCATGGCGTCCGGACCGTTGCCGATCAGCATCGCGCCCTTGATCGGCTGCGTCACCTTGCCGTTCTCGATCATGTAGGCCTCGGTGCAGCCGAACACGAATTTGCCCGAGGTGATATCGACCTGACCGCCGCCGAAGGAGACGGCATAGATGCCGTTCTTGACCGAGGCGATGATTTCGTCCGGCTCCATGTCGCCAGATGTCATATAGGTGTTGGTCATGCGCGGCATCGGCTGGTGGGCATAGCCTTCGCGGCGGCCGTTGCCGGTCGCCTTCATGCCCATCAGCCGGGCATTCTGGCGATCCTGCATGTAGCCGACCAGCTTGCCATCCTCGATCAGCACATTGCGGGCCGAAGGTGTGCCTTCATCGTCGACGGTCAGCGAGCCGCGCCGTTCGGGCATCGTGCCGTCGTCGACGACGGTGACCCCCTTGGCGGCGACCTGCTGGCCAAGCAGGCCGGCGAAGGCCGAGGTCTTCTTGCGGTTGAAATCGCCTTCCAACCCATGGCCGACGGCCTCGTGCAACATGACGCCCGGCCAGCCGCTGGACAAGACGATGTCGAAAGTGCCGGCCGGGGCCGGTATGGCCTCGAGATTGACCAGAGCTTGCCTGAGCGCCTCCTTGGCGGCGTGCTTCCAGCTGTCCTCGACCAGGAATTCGCCAAACGCCTTGCGGCCACCCATGCCGTAGGAGCCGCTCTCCTGGCGGTCGCCATCGCCGACCACAACGGAGACGTTGATGCGGACCAGCGGGCGGATATCGCGCACCATTTGGCCATCGGCGCGCACGATCTCGACATGCTGCCAGGATGCGGCGAGCGATGCCGAAACCTGCCGCACGCGCGGATCCTCGGCGCGCAGCCAGGCGTCGATTTCCTGCAAGAGCTTTGCCTTGGCCTCGAAGGAGGGCGAGGGGATCGGGTTCTCTTCGCCATAGAGATGGCGGTTGGTGCGGGCCGGTGCGGCGGCAAGCGTGCCGGAATAACCGCCCTTGACGGTTGAAACGGCATCGGCCGCGCGCAGCAGCGAGGCTTCGGAGAGGTCGCTGGAATGCGCATAGCCGCTGGCTTCGCCGGCAACCGCACGCAGGCCAAACCCCTGGTCGGTGTTGAAGTTGGCGGTCTTCAGGCGGCCATTGTCGAACATCAGCGCTTCGCTCTCGCTGTATTCGAGGAACAACTCACCGTCATCGGCGCCGTTGATGGTCTCGGCGACGATCTGATTGATGCGATCGTCTGAAATGTCGAATTGGCCGATCAGGCTGTTCATGGCGCATCCGTTCACAGGAGGAATGGGTCTTTGCCACGATGTAGGCGCGAAGGCGCGCCGAGACAATCGCTCTGCCGCATTGTAACGACAAAAGCGGTTTGCCAGCAGCCCGTCGAAGTCACTTCTGGTTGAAGCCGGTGATGTCGCCGGGCTTTCAGGGGAGGGCGGCGAAGCCGTCGGCAAAGCCCTTGAGGTCGACCGGGATGCCGATACCTTCTTCCGGGGTCTGGAAAACGATGAAGGTGGCCGACGTGCCGGTCTTCAGCGTGTCGAGAAGCGGCTTTTCGAGGATCACCTCGGCATAGCAGCCGTCTTGGAAGCAGCGCACGAAATAGGCGCGGCCGATATCCTTGCCGTCGACATTGAGGCCGAGCCCGTTGGGCAAAAGCACGCCGAGCGGCGCCAGCACGCGCAGGATCTCCGCCTTGTTGTCGGCGGTGCGCAGCACGACGACCGACAGTCCCATCTCGGGACGGTCCTCGGCGACGACGTTCTGCATCATCACGCATTGTTCCGAGGTGGCGCCGGCCGGTGTGTCGCAGATGATCGACCATGCGCCATGCGTCGAACGCACGGTGCCGCTCGGCTGCGCGGCGTTGGCGGTGCCGGACAGCACGATCGCGGACAAGCCAATGCCAGACAGGGCGGCGAGAAAGATGACCTTCGCCCAGTTTCTCGAAAACCGAGAGTTTCTCGAAAGCCAGTAATTCATGACGGCTCCATTGCGAATCACGGCACTTTAAGCCGCGCCAAAGCCAAGTAAAGGACGAGACCGCACCAGGTCTGCCCCGAAAAAGCCAATTGGGCGCTTTTCCCTGCCAATTTCGCCCGAATTGCGACGTTCGGCACCTGCGGCCCGCGGGAATGCTGCTGCGGGCTCACTGTAGGCGATTCGGTGCTGCCGCGGCTGCCTCCAAAGGCATATCCGGGCTTGCGCGCAAAAATGCCGCACGGTTTCGTCCGCTCCTTTCTTGCGGAGGGAAAAAGAGTATGGTTTGAACCACCTTGAAACTGTCGGGATTCCCGTCCCGGCATTGTTCGTTATTCTCGTGGGTACCGCAGCGAGGAACTGGGAGACGATGAGGGCGATGAGAAATTTCCTGGCAAACGCCAAGGTTCCAGCAAGTGCCAAGTTTCTAAGTGCTTGTGCCGCTGTCACGTTTTTCGCCGGCGCATCCGCCCATGCCGACCAGCCCAAGAACTGGGAGACAACCTTCCAGGCGCCGGCGACCGACATGATGCGGCAGATCGAGTGGTTCGGGCACTACACGATGTGGTTCATCGTTCCGATCACCATCCTGGTGCTGCTTCTCCTCGCTTATTGCATCGTCAGATTCCGTGCGAGCGCGAACCCGGTTCCGTCCAAGACCAGCCACAATACGCTGATCGAGGTGATCTGGACTGTCGGTCCGGTCGTCATCCTGCTTTGCTTGGCAATTCCCTCGTTCCAGCTGCTGACCGCGCAATACACGCCGCCGGAAGAAGCGAAGCTGACCGTCAAGGCGACCGGTAACCAGTGGAACTGGGACTACGAGTACCAGACCGAAAACACGCTCTCCTTCAATTCCGCGATCCTTCAGGACGCCGAACGCGCCGCCGCCGGCAAGGAGGACCGCAAGGTTTATCCGCGCCTGCTCGCGGTCGACAATGAACTGGTGGTGCCGGTCAACACCATGACCCGCGTGCTCGTCACCGCGACCGACGTGATCCACTCCTTTGCCATGCCGTCGTTCGGCATCAAGATCGATGCCATTCCGGGCCGCACCAACGAGACCTGGTTCAAGGCGGAGAAGGAAGGTATTTTTTACGGCCAGTGCTCGCAGCTCTGCGGCAAGGACCATGCCTTCATGCCGATCGCCATCCGCGTCGTCTCCGATGCGCAGTTCAAGACCTGGCTGGCGGCAGCCAAGACCGATCTGCCCGGCGCCAACAAGACGCTGATGGCCGAGGTCGACGGCCAGAACAAGGTAGCGGCCGCCGGCAACTGATGCCGCGGGTTAGCAAGATTTAGGGAACGGAGCGGAACATGGCAGACGCTGCAGCTCACGACGGGCACGACCACAAGCCTTATCACGGCTGGGTCCGCTGGGTTTATTCGACCAACCACAAGGACATCGGCACGCTCTACCTGATCTTCGCGATCATGGCCGGCATCATCGGCGGTGCCTTGTCGGTCGCCATCCGCATGGAGCTGCAGGAGCCTGGCATCCAGATATTCAGCGGCCTGGCGCAGATGGTCTATGGCATGAACGGTGACGCCGCGATCGACGGCGGCAAGAGCATGTATAATGCCTTCGCCACCGCGCACGCCCTGATCATGATCTTCTTCATGGTCATGCCGGCGCTGATCGGCGGTTTCGCCAACTGGATGGTTCCGATCATGATCGGCGCGCCCGACATGGCGTTCCCGCGCATGAACAACATCTCTTTCTGGCTGCTGCCGCCGGCCTTCATCCTGCTGCTCACCTCGATGTTCGTGCCGAGCGCGCCGGGCGCCTTTGGCGTCGGTGGCGGCTGGACGCTCTATCCGCCGCTTTCGACCTCGGGCCAGCCCGGGCCGGCCATGGATCTGGCGATCCTGTCGATCCACATTGCCGGCGCGTCGTCGATCCTCGGCGCCATCAACTTCATCACCACCATCTTCAACATGCGCGCGCCTGGCATGACGCTGCACAAGATGCCGCTGTTTGCCTGGTCGGTGCTGATCACCGCCTTCCTGCTCCTGCTGTCGTTGCCGGTCCTGGCCGGCGGCATCACCATGCTGCTCACCGACCGCAATTTCGGTACCACCTTCTTTGCGCCCGACGGCGGCGGCGACCCGATCCTGTTCCAGCACCTGTTCTGGTTCTTCGGTCACCCTGAAGTGTACATCCTGATCCTGCCGGGCTTCGGCATCATCAGTCACGTCATCTCGACCTTCTCGAGGAAGCCGGTGTTCGGCTATCTCGGCATGGCCTATGCCATGGTGGCGATCGGCGCCGTCGGCTTCATCGTGTGGGCGCACCACATGTACACGACCGGCCTGTCGCTCGACACGCAGCGCTATTTCGTCTTCGCCACCATGGTCATCGCGGTGCCGACAGGCGTGAAGATCTTCTCCTGGATCGCGACGATGTGGGGCGGGTCGATTTCGTTCAAGACGCCGATGCTGTGGGCGCTGGGCTTCATCTTCCTGTTCACCATCGGCGGCGTCACCGGCGTCCAGCTGGCCAATGCCGGCCTCGACCGCTCGTTGCATGACACCTATTTCGTCATTGCCCACTTCCACTACGTGCTGTCACTGGGCGCGGTGTTCGCCATCTTCGCCGGCTGGTACTACTGGTTCCCGAAGATGACCGGCTACATGTATTCGCCCGTCATCGCCAACACCCATTTCTGGGTCACCTTCGTCGGCGTGAACCTGATCTTCTTCCCGCAGCACTTCCTCGGTCTCGCCGGCATGCCGCGCCGCACCATCGACTACCCCGATGCGTTCGCCGGCTGGAATTATGTGTCGTCCATCGGCTCGTATATCTCGGCCATCGGCGTCCTGATCTTCCTCTATGGTGTGTTCGAGGCCTTCCAGAAGAAGCGGATCGCCGGCGCCAACCCATGGGGCGAGGGCGCAACGACGCTCGAATGGCAGCTGCCTTCGCCGCCGCCCTTCCACCAGTGGGAACAGCTGCCGAAAATCAAGTAAGGCGGCTGCCCGCTCGAATACGAAACCGCCGGTCCGCCGGCGGTTTTGGCCAACGGATGATGGACTTAAGTACGCATGGCCCTTGTCGACGACCCATCGATTGACGAAGCGGGCTTTCGCATGTCGGAAGCGACGGCGGGCGATTTCTTCGCGCTGCTGAAGCCGCGCGTCATGTCGCTGGTGGTGTTCACCGCCTTTGTCGGCCTTGTCGCCGCACCCGTGACCATCAACCCTCTGCTGGCGGTGATCGCCATCCTGGCTATTGCAATAGGTGCTGGTGCCTCCGGCGCGCTCAACATGTGGTACGATGCCGACATCGATGCCGTGATGACCAGGACCGCCAACCGCCCGGTCCCGGCCGGTCGCATCCAGCCGCACGAAGCGCTGACCTTCGGGCTGGTGCTGTCGGTGCTGTCGGTGATGACGCTCGGCGTGCTGGTCAACTGGCTGGCGGCGACGCTGCTCGCCTTCACCATCTTTTTCTACGCCGTCGTCTACACGATGTGGCTGAAGCGCTGGACGCCGCAGAACATCGTCATCGGCGGGGCCGCCGGTGCCATTCCGCCTGTGATCGGCTGGGCCGCGGTGACCGGGACAGTCAGCCTCGAAAGCATTGTCCTGTTTCTGATCATCTTCCTGTGGACGCCGCCGCATTTCTGGGCGCTGGCGCTGTTCAAGTCCGAGGACTATGCCAAGGCCGGCATTCCGATGATGCCCAACGTCGCCGGCCACGCTTCAACCCGCCGCCAGATCTTCGCCTATGCACTGGTGCTGGCCCCGGTCGGCGTGCTGCCGTGGCTGCTTGGCTACACCACGCCGTTCTATGGCGTGGCCGCCCTGCTTCTGGGAGTCGGTTTTGTCTGGTACGCGTGGAAAGTGCTTGGCATGGCCGACGATGACCGTGTCATGAAACCGGCCAAGGCCCTGTTCGCCTATTCGCTGCTTTATCTCTTCGCCATCTTCGCTGCCTATCTGGCCGACAGCGTTGTCGAACGCGCGCTTGCCATGGGTGGAGCATGACCATGATCGAGGAAAAGCTCGAGACCGTCACGTTGACCGAGCGTCAGAAGAAGGCGCAGCGCAGCCGTTCTATCGCCATCGGTGTGGCGCTGGCGCTGCTGGTGGTCATTTTCTACATCGCGACGATCGTGAAGTTCGGCCACAATCTGGGCACGATGTGATGAGCGTCGGGACCTCCAAAAAAGCGGCTGGCAAGAACGGCAACGTCATCGTCGCGGCTGTCTGCCTCGCCTTTTTTACCGGCATGATCGGCATGGCCTATGCCGCGGTCCCGCTCTATAAGATGTTTTGCCAGGCGACCGGCTATGGCGGCACGACGCAACGTGCCGAGAAGCAGTATGCCGGCCGCGTGCTCGATCGCGAGATCACCGTCCGCTTCGATGCCAACATCGCTGGCGTGCCGTGGGAGTTCCAGCCGGTCCAGCGCTCGATGACGATGAAGATCGGCGAGACCGTGCAGGCGCACTATCAGGCGACCAACAAGTTCGATCGTCCCGTGACCGGCCGCGCAACCTTCAACGTGCAGCCTGAACTGGCGGGTCCCTATTTCAACAAGGTCGAGTGCTTCTGCTTCACCGACACGACGCTGAAGCCCGGCGAGACACTGGACATGCCGGTCCTGTTCTACGTGGACCCCGACATCGTCAATGTGCCGGAACTGAAGGACGTGAAGACGATCACGCTGTCCTATACGATGTTCCCGGTCGAGAAGGCCAAGCCGGTCGCCTCCTCGGAGCCGGCCAAGGGCAATAGCAAGACAATTTCGAATACCGAAGCAAATCTCGGGGGTTGATATGGCAGACGCGCACGCAAAACCACAGCATGACTATCATCTCGTCGACCCGAGCCCGTGGCCTTTCCTGGGATCGGTAGGCGCACTTGTCGCCGCCTTTGGCGGCGTCTGCTTGATGGAATACCTGAAGGGCGGCTCGTTCCCGATCTTCGGCTTCAACATCGCCAATCCATGGCTGTTCTTCATCGGTCTCGTGATCATCCTCTACACTATGTTCGCCTGGTGGTCGGATACGATCAAGGAAGCGCATGAGGGCCATCACACGCGTGTCGTGTCGCTGCATCTGCGCTACGGCATGATCATGTTCATCGCCTCGGAGGTGATGTTCTTCGTTGCCTGGTTCTGGGCCTATTTCGATGCCAGCCTGTTTCCGAGCGAAGTCCAGCAATATGCCCGCACCGCGTTTACCGGCGGTGTCTGGCCGCCGAAGGGCATGGAAGTTCTCGACCCCTTCCATTTGCCGCTCTACAACACCGTCATCCTGCTGCTGTCCGGCACCACGGTGACCTGGGCGCACCATTCGCTCATCCATGGCGATCGCAAAGGCCTGATCAACGGCCTGGTGCTGACTGTTGGCCTCGGCATGCTGTTCACCATGGTGCAGGCGTACGAGTACATGCATGCTCCGTTCGCCTTCAAGGATTCCATCTATGGCGCCACTTTCTTCATGGCGACCGGCTTCCACGGTTTCCACGTCATCATCGGCACCATCTTCCTGTTGGTCTGCCTGATCCGGGCGATGAAGGGTGATTTCACCCCCAAGCAACATTTCGGCTTCGAGGCGGCCGCCTGGTACTGGCACTTCGTCGACGTGGTCTGGCTGTTCCTGTTCGCCTCGATCTACGTCTGGGGATCGGTCGGCGCGGTGATCGAGGGCCACTGATCCTGGCCTGAGGAATTTCCGTTTGGGGAGGGGCGGCCGCGGCAATGTGGCCGCCTTCTCTTTTTGGCGCAATGATCGCTGATCGATAGCCAATGCGGCTGACAATTTTCCGGGCCATTTGCGCATTGATGATCGCGGCACTCCCGGCCTTTGCCGGCGAGAAGGTGGATCTGGTGCGTGTCCACAAAGCCGAACGCCGGCTGGAACTGATCGGCGACGGCAAAATCCTGCGCAGCTACGGCATCGCACTCGGCGGCGATCCTGTCGGGCATAAGCACCAGGAGGGCGATCAACGCACGCCCGAGGGGAACTATGTCCTCGACTGGCGCAACCCGAACAGCATCGCGCACAGATCGATCCATATTTCGTACCCCAACACCGACGATCTGGCGGCCGCCAGGGCGCGCAATGTCGACGCGGGCGGCATGATCATGATCCACGGCCAGCCAAACGGTTATGGCTGGTGGGGCTGGCTGCTTCAATTGGTCGACTGGACCGACGGCTGCATTGCGGTTACGGACTCCGATATGGACGAAATCTGGGCGATGGTGGCCGATGGCACACCGATCGAGATCGAGCGGTAGGCAATGAGTGGCAAGATGAACTGGTTGCCGGTCGATCTGAAATCGAGCTGTAAGCAATGAGCGACGATTCTTCCAGGAGTGAAGATAGGGCGATCTGGCCGCCGATCGATCCGATCTCGGCCGGCCTGCATGGCCGTTGCCCGCGCTGCGGCGAGGGGCGGCTATTTTCCGGCTTCCTCACCGTCGGCAAGCGATGTGTCAATTGCGGCCTCGATTATTCCTACGCTGATGCCGGCGACGGGCCGGCGGTGTTCGTGATCCTGATCATCGGCTTTATCATCGTCGGCCTGGCGCTCTGGGTAGAAGTCACGCTCAGCCCGCCGCTCTGGCTGCATCTGCTGGTCTGGATTCCGCTGGCTGTTGTGCTGTGCTTGACGGCGCTGCGGCTGATCAAGGGCGTGCTGCTGACGCTGCAATACCGCAACCAAGCGGCCGAGGGCCGACTGGATCGCGGCGAATGAGCGAGGCTTCCATTAAAACTGACGGTCGTTCGCGGCCGCGATCGGCATTGCTGCTCGGCCTTGGCCTTGTGCTGTTCCTGATCCTGCTGGTGCTCGGCACCTGGCAGACGCAGCGCCTGTATTGGAAGGAAGGCCTTCTGCAGACCATCGACCAGCGCACCCATTCGGCGCCCTTGCCGTTGGTTGCGGTCGAGAAAGAGTTCGCCGCCACCGGGGATGTCGATTACACGCCTGTCACCGTCACCGGCACGTTCCTGCATCAAGGCGAACGCCATTTCTACGCGACCTGGGAAGGTGATGCCGGCTTCAATGTCTACACGCCGCTGGCGCTCGACGACGGCCGCTTCCTCCTGATCAATCGCGGCTTCGTGCCTTACGATCTGAAGGATGCCGCCAAGCGCGCCAAGGGACAGGTGGCTGGCAGAGTGACGGTCACGGGGCTGGCCCGCAACCCGCTGCCGGGCAAGCCGTCGATGATGCTTCCCGACAACGACGTGGCGAAGAACATCTTCTACTGGAAGGACCGCGACGTGATGGCTGCAAGCGCCGGTCTGCCTGCGGGCGCCGCGCTGGTGCCGATCTTCATCGACGCAGACAAGACGCCAAACCCAGGCGGCTTGCCGGTTGGCGGCGTCACCATCATCGATCTCCCGAACAGCCATCTCCAATATGCGATGACTTGGTACGGGCTTGCCGCGGCGCTCGCAGCCGTGCTCATCCTGCGGCTTCGCCGTCCCGCGAAAGACGAATGAACGCGGCTGATGCCCCCTTTCAACCGATGCCCTTGACAGGGCAGGGGTGCGCACTTCATTTCGGCTTTGATCAACCGGCCCGGATTTAATGCTTCAGACAACCACTAAACCACCTCTGACGATCCGGCTCTGCCAGCCGCGCGGTTTCTGCGCCGGTGTCGACCGTGCCATCCAGATCGTCGTGCTGGCGCTGAAGAAATATGGCGCGCCGGTCTATGTCCGCCATGAGATCGTGCACAACCGCTACGTCGTCGAGGGGCTGCAAAGCCTTGGCGCCGTCTTCATCGAGGAACTCTCCGAGATACCGGCCGAACATCGGCAGTCGCCCGTCGTGTTCTCGGCGCATGGCGTGCCGAAATCGGTGCCGGCGGATGCGAAGGCGCGCAATCTCTTCTATCTCGATGCCACCTGCCCGCTGGTGTCGAAGGTCCACAAGCAGGCGATGCGCCATCAGCGGCTCGGCCGCCATGTGCTGTTGATTGGTCACGCCGGTCATCCCGAAGTGATCGGCACCATGGGCCAACTGCCGGACGGAGCGGTGACGCTGATCGAAACCGAAGCCGATGCCGCAAAGCTCTCGCCCGCCGATCCGCAGGCGCTCGGCTTCGTTACCCAGACCACATTGTCTGTCGAGGACACCGCCGGCATCATCCGCGCCTTGCAGGATCGCTTTCCGGCGCTGCAGGCACCAGCGGCGGAATCGATCTGCTATGCCACCACCAACCGCCAGGAAGCAGTCAAGGACACCGCGCCGGGTGCCGATCTCTATCTGATCGTCGGCGCGCCGAATTCCTCCAATTCGCGACGACTTGTCGAAGTCGCGGAGCGTGCAGGCGCCACCATGTCGCTTCTCGTGCAGCGCGCCGCCGAGATTCCGTGGAATGACATCGGCAACATCTCGACGCTTGGCCTGTCGGCCGGCGCATCGGCGCCCGAAATCATCGTCGACGAGATCATCGACGCGTTCCGGCAACGCTTCGATGTCACGATCGACCTGGCCATCACGGCCACGGAAACGGAGGATTTTCCGGTCATGCGGGTATTGCGCGATGTCGAACTGACGCGGGCCGACATGGCCTTCGTCAATGGAGCCGCGTAAGCCACATGGCGGTATACACCGACGTTGCGGAAGGCGAACTCGGCGCATTCCTGAAGCACTATCCGGTCGGCGATCTCCTGTCCTACAAGGGCATCGCCGAAGGCACCGAGAACTCGAACTTCCTGCTGCACACCTCCAGCGGCTCCTACATCCTGACGCTCTATGAGAAGCGCGTCGAGAAGGCGGATTTGCCGTTTTTCCTCGGGCTGATGGGCCATCTCGCCAACAAGGGCGTGTCCTGCCCGCTGCCGGTGACCGCGCATGACGGCAGCGTCATCGGCACGCTCGCCGGCCGGCCGGCGGTCATCATCACCTTCCTGGAAGGGCTTTCGTTGCGGCGGCCCACAGCAACGCATTGTGCCGAGGTCGGCAAGGCATTGGCGCAGTTGCATCTGGCCGGTGCCGATTTTTCGATGACGCGTCCGAATGCCCTGGCCATCGACGGCTGGCGCAAGCTCTGGGATGCAGCGCGCGATCGCGCAGACGAGGTCGAGCCGGGCCTGGCGGCCGAGGTCGATGCCGACTTTGCCGATTTCGAGCGCAACTGGCCGAAGGACCTTCCCAAAGGCATCATCCACGCCGATCTTTTCCCGGACAACGTTTTCTTCCTCGGCGAAAAACTGTCCGGCCTGATCGATTTCTATTTCGCCTGCGACGACCTCTACGCATACGATGTCGCCACCTGTCTCAACGCCTGGTGCTTCGAGAAGGATTTTTCCTTCAACCTCACCAAGGGCAAGGCGCTGCTCGCCGGCTACCAGAGCGTCCGGCCCCTGAGCGACCAGGAACAAACTGCGCTGCCGGTGCTGGCGCGCGGTTCGGCGTTGCGCTTCATGCTGACCCGGCTGTACGACTGGCTGACCGTCCCCGATGGCGGGCTCGTGATGAAGCGCGATCCGACCGAATACATCAGAAGGATGCGGTTCCACCGGGCGATCAAATCTCCTTCGGAATATGGATTGGCCTGATATGGGTATCATGAGCAAGCAGGTTGAGATCTTCACCGACGGCGCCTGTTCGGGCAATCCCGGCCCCGGCGGCTGGGGCGCGATCCTGCGCTTCAACGGCACCACCAAGGAGCTTTCCGGCGGCGAAGCCGAGACGACCAACAACCGCATGGAACTGTTGGCCGCCATTTCGGCGCTGAACGCGCTGAAGGAACCTTGCACGGTCGACCTTCACACCGACAGCAAATATGTCATGGACGGCATTTCCAAGTGGATCCACGGCTGGAAGAAGAACGGCTGGAAGACCGCCGACAAGAAGCCTGTGAAGAACGGTGAACTGTGGCAGGCGCTCGACGAGGCCAATAAGCGCCACAAGGTCACCTGGAACTGGGTCAAGGGCCATGACGGTCATGTCGAGAACGAGCGCGCCGACGAGCTTGCGCGCGAAGGCATGGCGCCGTTCAAGAAAGGTCCGTTCAAGCCTGCAGCAGCGGCAAAGCCTGCTGCGCCGGCCAAACAACCGGCAATCGCGAAAGTGCGGCGCTCTACCCAGAGCTATTGAATTTCCGGAGCGGCGTGGCTCTCAGGTACGAAGAAGCGGATCAGCCGGCGGGGGTGGCAACTACTACGATATCGGCGCGCACCGCGTTATCTACTGCTGGCTGCCGATCGACTGGCCAGCGCAGTTGTAGACCCTTATCGGATCAGCAGCGCCGTGCCCCAAAGCCCAAGTGCGAACACCGTGTGCGACACCAGGTTCAGCGCCCGGATCTGCATCGGATTTGGCCGCTTCGAGGCCGCCCAGCCGGCGCCCATGCCGGGTGCCAGCAGGAACCAGCCGGCGCCGACGGTGACGATGCCGAGGATGAAGGCCGGCAGGAATGTCGGCGCGGCAAGCCAGCCTGCTCCGGCCAGCACCACCAGGATGATGCCGTAGACGATGCCGACAAAATAGTGAAAGGCCCAACCCAGCGCCTTTTCATGCACGTACGGTGCGGCACCGCCGATATCGTCGTGGAAGACCTTGTCACGGAGATGCCAGACCCAGCGACCGACCGGCCCCCAGTTCGGCCGTGGCTGGCCGAACGCCTTGTGCAGGAAGATGGCCCAGAGATCCATCAGGACGGTGGCGCCGATGCCGATCGCGATAGCGCGCCAGAACATGTCAAACATCGCTAGAATCCCCCAAACGCAAGCCCTGGGCTACAAGCGCGATCGTCGTTCCACACCCGACGCCGCGCTGAAGTTCAGAGCTGTCCCAGAATATGAGCCGCGCCGGACTCGTCGACACCAGGCTTGGTCTCGACATTGAGCGCGGTGACCTTGCCGTCGTCGACGATCATCGAAAACCGCTTCGAACGCAGCCCCATGCCGCTGGCGGAAAGGTCATTGTCGAGGCCTACCGCCTTGGCGAAATCGCCACTGCCGTCGGCGAGGAACATGATCTTGCCCTCACCGCCGGTGAAGTGCGCCCAGGCGCCCATGACATGGACGTCGTTGACCGAAACGACGGCGATGGTGTCGACGCCGCGCGCCAGGATGGCATCGTGGTTTTCGAGATAACCCGGCAAATGGTTGTTGCTGCAGGTCGGTGTGAAGGCGCCGGGAACCCCAAACAGCACGACCTTCTTGCCCGAGAAAATCTCGGCCCCGGTGATCGGCTTGGCGCCATCGGCGGTCATCGTCTTGAAGGTCACGTCAGGCAGCTTGTCGCCAACGGAAATGGTCATGGATTCCTCGCTTGGGAAAATGGGGAAGGACGTGTCTTTGCCTAGCGAACCCAACGGCTTCCTGCAACCGTTGGGGTGGGCTGGATCAAGGGAAAGGCAGAACCCCTTCGACCGCGCCCGCCGAACTCGTTAGCGTATAGTGAAGCCCGCCATCGGTCGGCGTCGTCGAGGGGCGATCGAGGATCGGCACGGTGAAAATCAGCTTGCCGTCTTTTTCGCTGCGGGCAGGGGTGCCGAACATGTAGTCCCGCTCGCCGGCCACGAAGAAATCCGCCGCCTCCGGATCGCCGGGAAAGCTCGCCTCGACAATCAGCGTCTCGTGGTCGCCCGGCAGCACATTGATGCCGAAATCGGACCTCGCGGGCGCTGGTAGCGCCGCGAAACTCGCCTTCACCAGCGCTGCGTCCTCGGCATTGTCCGGATCGGAGGCGGGGTCGACGGTCAGCCGCGTCTGCACCGGAATGCAGATCGTTTCGCAGATGCCGAGAAAGATGTCGGCATCGATCAACGCCGGCTGGTTCGGCGCCGCCAGCGTGAATGTCACCGGCAGAGAAACCGGATAGTTGTAGCCTGCCCATTTGCCATAGCCGTCGTCATGGCGCTGCGGCGCCGGAAACGATAGCGCTGCGTCGGCGATGTTGGTGCTGGCTGAAATGTCGAGCTGCGGCGGCACGCCCGCGTCGCCCGGATCGCGCCAATATGTCTTCCAGCCGGGCTTGAGCGCTATGTCGAGAACGCCCTGGATGCGGCCGGTGTCGTCGGCTTTGCCTGATGTCACCAGCCGGACCTTGCCGCCTTCGCTGTTGTACCACGCCGATGAGGAGGCGGCGGCGGGAAGAGCGGTTGCCGATCCGATGGCGGCGCCGAGCAGCAGGATTTTCAAGCTTCGCATGGCGGTGATTTGATCGTCCGTTCGTGGCCGCGCAATGATTTCATGGCCTTGCCGGTATCATATTTGCGTGACTTCGAGGGAGAAGAATGTTCGAGCCGCCGCCACAGGCTTTGGTCGAATCCAGCACGGCGCATCTTTTCGGCGCTTTGGAAACGCGTTACGCTCCCTTCATGGACTTGTTGCGCCACAAGAAGACGGTCGCCAGCCGCGGCTTTCTCGACGATCAGTTCCTGATTGCCATGCCCGGCATGAAGGACGACCGTTTCACGCGCTCGGTCATCTATGTCTGCGCACATTCCGATGAAGGCGCCATGGGGCTGATCATCAACCAGACGCAGCAGATGCTGTTTCCGGATCTGCTCGTGCAACTGGGCATCATGAACGAGCAGGAGGCGATCCGATTGCCGGCGCAGGCCCGCGATTTCGTCGTGCGCAATGGCGGACCCGTGGATCGCAGCCGGGGCTTCGTCCTGCATTCGGGAGACTATCGGGTGGAATCGTCGCTGACCGTTTCCGACGACATCTGCCTGACGGCGACCGTCGACATATTGCGCGCCATATCGTCCGGCCGCGGGCCTCGTCATGCGCTGATGGCGCTCGGCTATTCCGGCTGGGGCGCCGGCCAGCTGGAGACCGAGATCGCCGAAAATGGCTGGCTGACCTGTCCGGCCAATGCCGAGCTTCTGTTCGACACCGATATCGAGCGCAAATACGACCGGATCCTCGCCTCGATCGGTATCGACCTTGCGCATCTCAGCTTGGCGGCCGGACACGCCTAAACCCCATCAGCCTCATCGCGGAGCCCGTTTCGAAACTCGCTCTGGAGAGTCATATGGTGGTGTTTTCGAGAACCGGAGCGCAGCGGACATTCGGGTCCGTGCACCGGAAGCGCAGAAAACGCCGTCAGATGGCCGCCAGAGTAGAGTTTCCAAACGGGCTCTCACGCTTGCGTCAGCGGATACTGCTCTTTTAGCGTCTTCAGCACCTGGTCGCCCGGCATCGGGGCGCCGAACATGAAGCTCTGCACATATTCGCAGCCCATCTGACGCAATTCCAGCGCATCGCTCTCGTCCGAAATGCCTTCGGCGACGACGGACAGACCGAGCTCATGCGCCATGTTGACCATCGACTTCAGCAGCACCGCGCGCTTGGGCGTGTTGTCGTCGACGAAGCTCTTGTCGATCTTGATGGTGTCGAAGGGGAAACGCGTCAGGTAGGCCAGTGAGGAGTAGCCGGTGCCGAAATCGTCCAGCGACAGGCCGATGCCGAGTTGCTTCAGCTTGGTCAGCACATGCGCGGTCTGCTCGGGATTGTCCATGACAAGCGATTCGGTGAGCTCCAGCCGGAAGCAGCGCGGCTTCAGATTGGCCCGCGCGATGACCGAGCGGACGTCGCTGACCAAGTCGCGGCGGATCAGCTGGCGGCTGGACAAATTGACCGAGACCGACAGCGGCGCGTCACCGATCTGTTTTTGCCAGCTGGCGAGATCTTCCGCCGCCTGCTGCATGGCAAACAGGCCGAGCTGCACGATAAGCCCGCAGCTTTCGGCGACCGGGATGAAATCCGCCGGCGGGATCATGCCGCGGCGCGGGTGGTCCCAGCGCAGCAGCGCCTCGAAGCCGGCGACGCTGCCGTCCTCGAGGCGCACGATCGGCTGGTAGGCAAGCGTGAATTCGCGCCGTTCGATGGCGCGGCGCAGGTCGGATTCGAACTGCAGCCTGTCGGTGCCGACAGTGCGGAAAGCCGGACGGAACGGCTCGATCCTGTCGCCGCCGAAGCGCTTGGCCTGGTGCATGGCAAGCTCGGCATCCTTGACCATGTCCTCGGCCGACATCTGCGGCGAATTCCAGGTGATCAGTCCGATCGACGCGGTCAGCACGATCTCGCGCTTGGCAAAGGTGATCGGGTTGTTGATGGCATGCTTGATTGCATCAGCGACCGCAGCGATGCGGGCCGGGTCCTGTTCGGACAGCAGCATCAAAGCGAACTGATCGCCGGCAAAGCGCGACAGCGAATCCTTCGGCTTGAGCAACCGGTGCAGGCGGCGCGCGATGGTCAAGAGGATGGTGTCGCCGGCCGAGATGCCGAGCCCGTCATTGACCTGTTTGAAACGGTCGATGTCGATGACGAAGACGGTCGGCCGCACCTTCTCTTCGGTGCGCGCGATCGAGATGATCGCTTCCAGCCGGTTCATCAAAAGTTCGCGGTTTGGCAGGCCGGTCAGATTGTCGTGCACGGCGTCGTGCAGCAGCCTTTCCTCGGACTTTTTCTGCTCGGTCACGTCGACCATGGTGCCGACGCAGCGGATGACTTCGCCGTCCGAGCCGATGACCGGGCGTGCGCGCAGTGAAAACCAGTGATAGTGGCCGTCGGCGCCGCGCAGGCGGAAATTCTGCGACACCCGGCCGCGCCGGTGTTCGAGCACCACGTCGAGCGTCGTGCGGAACGTGTCGCGGTCGTCGGCATGCAGCACCGGCAGCCAGTTGCGGGCCGCGCCGCCAAGGCTGTTCGGTGCCAGGCCGAGCTGGATGCTGACATCGGGCTTGGTGACGACGCGGTCGCGCAGCACATCCCAGTCCCAGACCGTGTCGCCCGATCCGGCCACCGCCAGCGCCTGCCGCTCGAGGTCGGAGAACAGGCCCTGGTGCAGGGCGCCGCCGGCAAAGGCGTGCTGCATCACTGTGAAGCCGATCAGAAGGATGATCAGGATCAGCCCGCCGCCCAGGGCCGGCTGGGCAATGTCGTTGTCGAGCATGCCGGTGATCGCCATCCACGATCCGCATAGCCACAACAGCACCATGACCCAACTGGGCACCAGCATGATGGCACGGTCGTAGCCGCGTATGCCGAGGAAGATGATCAGGCCAAGCCCGGTCAGTGCGGTTGCGGCGAAGGACAGCCTGGCGATGCCGGCGGCAACCGCCGGATCGACGATCGCGACCCCGGCGATCAGCACCAGCCCGAGGATCCAGACCAGTGCGCCGTAGCTGAAATGGCCGTGCCATCGGTTGAGGTTGAGATAGGCGAACAGGAACACCACGAAGGTTCCAGCCAGCGCCACCTCCGTTCCCGCCCGCCACATCTGCTCATTGCCGGGCGAGATCTCGATGACCTTGTTGAGGAAGCCGAAATCGACACAGATATAGGCCAGTACCGCCCAGGCAAGCGCGGCGGTCGCGGGGAACATCGAGGTTCCCTTGACCACGAAAAGAATGGTGAGGAACAGCGCCAGCAAGCCTGCGATACCGATGACGATGCCGCGAAACAGCGTGTAGGAATTGACCGAGTCCTTGTAGGATTCCGGATCCCAGAGGTAGACCTGCGGCAGCTTCGGCGAGGCCAGTTCGGCGATGAAGGTAATCACCGTGCCGGGGTTCAGCGTCACCCGGAAAACGTCGGCATCGGGGCTGGTCTGGCGGTCGAGCGCGAAGCCTTCGCTGGGCGTGATGGCGGCGATGCGGGTCGAGCCGAGATCCGGCCAGAAGATGCCGGAATTCACCAGGCGGAAATGCGGTGCGACGATCAGCCGGTCGAGTTGCTGGTCGGTGGTGTTGGCGAGCGCGAACACCGCCCAGTCGCCGGTCGAACGGGCATCATTGGCCTCGACCTCGATGCGCCGCACGATACCGTCCGGACCCGGCGCGGTCGACACCTGGAAATTCTCGCCCTGGTTCCGGTAGATCTCGACGGCGCCGGAAAGGTCGAGCGCGACGTCGTCGCGGGCGATCTTGATCGGCTCCACGGCGAAGGCCGACGATGCCGCCCACAGCGTCAGGAGTGTCGCGAGGACAAAGGCGAACAGCGACCCGTTTCGCAGGAAATTCGTCAAAAATCAGTCCTTCGTTCCAACGCCCGGCGGATCGTCCGCGATCCGGGCGTAGAGGTAGTGGTCCTGCCAGATGCCGTTGATCCTGAGGTAGGATCGCAGCAGTCCTTCGCGCCGAAATCCGGCTTTTTCAAGCACGCGGATCGACCTGATGTTGTCGGGAATACAGGCCGCTTCGATCCGGTGCAACCTCAGCGTATCGAAGGCGAAGCGGGCCACCACCTTGACCGCGTCGGTCATCAGGCCGCGGCCGCCGAAGCGCTCGCCGATCCAGTAGCCGACATGGCCGCTTTGCGAGACGCCATGGCGTATGTTGCCGAGCGTGATGCCGCCAGCAAGCTTGCCGCTGCTCTTCTCGAAGATGAAGAAGGCGATCGCGGTTCCTTGCGCATAATCTTCGCGGTAGCGGCTGATGCGCAGCCGCCATGCGTTGCGGTCGAGTTCATCGGGAGTCCAGCGTGGCTCCCAGGGTTCGAGGAAGGCGCGGCTTTCGCCACGCACCACCGCCCACTCGCGGTAGTCGTTGGTGAACGGCACGCGCAGCGTGACGCGGTCGCCTTTCAGCGCCGGCAGGTCGCGGCGAAAGAAAGGGAGCGCGAACACGACGCTTCGAGGGGCTTAGACGGCGAGCTTACGGGCCGCGGTCTGCGTGCCTGCGAGCGATTCGAGGATCGCCTCGTATGGCGCCAGTGTGCCCACAGGCCCGACAGCGGTAAGCGTCGGCTTGGTCGAGAACAAACGCGACGATAGATCGGTCAGCCGCTCGACCGTCAGCGCCGACAGCCGTTCCATCAGTTCCTCCTTGGTGATCGGCCGGCCGAACAGGAGCAGTTGCCGTGCGATCTGCGAAGCGCGGCTGGCCGGGCTTTCGGCTGACATGATCAGTCCGGCGCGATATTGGGCGCGCGCCCGGTCGAGTTCTTCCTGCAGGATTTTCTCGCCGGCCTTCTGCAGTTCGTCGATGATGACAGGCACCAGTTCGGCGATGTCGCTCTGGCCGGTCGCGGCATGGACGCCGAAGACGCCGGTGTCGGAAAAGCCCCAATGGAAAGCATAGACCGAATAACACAGGCCGCGCTTCTCGCGGACCTCCTGGAACAGGCGCGACGACATGCCGCCGCCGAGGATCATCGACAGCACCTGCGAGGCATAGAAGTCGCGCACATGATAGGCACGACCCTCGAACCCCAGCACGATCTGCGCGTCCATCAGGTCGCGGTCCTCGCGAAAATCGCCGCCGACATATTGCGCATATTGCGGGATGGTGCTGTCGGCCTTGCTGCGGAAGCCGCCGAGCTGCTTTTCGACCTCGCGCACGAAATTGTCATGCTTGATGTCGCCGGCGGCGACAATCACCATGCGCTCGGCGCCATATTGCCGCTCGATGAAGTCGTGGAGTTGCTTGGAGGTGAAGGATTTGACCGTTTCGGGCGTGCCGAGAATGGAGCGCCCAATCGTCTGATGGCGATAGGCGGTTTCCGTGAAGCGGTCGAAGACGATATCGTCGGGGGTGTCGTGCGCGGCGCCGATCTCCTGCAGGATCACATGCTGTTCGCGCTCGAGTTCCTGCGGGTCGAATTCGGACTCCTGCAGGATGTCGGCAAGAATGTCGACGGCCAGCGGCACGTCGTCGGAGAGCACCCTGGCATAGTAGGAAGTGGTTTCGACGCTGGTGGCGGCGTTGATCTCGCCGCCGACGTCCTCGATCTCCGAGGCGATTTCGAAGGCGCTCCGCCTTTTCGTGCCCTTGAACGCCATGTGCTCGAGCAGATGGGCCATGCCATGCTCGTCCTCACGTTCATTGCGGGCACCCGACTTGACCCAGGCACCAAGGGCAACCGATTCGATGCTTTGAAGGGTTTCGGTGGCGACTGTCAGGCCGTTCGACAGACGGCTTACCTCAACACCCATATGGCTAGTACTCCTTAACGCGCCGCCCGCGCGCGGCGGCCGACATAATCTTCCACCATTTTCAGGTCGGAGGGAAGTACCGTGTATTTTTCCTCCGATGTCATCAACCCACCTAGCCACGCGGGCAGTGCGGGCGACACGCCGCTGGCGGCTTCGACGGCGGCCGGAAATTTTGCCGGGTGCGCAGTACCCAGCACCACCATCGGCACGGCGCCTGACGCCTTGCCCGCAGCGACATGCACAGCTGCCGCGGTGTGCGGATCGAGCAGATAGTTGCTGGCCGCGAGCGTCGAGCGGATGGTGGCGGCGACCTCGTGCATATCAGCCCGGCCGGCGTCGAATTCCGACCGCATCCCGGCGATTTGCTGGGGTTCGATGGTGAAAGCGCCGGACTGCTTCAGACCGTCCATGTAGCGCCGCACGGTCGCGGCGTCACGGCCGGAGGCCTCGAACAGCAGGCGTTCGAAATTGGACGACACCTGGATATCCATCGACGGCGACGTGGTCGCAAAGACGCCCTTGGTGCGGTATTCGCCGGTCGAAAAGGTCCGTGCCAGGATGTCGTTGTCATTGGTGGCGATGACCAGCCGCTCGATCGGCAAGCCCATCCTCTTGGCGGCGTAGCCGGCGAAGATATCGCCGAAATTGCCGGTCGGCACGGTGAAGGAGACCGGCCTGTCCGGCGCGCCGAGCGACAGCGCCGAGGAGAAATAATAGACGATCTGGGCCATGATGCGGGCCCAGTTGATCGAATTAACGCCAGAAAGAGCCACCCGGTCGCGAAAGCCGTGATCGTTGAACATGTCCTTGAGCAGTCCCTGGCAATCGTCGAAATTGCCTTCGATCGCCAGCGCATGGACGTTTGCAGCCGTCGACGTCGTCATCTGCCGCTGCTGCACCGGCGAGACGCGGCCGTGCGGGAAAAGGATGAAGATGTCGGTCCGGCTGCGACCGGCAAAGGCATCGATGGCCGCCCCGCCGGTATCGCCCGAGGTGGCGCCGACGATGGTGGCGTGCTGGTCGCGTTCGGCAAGCACATGGTCCATCAGCCGGGCCAGAAGCTGCATTGCCACGTCCTTGAAGGCGAGCGTCGGCCCGTGGAAGAGTTCCAGGATGAAGGTGTTGGGGCCGGTCTGCACCAGCGGGCAGACGGCCTCGTGGCGGAAGGTGGCATAGGCTTCGCGCACCAGTCGCTCGAAAACGGAGGCCGGGATCTCGTCGCCAAGGAACGGCGACAGCACGCGGATCGCAAGGTCGGGATAGGCAAGGCCGCGCATGGCGCGGATCTCGGCGGCGGAAAACTGTGGCCACTCGCGCGGCACGTAGAGCCCGCCGTCGCGCGCCAGCCCGGCCAGCACCGCGTCGGAAAATCCAAGAACGGGGGCTTCCCCGCGGGTACTCACATAGTGCATGTCACAATTCCGTTACTGCTTGGCTTTCCATCCACCGCAAGGTGGTTAATTTCTGCGCTGGCTCAGTCGCATTTTTGCCGCGTGGTTGATATACGTCACCAGCTTTGCGAGAGGGAAGTGCAGTTTCATGGCGTTTCGTACATTCAGTGGTCGCTTTTTGGCGGGTCTTGCGCTCACCGGCTTTATACTTGCCGCCGCCGGCTGCCAATCGGGCGACAATGGCATCCTGAACCTCGGCAAAGGCAAGAAGGAGGACCCGACGGCGCCACCGCCGCCCCAGGATCCCAAGATACTGGCCAGCCAGTTGCAGGCCTATTGCCCCCGGGTGACGGTGCGCGACGGCACGGCTTTCTTCAATACCTATTCCAAGGAAGCTCAGAAGCCCAAGCCCAGGATCAAGAAGACCGGCGACGCCGCGCAGGATGCCGCGGCCCAGGCCGACGCTGACGCCGCTGCTGCAACTCCGCCCGACGAATCGGCCAACATCATCTACCAGGCATCGGTCAGCGACGTGACACGCGACTGCAGCCGTGCCAACGGCCAGTTGACGATGAAGATCGCGGTCGCCGGCAAGATTGTCCCCGGACCGAAGTTTTCTCCAGGCACCATCACCATGCCGATCCGAACGGCTGTGATGCATGGCACCGAGGTCCTCTACTCGCAGCTCCACCAGTATCAGGTCCAGGTCACCGATCCTTCGGTTGCCACGCAGTTCGTCTTCACCGATTCCAATGTCGTCGTGCCCGAGCCGACGGCGCAGGATTATCAGGCCTTTGCCGGCTATGACGAAACCGCGCATCAGGCAACGGCCGACAAGCCGAAGAAGACCCGCCGCAAGAGGGCTGCCGCGACGAACTAGGTCTCGGCAGTTGCATGAGGCGTGCGTCGCGGCGCACGCTTCTCAGGCGTCCGACCACTCCGACAGCGCCGCGATCACGCTTTTCAACTCCGCCCAGCGGCGGATCACCGTTTCGGCGCCGGCCTCGGTGAGCGCGTCGGCATGGCCGGGATAGCTGTGGGCGGCTCCGGTGAAGCCGATCACCCGCATGCCCGCCGCCCTTGCGCCGTGGACGCCGTGCACGGAATCCTCGATGACGAAAGTGTTCGCCGGGTTGGCGTTGAGTTTCTCCGCCGCGAACAGGAACACGTCCGGCGCCGGTTTCGTTTTCCCGGTCGGTGTTTCCATCGCCGAAAAAATCCGGTCGGCGAAAAACGGCAAAAGATGCACCTTCTCCAGCATGAATTCGATCCGCTCGGAGCGTGAATTCGAGCAGACGCAGCGCGGCACGGTTACCGCGGCAACGGCCTCGCGCGCGCCATCGATGGCGCGGACGTCGCTGCGCAGTTTGCGGTCGACCAATTGTTCCTCCCTGTCGATCAGAGAGGCCTGGAAGGGGATGCGGGACTTTTCCTCGACCCGCAGCATGATGTCCTTGAAGGTCAGGCCGGCATAGCTCTCCGAAATCTCCTCAGCCGATATCTCGTATCCTGCCAAGGTCAAAAGCTCGGCGTCGACACGGGCGGCGATGATCTCGGAATCGACGAGCACGCCGTCGCAATCGAAGATGACAAGGTCTGGCTGGGGCATGGTGATCCGGACAATGGGAGGGCGAAGCGGCCTCGGAAGGCTCAGGCGGCGCGGCATACACCAACAGGGCCGCCTTCGCAAATTCGCCCCACCCGTGCCTTGGCCTTCACGGAATATTTACGCTGATCGGTAACCATAACCAGGAGTAAACAGTAACGCGTGCCCTGGGTGTCAGAATGTCTGCCGTGCGTCTTCTCGACGAGCTATCCCACGCCCCCCAGCAATCCGAATGGCTGGACACGATCCTCAAGGGCGACTGCGTCGCCGCGCTCGACCGGCTGCCCGAAAAATCGATCGACGTCATCTTCGCCGATCCGCCCTACAATCTGCAGCTCGACGGCGACCTGCACCGCCCCGACCAGTCGAAGGTCGACGCCGTCGATGACGAATGGGACCAGTTCGAGAGTTTCGAGGCCTATGACGCTTTCACGCGGGCCTGGCTGCTGGCGGCGCGCCGGGTGCTGAAACCCAACGGCACCATCTGGGTCATCGGCTCCTATCACAACATCTTCCGTGTCGGCGCCAAGATGCAGGATCTCGGCTTCTGGATCCTCAACGACGTCGTCTGGCGCAAGACCAACCCGATGCCGAATTTCCGCGGCCGCCGCTTCCAGAACGCGCATGAGACGATGATCTGGGCTACGCGCGACCAGAAGGGCAAGGGGTACACTTTCAACTACGAAGCGATGAAGGCGTCCAACGACGACATCCAGATGCGCTCCGACTGGCTGTTTCCGATCTGCACCGGCGGCGAGCGGCTGAAGAACGACAATGGCGACAAGCTGCATCCGACGCAGAAGCCGGAAGCGCTGCTTGCCCGCATCATGATGGCCTCGACCAAACCTGGCGACATCGTGCTTGATCCCTTTTTCGGCTCAGGCACCACGGGCGCGGTGGCCAAGCGTCTCGGCCGCCATTTCGTCGGCATCGAACGCGAGCAGGCCTATATCGACGCCGCCAACGAGCGCATCGACGCGGTGCGGCCACTGGATGGCGCCGATCTCACCGTGCTGACCGGCAAGCGGGCCGAACCGCGCGTTGCTTTCGTCAGCCTGATCGACACCGGCCTGATGATGCCGGGTGCGACGCTCTACGACGCCAAGAAGCGCTGGGCCGCCAAGGTGCGCGCCGACGGTACGGTGGCGATCGGCGACAGCGCCGGTTCGATCCACAAGATCGGCGCCGAAGTGCAGGGGCTGGATGCCTGCAACGGCTGGACCTTCTGGCATTATGAGCGCAGCGGTGGCCTGACCCCGATCGACGAGCTTCGCCGCATCGCGCGGCTCGGCATGGAGCGGGCAGGGGCCTGAACCCCTGCCAATTGCTTCGAATGCCGTTGATTCAAAGCTCAACGGATCGCGCGAAGTGATTCAAATCAAGCCTTGATTCCGAGACGTTCGAGGTCTGCTTGAAGCGTCTCTGCATCGGTGAACAGCACCGACTGCCAGCCGGCCGCCTTGGCGCCGTCGACATTCTTCTGGCTGTCGTCGATGAACAGTGTGGCTGACGGTTCGAGGTCGAACGCGGCGACGTGGTGATCGTAGATGCCGCGATCCGGCTTGATCATGCCGATTTCGCCCGAGATGGTGACGCCGCGTGGACGATTGAGGAAATCGAAGCGCTCGCGGGCTTCGGCCAGCGTGTCGCTGGCGAAGTTGGTCAGCATGGTCACGTCGTGGCCGCTCTCGATCAGACCGACCATGATGGCGACACTGTCGTCATAGGCATGTGGAACCATCTCGTGCCAGTGGCGGCGGAACCCGCGGATGTTTTCCGCGTGATCGGGATGGTCCGCGATCAGCAGCGCCTCGGCCTCTTCCCAGGTCCGGCCGCGATCCTGCTCGATGTTCCAATCATGCGTGCAGACATTGTCGAAAAACCACTTTCTCTCTTCGGCATCCGGAATGAGGCGGCTGAACGGAATGTTGGGATCGTAGTGGATCAGCACTCTGCCGATGTCGAAAACGATGTGGCGTATTTCAGTCATGGGGCCTCTTTGCACTGTGTGGCGACGGCTTTTTCGTCGCGCCGGGTATCGCAGCCTCGATTGCCTTTTTCATGACAGTCGGCAGCGCCTCGCCGGAAATCTCGTGAGCGAGCGACCAGAAATGCCCGTCTGGCGCATCACCTTTGATGTGAGCGTGAAAGACTTCGAGTTCGAGAGCGAAATGCGTGAAGACATGCGCAATGCGGCCCGCATGCCGCCAGTCGGCGGGAAACGGCGCGGCCGCTTCCGTGGTTGCCCCATCGATCCGCGCGGTCCAACCCGTCGTCGGCACCTCGGTCATGCCGCCGAGCAAACCCTTCTCCGCCCGTTTGCGCAGAAGGATGGCGCCGTCGGCCCGCACGGCGACAAAGGCCGCGCCGTGCCGCTGCGGCTTGTCGGCCTTGGGCAGGCGCACCGGGAAGTGCTCGGGATCGCCTGAAACGACCGCGCTGCAGTCTTCGCGCAGCGGGCACAGCATGCAGCGCGGCCGGCGTGGCGTGCAGATGGTGGCGCCGAGATCCATCATCGCCTGGGCGAAGTCGCCAGGCCTTGTCCCGGGCACCATGCGATCGACATGGGCACGGATTTCGGGCTTGGCTTCGCTCAGCGGGGTTGCGATCGAAAACAGCCGGGAAATGACGCGTTCGACATTGCCGTCGACAACGGCGGCGGGACGGTCGAAGGCAATCGCCGTGATGGCCGCCGACGTATAGGCGCCGATGCCTGGCAGTTCTCTCAAAGCCGTTTCCGTGTCGGGAAACCGGCCGCCACGCGCGGCCACAAGATCGGCACAGGCCTTGAGATTGCGGGCGCGGGAGTAATAGCCGAGCCCGGCCCAGGCCTTCATCACATCCTCCGCCGGCGCCGCGGCCAGCGCCCCGACATCGGGCCATTTCTCGACGAAAATCCGGAAATAGGCCTTCACCGCTTCGACGGTGGTCTGCTGCAGCATGACCTCGGAGAGCCAGATACGGTAGGGATCAGGCCGCACGCCGCGCGCATGCTCACGAGGCGTGATGCGCCACGGCAATTCACGGTGATGCGCGTCGTACCAGCCTAGCAGGCGGGACGCGATATGCCCGGATGCAGCTCTGCTGCTATCCCCGGATGCGGCTTTGCCACTATCCCAGGATACGGTCTTGCGGGTCTGGTCTGCTGGTGCCATTGATCTGTATCGGCCTGGCCGGTATCTGCTGGGGTCGTGGCTGGAGGACGTACATGGCAGGCAGAACGCCCTACGGCAATCCCGTCCCGGTCAGCGATCTCGCGACCAGGATCCTCGATCCGGTGCTGCGCAAGCGGGCTGGCATTTCGATCGGCCTCGTCCAGTCATGGGACGAGATCGCCGGCCCGCGGCTGGCCAGCCATTCGCGCCCCGAAAAAATCCAGTGGCCGCGCCGTATGCATGAGGACGATCCGTTCGAGCCGGCCGTGCTGGTCATTGCCTGCGAAGGCATGGCGGCACTTCATCTGCAGCACGAGACGGGCGAGATCATCAACCGGGTCAACGCCTTCCTCGGCTTCACCGCCATCAATCGCATCAGGATCCTGCAGAAGCCGGTGACAACCGACAAAGGAAGGCGCAAACCGGCCCTGAGGCCGCTGACGGCGGCTGAGAAGACTAAATTGTCGGGAACTGTCGGCCTGGTCGATAATGATGAACTGCGCGCCTCGTTGGAGAAACTTGGCGCGACCATTATTGGGGAGAGAAAGTCATAGGCGTCTTGAAGAAAGTCATGGATTCGTCGTCAATATCTCGCATTCGTGATCGCCCTTGTCAGGTTTCGCGATTGGATTGGGGAATGAGATGCCTTAATTCGCGCCAACTCTCGCCTTTTCGTGTCTTTGCATTGCAAAATCCAACCCTTGTCAGGTGATTCGTATGAACCGTCCCCCGTTTGGCCAAAGCTTGTCTCGCAGAAACGTCCTGTCTTCGCTGGCCGCCATTCCGGCGGTGGCCCTGCTCGCCGACTGCAGCGGCTCTGGCGAGGAGGCGAAGGCCGCGGATGTGAAGCCTGCGGCCCCGGCCGCCCCCTCGACGCCGGCCACGCCGGCCGCCGCCACCGCGCCGGAAGCCCAGGGCACCGTGGACATGGCGGAACTGATGAAGCCGGGTGCGCTGCCCGACAAACAGCTTGGCAAGGACGACGCCAAGGTCACCATCGTCGAATACGCCTCGATGACCTGCCCGCACTGCGCGCATTTCGCCGAGACCACCTTTCCGGACCTGAAGACCAAGTACATCGACACCGGCAAGGCGCGCTACATCCTGCGCGAATTCCCGTTCGATCCGAGTGCCGAAGCCGGTTTTATGCTGGCGCGCTGCGCCAAGGACAACTACTACCCTATGGTCGACGTCCTGTTCAGGCAGCAGGCGAACTGGGCTGGCGTTCAGAACACCAAGGATGCACTGCTGCAAATCTCGAAGCTCGCCGGTTTTACACAGGAGTCCTTCGAGGCCTGCTTGACGGACCAGAAACTTCTGGACGATGTGAGATCGGTCCAGAAGCGTGGCGCCAATGAATTCAAGGTCGACTCGACACCGACCTTCTTCATCAACGGTAAGACCTACAAGGGGGCGATGTCGATTGAGGAAATGTCGGCCATCATCGACCCTCTGCTCTGACGTCCAGTCAGCCCTGAGGCGGCGGCGCTTCGGCGTGCGCGGCTTCCGGTCGTGCCGCGAATTCTCATCGCAAAACCACGGTAATCCGCTTAGTGGGCGGCGCGAATGAAGTTTTCGCGCCTTCGCCTCCTCGGTTTCAAGTCCTTCGTCGAGCCCGGCGAGTTCGTCATCGAACGCGGACTGACCGGCATTGTCGGGCCGAACGGCTGCGGCAAGTCGAACCTTGTCGAGGCGCTGCGCTGGGTGATGGGCGAAAGCTCCTACAAGAACATGCGCGCGTCCGGCATGGACGACGTCATCTTTTCCGGCTCGGGCACGCGCCCGGCACGCAACACCGCCGAAGTCACGCTTTTCCTCGACAACAGTGACCGCTCGGCGCCCGCTGCCTTCAACGATGCCGACGAATTGCAGGTGTCGCGCCGCATCGAGCGTGAGGCCGGCTCGCTTTACCGTATCAACGGCAAGGAGGCCCGCGCCAAGGACGTGCAGCTTCTGTTCGCCGACCAGTCGACCGGCGCGCGTTCGCCGTCGATGGTCGGTCAGGGCCGCATCGGCGAACTGATCCAGGCCAAGCCGCAGGCACGCCGCGCGCTGCTCGAAGAGGCAGCAGGCATTTCCGGCCTGCACACCCGCCGCCACGAGGCAGAACTGCGGCTGAAGGCGGCCGAGCAGAACCTCGAACGACTGGACGACGTCGTCGGCGAGCTGGAAAGCCAGATCGAAAGCCTGAAGCGCCAGGCGCGCCAGGCCTCCCGCTTCAAGAACCTGTCGGCCGATATTCGCAAGGCCGAAGCGACGCTCTTGCATCTGCGCTGGACACTGGCCAAGACCCAGGAAGGCGAGGCGCGTTCGGCGCTGGCGGTTGCGACAGCCCTTGTCGGCGACCGCGCCGCGGCCCAGATGGCCGCCGCCAGGGAGCAAGGTATCGGCGCTCACCGGTTGCCGGATTTGCGCGACGCGGAAGCCGCCGCCGCCGCTGCCTTCCAGCGCTTGTCGATCGCCAAGTCGCAGATCGAGGAGGAAGCCGGCCGTATCCGCGCCCGCCAGAGCGAACTCGAGCGCCGGCTACAGCAGCTCGACGGCGATATCGCGCGTGAAGAGCGCATGGTCCGCGACAATGCGGACATTCTCGAGCGCCTTCGCACCGAAGAGGCAGCACTCAATTCGGAAAATGCCGGCGCCGCCGAACGCGAAGCCACCACCCGTGCGGCGTTCGAACAGGCGGCGTCGACGCTTTCGCAAAGCGAAGCCAAGCTCGCCGCGCTGACAGCCGAACGGGCCGAGGCAGCCGCCTCGCGCAACCAGATCGAACGGACGCTGCGCGACACCGCCGAGCGCCGCGACCGCTTCGCCCGCCAGCTTGCCGATGTTGACCGGGAATTGTCTGAGATACTCTCCAAGGTCGCTGGCCTGCCCGATCCGGCCGAGAAGCGGGTGCTGGTCGAACAGGCCATGGCGCTGCTGGAGGAGGCCGAGGCTGCCGTGTCCGAGGCCGAGCAGTCTGTCATCGATGCCCGCGCCACGGAAAGTTCTGCCCGGCCACCGCTTCAGGATGCCAGGGCCGAGCTGGCGCGGATCGAAACCGAAGCGCGCACGCTGGCCAAAATCCTGAATGCAGCCAGCGGCGATCTCTTCCCGGCCGTGCTGGAGCAGATCAGCGTCGATCGCGGTTTCGAAACGGCGCTGGGTGCGGCCCTTGGCGAAGACCTCGACGTGCCGCTTGACCGCAGCGCGCCGGTGCATTGGGGCGAAAGTGCGATCCAGCCCGGCGACGCGGCTCTGCCGGAAGGCGTTAAAAGCCTGGCCAGCGTGGTCCACGCGCCGGCACAGCTCGCCCGCCGCCTGGCGCAGATCGGTATCGTCGATGCCGCCGGCGACGGCCGCCGGTTGCAGTCGCTGCTTGCTCCCGGCCAGCGGCTGGTCAGCCGTGAAGGCGCGCTCTGGCGCTGGGATGGCTTTACCGCAAGCGCCGATGCGCCGACCGCCGCAGCACAACGGCTGGCGCAGAAGAACCGGCTGGCTGAGCTCGATGCCGAGGCGATACAAGCGACGCTCGTCCTGCGCCAGGCCGAGGATGCGCTGGGAGAGGCTGAACAGGCGCTCCGCCTGGCAAGCGAGGCCGAGCGCAACACGCGCCAGGCCGGTCGTGACGCTCAGCATCGGCTGGACGCTGCCCGCAATGCGCTGGCCGAGGCCGAAAGGGCCGGCGGCGAATTGCAGAGCCGGCGCGCCGCACTCGATGAGGCACGCGCCCGCATCGTCGACAGCCATGAGGAGATTTCGGCCGCCTTCGCCGAGGCGGAAATGCTGCTGCAGGACGCGCCCGATCTTGGCGATCTGCAATTGCAGCTCGAACAGTCCTCGGCCAATGTCGCCCGCGACCGCGCCGCGCTTGCCGATGCGCGCGCGGTGCATGAGGGGCTGCGGCGCGAAGCCGAGGCGCGCGCGCGCCGGCTCGATGCCATTGGCGCCGAGCGCAGCAATTGGCTGGAGCGGGCCGAAAACGCCTCGACGCAGATCGCATCGCTCGGCGAACGCAAGGCCGAGGCCGAGGCCGAACGCGAGCGGCTGGCCGATGCTCCCGATGAAATCGACGCCAAGCGGCGTGCCTTGCTGTCGCAGCTCACCGAGGCCGAGAGCTTGCGCAAGGCGGCAGCCGACCGTCTGCAGGAAGCGGAGAACCGGCAATCCGAACTGGACAAGGCCGCCACCGGCGCCATCCAGTTCCTGGCCGAGGCGCGCGAGACCCGCGTTCGCGCCGAAGAGCGGCTGACCGCGGCCGACGAGCGCCGGCTGGAGATCGAGGCGCGCATCCAGGAAACGCTGAACACGCCGCCGCATCTGGTCATCCGCCACACCGGTCTGGAGGCCGACAGCCCGATGCCTGAGATGGCCGAGATCGAGCGTCAACTCGACAGGCTCAAGATCGAGCGCGAACGGCTCGGCGCCGTCAACCTGCGCGCCGAGGAGGAGCAGAAGGAGCTATCCGACCGGCTGGAGGCGATCGTCTCCGAGCGCGAGGACATCATTGAGGCGATCCGCAAGCTCAGGCAGGCGATCCAGAGCCTCAACCGCGAAGGCCGCGAGCGGTTGCTGGCCGCCTTCGAGGTCGTCAACGGCCATTTCCAGCGGCTGTTCTCGCATCTGTTCGGCGGCGGCACGGCGGAATTGCAGTTGATCGAATCCGACGATCCGCTCGAGGCTGGCCTCGAAATTCTTGCCCGCCCGCCCGGCAAGAAGCCGCAGACCATGACGCTGCTGTCCGGCGGCGAGCAGGCGTTGACGGCGATGTCGCTGATCTTCGCGGTGTTCCTGACCAATCCGGCGCCGATCTGCGTGCTCGACGAAGTCGACGCGCCGCTCGACGACCACAATGTCGAACGCTTCTGCAATCTCATGGACGAGATGGCGGCCACCACCGAGACGCGTTTCGTCATCATCACCCACAATCCCATCACCATGGCACGCATGAACCGGCTGTTCGGCGTGACCATGGCCGAGCAGGGCGTCAGCCAACTGGTGTCGGTGGATCTGCAGGCGGCCGAGGCGATGCGCGAGGCAAGCTGACCCAGGTCGCGCTGCCTGCGAAGGGCCGTTCCGGAGCAATTCAGGAAAAGTGTGCAAGCGGTTTTCGCCCGGCAAAAAAATGTCAGGGCCGCGGACTGTGCCTGTGCGAATGATGCTTGGCCGAGGACCAGACGAAATAGAGCGATCCCAGTTTCAGCACAGGCACCCTGCGATCCCGCTCGCGATCACGCAGTTCGCGGTAGGTCTTCACCTTCAGTGTGCCCCCGGCAATCTGATTCGCAAAGCCATGATGCATAGAGCTTACGTGCTTTCTCCAGTCGACGGAATGTTCATTTCAAGCTCCTCGTTAGTATTCGAGCTCTTGGAGGGTCGATCGGGAATTGTACTGGGCCACCAGATGACGAAATATTTGCCAAACTGCCAGGCCGGGACTTCGCCCTTGTGCTCCCGTCGCCGCAACTCATGACGTTGCTTGACCTTCAACACACCACCCGGAAGCCTGATCTTGATCGTCATCGTCCCTCAATACTGATGGCGCGCTTCCTGGGTGCCGCGCCCGAAGCTTCATCTGTCCGGCCAAGGTAGAAAAAACCGCCCACTCTCGGATCGGACCGTTGCAATCCGATTTCGCCGAGTCAATGGAGCCGGGGGCGAACTCCTCTGGCTATCGGCCCCGTGCACAAAGGCTTGAGAACAGGCTCAACCTCTGCGCCGCAAGATCCAGTTCACACAGATCACGGCCACGAGGCCACACGCGATGCCGACGCAATCGGCAACCCAGTCGGACACGTCCAGATCACGTCGTATCAGCGCCGTGCCCTGGAGGACCTCGATCGCCGCTCCAACAACTGCAAGGAAGACGATCAGCCTGACCTTGCGATCAGGCCAGCCGAGCCCTCCAAGGAAAGTCATGACGGCAAAGGCGCTGGCGTGATTCAGCTTGTCGTAATGGAAACCGATATCGATCCCGTACTCCTCGAGTCCGGGTATAGGCACCAGTGCAAGGACAAGAACAGCGACAAGCGTGCTGAAAAAAGCAATCCGTTCGGCGGCTGGATGAAGTCTCATTCTGCTCCAATCTGTGCCTGCCCGCCGCGAAGGTCGAAACCAGCTCGGTATTGGCGGTTCAGGCTGAAACTCAGATCGACGGCGTTGTCTTTCAAAGCCGCAATTTTTGCTTGAGCCTTTTCAGCCAGGTCTGTTCCGCCTCATCCTGGTCTTGATGCGCCGGGACGTAGCGCGGCGTTGCCGCCGTTCAACGGATTCCCGTCTGCGTCTCGTTCAAAGAGTGGAGTGCTGAAAAGGGCTCCGCATGGGCTTTCACCATTTCGCTCATTAGAATATCCGCGCCAGTCATCAGGGGGATCAAGGTTTCCGCAAATGTGTATGTTTTGATGCCGTAAAGCCACTTCAGGTAGAGAAGGGCAGCTGACGTGCCCGAGACGCACCCAACAATGTTCATCCGGGATACGACAAGCTCTATCGGATATATGTGCGGAAGGTTCGCTTCCATGATCCTGGTGCTGGCGTCGGCTGTCACATTGCCGATGGTATCCAGCAATTCGGGGAAGAAGGGCGTGCTTATTCTGGGATGTTCCTTCCAGACGACGTCGTATCCTCTCTCAACGATCTGCTCCGCAATGCGTCTATAGATCGCCGCCTCTTGCGCGTACGACATTATGCGGTTTCGCGACAATGCCTGGCCGAGCAGCAGGATCCGTGGGTTGGCTGACGTGCGGCAATGTTCATTGCCGCCGGAAAGCGCATCCCTGCAGGCTTCATCTATTACGTCGCGCATCAGCGAAGCGCCGACCTGAAATCTTTGTACGTTCTCCAGAGCATCGTGAATGGGGATTTCGTGGAGCAAAGAATAAAACTTTGTCACCCGTCTCAGATGGTGTCTTTCTATCTTGTCGGCCGCTTTCCTCAGTCGGAACGCCGGTGAAATTGTAGAGAGTCCTGCAATCAAGGCTCCGGTGATGCGCCGTCTAAACCTGGTGCCTGGCGGCCGTGACATGGTTGAAATTTCGAATGGAAGGTATGACGTCAAGCCATCCTCATACAAAACGATCTTGGCTTGTGGGTATGAGTCCAGCAGTATTTTTTCCGATGGCCGGTTAACGAAGCAGGCCCAGATTTCAACCGCGGAACTCGCGTCGATGCCAATTGTGTCTCGGATCAGACGATGGATCCGGAAAATTTGCAGTTGCCCATATTTACGCTCGGACGTCAGAAGGTCGTATGCCCATATGATCCGTTTCCAGGTCCATACTGTAGACGCAAGTTCAGCAAGACCGGTCTTGAAATGCTCGGAAACGCCGGCCGTTTCATAGAGCAGAAGGTAATCCTCATGCTCCTCATCCGCCGGGGAGCTTCCATCCATTGTTGACTGGCGAAGAGAGGCAACCAGGCTGAGCAATTGCCAGCTGCCAAAGACGCAGCATATTCGAACTGGCAATTTAAGGTCTCCAGATAGGATGGAAATAACGCCGCATGTTCCGCGATCTCAACCGCAAAATTGCTTCATGTCCGAAGACCGTGTGTGGCTCGGGGCGTTTCGCCAGCTTCATAATACTGCCTGTCGTGTCGACCGGAAATATCTTGCAGATATTGGCGTCCAACGCCCGAGACAGGCTGGAGTTCCGCGCAATAAGCAGGCGAATTCAGTTCAATTGAGCGGCAGAGACCTGTTGAGATCCGGCATAAACATCAGGCGGCGGCAGACCGCTCATGCGGCTCGATCTTGCCGCTTCGGTTCCTGTCGGCACCAAGAGCGCGAATTCTCCCGGTTTTCGGGAAGGTCGTTGCCCGGGAAAGCGGGTTTCACTTCCATCAGTCAAAAGTAAGCTCCAGCCATGAACCGGAGCTTGATGATGACAGAGGCGGAAACCAGAATGTTTCACACGCTTGATGTGCCAGCCGGTCCGGTGCGCTGGCCCGGGATTCCGGCCGACCTGCCAAGGTATGGCGCGTGTGGCCGCACCTGCGCATCATGCCCGATGCGAAGCCCGCACTGCTCCTCGAACGCCCTTGATGCCGAAGCTTCGGCGCAACTTTCCCGGTGAGCAGGCGATGGGCGGCGCCGGAAAATGCGCCGCCTGTCGGAAGGGTTGCCCGCGATCAGGCCGCGAGCCAGGCCCGGGTGAAGTCCTGCTCATAGGCCTGATGCATCTGGTAGCCCATCAAGGCAGGTTTCATATGGCAGAACAGCTTTCGCCAGTAGGGCTGAACGATGATGCCGGAATCCTGAAGCATGACCTGCAGTTCCTTCATCACCGCACGGCGCTGCTCCGGATCGGCGATGGCGTTGGCCTTGTGGACCTTGGCATCGAAGTCGGGATCGGCGAACCCTGTCTCGTTCCATGCCGAACCGGTCTGGTAGGCAAGCGCATAGGTCTGGATGCCGAGCGGTCGGGCGTTCCAATTGGTGGTCGCGAAGGGATACTTCGTCCAGTCGTTCCAGAATGCCGATTCCGGGATGACAGTGCGTTTCACCTTGAAGCCCGCGTCGCGCATCTGCTGGGCGACGGCATCGGAGCTTTCCTTGCGGTAATCGGCTTCGACCGAGATCAGATCAAATTCGAAATCGAGCTGGCCGGCTTCCTCGAGCAATGCCCTGGCCCGGACCGGATCACGTTTGATCGGCGGCAAGTCGGCGTGTTCGGGATGCATCGGTCCGACATGATCGTTCTGCGCGACGATACCCATGCCGTCGGCGCCCAGTTGCAGCACCGCTTCGTTGTCGACCGCAAGCTGTATGGCGTTGCGCACGCGCTTGTCGTCATAGGGTTTGGCGTTGACGTTGCAGCGCGAGACCAGGGTGGCGGCAGTGACGATCTCGCTTTTCTTCAGGCCCAGCCTGTCGAGCATGGCGACGTCATAGGACTGCGTCTGCCCATTCAGGTCGATCTCACCGGATTCGAATGCGGAGACGGTGGCGGCCGAGTCGGTGCCGTAGTCGGTCCAGTCGATGCCGTCGAGGAACACCTCGCCGCCCCACCACGACCCGTCCGGCCGCTTGCGCACCGAGGCAGCAACGCCGACATCGAGTCTTTTAAGTTCGAACGGGCCCGTGGAAACGGGGTTGGCCGACAGTGGCGCCGCCTTCGGATTGAATGTGTGGTGGACGATCAATGCCGGATAGTCGGTCATCGCTGGGATGATGGTGATGTCGGGCTGAGCCAGTTTCAGGGCCACGGTGTGGCCGTCGCGAACCTCGATGGCGCCAGTGCGCGCCACCTTGGTGTCGGGATCGATCAGCGCGGTCATGCGTCCTGCCATCGAGTTGCCGGCGGCATCCTTCTCGCACCAGCGCGTGATGTTGAAGGCAACATCCGTGGCGGTGAAATCGTCGCCGTTCGACCATTTCACCCCCGGGCGCACCTTGAGCACATATTCCGTCGCGTCGGCATTGATCTCCCAGCTCTGCAGCAGCACCGGCTCGAAGGTGAAATCCGGCTTCCAGCGCACCAGCGGTTCGAGAAACTGCATGGCGATGTTGCCCATCTGCGAAACCTTGAACTTGCGCGGGTCTTCCAGCTCCATCACCTGCATGGCAACACGCACCACGCCGCCCTTCCTGGGTTGGACGGCTTCCTCGGCTCGCGCCGGGACCGGCTGACCGATGAGCCCGTAGGCAATCGCCGTGCTGGCGCCGAAGGCGCTGGCCAGCGCCAGGAACTCGCGGCGGCCAAGCGCGCCGCTCTTCGCGCCTTTCGCAAATGTGCCGATCGCGGGATGAAGAGGTCTGGATGTCATATCGGTTCTCCCATTGTTGATTTTACGCCCAAATTCGGTGGAATGCCCTTGCCGCGTCGTTGCTGGGCGCTGTTTTCTACAGGACGCAGCCGATGGCGGCGGGGCCGCGACGGCGAGGGGAAGGCAAGATGAATCTTCTGACGGCGATGCGGGTGTTCGATCGGGTTTGCCTGCTGGGCAGCCTGTCGGCGGCGGCGCGCGATCTCAACATGTCGACGACGGCCGTCAGCCGTACCATCAAGGAACTGGAAGACGACCTTGGCGTCCGGCTCATCAATCGCACCACAAGGCGTCTCAGCCTCACCGAGGCGGGCCGCGACTATGCTCCGCGTGCGCGCAGCCTGCTCGACGACATATCCGAACTGCAGGATTCGACGCGCGGCCTGCACAAGGAGACGCGCGGCCTGATCCGGGTTTCCTGCTCCAATGTTCTGGGCCACACGCGCATAACCAAGCTGGTGCCGAAATTCCTCGAAGAAAACCCGCTCACCACGATCGAGTTCGACCTCACCGCGCGTTATGTCGTCGGCATTGTCGAGGAAGGCTATGATGTGGCCATCCGCTTCGGCGGTCAGGCGGATTCCGCCCTGATTGCGCGCCGGCTTGGTGAAGTCCGCAACTATGTCTGCGCCACGCCCGATTATTGGGATGCAAACGGCCGTCCGGTCCACCCGGATGAGCTGGCAAGCCATTCCTGCGTGCTGAGCAATTTCGCCAAGCGCCTTGGCACGTGGCCATTCATCGGACCCGATGGCCCTTTCGATGCGGCTATCGGCGGGCGCATCTCGACCAACAGCGTCGAGGCCGCCTACCAGATGACTACCGCCGGTTTCGGCATCGGCAACCTGCCCAGCCTCCTGGTCGACGCTGCGATCAGGGACGGCCGGCTGGAAGTGCAACTGGATGAGTTTCGCCCCGGCTCCAGCCCGATCTACGCGCTCTATCCGCACCGCACCTATATTGCGGCCAAGGTGCGCGCGTTCGTCGATTTCCTGATCCGCGAACTGTCGGCCGACTTCACCGCCTGAAATGCTGCCCGATTGTCCATGGCCAACGCCGCCAGGGGCCTGGCGCGAACGCCAGGCCCCCTCTGCCCCCGTCGCCCGACGCGGCAGCGTCATTTCCACCAGGCGGTGGTGTCGTACATCGGTCCCGGCTCCTCGAAGAGCTTTTCGTATTTGCACAGTGCCGGCGTCTTGCCGAGCGGCACCGAAACGCCGTCCCTGAACGCCCATTCGCCACGTTGCGTCGTATCGGCCCGCACATAGCTGGACAGCGCAAAGGCCCGGTCGTGCTGCGATTTGTTGGGCGAGGAGCCGTGCACGGTAAGCAGCCCCCATAAAGCAAGGTCGCCCGGCTCTAGCACCAGCGGAACGATGGTCGCCGGGTCGATGCCGACTTTGCGCAACTCTTCTTCGGCGGTCAGGCCCTTCATCAGCTCGCCGGTTCCCTCGTCCGACAGGCCGAGATAGCCGAGCTTGTGGCTGCCGGGCACGACCTGAAGGCAGCCATTGTCCAGCGTCGCCCGATCGACCGCGAGGCCTGTTGTCACGGTGGCGTCGGCGACATTGTCGAAGGCCGCCTGGTTACGGAAGCGCAAATCCTGGTGGAAGCGATAACCCGTGACATTGGCGCCGGGCGGCTTCCAGTGCAGCTGTTGGGCGATCTGCCTTATGTCACGGCCGATCAGGCTCTCGAGCAGCTTCAGATAGTCGGGATTGCGGCGGAATTCTTCGAAATAGGAATTGATCCAGGAAAACCAGTAAGCCTGCAGCACATAGCGTTGGCCAAAGTCCGATTCAGGCAGGATCTGGAAATTCAGGTTGCCGTGCCGGAAGGTGGCGTGATGCTTGAGGCCTTCGGCATAGACCGCATCGGTTTCCTTCTTCAGCCGGATCATCTCGTCGCCGTCGACGAATTGTCGAACGACCGCGTATCCTTCCTCGCGGTACTGCTCCACCGCCTCGCGTGCCTGCCTGTCCGTCAGCATGTCCGTGACAACCCCTGTCTGTGATCCGTGTCGATCGTAACGAAGGGGTTGCCGGCGATAAGCCATCGATTTTGGCATCGACTTTCCCGATTATCGGGAAATTGAGCGGGGCGTCAAAGGTGGATTGGTCGCAATCGGCTGGTCAGATACGTGCTGCGCCGGCAGGCCCTAAAAATAGGTCCGCGGCGCGACAAGGTTCTTCTGCTGGCGAACATAAAAACAATAGAAGCCGAACGCTGCGGCAAACCACATGAAGGCCTCGCCCATGGCCAGCCGGTTGTTGGAATTGGTGAGGATGGTTAGGGCGAAGAAGACCAGTGTGGAGATGTAGCAGGACCATGCGGCCGGAGCGACGAGCTTGGCTCGCATGGCCAGCAGAACCTGCCTGGCCGACCAGGTGTAGAGAAAGGCAAAGAACGCCAGTCCGACCACCCCATAACGCACGGCAATCTCCAGATAACCATTGTGGAAGACATTGAAGATCATGGGATGATAGGTTCTGTTCTGCCATTCGGTCAGCCAGCTGGAACTGGCTCCGAAGATCGGGTGGCGCTTCCAGATATTGATCGCATCCGCCCACAGCATCAGCCTTTCCTTGGCTGCAAGCGGAACCGCGTCGCTCGCGATGGCGCGGTCGAAGGCGGGGAGGACCCCATGCCTGAACACATCCGGAACCAAGGTTTTGACGAATGCCATGGTATCGTCGGCGGTGGACGAGAAGATGTTGTGTGCCGCGACAATGCCGGCCGCCACGATCACCAGCACGCCACCCGAAACCAACAGTTCGCGGCGATGGCCTCTCGCCAGGGTCATGACCGCCAACAAGAGCAGAGCGAGCGCAAGCGCAAGCCACACTCCCTTTGAGCGCATCTCGATGATATTGACGAGGGCAAGCAGCAGGACGGCTGTCGACAGGGCCCAATGCAGGTTCTTGGTTGCTTTTCCGAGGTCCGTTCTCTGCGCCGAGTAGGCCATGAATTGCAGCGTGCAGAGGAAGATGAAACCGGCCGCCACCGACGCGTGGATGGGATTGTTGAAAAGCCACGGGGCAGGTTGGACGCCTTGAAACATGTCCGAATAGAAGGTGTCCGCCGCTAGGAAGACGAGACTGAGGATCATGAACCAGAGCACGAGCCGTGCGGGCTGCCTGACAAACAGCAGAAACGCGAAGCCGGTCGTCGCGTAGAACAGCGGAAACATGTAAATGCCTTCGGCGCCACCCAACTGGTGGGTGCCGAAATAGACGATCGCCAGTCGGATGAAGACGTAGAGCGACCAGCCCAGACACAGGAAGCCGACCCAACCGATCAGCGGTTTGCTGTAGGTCCACAAGTCCACTCTGAACCAGCGGATGACCGCGACCAGGGCCAGCGCCAGGCCCGCATAGCGGTAGGTGTCGGCCTCGCGCCACACCGCGGAGACCAAAGCGAGAATGGCGAGTGCCGCAAGCAACAGAAGCAAGGTGTGGCGCGGCGCGTTGTCCTTGGCATCATCCAGGGCATTTCGCGGCAGAGGGGGCGGCAGCAGGACGTGATGCAGGCGGCGCAGTTCGTCGCTGGCCCGTAACACCCCGGCACGTAGCCGGCTCGGCCCGCCCAGCCTTGCGGATTTGTAGCTTCCCGAGGGACCGGCTATGCCCGAGATCCCACTGCTGGCGGCGAAGCCAAGCACGTTTTGGCGGACCGAATACACTTTCAGGCCGGTATCCCAAAAGCGCTCGAGTGCAACGTCCCATGGCATTTTCATAACGGCGAGCGCCGACAACAGACCCTGCGCGCCCTCCCGCGTCACCAGATAGGCGGCGGCCGAGCCTTGCGGGCCATGCAGCGCACGACCGATCTCGTCGCCTTCAACCGTTTCGACGGCGCGCATGAAGAAGCTCATGCGATGGTTGGTCAGCTTGATGACGTCGAAATCCGGCACCGCCGCGATGATGGCCTCGATGCGCCGCATGGTGTTTTCGCTGAAGAGGACGTCGTCCTCGACAATCAGGCCATGGGCGCTGCCACCGGCCAGGAACGTTTCCAGCGCCCGGATATGGCTGCGGTAACAGGCATATTCGCCCGAAAGGATGTCGCGCCCGCTCAGCTTGCGCGCGGCTGGAAGATCGATCTCCGTCCAGTCTTTTTCAGCAAGCGCCCGACCGTCGACGGCGGCAATGCGCTGCAAGGTCAGTCCTGCCGCTTCGGCGCTGGCGAGCAATTCGCTCCAGCGCTGGGTCTCGCGATCGAGGTTGATGGCGAAGATAGGGAGGTTCATTGAAGTTCCATGTTGAGCCGCCACCCACCTGGTCGACCTATGTATGGAAAGAAGGAGATGTTCAAGGCGACACTTTACAGATCATGTGCAAATGCTGACCCGAATTTGCCGCGATGGCACTGGCTCATCTGGATTTATGAAACAGTCGAATTATTAGCTGATCGGCTTCATGGAAGGTCGCAAAGGTACCCTCGGGTCCCATGTGTCAGGAACGGACCTTCGCGGGATGGCTGGGGCGCCAGGATTCGAACCTGGGAATGTCGGTACCAAAAACCGATGCCTTACCACTTGGCGACGCCCCAATTGCCGTCAGAGTCGCTTGTGCGGCGCGTTATTAGCAGAGCAGCCAAAAAGCACAATCCTTATGAGTGACGGTTGGAACGCTCGAATTGGGCAGGCAACGCAGCGCTGGCAAATGATATGCAGCGGGCTATTCGGACCACACCGCCATCTCGTTTCCGGCTGGATCGACGAAGTGGAAGCGCCGGCCGCCGGGGAACGGGAAGATCGGTTTGACGATCGTGCCGCCGGCGCTTTCGACAGCGTCGAGGGTTTGCTCCAGATCCCTGCTGTAGAGCACGGGCAGCGGCTTTGATGGCGCTTCCGCGGCATCTGCCTGGAAGCCTCCGTCCAGGCCTTCGGCAAAGGCCGAATAGGTCGGCCCATAATCGGTGAACGACCAGGCAAAGGCGGTACTGTAAAAAGCCTTCAGCCGGTCCAGCGTTCCACCGGTCGCGGGCATTTCCAGATAGTCGAGTTTTCCGGGCAGTTTCATGGCGCACCTGTTTGTTCACTGTATGTTCTACCCCAGAATTCCTGACTTGGCAAGTCTTTTTGCCGCATGCTGGAGCACGGCTTTGCTTAATCGATTGTAGTGGCCAGGTGGCTTTGCCGATGTCTTGCCTTTCGCACTGCAGCATCATATCGCTCCAAGGACGGACCGGCGGAACTTTCCGTTTCGCCAATCTTTCCAGTCTCCTGCAACCGGAGCGATGCATGACCAAATGGGTTTTCACCTTTGGCGATGGTGCGGCGGAAGGCCGTGCCAGCGACAGGAATCTCCTGGGCGGCAAAGGCGCCAACCTGGCCGAGATGTGCAGCCTGGGGCTGCCGGTGCCGCCGGGCTTCACCATCACCACGGAGGTCTGCAACGCCTACTACGCCAACGGCCGTATTTATCCGGCCGGGTTGGAAGCCGATGTCGCGGTCGCGCTCGATCACATCGGCCGGCTGACCGGCCGTCGGTTCGGCGACCCGTCGAAACTGCTGCTGGTGTCGGTGCGTTCGGGCGCTCGCGCCTCGATGCCCGGCATGATGGATACCGTGCTCAATCTCGGCCTGAACGACGAGACGGTCGAGGCGCTGGCCGCCGATTCCGGCGACGCGCGCTTTGCCTATGACAGCTACCGCCGCTTCATCCAGATGTATTCCGATGTCGTCATGGGCCTCGACCATGAGGTGTTCGAGGAAATCCTGGAGGATCAGAAGGGGGGGCTCGGGCACGAGCTCGACACCGAACTCACGGCGCTCGAATGGCAAGGCGTCATCGCGCTCTACAAGGCCAAGGTCGAGGAAGAGCTCGGCAGGCCTTTTCCGCAGGATCCGCATGAGCAGCTCTGGGGCGCGATATCAGCCGTGTTCTCGAGCTGGATGAACAACCGCGCCATCACCTATCGCCGGCTGCACGACATTCCCGAAAGCTGGGGCACCGCGGTCAACGTCCAGGCCATGGTGTTCGGCAATATGGGCGAAACCTCGGCCACCGGCGTTGCCTTCACGCGCAACCCTTCGACCGGCGAAAAGATGCTCTATGGCGAGTTCCTGGTGAACGCGCAGGGCGAGGACGTCGTCGCCGGCATCCGCACGCCGCAGAACATCACCGAAGCGGCACGTATCGCAGCTGGCTCGGACAGGCCGTCGCTGCAGAAGCTGATGCCTGACGCGTTCCAGTCCTTTGTCACCATCTCCGACAGTCTGGAGAAGCACTACCGCGACATGCAGGATCTCGAATTCACCATCGAGCGCGGCAAATTGTGGATGCTGCAGACCCGCTCCGGCAAGCGCACCGCCAAGGCGGCGCTGAAAATCGCCGTCGAGATGGCGCGCGACAGATTGATCACGAAAGAGGAAGCCGTCGCCCGTATCGACCCGGCCTCGCTCGACCAGTTGCTGCATCCGACTATCGACCCCAAGGCCGCGCGCGACGTCATCGGCATCGGACTGCCGGCGTCGCCCGGTGCCGCCACCGGCGAGATCGTCTTTTCCTCCGGCGACGCCGAGGAATTGAAGACGCAGGGCCGCAAGGCGATCCTGGTGCGCATCGAAACCAGCCCCGAAGACATCCACGGCATGCATGCGGCGGAAGGCATCCTGACCACGCGCGGCGGCATGACCAGCCACGCCGCGGTGGTGGCACGCGGCATGGGCAAGCCTTGCGTCTCCGGGGCCGGCTCGCTGCGTGTCGACTACAAGGCCGGCACGCTGATGGCGATGGGCTCGACCTTCCGCAAGGGCGACATCGTCACCATTGACGGCGGCAATGGCCAGGTGCTGAAGGGCGCCGTGCCGATGCTGCAGCCCGAACTTTCCGGCGATTTCGCCGCCATCATGGAGTGGGCGGACGCGGTCCGCCGCATGAAAGTGCGCACCAATGCCGAAACGCCGCTCGACGCGCGCATGGCGCGCTCCTTCGGCGCCGAAGGCATCGGCCTCTGCCGCACCGAGCACATGTTCTTCGATGGCGACCGCATCGTCGCCATGCGCGAGATGATCCTGGCAGACACCGAAAAGGACCGGCGCGCCGCACTTGCCAAGCTTCTGCCCATGCAGCGCTCGGACTTCCTCGAACTGTTCGAGATCATGGCCGGCCTGCCGGTGACGATCCGCCTGCTCGATCCGCCGTTGCACGAATTCCTGCCGAAGACCGAGGAGGAGGTGGCCGAGGTCGCCGCCGCCATGAAGGTGTCGCCGGACAAGCTCAGGCAGCGCACCGAGGCCTTGCACGAGTTCAACCCGATGCTCGGCCATCGCGGCTGCCGCCTGGCAGTCTCCTATCCCGAGATCGCCGAGATGCAGGCGCGCGCCATTTTCGAGGCGGCCGTGGAGGCCGGCAGGAAGGCCGGCGCTCTGGTGGTCCCCGAGATCATGGTGCCGCTCGTCGGCCTGGTGAAGGAACTCGATTACGTCAAGGCGCGCATCGATGCGGTTGCCAAGAGCGTCATGGAGGAAACCGGCGTCAAGATCGACTATCTCACTGGCACGATGATCGAGCTCCCCCGCGCCGCGATCCGTGCCCATGTCATTGCAGAGTCAGCCGAATTCTTCTCCTTCGGCACCAACGACCTGACCCAGACGACCTTCGGCATCTCGCGCGACGATGCGGCCTCGTTCCTGGAAACCTACCGCCAGAAGGGCATTATCGATCAGGACCCGTTCGTCTCGCTCGACATCGACGGCGTCGGCGAACTGGTGCGCATGGCCGCGCAAAAGGGCAGGGCGACGCGGCCAGACATCAAGCTCGGCATCTGCGGCGAACATGGCGGCGATCCGGCCTCGATCCGCTTTTGCGAAGAGGTCGGCCTCGACTACGTGTCCTGTTCGCCCTATCGCGTACCGATCGCCAGGCTGGCGGCCGCGCAGGCTGCGGTGCTGGTTGCGAAGGCAGGCCGCCGATAGGATCCATCCAGCTTACCGTTTTGTAAGGCAATTCACGCGAACGTGCTGGCGGCGTCGCGCAATCTCGACATTGTTCCTGCCCAATTTGCGGCTATCCGCAAATTGCTCCCGGAAACAGATGCTGCAGATTTCTCCCGCGCCGTTCCACTCGATCCTGGTCGTCCAAACCAAGTTCATAGGCGATCTCGTCCTCGCCTCGGCGCTCGCCAAGAACCTGCGGCTCGCATTCCCCGGCGCCAGCATCGTCTTTCTGTGCGAGGCTCGCTTCGAGAGCTTCGTGATCGCCCATGATATAGCTTCCGAGGTGGTCACATTCAGGCGCGACCGCATGCGCGGCACGTCCTTGGAGCGCGGGAAAGAGCTTTACGCCATGGTGCAGGCGTTGCGCCGCTTCCGTTTCGACCTGACCATCGACCTGACCGACTCGAAGACGTCGCGCATCGTCACCGGGCTCGTCAACGCCAAGACCCGTGTCGGTTACAGTCCTTCCGAAAGACCCTTGCGTATGTTGGAGCGGCAACCCGCCAATGTTTTTGCCAAGCCCTACGGCTTTGATGGTCAGCATTTCCTGTACCGCTACCTCTCGCCGCTCGAAGCGCTCGGCATCGAACTTCGCACGGTGATTCCAAACCTTGAGCCGCTGCCAATGGAGACGGCGAAAGCATTGGCGCTGCTGGGTAAGCACCATCTGAGGCCAAACGCATTCATCGCGGTACATGCGGGTGCAAGCTTCGAGGGCCGACGTTGGCAGCCGGAGCGGTTTGCAGCAGTGATCGTCGAGATCGCCGGCGAGACTGGTCTGGACGTCGTCCTGGTGGGTGGCCCGGACGAGCGCGAGATCGCCGAACGTATCGTCGCCAGGACCGCGCCGTCGGTCGTCAATCTCGTCGGTGACCTGTCGCTTGAAAGCCTGCTGGCGGTGCTGAAACAGGCCCGGCTGTTTCTCGGCAATGAGAGTGGCCCGATGCACATGGCCGCGGCCACTGGGACCCCGGTTGTCGGGCTGTTCGGTCTGACGGAGCCGTCGCGCTGGGGTCCCGTCGGCGTGCCGAGCATCTCGCTCCAGCCGCCGATGCCTTGCGCCTGCATGGCCGAAAACCTCTGCCGCGCGCCGGATCCCAGCAAGGCATGCTGCGTCTGGGGCCTGGAGGTCAAGCCTGTGGTCGATGCGGTGCGCGAGGTTCTTTCGCGCACCGAAATGAAACTGGAACACGCCATCTGAGATCATGCGCCGCATGCACGACCGCTCTCGACGCGGTGGAATGACCTGTCGCCCACAGGAACGGTCACATTGTCGCGGAGCGCTTTTCTGCTATGCGCCATCCCGATTTTCGCCTTCATGCGGGTCGTTGGGATGCCTGCTTGAAATGACGGGTCCGGGAATCGGTTTGATGCGCCTGCTGCAAAAAAATCTCTGCATGATCGCCCTGTCGTGGGCGATGGCATCCGCCAGCCATGCCGCGCCCCTCGTCGAGCCGACGCTGCACATCAAGTCGCAGGCGAGCGGAGCCGGCCGTGTGGCGCTTACGCTCGACGCGTGCGGTGGACAGACCGACAACCGGATCCTTTCGGCGCTGGTGGACAACAAGATCCCCGCCACCATTTTCGTGACCGGCATCTGGCTGAAGCGAAACGCCGCCGCCGTCGAGATCATGCGGGCGCATCCCGATCTGTTCGAACTGGAAAATCATGGCGGCCACCATGTCCCGGCGGTCGACACGCCGCGGAAAATCTATGGCATTCGCAGCGCCGGCAGCCCGGATGCGGTGCTGGCCGAGGTCGAATCGGGAGCCGCCGCTCTTACCGGGACCGGCGAGCCGGCGCCGAAATGGTTTCGTGGCGCAACCGCCGAATACAGCCCGTCGTCAATCGCCATGATCCGCAAGCTTGGCTTCAAGGTCGCGGGATTCTCGATAAATGGCGACGGCGGCTCTTTGCTTGGCGCCAAGGAGACCGCCCGGCGCATCGCGGCGGCCAAGGATGGCGACGTCATCATCTCGCACATCAACCAGCCGACCCATGCGGCCGGCGAAGGCGTGGTCCAGGGGCTGCTGGCGCTCAAGGCCAAAGGCTTGACCTTTGTGCGGCTCGACGATGCCGAGGGCATCGGCAATAACGGCACGACGGAGTGACTGGCCAGCCGAGCGGATCTCGATGCCTTCGGCGTTGGCTCAGTCCGGTTTGGCTTCGATCGTGACCTTGCTTGCGTAGAATGCGCCGTGGTTGCGGATTTCAGCCATTTCGTCGAAAGGACGCTCGTAGGCCCACATGGCGTTCTGGCCGGTCTCGCCGGCAGGCAGCACGCTCCAATAGCTTGCATCGCCCTTGTAGGGGCAATGGGTCGAGTGGTCGGTGCGGCCGAGCTTGCCGAAATCGATGTCGGCGAACGGAATGTAGAAGGCCGCCGGATAGGGGGCCTCGGTCAGCACCTTGGCCTTCGTTGTTGAAGCGATGACCACGTCTCCGACACGCACGGTAACGGTGCCGGCATAGGGCTCGACAGTGATGATTTTGTCCGGGTTGCGTTGGAAACCGGGTGCGGGGTTGGCGATCTGAACCATGCGGGGGGCTCTCCTTGCGTCGACTTAAGGTGTGTCGCGCAAGCCCGTTGCGCAAGGCCGCTATCGCCATCCAGCCCGCAAAACTTGCCGAGGCCGACATTGATGAATCGGACCCTGGAATCTTCGAGGTACTTGTCGTCAGCGGTCAGGCGGCGGCCTTGAACACGTCCATGAGACCGGCATAGGCGGCAGCGATCCCGGCGACCGGGTTGCTGCTTCTCGAGACGGTCTCGACCTTCAGGGAACCGCCGCCGGTAGGCAAGGTGAGCAGCAGGAACTGGCGGTTTCCGCCATCGCCGACTGACGCGGCCGCGACGTGCTGGTCCTCGCCCTGATTCTGGACGCACATCTTGAACAGCAGCGTGCCGCCGACCGCTTCCAGCGCGCCGCCGACAACTTCAACAAATTCATCTTCGGAAACAGTCTTTGTGTCCGGCACCAGATCGGCCAGACTTTCGGCAAGCGTACTCTCGAGAGCCTTGTCGTCGAGCTGCGCGTCCATGCGAACCTCTTTCAGTCGCCAATCGCACCCCTTTGCCCGTTAACGAAACTTAACGCCGACGATGGCCGGATTGTGGCGGTTTTCCACCAATGCGGCGCTCAGGGGTGCTGGCGGCTGGACAATCCGCCGGTTCGCTCCACAATAGCTCGAAAAGCACAACGCAAAAGCGTGAGGGAGGATCGAATGCTGGGACTGATGCAGGAATGGCCACTGCTTTGCCATAAGCTCATCGACAATGCCGAGCGGCAGCATGGCGTGCGCGAGATCGTGACGCGCTCGATCGAGGGGCCGATCGTGCGCACCACTTACGCCGACATCCATCGCCGTGCCCTGAAGGTCGCCCAGCGGCTCGAGCGCGACGGCTATGGGCTGGGCGACCGCATCGCCACGCTGGCCTGGAACACCGCACGCCATATCGAGGCCTGGTACGGCATCATGGGCATCGGCGCCATCTACCACACGCTCAATCCGCGGCTGTTTCCCGAGCAGATCGTCTGGATCATGAACCATGCCGAGGACAAGGCAGTCTTCGTCGACCTGACCTTCGTGCCGCTGCTCGAGAAGATCGCCGGCGCCGTCAAGTCGCTGAAACAGGTGATCGTGCTGACCGACAGGGCGCATATGCCGCCGACGACATTGCCCAACGCGGTCGCCTATGAAGATTGGCTTGACGAAGCGGATGGCGACTTCGCCTGGAAGACCTTCGACGAAAGCACCGCCGCCGGCATGTGTTACACGTCCGGGACCACGGGCGATCCCAAGGGCGTCGTCTACAGCCATCGTTCGAACGTGCTGCACGCCATGATCGCTGCCATGCCCGACGCCATGGGACTGTCGTCGCGCGATACGATCCTGCCTGTCGTGCCGATGTTTCACGCCAATGCCTGGGGCCTTGGCCAGAGCGGGCCGATGATCGGTGCCAAGCTGGTCATGCCCGGCTGCAAGATGGATGGCGCCTCGATCTATGAACTGCTCGACACCGAGAAAGTGACCTTCAGCGCCGCCGTGCCAACCGTCTGGATGATGCTGCTGCAGCATCTGGAGGAGACCGGCAAGGAGCTTCCCCATCTCAACAAGGTTGTCATCGGCGGCTCGTCGTGCCCGCGCGCGATCATGACCAAGTTTCAGCAGAACTACGATGTCCAGGTTATCCACGCCTGGGGCATGACCGAAATGTCGCCGCTCGGCACGCTGTGTACCCTGAAGCCGGACCATGCTGGTCTTGAGGGCGAAGCCCGGCTCGACGTCCAGCAGAAACAGGGCTACCCGCCCTTCGGCGTCGAAATGAAGGTGACCGACGACGACAACAACGAGCAGCCCTGGGACGGCAAGACTTTTGGCCGCCTGAAAGTGCGTGGGCCGGCCGTTGCCCGTGCCTATTATGGCGACGCCGGCGTGGAGCAGTTCGATGAGGATGGCTGGTTCGACACTGGCGACGTCGCCCACATCGACGCCGGCGGCTACATGCAGATCACCGATCGCGCCAAGGACGTCATCAAATCCGGCGGCGAATGGATTTCGACCATCGACCTCGAGAACCTGGCTGTCGGCCATCCCGATGTCGCCGAGGCGGCAGCCATCGGCGTTCAGCATTCGAAATGGGGCGAACGGCCGCTGCTGGTCGTCGTCCGCAAACCGGGCAAGGAACCGACCAAGGCTGACATTCTCGGGTTCATGGATGGCAAGGTGGCCAAATGGTGGATGCCGGACGATGTCGCTTTCGTCGGCGAAATTCCGCACACCGCAACCGGCAAGATCCAGAAGATCACCTTGCGCCAGCAATTCAAGGACTATCGCTTGCCGACCGATTGACGCGATGTCGCATGTTTCGGCTTCATGCCATCGCAAAAAGGCACTAAGTCTCCGTTCGGGTTGGGGCAGCACGGAAAACGATGGTTAGCATTCCTGAACGGCAAACGTCGAAGGCGGCCGGCTGGTCGCGGCGCACGGCCGCTTTTTCGTTGGTGCTGCTGCTGACGGTCTTTGTGGGCCATCGCTTCGATCTCGTCGAAACACCTGTCTTTCTGTGGGTGCTCGGCATTGTCGCGCTGCTGGCGGCGATGGCGCTGTTGTTTGCCGGGTTTGCCTTTTCGCGGCTGTGGAATTTCGGCGACCGCGGCGGCCGCGACCTGACGGTCGGCGCGCTGCTGGCACTGCTGGTGCTCGCACCCTACGGCGTCGCCGCCTACTGGGCGACGATCTATCCGCCGCTCAGGGATATCTCGACGGATTTCGACGAACCGCCGACGCTCGACGTGAGCGACCGGACGAAGGATATGAACGTGCTTGCACCGTCGACGCCTGGGGAACAGCGGCTGCAGGCCGATAGCTATCCGCTGGTCAGCGCACGCAGCTACGACCTGCCGTTCGAGACTGTCGTCAATGCCGTCGAAACCGTACTCGACCGGCGCGACTGGGAGCTGTCGGAGCCCTATCCCGATCTCGCCGGGCAAAGCGAGGTGACCATCACCGCCGTCGCCAAGGGCTTCGTGATCGGCCTTCCCGCCGATGTGGCGATCCGCGTGACGGACGATGGCGACACGGTCATCGTCGATATGCGGTCGGCATCCCGCTACGGCCGCTACGACCTTGGCGACAATGCCGCGCGCATCACCGAATTCCTGGCGGAGCTCGACCAGGAAGTCGCCGGTCAGGTCGGCGCCGCGCCAGCCGAGTGACTTTCAGAACCGGGTTGTAGTCAGGCGAATCCGTATGTCGCAGCAGAATGCAAGTTGGGTCTGCGGATAGACTATTCAGCGGGCTCGTATCTCCCCTGCAACAAGATCGTCGAGACCGGGCCAAGCGGATCGATGATCCGGCTCTCCAGGACCTCGATGAGTTTGCGTCCAACCCCGGCCATATCCACGAAATGAACGCCGATCTTTGCCGGCAGGAAGCGTGCAAGCCGCGTGCTGTCACGAGCGACGATGTGGACGTCGCTCCCTGGCACAAGACCTCTTCTGCCAAGAGCATGTAACGCCCCGAGAAGGCCCAGTTCGTTGGCGCATGCCAAGCCGGTCGGCCGATCTGACGACGCCAGTAGGCGATCGAACCAGCCTGCGCTCGATTCCATCGTGAACATGCCGTGACCGATCAGCGATTGGTCGATCGGAATACCGGCCTCGGCCAACGCCCTTTGATACCCGGCAAGACGCATGGCACTCGCCTGATCTTCCGGAACGAGAAGTTGCAATGCAATGCGTCGACAGCCCTTATCCATCAGCCGTCGGGTCGCCTCGTAGGCAATCTGTTCGTTGTCGATATCAACGTAAGGATATGCGACGTTCAGGTCCGTTCTTCCGAATGTGACGAATGGCATGCCTGCATCCAGCAGCAGCTTGACTCGCGGATCGCCCGACACCATGCGCGTGATGATCAGTCCGTCTGTGCTGCGCGCTTGAAGCTGCCGCTGCACACTCTCGACAGGATCGTCATCGGGAGTGGTGGAATAGATGGAGAGACTATAACCCGCTTGCCGCGCCGCCAGCGTCATGCCCTCGATCAAGGGAAGCTTCAATAGATCGGACAGATGGTCTTGTGTCTCCATCGGGTATACTGCCGTTATCGTCAGCGTTCGGCCGGTTTTGAGCGCGTAGCCATGATGATTTGGCAGATAACCGGCCCGTTTCGCCGCGTCTTTCACGCGTGCAATGGTCAAGGGATGGACTTCTGGCCCGTCCTTCAGAGCGCGGGAAACCGTCGTCACCGAAAGGGAAAGTTCCACCGCGAGCTGTTTTAGATTGGCCATTGTCGCCCGCCTTCATTGCTAAATCGCCGGCTGATTTCCTGCTGAAGCGCCGTGACGTTACCGGATTCGATATCCCGGTCAATCCTAACTCCTCGGGGAAGCAGCTTGACTCGGTTTAGATTGAGTGCAATCGTAACGTTACGATTAAAGAGAAACGGCGATTTTGAGCGACATTTCATAATTTCGGGAGGAGAACCTATGTCTTGGCTACGCATTTCCTTAGCAGCATTTGCAATCTCGGCTGCTTTGCCCGCCCATGCTCAAACAGTCACCATTACGACAGCGGGTGGCGACTATGGTAATGCCATGAAGGAAGCTATGTGGGGTCCTGCTGCAAAAGAGCTTGGATACGATGTCCGCGAGGAGACCCTAAGCGACGGCCTAGCCGCCTTGAAGATGCAGGTCACCTCGGGGGCTATCACGACCGACGTCATTCACCTTGGCTCACCGGAAGGCGCACAGGCTGCCGCACAATCGCTGCTGGAGCCTCTCGACTACAAGATTATCGACCCAAAGTCGGTGCCAGATGGCGCAAAGTCCGACTACTGCTATCCGTTCGACTCCTATGGCACCGTCATGTCATGGAATACCAAGACATACGGCGAGAACCCGCCGAAGACGTGGGCGGAATTCTGGGATGTTGCCAAGTTTCCTGGTCGTCGCGCGCTGCGCGCCAATGCTCAAGACTCGATCGAGATCGCACTGCTCTCCGACGGCGTGGCGCCGGCGGACATTTATCCCGTGCTCGGCACGCCGGAGGGTCTGGATCGCGCCATCAAGCGGCTCGAAGCAATCAAACCAAATGTCTCGGTGTGGTGGACCTCGGGCGCTCAGTCGGCGCAGTTGCTGAAAGACGGTGAGGCGGATTTGATCGTTACCTGGAACGGTCGGGCGGAGACAGTGAAAAAAGATGGCGGCGCGGCCGACTACACGTTCAAGGGTTCCGTCATTGGCACTGACTGTCTTGGAGTGCCGAAGGGGGCGCCGAACAAGGAAGCGGCCATGAAGCTGATAGCTGCGATGACACAGCCTGCGCGCGTGGCCAAGCTGACCGATTTCATCGCTTACGGCCCGGTCAATCCTGCTGGCTATGAGGGTGGCCTTATTCCCGCGGACCGTCTGAAGACCCTTGCGACCGCGCCTGAAAATGCCGGCACTTCGGTGTTCTCGAACGCGGATTGGTGGGTCAAGAACGGCGAGGCTGCCCAGAGGGCCTTCGATGAAATGATGAGCCGCTAAGCTTCGAATACATCGGCTCTAGGGCTGGAGCACATGATGAAGTCGCTCGCGATCACCATCGACAGCGTTCGCAAAACCTATGGGACCTACGTCGCGCTGGACGATGTTTCGCTCGACATCAAGGCTGGCGAATTCCTCACGCTGCTAGGCCCATCGGGGTCGGGCAAGACGACCTTGCTCATGGCCTTGGCCGGATTTGTCCGGCCAGATTCCGGCAAACTCTTGTTGGGGGATCGGGACATCACCCGCCTGGCGCCCAACAAGCGCGACATCGGCATCGTCTTCCAGAACTATGCCCTGTTTCCCCACATGAACGTCCTCGCGAATGTCGAGTACCCGCTGGTACTGCGCAAGGCGCCGAGATCTGAGGTCCGAAAGCGGGCGTTTGAGGCGTTGGCCCGCGTCAAGCTGGAAGATCTGTCGGAGCGCAACATTGCCGCGCTATCGGGCGGACAGCGCCAGCGGGTAGCACTGGCGCGGGCGATCGTCTTCGAACCACGCGTGATGCTGATGGACGAGCCGTTGTCGGCGCTCGACAAGAGTCTGCGCGAAACCATGCAGTATGAAATCAGACGTCTGCACGATGATTTGGGGATCACAACCATCTATGTGACGCATGACCAGCGCGAAGCGCTGATTATGTCTGACAGGGTCGCGGTCATGGATTCCGGCCGTATCCAGCAGATTGATACGCCACAGCGGATTTATCATCATCCATCGACCCGCTTCGTCGCGGAATTCCTAGGCGAGGCCAACATTATAGCCCCAGGCCTCGTGCGCAGAATCGACGGCGCCGATACATCGCCCGAAGCCCTGATGATCCGCGCGGAAAGCTTCCATCTTGATGCAAAGCTCGTCGGACGAGATGGCGTCGCGCTCGAAGGAACACTGCGCGCCAAGGTGTTTCGCGGCGAGAACTGGCTTCTGACGCTTGTGCTGGACGGCGGGCAAGAAGTTCTTGTCTGCATTCCGGCAGCCCTGGCCAGCGGCTGCGCCGAGCTTGCCACCGGCCAGTCGATGACCGCCTTTGCACCAGCCGCAAAAGTTCACGCGATGCCAGGAGCTAGGGCGTGACCGTCATGGCGAATCCCGCGCTTGCGGCAGACGCAAGACGAGAGCGGCGGTTCTTCCTCTCACTTTCTCTGCCGGCGCTGTTCATCGTTGGGCTGGCTGCGATACTGCCTATCCTGTGGATCATCCGGCAATCGTTCCTGACCACGGATGGCGAATACACTCTCGGCAACTACGAGAAGGTGCTTTCGAGCGGGCTGACATGGTCGGCACTGGTCACAACCCTTGAATTGTCCCTGGGCACGCTGGCGATCTGCATTCTTCTCGGTACTCCCCTGGCGCTCGCCCTGGCCAGCGCCAGACCTAGGGTGGCCAATTTGCTGATGGCCTTCGTCATGCTGCCATTGTGGACCTCCATTCTGGTGCGCACCTATGGCTGGCTGGTGCTGTTGCGGCGCGATGGCCTGATCAACGCAACTTTGACGGGTTCAGGCCTGACAGCTGAGCCATTGCCGCTGGTCTACAATTTCACGGGAACGCTGATCGGCATGGTTCACTACATGCTGCCGCTCTTTCTGCTGCCGGTTTATGCCGCGATGCGCGATATCGACGCCAACCTCATTCGTGCGGCGGCGAGCATGGGCGCCACTCTCGGGCAAACGATCCGCACGGTCATTCTGCCGCTTTCGGCCGGCGGCATCTTCTCGGGGTCGATCATCGTCTTCATCTATACGCTCGGCTTCTTCATCACGCCGGCGGTGCTGGGCGGCGGCAAGGTAAATCCTCTCTCCACCCGGATCGAGCGCACGCTATCGACCTTTCAGGATTGGGGGTCGGCGAGCGTCCTGGGCATTCTGCTCCTCGTTGTCATGGCTCTGATCGGTGTGATGTTCCTGTCGGCACGGCGACTGCTGACGCGCGACGGTGCGTCCCATGCTTGAGGCCTATCCGGACAACAGGCTGTCCCGCATCTGTCTGTGGGGCTTTTCCGCACTCGTGCTGGCGTTCTTGATGCTGCCAACGCTCGTGGTCGCGCCGCTGTCCTTTTCGGCGTCCGACCTTCTCGAGTTCCCGCCGCGCGCATATTCATTGCGCTGGTACGATCATTTTTTCGGTTCGGCGACGTGGATGGCTGCGCTCAGGACGAGCCTGGTTCTTGGAACATTGACAGCTATGCTCGCGGTACCCTTGGGGCTGCTGGCCTGCATTTCGATAAATCGGCTCGGCGGAAAGGCCGCTGTTACCATTCAGGGCATTCTGCTCACCCCGTCCATCGTGCCAGGAATCCTGCTTGCGATCGGTCTCTTCTTTGTGCTGGCGGCGCAACATCTGGTCGGAACGCTATTCGGCGTGCTGGTCGGGCATGTGGTGTTGGCCATTCCTGTCGTGTGCATTGTGCTGTTGCCCGCTCTGGCCCGCTTTGACTGGAACCAAGTTCAGGCGGCGCGCAGCCTCGGCGCGAACTGGGCGAGAGCCATCGGCGGCATAATTGTCCCGCAGCTTCAGATCAGTCTGCTGTCGGCCATATTGATGGCCTTCCTGACATCACTCGACGAATCCGTCATTTCGATCTTCGTCTCGAGTGGTCAAAACAGCACGCTGCCGAAGCTCATGTTCATATCTCTGCGCGATCAGATCGATCCGACCATCGCGGCGATCTCAACGGTGTGGACCGCCATGGTCGTGGTCGTCGTCTTGATCGTGACTTTACACCAAAAATCATGACTGAAATTGGAAACATGCTCACAAATCAGATAGCCAGTGATCCGGCGGATCACGCAGCGGACATACCTCAGGTAGGACTGGCCATCATCACCGGGTCGGCAAACTGGGGGCTGGCCTTCCCGGAAGATATCGAATTCGATGGTGTGCGCACCTTGCGGCGTGACATTAGTTTTGAAACGCCTTTCGGCCGCAGCGACAACTGGAAGCTGATCGAGTTCGATGCCTCGATTACTGCGGAAGGCAGAACGAAACGTGCGTTGTGCATGTATTCGCACGGCAATCCGCGCGACCATATCGACCATTCCTGCCATCGCCGGGCGTTCTGGGTGTTGATGAACGCGGGTGTAAAGCAAGTCCTAGCCTGCTCGACCGTTGGAGCCGTCAACAAAGCGATTCAACCCGGCGACATGGTGGTGACTGCCGATATCATCGAACTGACGCAGACGCCTTTTTCACTGCTTCCAGACCGCCAGAGCTTTGACTGCTCGGGCAAGCAGATCGTATGTCCAAGATGTGCGGCGGTTCTGGTTGAGACGGCCCGCCGTCATTGGCCAGCCGAATGCCGGGTTCATGGCATCGAGCAGCAGTTGGTGGCTGCCCATTGTTACGGGCCTCGACTGACAACCCCAGCCGAGGCTTTGGCTTATCGAAGCATGGGCGCGGATGTGCTCAACCATTCCATCGCCCCCGAGGCGACCCTGTCGCGCGAAATCGGCGCTTGTTTCGTGCCGCTTGCGTTCGTGACCGCGGGTTTCAACGACTATATGGACCGCAGTCGCCAGGAATTGCTGCAGGAGCATGTGTTGCCGAGCCTCTCCATGACCGCCTCGCGGGTTGCGCTGGAGACCGCGGCACGACTTCCAACTGATCCTGAATGCTCTTGCCAGGGCTTGAAGTCGCCCCAACCGGCAGAGCGCTCCAGCCGCTTCTAGAGTATAAAGGGCGCAGATGAGCTCGCGCCGATCTTAGCTTGCCGGCACAAAAATACCGGTGATGGCCGGGTCGCCGTCTGTCGTGACCAGGCCGCGCGCCGTCAGATCCTCGAGATGGGCAAGCACCGACAATCCGGCGGCGCCATGCAGCCGCGGGTCGGTGTCCCTGTAGATCGCCTTGACCATGTCCACGATCGTCCGGTCCCCCTCTTTGACCCGCTCCAGAATGGCGCGCTCGCGCATCTTGCGATGCGTCTTCAACCCGCGCATGAAAGCGCGCGGTGCTGTCACCGGCCCGCCATGTCCTGGCAACAGCAAGCGGTCCCCGCGTTCGATCAAGCGGTCCAGCGAGGCCATGTAGTCGGCCATCGCCCCGTCCGGCGGGGCGACGATGGAGGTTGCCCAGGCCATGACATGATCGGCCGAAAACAGGATGCCGGTTCCCTGCAGCGCGAACGCCGCATGATTGGCGGTGTGGCCCGGGGTCAGAACCGTCCTGATCGACCAGCCGTCGCCGTCGACCACCTCGCCGTCGGGCAGGGCGACATCAGGGATGAAAGCCGTGTCGGCACTGGCATCGAGCGCATTGGTCTCGCCGATATGCAGGGCTCTTGCCGGCCGGTGCGGCCCCTCTGCCAGCACGAGGGCGCCGGTGCGCTCTTTCAGCCGGGCCGCCAGCGGGGAGTGGTCGCGATGCGTGTGGCTGACGAAGATATGGCTGACCGGCCGGCCTGCGATCACCTCGATCAGGGTCCGCAGATGCGCCTCGTCCTCCGGCCCCGGATCGATCACCGCCAGCGTATCGCGGCCAACAACGTAGCTGTTGGTGCCGTGAAAGGTGAAGGGGCTTGGATTGCGGGCCGTGATGCGCTGGACATCGGGCGCGACATTCACCCCCTGGCCATAGAAGGGGTCGAAGCCGGTATCGAATTTCAGTGCCATGCATCGGTGCCTTGTTTCGGGAAACGGCAAAACCGATTGCCGCACAACACGCAAGCCAATATAGGAGGATGTGAGGCCGCGAACATCGGAGTGCGGCAATCGGATTGGGGAAATACCATGGCAATTGCAACTACGATGCGTCCGCTTGTTTCTCTGGCTCTGCCGCAAAACGGCGCGGCGCGGCTGGCAACGCAGCTTTTCCTGGCCATCGCCGGAACGCTTGTGCTGACACTGTCGGCCAAGACCAAGGTAATGCTCGGGCCGGTCGACATTTCGATGCAGACGCTGGCCGTGCTGCTGATCGCCGCCGCCTTCGGCATGCGTCTCGGCGTCGCCACCCTGCTGCTCTACATGGCCGAGGGCGCCATGGGCTTCCCCGTCTTCCAGAGCACGCCTGAAAAGGGTCTCGGCATTGCCTACATGCTCGGCTCGACCGGCGGCTATCTCGCCGGCTTCGTGGTCATGGCGGCAATTGTCGGCTGGGCGGCGGATCGCGGCTGGGACCGCCATCCAATCAAGCTTTTCAACGCCATGCTGGTTGGCGAAGTCGTCATGATGGCAATGGGCTTTGCCTGGCTGGCGCTGCTCATCGGTCCGGAAAAGTCGTGGCAGTTCGGCGTCGTGCCGTTCATCGTCGGCGACCTGATCAAGGTGGCGCTCGCGGCAAGCCTGGTGCCGGCCGTCTGGACGCTGCTGAAGCGCGGCTGAAGCGCGCGATCGAAGAAACGGCCAGGGGCAATCAAGCCACTGGCCGGAGCGGCGTCACTGGCGGATTTCCGGTCTGATGTCCGCCAACCTCGATAGATTGTCGGTTAGATCGCCCTAGACGCTGCGACATCTTCAGTAATGATCATTAAGTCGCTTTATTAGCCTAGGCTTTTCAATTTCCCGAACTGTTGATCTGAGAAATAGATGCTTGCTGGCGCGACCGCGCTGTCGTAGCTCTTGGTCTTCGACTGTATCGAATCGCCGGGGGGCGAGACGTCCGATTCGTTGTTGTGAACGATCAGGTCAGATGCGCTATCGCGCTGGTCTGTCGCCGATACGGCAGCTTCGGGGAAGGGGGGAAGACGTTGAATGTCGCAGCGTCGACTATTGTCGGAAGCCGGCACTTCCTGTTCAGGATTCGGTTTCAACTGCTTGGCGGACTGACATTCGCGATTTTTGCGCCGGCGATCATCCGGATTGTCTTCAATCCTGAATTCATCTATTCGGCCAATCTTCAGGTAACAGTAGCCGCTGCGGTCATCGCGCACCTTGTGGGCTTCTTGTCTTATCGCCGCATCGGAAATTTCCCAGGCGTGGCCGCGGCAAGTTACATCTTGCCGACATTTGCCCTGTCCTACGGGGCTGTTTTCCTGACCATCTTCTTTTTTCGGTTCGAGTACAGCCGGTTTCAGGCTGCCGCCAGTTTCACGCAGTCCACGCTCTGGTACTTCGGCCTGAGCCTGTTGACGCGGCGTCTCGATCCGTACCGGCTCGTGGTGATTCCCGGCGGAGATGTCGAGCGCCTCAAGACGTTACCGGGTGTGCATTGGTTTTGGATCAAGTCGACCAGTACGATAATCGAAAGAGCCAGCGGCGTGGTCGTTGATCTGCGTGCCGATCTTGGCGCGGAATGGGAACGATACATCGCGGATCGGGCCCTTTCGGGAACGCCCGTATACCACGTCAAGCAGGTCAGAGAGTCGCTGACCGGTCGGGTCGAGATCGAGCACCTGTCGGAAAACACGCTTGGTTCGCTCAATCCGAACCAGGCCTATCTCAAGATCAAGCAGGCGGTCGACTGGGTCTCGGCACTTGTCTTGATCATCGTTCTTTCCCCCGTTCTGGCGTTGATAGCGCTGCTGATCCGGCTGGATTCCGATGGTCCTGCGCTGTTTCGCCAGCAACGCATGGGCTACCGGGGCAAGATCTGCACGGTCTACAAGTTTCGCTCGATGCGCGAGCACTCTGGCGCCGGCAGCGAAAAGGAAAGGGCGATCACCAGGCACGACGATGACCGCATCACCAGAGTCGGGCGTTTCCTGCGAAAATCCAGGATCGACGAACTGCCGCAGGTCATCAACATCCTGCGTGGCGAAATGAGTTGGATCGGGCCGCGGCCGGAAGCTGTCGTGCTGTCGCAGTGGTACGAGGCTGAGCTGCCATTCTACCGCTACAGGCATATCGTCAGGCCGGGCATAAGTGGGTGGGCACAAGTAAATCAGGGGCATGTGGCTGCCGTCGATGACGTTATGGAAAAATTGCACTATGATTTCTATTACATAAAGAACTTTTCGCCTTGGCTGGACGTTTTGATAACTCTCAAGACGCTGAAAACGATGCTTACCGGCTTTGGTGCGAGATAACCAATGCGAAGCATGGCTCTGGAATAGCAAGCGCAGGAAGCAGATGGATCTCGCCTCCAGGAAAATAGCGATCATCGGGCTTGGCTATGTCGGCCTGCCGCTGGCGGTCGCCTTCGGCGCCGGCAGGGATGTCGTCGGTTTCGACATCGACCAGTCGAGGGTGGACGCGCTGAGGCGTGGCGACGACCATACGCTGGAAGCCAGCAGCGATGAGATCAGTGCTGCGTCGCGGCTGACATTCACCACCGACAAGGCCGATCTGCGCGATTGCGGGATTTTCATCGTCACGGTTCCAACGCCGATCGACAGGGCCAACCGTCCGGATCTGAAACCGCTGATCATGGCATCGACTTTTGTCGGCGAGGTCATATCGCCAGGCGCGGTGGTGATCTTCGAATCGACGGTCTATCCCGGCTGCACGGAAGAGGTGTGCGCGCCGCTGATCGAGAAACATTCGGGCCTGCGCTACAATGAGGGGTTCTTCCTCGGCTACAGTCCCGAGCGCATCAATCCGGGCGACCGCGAGCATCGGTTGCAAACGATCGTCAAGGTCACCAGCGGCTCGACGCCGGAAGCGGCCGAAGGTATCGATGCGCTCTATGCCTCGATCGTGCCGGCAGGCACACACCGTACCTCGAGCATTGCGGTCGCCGAAGCGGCCAAGGTCATCGAGAACACTCAGCGCGACCTCAACATCGCGCTGATGAACGAGTTGTCGCTTATCTTCGGCAAGCTCGGCATCGACACGTCCGAAGTGCTGGAAGCCGCCGGCACCAAATGGAATTTCCTGCGCTTCACGCCTGGTCTCGTCGGCGGCCACTGCATCGGCGTCGATCCCTACTATCTCACCCACAAGGCCCAGGAACTCGGCTATCATCCGGAGGTGATTCTTGCTGGCCGCCGTATCAATGACGGCATGGGTCGGCACGCGGCGGATCAGACGGCCCGCCTGATGATGCGCAAGGGAATACCTGTCGTTGGCAGCCGGATTCTGGTGATGGGCGCGGCCTTCAAGGAAAATTGTCCGGACCTGAGGAATTCCAAGGTCGCCGATATCGTTGCCCAACTGAAGGAATACAACGCCGGCATCGACATATGGGACCCCTGGGTCGACGCGCAGGAATGCGCGCGTGCCTTCGGCGTAGCCAGCATGAAGGACATTCCCGACATGCGTTATGACGGCGTTATCGTGGCCGTCGGCCACAGGCAGTTCCGCGCGTTAGGCGTCGACGGCCTGATGGCGCTTTGCAAGACCCCGGGCGTCATCTACGACATCAAGGGTCTGTTCCCCAGGCATGTCACGGATGGGCGTTTCTGATGAAGGTTCTGGTCACCGGCGCGGCCGGCTTCATAGGATATCACGTAGCGAAGCGGCTGCTGGAGCGCGGTGACGAGGTCGTCGGCATCGACAACGTCAACGACTATTACGATCCGGAGATCAAGGAGGCGAGGCTGCGGCTTCTGGACGAGGCGAGCCGCAAGACCAATGCCGGCTATCATTTCATCCGCGGCAATCTCGCCGACAAGAGCGTGGTCGACGCCTGCTTTGCCGACCATGCATTCGACCGGGTGATCCATCTCGCCGCCCAGGCCGGGGTTCGCTACAGCCTGGAAAACCCGCATGCCTATGTCGAAAGCAACATCATCGCCTACACCAACATGCTGGAGGCCTGCCGCAACAGCGCCGTCGCGCACCTGACCTATGCCAGCACGTCGAGTGTCTACGGTGCCAACACCGACATGCCGTTTTCCGAGCATCGTCCGGCCGACCATCCGCTGCAGTTCTACGCCGCGACCAAGCGCGCCAACGAACTGATGGCGCACAGCTACAGCCATCTGTTCGGATTGCCGACGACCGGGCTTCGCTTCTTCACGGTGTATGGTCCCTGGGGTCGCCCGGACATGGCGCTGTTCCTGTTCACCAGGAACATCCTGGCCGGCGAGCCGATCAAGCTGTTCAACAACGGCAACCACACGCGCGACTTCACCTATGTCGATGACATCGCCGAAGGCGTGATCCGCGCCAGCGACAGCCCGGCCACGGGCAATGCCGCCTGGGACTCCAGCCGTCCCGATCCGGCCACAAGCAGCGCCCCCTGGCGCATCTTCAACATCGGCAACAACAACCCGGTGAAGCTGACCGCCTATGTCGAGGCGCTGGAAAACGCGCTGGGCCGCAAAGCCATCGTCGAACTCTTGCCGCTGCAGCCCGGCGACGTGCCCGATACCTTCGCCGACACCTCGGCGCTGGAGCAGGCGGTCGGCTACCGCCCGGCGACGACGGTGACCGAGGGCGTCGGGCGGTTCGTCGAGTGGTACAAGGCGTATTTTGCGCGGGGATAAGGCTCGGCGTTTCCCGGCTGATCCGCGCTGTTCCATGATCGCGTAACCAGGAGCAGATGGAATCGATACGGCTCGCAAACAGGCAGTCTGCAATCCATTGCAGTCCCAGGCGCTATTGAGCGTCTGCATCCCCACGTTCAATCGGCGGGATCGCGTTGCGGCGCTGGTTCAGCAACTGTTGCGTACGGACTGCCCATTGCAGATATGCGTCCATGTCGACGGTTCGACCGACGGAACGAACGAAGCGCTTGCGGAAATCGCATCTCGCGATGCCAGTTTGGTGGTCACCACCGGCCCGAATGACGGCAGAGGCCGCGCGATGTTTTCGGCGATTGCTTCCGCCACTGGCGACTATTGCATGGTCTTCGATGATGACGACGATCTCTTCACCGATCGCCTGCCGGAAGTCTGTGAGCACCTCTCGCAGAGAGGTGTCGATGAGAAGATTGCGGGTTTTGTGTTCTCGATGGCTCTTGGCCACCCAGAGACGGCAGCAGAGCCGTTTCCGTCGGAACGGACAAACCTGATAAAGATGCGGGCCGACGAACGGGTGGTCGGCGACAAGAAGGAGGTCATCAAAACTCCTTTGCTTAAACGGGTTGCCGTGCCCCCAGCGGGGCGGTTCCGCCGCGTTCCAACATCTCTTCTCTGGTCCAGATTGGCGATCGAATACGACGTTATCTGTGTCAATGTCGAGATTGGACAAAAACGATATTTGCCGGAGGGGATGACGGCAAGGATTCGGCTTCTTCAGCGACAAAATGCATACCCGATGTTGTTGCTGAACTTGAACTACATCAAGGCGTTCTGGCTAGGACGATATCGGTCAGTTCGGTTCTTGGGCAAGGCGGTTCTTGCCTGTTTGAGCTTTGGTGTCTTGAGTTTCCCGTTCTTGCTCAAGAGGTCATTCGTGCGGGTGACTTCATGAAAGAAGCCAGCCTGTGGAAGTTGGTGGAAGCCATCGTAATACGAATTGTTCCTGGTCTTCTGAACATAGCGACGTTGCTGTACATCGGCAGCCATCTGGAGACTGGACAGTACGGTGTTTTCAGCACGACGATTGCGACAGTTTCATTTATTTCGACACTTGTTTTTGGAGTCGCGACCTATTCGATAATGCCGGTTTCCGCAAAAATGCATGCCGCGGGAATGGGTAGAGAGTACGTATCGTCCATTTTGACCGTGCTGGCAGTTGTGGTGTTGTTTGTCGTTCTGGCTGGACTGGCAATGACGTGGCTGGGATTTGGCAATGCCGTTGCCGCGACCATCATCGTTTCTTTCGGCTTGCACACCGCACTTCAAGAGATTTTGAGGTCACAACTGCGTTTGTGGGCGTACGGTTGGTCGGCGATTGGCCAGGCCGTCGCATACCAGGCAGGAGCCATAATCCTGCTTGTCGGCGATGCGAAAGTAGGCTCGGCTCTTGCAGCCTTTTCGCTCAGCTATTTCGTCGGAGCGCTGATTTCATTTGCCTTCCTGGGACCTATGAATCTGAGACGGCCTGGCTTTTCCTATCTTGCCGGGTCTCTGGTTACAGGCTGGGGATTTGTGTTGAGCAATCTGGCCGAGAGCGGCGTGTTTGTCGGCATTCGATACATTGTTTTGTTGCTTGGCTCCGAGACCCATCTCGGTGTCTTCTCGTTTTGCGTCGATCTTTCACAACGGTCCGTCGGCTTCTTCATGAATGCGGCCAGCTTCGTATTTGTGCCAAGGGCGTTTCTCAGTGCCGCAAATGGAAACGTCAGGCAGTTTCGGCGCGGACTGTTCGAGGGAGCGGCCATCGCACTCATTTTTGCGACCGTGGCCGCGGCCGGAATAGTTGGCCTGTTTTTCTCGGGCCATGCATCCGGATGGCTGGGGAAGTCTTTTGATCCTGTGGTGTTCGGGATCGTTTCTTGTGCTGTTCTGGTCAACAGGACGAAAAAAGTGATCATCGATCCGTTTGCGCTTCGGTCGAGCAAAGCGATGGCGTTGACCTATTCCTACGCGATAGGGGCGTTGGCTTGCTGTTGTCTGGCGGCATTGGGCCTTTGGTGGCGGGTGCCTCTTGGCAGTGAAATGGCATTTTTGTTCGGATATGTCGTTGCCGCTGGCTGTTCCTTTTTCGCATTGAGGAATGTGATTGCAGATCAAGGGCCTGGTGCGAAACAGCGCACCGTTTTGATGGTCGGTCCGGATGCCAGAAATGAATGAGAAGAAAGCATTCTACGACGAGAAAAACAGGCGCATCGTCCATGTCGGCACGGTGGCTGATGACGACTATTGGGATTCTCACTGGGCCGAAGGGATTGTCTTGAGGCCGGATCGCTTTGTCGTTGAAACCACCAAGCGATACCTGACCGGATCGGCCAAGATCCTGGACGCTGGATGTGGCTTGGCCAATACGGTCCATGGCCTCGACCAGGCAGGCTTTTCCGCCTACGGGATCGACTTCGCGCAGAAGACCGTGGGGATGGTGAATCGTGCCGCGCCCCATTTGCAAGTGACCGTGGGGGATGTTCGAGCGACGGGCTTCGCGGACGAATTCTTCGATGGGGTGTGGTCTCTGGGGGTGATCGAGCACTTCTTCGACGGTTACGATGAGATCGCATTGGAGATGAAGCGCATCATCCGGTCAGGAGGAGTTGCCTTCGTGACAGTGCCGAGCATTTCTCCTCTCCGACGGCTGAAGATCAGAATGGGTCTCTATCCCAGGTTTCCAGGTGAACAGGCCGGATTTTACCAGTTCGTTCTTGAGCCGTCTTCGATTGTTTCCAGTTTCGAACAGCACGGCTTCAAGCTTCTGGAATCACAGCCGAGGGGAGGCTTCAAGGGGCTGAAGGACGAGACATTTTTCTCCAAGCCGATGCAGGCCTGGTACGACAGCAAGAATGGAATCCTGAGAGGCTTGCGTGCTGCTGTGGACCGGTTGCTCGGCCCATTTTCGCATCATACGCGGCTCTACGTCTTCCACAGGATATAGCGCGGATGTCAAATCCGAGTGGGCGCAGATCGCCAAACGAAACCGGTGGTGAAGCAGTGTCGATATTGCGAAAGTTTGTTCGCGCGAATGTGGCCATTTCCGAGTTCCTGGACAGTGCTCTGCCGCAGCGCCTTCGCATCGACGGCAACCGGACCTTTGCGACGGAGATAGCACCTCCCTTACTTACTTCAAACGCACGGGTTTACGATCTTGGCGGGGGTGCCAGGCCGTTCGTCAGTCTTTCGGAGAAGCGGCGCCTTGGGCTTTTTGTCGTTGGGCTCGACCTCGACGCGGAAGAGTTGTCGAAAGCGCCACGCGGAATATACGACGAGGAGATTGAAGCGGACCTTACCTCGTTTAGGGGGAGGGGCGATGCTGACGTCGTCTTTTGCCAGGCAACGCTCGAGCACGTCCGTGATGGCGAGGGCGCCCTGCGCGGCATTGCCAGTTGCGTGAAACCGGGAGGCATGGTTGCCATTTTCTCGCCCTCGCGCAACTCCGTTTTTGCCAGATTGAATCGGGTCCTGCCGGAGGGGATGAAGCGACGGCTGCTTTTTGCGATCTATCCTGAAAAGGGCATGGGTCATGACGGTTTTCCGGCTTTCTACGACAAGTGCTTGCCCAGCGACGTCGAGACAATCGCAGAACGGAACGACCTGGAACTTGTCGAGCGCCGTCTGTTCTGGAAAAGCTCCTACTTCTATTTTTTCGTGCCGGCCTTTCTTGTCTGGCGCATCTGGTTAGGCGTTTCGGCCCTGTTTCTCCGCAAGGATGCCGCTGAAACCTACGCCTATGTCTTTCGGCGAAAACAGTGAGTTCCCGCGGCCCATGAAAAGGAAGCTCGCGCTGATCGCCATTCCGCTCGACAGAAGAGGCGGTGCCGAAACCATCCTGAAACTTGTTGCGCGCGCACTCGCGAGGCGACCCGACTGGGACGTCGAAATCGGCTTCTTGGGTAGCCAGGCGGCGGGCGAGGCCGCTGGATCACACCAGGACGGAATTCGGTGCAGCTACGGCTATGGCGGCGGCAAGGCCATGAGCGAGTTTTTGCTCGCCCCGCGGCTGATCCGGCGTCGGTACGATTTGGTGTTCTCGAGCCACGCACGGGTAAACTCGTTTCTGGCTGCCGCCCGATGCGTTGGACTTCTCCGCAGCCATAGGCTGGTCGCCCGCGAGTCCACGGTACTTCTGGATCGCTTCAAGGGTCCTCGCGCGCTCGCTTACAAGGCGCTCTATGCTGCCTATGGCAGCCAGGACATGATAGTCGCGCAAACGAGCTATATGAATGAACGCCTGCGTGACGTATTGCCCCGGCGAGCAATCGCCAAGCTGTGTACTTTGCCCAACCCGGTCGACGAAGATCTCATCGTCAAAATGTCCATGGAAGCATTGTCCGGGCACGACGCCGAGATACTTTCCCGCCGTCCGCAGATAGTCTGGTGCGGCCGGCTGATTGATGTGAAGCGTCCGACGATCGCGGTTGATGTGCTGGCCGAAGTCAGACGAAGGACCGGCGAGGATTATGAGCTGACCATGGTTGGCTCTGGCCCCATGGAAGCGGAGTTGAGAGCCCGCGCCGGCAAGCTTGATCTGACCTCGCGAGTAAATCTGCTCGGCCAGAGAGACAACCCGTTTCCGCTGTTTCGCGCAGCGCGTGCCGGCATGCTCACGTCGGCGACGGAGGGATTTCCCAACGTCCTTCTGGAAATGATGGCTTGCCGGATTCCCGGCATCGTCACCACCCCCTGTGCGGGAGATCTGGACATGCTGTCGGGCCTGGAGATTTCAGCCGGCTTTGGCGCGTCGGAAATTGCGGAAGCACTGCTGAAGGTCATTCAAGGCGGTGATCGGTCGGCCTTGTACGGAAAGACCTTGTCGGAAAGATCGCCGGATCGGTTTGCGGATATGCTGTTGAGAACGCCGTTGTCATATCCGGGTGGGCAGCGATGACGGCCGTTGCTCGCAACAAGATAGTCGTCTCGATAAACACATCCTGGAATGTCGTCAATTTTCGCAAGGGACTGATCGAGGCGCTGCGGAGCCGCGGCTGTGACGTGGTCGTCGTCGCGCCGAGAGACGAGTATTCTCCGCTGATTGCGGCCATGGACTGCCGCTATGTCGAACTCGACATGGACAATTCCGGCACGTCACCGTTGCGGGATTTGGTCCTTCTGTGGCGCTACTGGCGTCTCTTGCGGCGCGAGAGACCGCTGGCCTTTGTCGGCTTCACGATCAAGCCCAATGTGTTCGGCTCCATCGCGGCCAATCTGAACGGCATTCCCGTCATCAACAACATTTCGGGATTGGGGACAGCGTTCGTCCGCGGTGGTCTGCTGCTCAGGATTGCCAAGGCCTTGTACCGGGTGGCATTGGCCCGTTCCAAAATGGTTTTCTTCCAGAATGACGATGACCGGATGCTGTTCGTCGACGAACGCCTGGTTCGCAAGGATCGAACCGCGCTTTTGCCTGGCTCCGGCATCGACCTCGTGCGTTTTGCCCCTTCGCCCGAAGCGCGCACCGGGTCTGGCGCCATCATCTTTCTTCTCGTGGCCCGGCTTCTCTGGGACAAGGGTGTCGGCGAGTTCATCACGGCGGCCCGTCGGGTTTGCCGTGAGGTGCCCGGAGTGCGTTTCCAGCTACTCGGCTTTCTTGATGTCGAAAACCGGACCGCGGTCAGCCGCGAACACGTGGAAAAATGGGTTGGCGAGGGATTGGTCGAATATCTCGGCTCCACCGACGATGTGCGGCCTTTCATTGGTGCCGCGGATTGTGTCGTGTTGCCCTCCTACAGGGAGGGAACGCCGCGCTCGCTGCTCGAGGCGGCTGCGATGGGCAAGCCGCTGATCGCAACCGACGTGCCAGGATGCAGGGAAGTGGTGGACCACGCGGTCAATGGCTTCCTATGCAAGGTGAGGGACCCTGATGACCTTGCGAGCAAGATGGTCGAGTTTGCGCGGCTGGACGACTCGTCCAGGGACAGGATGGGAGCCCAGAGCAGAAACAAGGTCGAGCGGCAGTTTTCGGAAACGATCGTCATCGAGAAGTACATGCTGCAGATAGAAAGACTGAGCGCCCTTGCGACGAAATGAGCGGACCGGCCGCACAGGGTCGGAGGGAGGATGGTTTTGTCAGTCAGGAGCATAGCGTTGCTTGCCGTCGTGGCAGTTTTGTTTGGTGTTGGCTTTCTGGGCATCATCGTGATGCAGAGGGGCCGCCCGTCCCCCGCGAAGCCGGTAGCCGAGCTCAAGCCGTTTGACGGCAAGCTCGCCATTCCATCGGTCGATGATCTGCGTGTCGGCGGTCGCAAGATCCTGCTGTGCGGGGCGGCGTTTTCCAGGCCTCAGGCCATGCGCCTCCTGGTGACGGAAGCGGCGCGCCGAGACTACCAGGGGCTCGTCCTGGCCTGCAAACCTGTCGGTTCCGGAACACCTTGCGACGGCAAGATCGCTTCCAGGGTTGGCGATACCCTTGTTGTGCAGTGCCTGACGGCTGAGGGCGAAGATTTGGCCACCATACTTACGCGGGGCGGAATTCTCTGCGGCCAGCCGGTTCAGGCCGGCGCAACGTACAAACCTTGCTGAGCAGGTCGCCAGTACAGACCGGAGACTCTTACGGCGAAGTGAGTGGGTCTGGTTCTTAAGCTGGCCGGCTGCCCGCATTTGGGTATTTATGGGCCCTTTATTGGGTCTGCCGGTTCTTGAATTTTTCGGGTATTTTTGGGTACATTTGTGGGTATGACCCTGAAGATCGACTCTCTGCAAATTACCACCGAGATCCTTGCTCTGGTCTCGGAGATCGACGAATTCAAAGGGGCTTGGCGAGCGCTGGGCGCGCTCGCTCCGGAGCGCCTATCGGCTCTGCGCCGCGTTGCGACCATCGAGAGCATCGGCTCTTCTACCCGTATCGAAGGAAGCAGGCTTACTGACGGCGACGTGGAGCGGCTGCTCGCCAACCTCGACATCAAATTCTTTGAGTCCCGAGACGAGCAGGAAGTCGCCGGATATGCGCAGATCCTGGAAATGATCTTCGCGCATTTCGATGCGATTGATCTGACCGAAAACCACCTGACACAGCTACACCGTGACCTGCTGGCGTTCAGCAACAAGGATGAACGCCACCGCGATGCATATAAGACGCTCGCCAACAATGTCAGTGCGTTCGATGCCGACGGAAAAGAGATCGGCGTCATCTTCGAAACGGCGACGCCTTTCGATACGCCGAAGCGGATGAAAGAGCTTGTCGATTGGACACGCGACACACTCAACAAGCAAAGCCTGCACCCTCTGCTCGTCGTCGCAATCTTCACGGTGGTGTTTCTGGAGATACACCCATTCCAGGACGGGAATGGACGGCTGTCGCGCGTTCTGACGACGCTCCTGCTGATGCGCAGCGGATATGCGTATGTGCCTTACTCTTCCCTCGAAAGCGTGATTGAGAACAGCAAGGAAGGCTACTATCTGGCGCTACGCCAGACTCAAAAGACGATCCGCAGCCCGAACTCCAATTGGCAGCCATGGGCTGTGTATTTCCTGCGCGCTCTGCAGCAGCAAAAGCGGAGATTGGAGAAAAAAATCGAGCGGGAACGTCTTGTGCTCGGCACGTTGCCGGAACTCTCTCTGCAAATCGTTGAGGCCATCAATGAGCGTGGGCGCATAACCATCAGCGAGATCGTCAACCTGACAGGTGCAAACCGAAACACCGTCAAAAAACACTTGGCCATTCTGGTCGAAGCGAACCATCTGGCCCAACATGGAACCGGCAAGGGAACGTGGTACGGCCAAAATAGGCGGTAAAGGCGCCAAGTCTGAGGCACGTCGACTTGGTGAGTTGGATCGCGGTTGAGGCATGGAGCAGATCTCTATGGCGGGAGAGCAGGAATGGGTAGCGGAGCCGGCCGCCTACCCCGTTGGCCGCGATTGGTATCGAGCCGATCTCGAATTACATGCTGTCAGCACGACCAACGGTCGAATCGCGCGGCTGCCATCAAGGAATATCTACCGAAAAATGTGTCGATAATTCAATATATTAGGTTGGTTGGCGAAAGGTTTGGCGCGCTCAGCTTGGTCAAAGCTTATCGAGCCAGTCACCGCGGAAAGGAGACCTCAAATTTTTTTCCGATAGTAAGAAACCTGTGACAGGTAGTCGAAGACTATTAATGCGATCTGGCTAAAGTACTGTGCTTTGACAGACACGCGTCAGCTTAAATCGCCTCGCGCGCGCGAAACAGGTTGGAATTGTGGCGAAAAACTGGTACGCGCTGATGCAATGCCTTTGACTGGGTGCGTCTGAAGTGGTGCAGCAAGAAGGGACCGAAGACTGATGAGCCTTGTGTTTAAAACTGCGCTTGCCGTATTTGTCGTGTCAATCGGGTTTGGTTCAGCTTCATCGTTTGCCCAGGATGCTTCGTGCAGCTGCGCGACACCCTATCAAGGTTCGGCAAACCCGATCGGATCCATCCGTTCCGCCACCGGTGATGTGATGGTGTCGCAGACGGCGGGCTATGGCGCTGCCAAGGTTGGAAGCGCGCTCGATTTCGGCAGCCGTGTGGTGGTTGGCGCCAACGGCGCGGCCTCCGTTCTGGTCGGCGGCTGCAATCTGGAGGTTTCGGCCAATTCGAGCCTCGACGTTTCCCGCCTTGGCAACAACATTTGCCTCAAGCTTGTCGGCTCTGAGAAGACGGCTGCTATTCAGCCCTCCGGCGGCGGCGCCGGGTTCGGTCCGCCGGAGGCGATTTTCGCCGGGGCGCTTCTGACGTCTGGCGTGCTCGCGGCGACGCAGGACGACGACAACGGCGTCAGCCGCTGACGAAGATATGGCGGCGTCGGCCGCTGTAGAGAAGGGTCTGGAAAGGTCGGCGGCCCGGCTGGTTTATTGGGTTTGTTAACCATATTGTTCTATTGCTTGGGGCGGGGCGGGCTGTAATTCGTACCAACAGGGCGAGTTACAGGTTTTGGTGGGGTAAAATGATGAGTTGCCATCGGTTCGGGGTTGCTTTTGCTTTTGTTGCATTCGTCGCAGGGGGCGCCCTGTTCGCCGCGCCCGAGGCTGTAGCTCAGCAAACCTGTTCCTGTCTTGCGCCCGTGCCGGCGTCCGCAGACGCGATAGGTCGTCTTACGCAGGTCCGGGGTGATGTCCAGATGTCCCAGGCCGGCGGCTATGCAGGGGTGGATGCCGAGGCGCCGGTGTATGCGGGCGCGCGCATCATGACCGGGGCGCAGGCGTCTGCTTCGCTGGCTATCGGAGCCAATTGCGCGCTCGATATTCCAGCCAATGCCACCGTCAAGGTCGATCCTATCGAAGGCGGCATGTGCGTTTCGCTTGAGACACCGTCTGCGACGATCGTACCCGCCAGCTCAGAACCTGGCATGTTGCCGGTTCTCTTGGGCGGCGCCGCCGTCGGTGGTGCCGCCGCCCTTATTATCGGCCTGCAGGATGACGACGACGCGGTCAGCCGATAGGCGGGATACGACCCCCGCTGTTTTGCGTAAATTTGTCAAATGCGTCATTCGCCTTCATGCGGGTGACGCGTTTCTATTTTGTCGAGGCGAAGCTTTGCCTCCTCTCAACCAGAAACGCCAATGATCGATCTGCATTCACATATCCTGCCCGGTCTCGACGACGGTTCTCCTGACTTGGCCATGTCGCTGGAGATGGCACGGCTGGCAGTGGCCGACGGTACAACGCATATGGCATGTACGCCGCATGTAATGCCTGGGGTTTATGAGAACGCCACGCCAAAGATTGCCGGGGCTGTTCAGGCGTTAGAACTGGAGCTTCATCGCGCTGCCATACCGCTTACCCTATATGTTGGCGCTGATGTTCATCTCGCGCCTGATCTCCCCGATCGATTGAGGCTTGGTACGGTGCCGACTCTGAACGGATCCCGCTATTTCCTGTTCGAACCGCCACATCACATTTTGCCTCCGCGGCTCGAAGACTTCGCCGCCCGTCTCATAGGCGCCGGCTTCGTGCCGATCCTCACTCATCCAGAGCGGTTGACCTGGATCAAGGCGAATTACGACGTCATCGAGAGGTTGAATACGCTAGGCTGCCTTATTCAGCTCACGGCTGATTCTGTGACGGGGGCCTTTGGACGTACGGCGCTCTACTACTCGGAGAAGCTGCTGGATGAGGGCAGGGTGGATATTGTCGCCTCCGACACCCACGGCGCCAGCCGGCGGCGGCCAGGGCTTTCGCAGGCGGTTGTCGCCATCGCGAACCGGTGTGGGGAAGATGAGGCTTACAACATGGCAGTGAAACGCCCGGACGCGATATTGCAAAATCGGCCGCTCGTGCCCATCGGAAAGCAAAGCCCGAGAAAATCGGGGGGCAGCAGTGCGGGGCGGTTTGGCGGATTGGGCCGGTTGTTTAAGAGCGGGGCTCTTTGATGGGCATTTTCGATCTCGCAAGAAGTCATGCGGGCACCGTGCCCGCTTTGCTCGCATCGCTAGCAATATCTGCCTGCGCAAGCACTTCGTCGACATCGACGTCCTCCACCAGTTCTGTCGATGCGCTGCAGCCGACGGCGTCTTCATCGGCGCTCTCTGGCGGTGGTACGCTGCAGGTGGTCAAGGATCTCCCGCCGCCGCAGAATACCCAGAACGGCAGCGAGCAGCCTCTGTCTGCCAACGATGTGCTCGAGGTCAGTGTGTTTCAGGTCGATAATTTGAACAGAACAGTTCAGGTCGACGCGGGCGGACAGATTTCGCTTCCGCTGATTGGGACCATGACTGCAGCCGGCAAGACCGTTCGTCAGCTCGAGAAGGAAATCGAGACTGCCTACGGTGAAAAGTACTTGCAGTCGCCTGACGTGACGATTTTCGTCAAGGAGTCGATTGGCCAGCGCATCACGGTCGATGGTGAAGTCAACAAGGCCGGCATTTATCCGGTGTCCAGCAGCGCTTCCTTGCTCGACGCGATCGCCCTTGCCGGAGGGTTCAATCCGGTCGGTGATGCCGGCAAGGTCTTCGTCTATCGCAATGTCGGCCAAAACAAGCTGGTCGCAAATTACAATGTCGAGGAAATCCGCGCCGGCAAGAACCGCAACCCGCGCATCTATGGCGGCGACGTGGTCGTCGTTTTTGCTTCGAAGTCGAAAATCGCGATGAACAATTTGAAGGATGCGCTGGGCCTCGCCTCCAGCGCTGCCCGCATTGCGGTCATTCCGTAGACACGGACAACCCCAGGATCACCTCGCGCATGCTCGATCGCAACAGGCAGCCCCAACTTGCCGGACCCGGACATGGCCAGGCCCTGTCCGCGGACTCCTATTACGACGTGCCGCAAAACTATGGTCCCTATGGTCGCGACTATGCGGGCCAGGATGAGGGGTTCAACCCGCTCAAGCTGCTTTTGTACATCGTCCAGTATCGCTGGCTGATCGTCATGATGGCGGCGGCCGGGCTCGTTGCCGGCGTCATCGTGACGATGATGCAGACACCAAAATACCTGGCGACGACGCAGCTCGAAGTTCTGGTGCCTTCGGCGAAAGTGTTTCAGGACATTGAGGTCGTTTCCGAAAACAGCGACGTCCGGGCCTTCCTGACCGCTCGGGAGAAGCTGAAGAGCCGGGCATTGGCTCAGCGCGTGGTGTTCCAGCTTGGGCTTAGCGAAAAACCGGATTTTCTGTTTCCGACGCCGAGCTTTTCCCCGAGCAATATTGTCTACCGTGCGTTCGGGATGTCCAAGTCACCCTCCATTGAGGAGAAAACGCCCGAAGAGCGCGAGGCAATTGCGATCAAGCGCATCCAGGAAGATCTGACGGTCAATCTGGTCACCAATACGAGCCTGCTATCGATCACCTTCGTCGATCAAAAGCCGAAATATGCAAGCGACGTTGCCAATCAGGTCGCGCAGAGCTTTATCGATCAACGTCTCGATCAGACCAGCGAGACCTCTGATCTGGCACGGCAGTTCATCCAGGAACAGGTTTTGCAGGTGAAGCAAAAGCTGCAGACCTCCGAAGAGGAACTGGTCACCTATGCAAAAGATGCCGGCATCACGGTTACCGGCGATGACAAATCGCTGATCGGCTCCAACATCGAAGCCCTGAACACCGCTCTGGCCACTGCAATCCAGGAGCGTCTTGATGCGGGGCGGGTGGTCGATCAGATAGAAAAAGGCCGCGGGTCGAGCCTCGGTCCGGTTCTGGAAAGCGAAGGTCTGCAGAAGCTTAGCGAAAAGCTGGCGGATCTGACCAGCCAGTATCAGCAGAAATTGGGCATCCTGAAGCCCGGTTTTCCGGAAATGCAGCAATTGCAATCGCAGATCAAGGAACTCCAGCGAATCTACAACAACGGCGTGCTGGCGATAACCGATTCGTTGCGGCTGAAATATCAGGAAGCACAGAACAAGGAAGCCGACCTCAAGTCCAAGCTCGCGGAGATGGAGAGGCAGCAGGTCGTCTTCAACGACAAGAATATCAAATACACGATCCTGAAGCGCGAGGTCGACTCCAACCGGTCGCAGTATGACAGCCTTATCGCCAAGCTGAATGAAGTCGGCGTCAGCTCGGAGCTCAAGACGCAAAGCGCTGCGATAGTCGATTTCGCTTCGCTGCCCACAGCCCCCTATTCTCCACGTCTGAGCATCAACCTTGCAGTCGCTCTCGCGCTTTTCATGGCCCTGGCTGCATCGAGCATCTACATCATCGAGTTGCTGAACAATACTTTCACCAACCCGGAGCAGATCGAGAAAGAGCTGGGGCTGGCGATGCTCGGCATCCTGCCGCTTGTCGGTGACCGCGAACTCATAGCCAGCATCGCCGATCAAAAATCCGGGCTCTCCGAGGCCTATCGTTCGCTGCGAACATCGCTGCAGTTCTCCGGTGCGGAGGGCGCGCCGCGATCGCTGCTGGTGACCAGTTCGGAACCGTCGGAAGGCAAGTCGACCACGTCGTTCAAGCTTGGCCAGGATTTCGCGGCACTCGGCGCAAGGGTTCTGCTTGTCGACGGCGATCTCCGCAAACCCAACCTGCACCGGCTGTTCGGCCTCGACAATGCGATCGGGCTGAGCAACCTGCTGACTAATACCGTTCGCAAGGACGATCTGCCGGGCATTTTCAGACCGACGAAATACCCTAATGTCACCGTGCTGACGTCCGGAACGATTCCGCCGAATCCGGCCGACCTGCTCTCGTCGCCGAAGATGGCGTTGATCTTGACCAATCTAGGCAAACGCTTCGATCTGGTCATCATCGACGCCCCGCCGGTCGTCGGTCTTTCCGATGCACCAATCCTCAGCCGGCTTGCCGAAGGCACATTGATGGTCGTTTCGACCAATCAGGTCACACGCAAGTCAGCCAAAACGGCACTCAAGCGTCTGCGCTCAGCCGGTGCGAACGTGATCGGAGCGGCAATGTCGAAATTCACGGTCAACAAGTTCGATTACAATTACGCCTATAAATACATGAACTATCAGTACTACGACTATGGCGCGAGTACCCCGAAAATTGAGGGCAAAGTCGATGACGGAGCAGGCGAGCCCGCTCACGCGAAATCTCCGGCGTTCAGGCGTTTGGTTCGTCGCCTCCGTTCTGGTGTTGGCGGTTTCGTCGATAGGGCTAAGTCGGCTTCTTGAGTCGGAAACGCCGGCCGTCTCGCTTGCGCTCGATCCGTTGAACATAGATGCCTTGATAGGCGAAATTGCCGGTCGGCTGAGCGAAACAGGCGACGGTGTTGATCTCGATGTCTTGGCAGCAAAGGCGAGGGGCGCGCTTCGTTTCAACGTGGCGGACGCCCGGCTCTACAGCCTGATAGGCGAGATTGAGTATCGACAAGGCGAGAAAGACGAGGCTTTTGAACTCTTCGACCAGGCTCGAAAGCTGTCCAAGACTGAAATCCATTCGCTTCAGAGATCGATCGATCGCTCGATCGAGATGGGCGACCTGTCAAAGGCCGTCGCCGAGATCGACACGTTGCTGCGCCGGTGGCCGGACACATTTCCAGTCATTGCGGCGGGCTTGCCGGCTATTCTTTCAAACCCGGACGGATATCAGGCTGTCCTGGCAGCCTTAAGGATCGAGGCACCGTGGAGGTCCAATCTTTTCTCCGCTCTTGGTAAGAATCCGCGGGGCCTGCGCGTCGCAAATCAACTGTTGCTGGACCTTACCGGATCGAGCTCACAACCGACGTCGAAGGAATTGTCTGCCGTAATCAACGGTTACATCCGGCAGAAGGAATACGAGGCGGCCTATCGGCTGTTCCTGTTCAGTCTGTCCGATCAGGAGCGGACACTGTCCGGATACATTTTCAACGGCGGCTTTGAACAGATCCTCAGCGACAAGCCATTCGACTGGCAGGTTCGCGACCGCTCCGGTCTGGAAATTACCTTTGCCGGGGCGCGCGATGTCGCAGAAAGCGATAGCGGAGCGACTGTCCGATTCCTGAATACGCCGGTGAAGAACGCCGCGCTCCAGCAATATGTCGAACTGCCTCCCGGCTCCTACAGGATTTCCCTGATCGCCTCCGCGAGAAACCTGAAGCTGCCCAAACAGTTGTTCTGGTCCATCAGATGCGCGGATCCGGCGAGCGAAATAGCTCGGTTCAACATTCCGGAGGGCACATTCAATCGGCGGCAGTTGAGTCTGGATTTCGCGATCGGACTAGGCGCGTGTCCCATGCAAGTGTTGCGGCTGGAAACAGCTGCCATCGCTGAGAGCTGGCGATTTCGATACGTTGGCACGTTGGTCATGCACAAATTGAGCATCGAAAGAGTTTCATCTTGAGAGAGCGGTCAGCCCGGTCCACGGAATGGGAAAAATATCTGCTTGGGTCGGTTCTTTTCCTGTCAGTGCTGATTGGCGGCGGCACCGCGAGCGGTCTCTACACCGATGCGCTGATCGAGGTGGCGGCGATTGTCGCGGCCGCGGCCGTCTTTTCAAGGCCGTCGGGGCACGGCATCCCTCGCTCGGCCCTGTGGTTGCTTGCTCTGGGCCTTGCCGTGTTCTGTTTTCAAATCGTGCCGCTGCCAGCCGCCCTGTTGAGCGGCTTGCGGCCTGAGGTTCTACTTGCAAATCCGTGGCTGAGCGGTGAAACCGGGCTGCGTTTCGTCAGTGTCGGCGTGGGACGTACGATCGAGTGTCTGTTGTACTTCCTGGCGATGGCTGCATTCTTTCTGAGCGTCACCCGCCTGCGCCCAGATCAGGTCTACGGCCTTCTGCCCTTCTTTTTCATGGGTGTCATCTGTAACGGACTGGCTGCGGCGATCCAGTATTCGCTCTCCGATACGGTCGCCATACAGGGTTTGTTGCCGTTCACGATCAATGCCGGACTGTTTGCCAACCAGAACCATTTTTCAGCTTTGCTTTTCGTCTCCATCCCCTTCGTCGTCTACTACGGCCTGTTTCGCGGGCATCTTCTGTCCGGGTCGCTCGGCTTGATAACGCTGCTGCTGTTGCTTCTTGCCGCCGGTTCGCGCGCCGGTATTCTGATAGGACTGGCGATCACCATAATATCAGTCGTCTTTCTGTCCGCGCGCTCGAGGCTGGGCGGGTATGGAATACCCGCTGTCTTCATCGGGCTTTCGCTCTATACGATCGGGGCGTGGACGAAAATCGATGCGGAAGTGGTTGACCCGGCCTTTGGACGGGCCGAATTTGCCCGCACGACGATCGCGGGAATTGAAGAGAACTGGGCGACGGGCGTGGGCTTTGGCAGTTTCCCAAAAGTCTACCAGATTTACGAAAAGGGAGAGATGATCTTCAAGCCCTACGTCAATCACGCCCACAATGATTATCTGGAATTGGCACTTGAAGGTGGCGCACCTGTTGTCTTTCTGGTCGCAGCTTACTCGATATTGCTTTTTGCGTTTTCCGTCACGGCACGGCGAGATCCGCTGCAGAAAATGGCGTTTCTCTCAGTATCGTTTCTGCTCGTTCATTCCCTGGTCGATTATCCCATGCGAACGGCGGCGCTTGCGATGACTTTCGCCTATATGAATGGCATCATCTTTCACAAGGGATTCGCTGGGCGGTTAAGCCAGAGAGGCGAGTCGACCGAGGCCCATGATGACAATCTGCTTGTTCCCGTCAGGCCGGCTCTGGCAAGACGATAGCAATGCGTCGCCTGGAATTGGCGATGGATTGGCGCCGGATAGTGACCCGGTCGTTTGCCGAACGCCGAGATTGACAAGCCATTGCATGGAACCTAAGCACGGGCGGCTGGGGCCGGGGGGTTCAGGCATGTCAAGGAGAGCTTCTTGAAAGGAATTATCCTTGCTGGAGGCAGTGGAACGCGTCTTTATCCACTAACATTAGCAGTCTCTAAGCAAATTCTGCCGATATACGACAAGCCGATGATCTATTATCCGCTGAGCGTTCTGATGCTCGCGGGTATCCGTGAAATTCTGATCATTTCGACGCCGCGTGACCTGCCGGTTTTTCGCGATCTGCTTGGCGATGGATCGGAGTTCGGCCTCGACCTGTCCTATGCCGAGCAACCGCAGCCCAACGGGCTGGCGGAAGCCTTCATCATCGGCCGCAATTTCATCGGCAAGGACAACGTGTCGATGATCCTCGGCGACAACATCTATTTCGGCGACGGGCTGTCGCAGCTTTGCCGCGACGCTGCCTCGCGCGAAAAGGGCGCTTCGGTGTTCGCCTATCATGTCGAGGATCCCCAGCGTTATGGCGTGGTTTCCTTCGACAAGGCCACGGGAACGGCGCTGACGATCGAGGAAAAGCCGCAGGTGCCGAAATCCAACTGGGCGGTTACCGGTCTCTACTTCTATGACAACGACGTCGTCGACATCGCCCCTGCCATCCGCCCCTCGGCGCGCGGCGAGCTCGAGATCACGGCGGTCAACAACGTCTACCTCGAGCGCGGCCAGTTGCATGTGCATCGGTTGGGGCGCGGCTATGCCTGGCTCGACACCGGCACGCATGACAGCCTGCATGAGGCCTCGTCATTCGTGCGCACCATCGAGCACCGCCAGGGCATCAAGGTCGCTTGTCCCGAAGAGATCGCCTTTGAACAGGGTTGGCTGACAGTGGACCAGGTTCTGCGTCGCGCCGATCACCTGGGCAAGAATGAATATGCCGCCTATCTGCGCCGGCGTGTCGTCGACCTGTCGGAGGGCTAGGTGTTGGAGGTCAGGCCCCTTGGCATCGATGGCGTGCTGGAAATCGTGCCGAAGCGACATGGCGACGCACGCGGCTTCTTCGTGGAAACCTACAATGCCGAGCGCTTTTCGCAGGCCGGCATAGACCTGGCTTTCGTGCAGGACAATCATTCCTATTCCGCCGCGGCGGGCGTCTTGCGAGGGCTTCACTATCAGCTTGCGCCGCGCGCCCAGGACAAGCTGCTGCGCGTCATCCGGGGCAGCATTCTCGATGTCGCGGTCGACATTCGCCGCGGTTCGAAAACCTTCGGAAAATGGGTCGCTCTCGAAGTGTCGGCCGAAAAGGGCAACCAGATTCTGGTGCCGAAAGGCTTCGCGCACGGCTTCGTGACGCTCGTGCCCGACACCGAGGTCCTGTATAAGGTGACCGACACCTATTCGCAGGCGCATGATCGGTCGATCCGTTTCGACGATCCCGCCATCGGCATCGAATGGCCGTCACTGACCGGCGGGTTCCAGCTCTCGGACAAGGACCTCAAGGCGCCGCTGCTGGCCGCCGCCGAGGTGTTCGCCTGATGGGTTACGTGAGGACAGCGGCATGAATTTTCTGGTGACGGGCGGTGCTGGCTTTATCGGTTCGGCGGTGTGCCGGCATCTATGCGCCAACCCGGCCTATCGGGTGACCAATCTCGACAAGCTTACCTATGCGGGAAACCTCGCCTCGCTGCGGCCGATCGAGAACGCACACAATTATCGCTTCGCGCAGGCCGACATCTGCGACGAAAAGGCTGTGCTCGACATCCTCCGGCGCGACGATATCGACATCGTCATGAACCTTGCCGCCGAGAGCCATGTCGACCGCTCGATCGATGGGCCGGGCACCTTTATCGAGACCAACATCGTCGGCACCTACAAGATGCTTAATGCCGCGCTGGAATATTGGCGCGGCCTGCCCGAAGACCGGAAGAGCCATTTCCGCTTCCATCATGTCTCGACCGACGAGGTGTTCGGCGATCTTCCCTTCGACGGCGGCATGTTCGTCGAGGAAACGCCCTACGCGCCATCCTCGCCCTATTCCGCCTCGAAGGCGGCCTCGGATCATCTGGTGCGGGCCTGGCACGAAACCTATGGCCTGCCGGTCGTGCTTTCCAATTGCTCGAACAATTACGGACCCTATCACTTTCCCGAAAAGCTGATCCCGCTGGTCATCCTCAATGCGCTCGATGAAAAGCCGCTGCCGGTCTATGGCGCCGGCGCCAATGTGCGCGACTGGCTGTTCGTCGAGGATCACGCACGCGCGCTGGAACTTGTCGCGACCAGGGGACTGCCGGGCGAAAGCTACAATGTCGGCGGCAATTCCGAGCGGACCAACCTTGGCGTCGTCGAGACGATCTGCGATCTGCTCGACGGCAGGCGGCCGCGGGCAGGGGGCAAGAGCTATCGCGACCTGATTTCCTTCGTCACCGACCGCCCCGGTCACGATCGCCGCTATGCCATCGACGCCTCGAAGATAGGCCGAGACCTGGGCTGGGCGCCCAATGAGAATTTCGACAGCGGCCTCGCCAAGACCGTCGACTGGTTTCTCGACAACAAATGGTGGTGGGGACCGATCCGCGAGCAGCGCTATGCCGGTGAACGGCTGGGCGAAGCACGCAAGGGGGCGGCGTGAGGCTGGTTGTCACCGGACGCGACGGACAGGTCGCGGCGAGCCTTCTGGAGGCCGGCCCGGCGGCCGCCGGCGTTGAGGTCATCGCCATTGGCCGTCCGCAACTCGACCTCGCAAGACCCGACACGGTGATCGAAGCCATCGCGGCCGCGAAGCCTGATATCGTCGTGTCGGCCGCCGCCTACACGGCGGTGGATCAGGCCGAGGACGAGCCCGATCTGGCATTCGCGGTGAACGCCGTCGGCGCCGGCAAGGTGGCGCAAGCAGCAAGCCGCCTGGGCGTTCCCGTCATCCATCTTTCGACCGACTATGTCTTCGACGGCACCAAGGACGCCGCCTATGTCGAGACCGACGCCACCGCACCGCGCAGCGTCTATGGCGCCTCCAAGCTTGCCGGCGAGCAGGCGGTTGCATCAGCCAATCCGCACCATCTGATCCTGCGCACGGCATGGGTCTACAGCCCGTTCGGCAAGAATTTCGTGAAAACCATGCTGCGGCTGGCCGCCGACCGCGACGAGATCGCGGTGGTGGCCGATCAGTGGGGAAATCCGACATCGGCACTTGATATCGCCGACGCGATCCTGCATGCGGCGGCACAACTGCACGAGGGCGCCGGCACATCCGGCATCTATCATCTGGCCGGAACCGGCGAGGCCAACTGGAGCGGCTTTGCCCGCCATATCCTCGACACAAGCCGCGTGTTGGGTGGTCCCTGGGCGCGGGTACGGGACATTGCTACGATGGACTACCCAACCAAGGCGCGCCGCCCCGCCAATTCCCGGCTATCGAGCGCGAAATTCGCGGCGGCGTTCGGCTGGAATGCACCGGAGTGGCGGCAATCGACGGAAGCGGTGGTGCGCCGGCTGCTAGCCGGTGAGCCGAAACAGGCATTGACGGCATGAACAAGCACTCGTCAGCGGAAAACACGCGCGATGCCGCGCCCGTCGACGAGCCGAAGGCACGCAAGGCAAAGCCGAAAGCAGCCAAACGCACCTGCATCATGGTGCTCGGCATGCATCGCTCGGGCACCAGCGCGCTGACGAGGGCGATCAATCTGCTTGGCGCGGAACTGCCTAAGAACATGCTGGGCGCCAATCTATCCAATCCAACGGGTCACTGGGAGCCGGAGCGTCTCATTGCGCTGCACGACCAGATGCTGGCCGAAGCAGGAAGCAGCTGGGATGATTGGCGATCCTTCGATCCCAACGATCTCGGCGCGCAGCGTCTGCGCTTCTACAAAGCAGAGATCGCGCGGCTGATCGACGAGGAATACGGCAGCGCGCCGTTTTTTGTGCTCAAGGAGCCGCGTATCTCACGTTTCGTGCCGCTTTATGCGGAGATCTTGAGGCGCATGCGCATCGATGTTCGGTATGTGCTGATAGACCGCAATCCGTTGGCTGTGATCGCTTCCCTGGCGAACCGAAACGGTTTCACGATGGGCTTCAGTTCGCTTCTTTGGCTTCGCCACGAATTGGAAGCCGAGCGCGCAACTAGGGGTCGGTCACGCATCTTGTTGTCTTACGAGAGTCTGCTTGATGACTGGCGACAGGGTATCGACGGGATCACTGCTACTCTCAGCCTAGACTGGCCGGTACCCGACGTGAAATGGCAGTCCCTGCTGTCTGAGCATTTCGCTACCGACAATCAGCACTTTGCCGCCAGCACTGAGTTGCTCGACGCAGACCCGCGCATCATTGACTGGGTCAAAGACGCTTATACCGCACTGATAGCGCTCAGGTCCGATGATACTGATGCAGTTGCAATAGAAATTTTTGATCGGATCAGAGCAGAGTTCGAATCTGTTTCACGAACTTTTGGCGACGCTTTTTTCCTTGAAATTGATTGCCGTCTCCGCGTGTTTCATCGGCAGAAGTTGGAACAGCAGCAATTAGCCAAACAGCGCGATGCGCGGCCCGCAAAGCAGGAACCATTCGTTTCACTTCGTGACCTGTACGACGCGCATCGCGGCAAAGTGTCGGATAAATGGTCGATCTATCTCAGCACCTATGACCATATTTTTTCAGAGTATCGAGACAGGCCGGTTCGAATCCTGGAAATCGGAGTTCAGAATGGCGGATCCCTAGAGATATGGCAGAAATATTTCCCCGATGCTGAAATAATCGTTGGCTGTGACGTCAATCTGGCTTGCGGAAATCTCGTTTTCGACAGCCGGAAGATAAAGATTTCCGTAGGTGACGCCAATACTGATGAAACAGAGCGCGACATCATCTCGATGTCGGAAAAATATGATATTATAATTGATGACGGATCGCACCTATCCTCGGATATAATACGCTCGTTCGCGCGATATTTCCCCCACCTTTCCGAAGGGGGCATCTACATCGCCGAAGATCTGCATTGCAGTTACTGGCAGGAGTTCGAGGGCGGTCTCTACGATCCGCTTTCCTCAATCTCGTTTTTCAAACGCCTGCTTGATGTGGTCAACCATGAGCACTGGGGGCTGGATCGCCGTCGGGTCGATGCCTTGGCGACTTTCGCCGACAGGCACCAGGTCGCATTCAACGAAGCTTCTCTCGCATCGGTTCATTCCGTCGAGTTCTTGAACTCGCTTTGCATTGTAACGAAGCTGCCAATTCCGGAAAACGTCCTGGGCGCGCGCAGCGTGCACGGGCGGGTCGCGCTCGCCGACGAGGGCATGGTTGCTCTCGACGAGACGAGGAGCAAGGCGACTGACCAAACCCGAAACCAGTGGTCGCTGAGAACGACGACCATGGAAGCGGAAATCGAAACCAACAGGGCGTTGGTGGTAAGCCAGGAAGCACGCATCGAGGCCTATTCCGGTGAGATTGCTGCGCTGACGGTCGAGCGCGAGCATCTCCGCGCGGCCACGCAAGCGCTGGAGTTGGCCCACACCAATCTCGCGGCAAAGGACCAGGACATAGCGGCGCTTCAGCGTGAGTTGCAGGAGCGCGAACATAAGCTGCAGGAACGCCACCGGCAGATGGCCGTGTTGAATCACGAAATCGAATTGGTTCACAGCAGCCGGACCTGGCGGTATCGATCGGTTTGGAAGAGGCTTGTGTCACCCCCAGCCAACGCAATTCTTTATGCCGGACGGACCATTACGGCCAACGCACTTCATCACCTGGAAGGCGTGCCATTGGGCAACGGGGCGACGGAGTGGACAACAACAGGCGATGATCCGCAGTTCGAACTCGGCTGGCCGGGCTCCCGGCCTTTGCCCCCCGGACACTACAGGCTCAGCGTACACGTCCCGGCTGAAACGGACGCGTTGGCCAACGCGCACCTCTATGTCGACAGTGGCAAGGGCTACAACGAGATTGAGCGGATCGATCTGCGGTTTCGTTCGAATGGAAAGAGCCCGGCCGTGGCCGTGTTTTCGCTTGATGCCGGTGCTCAAAAACTGCGTGTCGATCCGAGTGAGGGCTCTGGCAAGATCGCTATCGACCGTGTGCGGCTGCGTCGGCTCGGACGGATTGAATATTATGCGTCCCTCATTGGGAGAGTCGTCGCCCGCCAGGTGAAAAACCCCGGCACGCTCGTGCGGTCTGCGGCTCGTGGCATAAAGATCCTGAGGCAAAGCGGCCTTCGGGGATTTGCGGCCATGCTCCGCTCGACGGAAGCGCTAGGTCCACTGGGCAGCGTTACCTATGAGAGGTGGATCGCGCTCAACGATACGCCAACGGAACACGACGTTGCGGATTTGAGGCAACGATTGGCCCAGTTGGATAACAAGCCGCTTATTTCAGTGCTGATGCCAGTCTACAACACCCCGGAGAAACTCTTGCGGGAAGCGATCGACAGCGTCCGCGCCCAGATCTACGAGAACTGGGAGTTGTGCATAGCGGACGATTGCTCGACGAAACCGTATGTGCGGCGCGTTTTGAACGAATATGCGAAACGTGATCCGCGCATCAAAATCGTTCTTCGCGACAAGAACGGCCATATCTCGCATGCATCCAATTCTGCGTTGGAGCTGGTCACCGGTGAGTGGGTCGCATTGCTCGACCACGACGATCTTCTCCGTTCGCATGCGCTGGCCGAAATCGTGCTGGAAGTCGATCGTCATCCTGATGCAGAACTGATCTACAGCGACGAAGACAAGATCGATGCGGAAGGCAGGCGCTATGACCCCTGTTTCAAGCCGGATTTCTCGCGGGAGCTTTTCCGCTCACAGAACTATCTGAATCACCTCACCGTGCACCGGGCGGAAAATATCCGCGCCGTCGGCGGCTGGCGCCCCGGCTTCGAGGGCAGCCAGGACTATGACCTCAATCTGCGCGTCTTCGAGCGCATTGGCCCTGAGAGAATTAGGCACATTCCGAAGGTGCTCTACCATTGGCGCGCGGTGGAAGGCTCGACGGCGCTTGGAGGTTCGCAGAAAAGCTACGCCTATGTGGCCGGGTTGCGGGCGTTGGAAGAACATGTCGAACGCATGGATATTCCGGCGAAAGCCGAGGAAAGTCCCGGCACAGCCAGTTACCGCCTTCACTTTTTCGTCCCCGAACCGCAGCCGTTCGTGAGCCTCATCGTTCCAACGCGCGACAAGGTTGAACTCCTTCGCAACTGTGTGGAGTCCATCCGCGAAAAGACCACCTACGGGAATTACGAGGTTCTGGTGGTCGACAATGGCTCGGTGGAGGAGGAAACGCTTGCCTATTTCAGCGAACTGAAGAATGCGAAGAATGTTCGTGTGCTCCACTACGACAAGCCGTTCAATTATTCCGCGATCAACAATTTCGCCGTGGGAAAAGCGAAGGGCTCGATCATCGGCCTCGTCAACAACGACATAGAGGTGATCTCGCCGGGCTGGCTGACGGAAATGGTCTCCTGGGCCGCTCAGCCGGATGTGGGTTGCGTCGGCGCCAAGCTCTATTATGCCAATGACACAATTCAGCATGGCGGGGTGATTGTTGGATTGGGCGGTATTGCAAATCATTCGCATAAGCATTTCCCCCGCCATCATCCGGGGTATTTTAGCAGGCTAAAGGTCCTGCAGAACCTCTCCGCTGTCACCGCAGCCTGTCTCCTGATCCGCAAAAGCGTGTTTGAAGAAGTAGGGGGCCTCAATGAGATCGACCTGACGGTCGCCTTCAATGATGTGGATCTTTGTCTGAAAGTGGGGGCAGCCGGCTATTCAAACGTCTGGACGCCCTATGCCGAGCTTTATCATCTCGAAAGCGTCTCACGCGGCATTGATGCTGCTCCGGAAAAAATGGCACGCTTCCATAGTGAGGTTGCGTATATGCAAGGACGATGGAAAGAAATCATCGAGCGTGATCCTTTCTATTCGCCGAATTTGACAAAAGCGCGCGAAGATTTCTCGCTAGGCTGATGTCGAAAGAATAGCTATGGCTCTGCTGGCTGAATTTCGCCCGCTCACGGCCATCGGTTGTACGCTCTTAACCCTCGGCTCTTGATCAGTCGCGCTAGACTAGCCCCGTATTTTGGTTGTAAACGCCTTGATCGGAACCCAAGCTTGATCGGGCGAAGGCGAGCGAGGTTCCGGCACGTCAGTTGGAATGATGTGTGCGTACCGGTTGAATGCATCATTAAACGCTGCTTCAGGCATTGAGGGAAACACTCGCCGGAAGAACGAAAGCTGCGGTGCTGTGAGCGTGTGATTGATTGCCGGCACACCCGCGCCAGAGAATAGAGCGCCATACATACCAGGCATGACGGCCCATCCGTTAGGGTTGGTTTTTGCCTGCTCGCGAAGCGCGGTCAGAAAAGGCGTTTCCGGAATGTCGAAAATCGGAAAGGCCTGCTGAAAAGGATTGAACATACCGAACGTAATCGCGCCAGAGACAAATGCAGAGCCAAATAATATCCGCCCATTGTTTCTTGTCGGCTGACCAAGGTACCAGACATACCCGGCGCTCAAAACAAATGGAACAATTGCAATCCATTCGAAGTATCCACGCGTCAACGCGCTAGGATTTTTTTCATATGAATACCCCGGAATCCAAGTAAACCCTGCCTTTGACAGAAACCAAGTCGATACCATAATTGCTAAAAAAAACGCAATTCTCTCTTTCGAAATTACAAATGTGCATCTAGATGCGGCAACAATTATAGATATGGTAAAAAGCAATCCAAATCCCCAGACCATACGCCCAGGTTGAACTTTGTTCCAGAGCAGGATCTTCCCAATACTGGAAGATATCGGCAGTGTCATCCACGCTAGCATCAAAATCAAACCTAGCCCGACCACCCCAAAAGAGACGAAGTTGTTTCTCAAGGTTTCAGCCAATGACCGATAGCTGACAAAAACGAGCACTGTCAGAGGCAGGAGGGTCGAAACAACTGCAACCTCGCATTCGTTAGTCGCGAGAAGCGGCGAGAAGCGCACCGTCGTAAAAAAAGGAAAGAGATAGGCAAGCAACCTCATTTCGTCAACGCCACCGCCCGATATCTCCCTTTGGCCAGGATAGACAGTCGCCTGCATAATCTGAATGAGATCGCTGAAATACAAAACAAAACTGATACCGAGGCAAGCAATCGCCAAAACTGCGACAGCAATATTCGCAGGAGTGATCATATCGCGTCGGAAGGCCAGGAGCAGTATTCCCAGCGAAAACGCTGCGGGGATCATGAAAGGGGGGTAGACGAAACCGAACACCCAGACAGCGCAGGTCCAGAAAAGAAGTGGCAATTTCAGCCACGGACGAATCGGAAGCAGGAATGCTATTAGCGGCCAGGGAGCGAACGCAAATGTTGCACCGTGTGATGTCCACCACACCTGCACCAAATGGGAGCAGAAAAGACAGCCGGCACCGAACACTGCGATCCACAGATCGGCACCAAATTGCCGCAAAAGGATGGTGTAACCAGCTAAAAACGCCGTCCAAAGCACGGCAAAATATAGAGAATAAGCATAGGCCGGCGGCAAGACCCAAAAGCCCCAAAGCTGCGGCTTGAAGACAAGAGACCAATCCAGAATAGGCAAAGCCCAGAACCCTTTCAGGGACTCATGATAAGGGGAAATCTGGTTGAAGGTCGAAAAGCCGCCGCGGACGGCAGTTTGAAATAGCGGCGTTAGGACGATCCATTCGTCCGATCGAATGGGGCGGGCTGACAGAAGCAAGGGCCTTGCATGCGAGCCAAGATATTGCAGGCCCATCGCATAGTGCGACGGCGTGAGCGCCAATCCGACATAGACGGCAGCAACTGCAAGAAGCGAAATCAGGAGTACCCGCGCGGTTTGCGCCTCAGTCCAACTGAACCCAAGCAAGCTCCATCTCTGTAACTCCACAGTGGTCCCAGTCATCAAATCTCTTCCCGCCGGAATGGGTTCCATATACCGCAAGTATCTTCAGCTATCGTACGATAACGGCACAATTGGAGCTAAAAAGACCTAGAGGAATACCGGTGTTAACTATTGCAGCCGGACTTCTCCCTGATTTGGGCCAGTCTTTCATAATAGATCGGCCATCCAAAAAGTCCATATTTTCTGGATGCGTCCAGTACGAATATCTGGTTCCATTCAGCAGTGTCCGAAAGAGCCGGGGCGTGTAGTGCAGAAACGGAAGACCTGTGTGATGCTCAACAGGAAACCAACGATTAGGAAAGGCAATAAAAACTTTTTTTGCCACCCTTAGATGTTCGGAGATAAACTCGGTCCTCTGTGCAGGCCCTCCAACATGCTCTATTACCGCGTTGGAACACGCGATGTCAAAGCTTTGATCATCGAAGGGCAACCGTTCTCCAGCGCGTATTTGTTTGAAATGGACTTTTGGGTAGTTGGAGACGACCTGCTTCCCATCGCCCAGGCCGACGCAAGTGATATTGTGTTGCCACGGATAGTGTTTCTCGAGGAAATTGGCCCCGTCATTCTCGTCGTCGGAGACGCCAATATCCAGGATGCTGGAAGTGCTGCCTGGTGACAGCTCTTCCATGAACAAATTCATCATCGCCATACGGGCGCGTTTTAGAAGGCGCATCGAAAATGAATTATTCACGCCATCTCTGTAGTAAATAGAGTCAATATTCCCTCCATTATCGTTCGTCTTATTCACGACATCCTCTCCATTGTTTATCGCGTGCACCGTTACGCCTTCCTGTTGCCGGGAAAGACAAACATGTTGTAGAGAAGAAAATTGACCACCAGGCCAACGGCTGCGCCCGCACAATAGGCAGGAACGTGCCGTAGACTCGCGTCGTGGGGAGCAATTGCGGACATTACGGCAAGGTTGGCTCCCGCTCCGACAGAGCTCGCAACCAGGTAACGCAAAAACTCGGCAAACGCGGTATAGACGCGCCATGCCGAGAAAGTAGCAACTCGATTGATCGCCCATGTTGTGGCGATTGCGACAATGGAGGCAATGATCCGCGCGCGCCAGTATTGAGTGGAAAAAATCAGTGTCAACCCGAAGAATACGGTAGCATCGACTATGAACCCAACAGCCCCCACGCCGAGGAAATCGGGAAGCTTTCTGATGCGCTGCCTCATGTGTTTTGCCTCGACGCGCCTACTGTGGATCATGGCGCCGGATATCGGAGGTAGGCCAAGCGCTTCGCCTCGCGCCGGCCGCGCGTAACGGTGTCAAGAATGAAGCCGCTGGATAACGAGAGCAGCGCGGACACCATGATGCCCGTCGCAAGAACCGCTGTCGGCAAACGGGGTACGAGGCCGGTTTCCATAAACTCGATGATGACAGACGCGCCAATGAGCAGAGAGAGCATCGCCAAGATACCCGCCACAATAGAGAAGAAGGCAAGCGGCCGCTCCTCCTTCATGAGGAAACCGATCAAGCGCAGTATTCGTAAGCCATCACTGTAGGTCCGCAACTTGCTCGCGGAACCAGTTGGTCGTTCGCGGTACGGGGCTGTGATCTCTGATTGGGGTAAGCGGAGATCGAGCGCATGCACCACAAGCTCGGTTTCAATCTCAAACCCGGTCGATAGGGCGGGAAACGATTTAGCATAGCGCCGCGAAAACGCCTTGTATCCAGATAGCATGTCGGTGGTTGCTGCGCCGAAAATTCGTCGAACGAGGCCGGTTAGGAGCTTGTTCCCCCATTCATGGCCGCTTCTATATGCGTCGGAATTCTCAGCCGCACGCGCGACATTTACCATGTCGTAGGGGCCGGAACAGAGCTCATCAATTAGGCGTTGGGCTACAGACGCGTCATAAGTGCCGTCCCCATCGACTAAAATATAGATGTCCGCCTCAATATCGCTGAACATTCGCCTAACCACGTTTCCTTTTCCCTGGCTTTTTTCTTTGCGTACAATCGCTCCTGAGCGAACAGACGCGTTATAGGTGTCATCACTCGAATTATTGTCATAAACGTACACATCGGCTGCGGGTAGGTGTGATTTGAAGTCATGAATTACGTCAGCAATAGTTAGCTCCTCGTTGTAGCAAGGAACAAGTACTGCTATTTTGTGTTCACGGTTCTTGTTAGTCATGGTGCTTGTCATTTTTCGCAACAGCCCGGGGGGAGGAGGTCGAAGACTTCCTTCACGCAAAAGCATTTCAGATAGGATCGCAATTGGCTTCGACCGCGAGTATCGATTCCGCCCCTGCTTGATACATCAAGTAAGCATGTCCTGCTTCCATCGGTCCGAGTTCCAGGATGCGCTTGCCGGAAAAATCCCTCAACGGTTTTCGAAAGCCAGTCGATACGTGAGCCTTCAAAGAGGGCGGCGCGCTCCCGGGGGCTGTTGTGGCATCGGCCGTCGCTGGAGATTTGGACGACCATTCGCCTTTGAAAATATCAACTGCACTTTGGGCGCTTGGCGAAATCGCGACGGATGGGTCTAAAATGTCCATCATTTCCTCTAAAGTCGATGTTGGGGCGGACCTTAGCAGTCGGCAAAGTCCTCGTCACGCCGTCTGCCTCTCATGCTCCTTCAGCTATGTGGCGAGCACTGATGACAGCAGCAGGTCAGAACCGGAGGTAGGGATAATCGTTCATGTGCCTGTTGGTAATCGAGGGGCTCTGCCGTTCGTCATCACTAGGAGAATGACTGAGACGGCGAAGCCGGCGATGCAGAGTTCCAGCGTTTTCAGCAGGTGACTGCTATCATAGTAGAACCGAATTTTGCTCTGCCCGTTCACCTCGACAGCAGGAAAAAAATCTAAAAAGCTTTTTAGCTCTACCGCCTTTCCATCCAATGTGGCCCGCCAATATTTGTTGGTGCGGATGGGGAAAATGACCCATCCATGTGTTGCGCCTGAATATTCCACTGTCACGTCATCCGGTCGATATGTTGCAAGTCGCACCGAGCCAAAATCTGCTTCCGGTTGCCCGTCTAACCCATGCACATAATAGCCCGAGCCTAGAATCACGTGGTTTTCGACAACATCAATGCCCGGCTCTACCGGCGTGATCGAGAAATTTTGAGGAAGATGAGTTTTCTCAATAACTCTAATTTTTGGGATACCGGGAAATACACTCGACCCAACTTGATAGGTTGCGCCCCCGGCGGTTTCGAAGGCCCATGCACTAAGCATCTTTTGGCTGTCGGGTTTGGTCATTGAAATGACGTACCGATACGTTCCGGTCACAAGAGGAGCGGCCTGGTTGAAACTGAACGTGGCGAATTGGTTGTCACGTATCGCCTCCGGTGGCAATTCAGCGTGAGCCACGAGAAGTTCATCTTTGTAAAGATCAAATATCAATGCCGAGGGAGCGTAGCCCTCATTATATGTTGCCAATAAAACCTGCACGCTCGTCGCACTCATGGGCTTGTCAATTACCAAGTTACCTTTGAGGGCACCGTTGTTAAGGGGGAGAGTGGGTCTCTGGCCAATGCCAGAGGTTTCATAAGCCAATTCGGTGGCGCATCCACTTCTGACGAGGAAGAAGCGGACGGCAGCATAGGTAATTCGTCGGCTGGAGAAATTAATGTCGGAGCATTGAATGACGGAGGCGGTATATGTTGTCTGATAAGAAGGCGCTATGTCCTGAGCTATTTTCTTTTGAGCGTCGGTGCGAAAGCCATGGGCAAATAATTCTGGCAATCGATAGTTCGACAAAAATCCAGAGGAAAGAAAGCTGTCGTCTGAGATGATGCTCTGACCAGGAAGAATTTTTGATAAAACATACGATATTGACGGGGTTTCTGGGAAGAATGTCTCGATGTCGGGTCTCGCATTGATTTGCCTGAACCAGTAGCCGAGATTAATTGCCTGAAGTAGGCATATGAACAGAACGACATGTGATTTGTAATAAGGCTCGTATTTTGGTGATGTGGGAGATATGTAATTAATCGTATAGGAAGAGAGTATGGCTACTGATAGTCCAAAAAGTATAGATGCTCTGCTCCAGGTGTTTAAATCGAAGCCAGGGATTAATTTCACGAGGTTGGCAGGCGCTGCGCCAAATGCTGTTGCCATTGTGAATATTGCAATGATTAACCCAAGGATAGCGAATCGATTTCGCTCCCGAAAGATTATGTATATTGAAAGAATAGTGAGGAGGGCGGCTGGTATTCCAGCCGAAAAAGTGCGCTCGACACCTAAATGATCTGAAAAATCAGAGCCAAACATATAGATAATGTCGTAAGGGGAGAATGCTGTCCCACTTGTTCGGCTAGACAAATCAGTTGAATCGAGAATGTCTCTGGTTTGCAAGAGGCCGGGGAGGGCTAGGAATGCACCGGCAGTGCCTGCGCAGCCGAGCCCGACAATTCGCCTGATCGGAAGCTGATTGATGCCGATGCTCCTGAGTTCGGCAAGAAGAACTACGATTCCCAGTATCAGTGACGAGATGGCCCCAAGGAGGGCCACAAATGGAAAGCCGCCTAGGCCCATCAAGGCTACGCTGAAAGTGAATCCTAAGGCCCAACTCAAACGGCCTGTCTGCCAGTATCGGAGTTGAGTGGCGAGAACCCATGGGATAAGAGCGCTCGTTGTCAGGTGCGGCCAATGTGCCCATGCGATGTTGAAACCGCAAAATGCGAATACCATGGCGCCAAAAACTGCCGCCCTGCGATTACTGAACATGAAGAACAGCAGGAAATAAGTGCCAAAGGCAGCCAGGAGATAGTTCGTAAGAATTGCGAACGTGTAGCCCATGGCCTCGTTCGGCGTGAGGGCATAAACTATAAAAGGTATCGAAAGGCCCTCATAAATAGGCGCCTGGATGCCAGTTGCACCCAGCTGATGCAGGGGGTTCCATAATGGGATATGCCCTTCCCATAACTCTCGCCTAAATTCTCGCCAGTTCGGCAGGCGGTGATCCAGCGCGTCAGAACGCTCTGCATTGATAAGGGGGGTGTCGATCCCAGCATTGTCCCATCCTGGATACGCCAGCAGCAGATCCATTGGTGCCAGCGTTTGCCGAAAAGGATTCACGCCGACGATTCCCAGGACGAGGACGAAAAGAAGCACCATCGAAATGATGTGTCGCAGAAATGGGGTCTCTCCCGGCAAATGGCTGTTTTGCACGGGTGCTTCGCCCATTTGCGTGTTCATGCGCTCTTCCCCTTTTGCAATATCAATTCCACCAGGGCGACCAGGCAGTCTCCGAGAACGGTGACGAGCCGGTTGCCGAGAGCAATCGCGGTGGCTGCCGGAGGCGGCAGGCCCGCGGCGGTAAGCCCCATGATCAGAACTGCTTCACGCACCCCAAGGCCACCCGGCGCTCCCGGAACGACAAAGCCAATGAGCCAGGCAGCCGCTCCTATGCCGACCAGTTCGGCCACATGCCCCGCATCGTCCAAGGTTCTGGTAAGCGCAACGATCAGCAACCCATTGCCGATGAAAAACAGTGCATAGAGAAGAAATGCTTCGGCAGAGGCGATTAGCGCTCTTCTCCCGATGCTGGCGATCCTGAAGCGAAACAAAAGCGCTGTCCCGACGGCAAGCGCCAAAAGCCCGGCGGCGATTATTCCCGCGAGCAATCTAGGGTTATCGAGACCATAGCGCGCAGAGGCATCCTGGAAAACTGGCCATGCCAGCAAGGCGGCCAACGTTCCTGCGGCAAGGACGATGATGGACAATTCCCCTATCTGGGCAAAGGCAAGCGCCTTGTTCGACGCTCCGGCATTGCGGGCGAGGGCAAACCGGCCAACCATATGCATCACGTTGCTCGGCAGGTATTTGTAGATCTGCGTCTTCCCAAAAATGCCAAGCGCACGACCCAACCCAAGCGACGGCCCGTCAACGGCAACCAAGAAGCGATACCAGGCGATGCCGACCAGTTGCAGGATGACGGCATAGGCGAGGGCGCAGCCCGGTATGGCGATCAGAAAAAATGGTGAAATAAGTTGTCGTTGCAGGTCGCCGAAGGAGCGATGGACCGCCAATCCGACGAAGACAAGCGCGGCAAGGCTGACAATCAGGCCCCCGGCGCGAATTATTGAATTCAGCTTTCTGCTTTTGGCTGATGGTGCCGTCTGCATTGTCTCAGTCACAACGGCAAAGGGCCATGGTCCAAGGGAGCGGCTTGCGGACCTCCACGACCTTTAGCGATTTGCCCAGCAGGTTGATGAACGATGCGGATGACCAGTGCTGGATATGCCCCGGCGTATTTCCAAGGCTTGAGATGTATTTACCTCTGGCCATGTTAAGTGCCCGCCAGACAGGCTCGCGTGGCACGCTGACAAGAAGATAAGGTTTGGCAAGCGATTTGAGTATCGCAAGGGCTTGTTCGGTATCTGGGATGTGCTCGAGAACTTCGCAGCAGATCACCAGTTCGGCCGAAGCGACTTCCGGTGTCAGGTCGAAAAGCGAGCGTGTTTCAAATATCGGCTCCAGCCCACGCTTCGTGCATTGCTCGTTAGCCTCCGAAACACTGACGGATTCCAGGTCGCTGCCGCGAACATTCCACCCCCGATCATGGAGGCGAATGGACAAATTTCCCTCGCCGCAGCCGACCTCGTAAGCGTTTTGGACGCCTGTCTTCGCCGTCAACATATCGAAACTGCTCAGAAAGCCATCCATGAGATATCGTGCGATCGGATTCCGGGTATTGTATTTGTCGTAGTAATTGCCCGGAACGTTGTCGTAGGTTGCTGGCGCTTCGTTCATCTACACTATTCCGCTTATTTTACCTGCCTGAACCTTGGAACCTTCGCGATCTATCGAAAGCGAGCGGATCAATGCATTTTCCCGATGTTCCTGTTGCAGTTGCCTGATCCTGATTTCTTCGAGAATTTGTCTGTTAACCGCGATCAGTTCGGAAAGGATACCGCTCATGGCGAGGATGCCAGCAAGGGCAAGCAAGGCGCTGGAGAGAACCAGCGACTGAATGTTGCCGCTGCCTTCACCCCTTAGATAATGGAAAAGGAACCGGGCGATCATGATCAAACCCGGCGTGGCGACTATGGCCGCACACACCGAAAAGAAGCGCAGCGGGCTATAGACGACAAAGATCCTCACCACCGTTATCAGGGAGCGCCGCACATAGCTTGGTATGCTCTTGACCAGCCGTGAGGGCCGGAGATCCCCGTTCACGCGGATCGGCACGGAGGTGATCGGAATGTTCCTGCGGCCCGCCTGGATGATCGTTTCCAGCGTATAAGTGTAGCGGTTGAAGACGTTGAGCTGTATCGCCGCGTCGCGGTGGATGGCACGGAAACCGCTCGGCGCGTCGGGAACCGTCGTGCCGCTGGCAAGCTTGACGACCAAGCTTCCAAGCTTCTGCAGAAATTTCTTGACGGGTGAAAAATGCTCTATCTCGCTGATCGGCCTTGCGCCGACGACGATCAGGGCCTTTTTCTCCAATATCGGGCGGACGAGATCGGAAATGCAGGAGGCATCGTATTGGTTGTCCGCATCGGTGTTGACAATAACATCGGCGCCGAGCTTCAACGCCGTCTCAATGCCGGTCATGAAGGCTTTGGCAAGCCCCTGATTGTGGGGCAGCGAGACCACGTGATCCACACCGTTTTCCCGGGCAACCTCCACTGTGCGGTCAGTGGAGCCATCGTCGATCACGAGCCACTCTACCTGGTCGAAACCCTCGACCTGACGTGGGAGATCAGCAAGCGTGACGGCGAGTGTCCCCTCCTCATTCAAGCATGGGATCTGGATGATAAGCTTTGACAATCCACCCTCTTCTCTTTTTCTAAAGACCGGCTGGCTGCCATCCACGGCATGGACCTGAAGAACTTGGATATGAAGCCAATTGATCGCGAGGCGGCTTTTAAACCAGGGACTCGATCCGCCCAGCTCGAAGCGTCATTTTCTTCGTGCAAACGCGCTCGATGAGCGCTTCGTCGTGGCTGGCCAATACGATGATGCCGGCCTTTTCCGCCAGTTCGTTCATCCGTTGTTTGGCTTTTTCCTGGAACGATGCGTCGCCGGCGCCAATCCATTCATCCATCAGCAGAATTTCGGGCTCGAGCGTGGTCGCCGCCGCAAATGCCAGGCGCGCCGCCATGCCCTGGCTGTACGCCTTGAACGGCAGGTCGATGAAGTCACCCAGTTCGCTGAAATCGATTATTTCTTCCATCTTCTCTTCGATCTCGGTCGCCGTCCAGCCGCTGATCAATCCTCTCAGCACGATGTTCCTGCGCCCGGTGGCCTCCGGGCGAAACCCTATGTTGATGTTGAACAGGGCATCGACCTTGCCCGCGATCGATATCGTGCCACCCGACGGCTGATAGATTCCATATAGAACCTTGAGCAGCGTTGTCTTGCCGGCACCATTCGGGCCGACAAGGCCCAACCGGTCGCCTGCATTGAGTTCGAAGCTGACATCGTCGAGCGCCTGCACGACCTGCTTGGTGCCCGACTTGGCTATGTTGCCGCCAAGAGCGCTGCGACGCCGGCCAGGCGCCGAAAGTGTCAATTTTTCGAACAGACGATAAACGAGGCTGACATTGTTCAGTTGGATGGATGTCATGGAACTCAGATCAGGAAAACGATGCGTTTGCGATAACGGCCCAGCAACAGCAACGCAAGAGCCCATAGGCCGAGACTGATGTAACCAGCCACGGCCAACGCATGCATCGGAAATATGCCGGCCGTGATCGGCTCACGCACGCCCTCCAGGAAATAGGTGAAGGGATTCCAATGATAGGCATACTTTTGGACGCCTTCCTGACCGCTATAGACCCAGAACACCGGCGTGAAGAACATGCCGACCCGCATCAGATTCCCGACGATGAACTCACTATCGGGAAAGAAGGCGCCCAAGAACGCAAAAACCGTTACGAATGCAGGCGTTGCCAAGATGATGAGCAGCAGACCCAGCAGCGATAGCAGCCAATTCGCGCTGATCCCGTAACCGCCCAGCAGCAGAACAAGAACGCAACCCGCCAACGAATAACCAGCCCTGATGATGCATTGCATCGTCAATCGCATCACATAGACGAACAACGGCAGCGTTGTGCCTTGAATGAAGCTCGCTTCTCGCTGGAAAAGCGACACGCTCATGGTGATGGTCTCGGTGAGATAGAACCAGACCAGCATGCCGATGGCCACATAGGCTATATAGCTTGGGTTGCTGGCGTCGGTGGTCACGAAAACAAAGACAAAAGTGCCGACGAAAGCGAAATAATTGACCAGCATCCAAAGCGGGCCGAGCGTCGTGCGTCTGTGCTGGTCGCCGATGTCCTCGTGGGCAAGCGCGATCCAGACCCGGTGTAATCTCATGGCCTTTGAGATGTCGTCAAAAGCGCCGTTTAGTGCCGCAATCATAGCTGGGAGTATCGCAATCCGTTATTCTGGCGCATTATTCTTCGCTGGCCATAGCGAACCACCAAGCCCGTCTCTAATAGCCATTTCGATGGGCATATGGCAACGCATTGCGTCGTAACGCGGTGGGGAGCAGAGTCAACTGCGGCAAAACTGAACGCATGCTGATGCTGTGTGACTTATCTATTAGCTCTTGATAATGTTTCCTTTGCGGCAATCGCCCCAGCATGATCCATGTTCTCCACTGGACGCCTCTTCTCGAAAAAACCTCTAGCTATGCCCTCCGCCCCGCAGTATGCGATACACCACGGCGGGGGCCGGGGATGGCACTTAAGGTGGATTGGTCGCGAAGTATCTTCGTGTTCGCACTTCGCTGGTGTCGATCCCCTTGAGCCTGGAGTCTAGTGCCGTCCAATGAATTCTTACCTCGAATCAGTATTCGGGCTCAGGCCACAGATGCGGCGCGTCTTCATCATGGTCCAGGACGTGGTCATGGTCCTGGTCGCCGTGGCGCTCAGCCTCGTGCTTTCGCGGTCTAATCTTTCGTTCGACGCGCTCTCCAAGGAGGGTCTGGCGACATGGGCGGGCATCGTCGTCATCAGTCATTTGCTGTTCCGCTACAGTGGCCTCTACACCACCGTCTGGCGCTTCGCCTCGACGCCGGACTTTTTCAACATCCTGAAGAGCTGCGCGATCTTGACGTTCACTCTTTATGTGGCGTCGCTGCTGCTGCGGTTTTACCGGCCGGTGGCGGGGCTCAACGAGCGTCAGTTCATCGTCTTCTTCCTCGTCTCCTTCACGATCATATCGGCACCCCGGCTGTTCTACCGCTTCCTGCGCGACGGCGCGAGCTGGGGGATTCTGAGCCGCAAGACCGACATCAGGCAGGCCAAGCGCGCTCTGTTCGTCGGCCGGCTCGGCGAGGCCGACCTGATCATCCGCTTCACGCGCACGGCGCAACCGGCGGACTATTCCATCGCAGGCATCATGGCGACCGAGCGCGGCGCCCCGTTGGGCACGCGGATTCAAGGTGTTCCCGTGGTGGCGACCATGCCGCGCCTGATCGATGTCCTGGAAGACTATGCGACCGGCACCAAAAGCCTGGACTTGCTGATTTTCGGCAGCGGCGCCGAGCACGAAATCGAGGACTATTCGGAACTCGTGCGCATTGCCCGGCACGGCGACATAAATGTGGTGCAGTTCTCAGGCCTTTCGGAGTTGGAACAACACGGAAAGCTGGTTCTCGACACCGTCGAGATGGAAACGATCCTGCGCCGTCCGGCGGTCGCGTCCGACATCCAGCGCATCGGCGCCTTTGTCAGCGGCAAACGCGTTCTGGTAACCGGCGGTGCCGGTTCTATCGGCCAGACGCTGGTCAAGCGGTCGCTGGAACTGGGAGCCGAGGCGGTGCTGGTCGCTGACAACTCCGAATTCGGCATCTTCCAGCTGAGCCAGTATGTTGACGAGAAGGACCATGACCGACTCAAGGTCCGCATCGTCGATGTCTCCGACCGGCGCCAGATAACGCGTGTCGTCACGGAATTCCGGCCGGACATCATCTTTCACGCCGCGGCGCTCAAGCACGTGCCGCTGCTCGAGGAGAACTGGGATTCGGCCATTCAAACCAACATTTTCGGAACGCTCGTCTGCGCCGAGGTTGCCGCCAAGTGCGGGGTTGCGCAATTTGTCCTGATATCGAGCGACAAGGCGGTGGATCCCTCATCGGTGCTTGGCATGACGAAGCGGGCCGCCGAACAGATCATCAGTGCCTTGCACGGCACGCCGGCAGGCGAGACGGGCGGGCGCCTCCCGGCCACCAAGTTCATTGCAGTGCGGTTCGGCAATGTCTTCGGCAGCAATGGTTCGGTGGCGACCATATTCCAGGCGCAGATCGAGGCTGGGGGACCCGTCACCATCACCGACCGACGCATGACGCGCTATTTCATGACCGTGGCCGAAGCCGTCGATCTCGTCATCATGTCGGCGGCCGATGCCGCGTCGCGGCAGAGCGGACACGATTACGCCGTCTATATGCTCGACATGGGCAAGCCGGTGCCGATTCTTGAAGTGGCCGAAACGATGATCCGCTTGTCCGGAAAGAGCCCATACAAGGACATCGCGATCCGGTTCACCGGCATCAGGCCGGGCGAAAAACTTCACGAAACGCTGCATGGCGAAGACGAGGAACTCGTCGAACTCGGCATCTCGAAGGTTTTCGGCCTCAGCACGGACGTCGTGGAATGGTCGGATGTCCAGGTCGCGCTCACGGCCCTGCAGCAGTCGGCGAAAAACCAGGACAAGGCTGGCGCGCTCGCCGCATTGGCAGGTCTCGACCGCGCCAAGAAGGCCAGGGCAAGTGCACGTCAAGACGCGATCCCGAAAACGGCGGGGCAGGCGAGCTAGGCCCGTTCAGAATTCAGAAAGCGATCTTGCTCGTGAGCAAAGATGATCTGCGCATCGCGGTCCTGATGGGCACGAAAGACGGCGCCGCCTTCATCGAGGAGCAGCTGCAGTCCCTGCTCGAGCAGTCGCACCCTCTGGTCGACTTGTGGATTTCAGACGATGGCTCCACCGATGGCACGACCGCCATCATCGAGACATGGAAATCCCGCTGGCGGCCCAAGGGGCGGATGACGCTGGTAGAGGGGCCGCGGCAAGGCTTCGCCGCCAATTTCCGCTCCATGATCGTCGACCGACGCATCGAGGCGGACTGCTATGCCTTCTGCGACCAGGACGATATCTGGGAGACCGACAGGCTGGAGAGCGCTATCAGCTGGATGCGGACCCAGGATGCGAAAACCCCGCTGATGTTTTGTTCGCGAACCGCAACCATGACGGAAACAGGAAGCCTTGTCGGCCATTCGCCGCTGTTTGCCCGGCCGCCATCCTTTCGCAATGCGCTTGTGCAAAGCATCGCCGGCGGCAACACAATCCTGCTCAACGCCGCGGCACGCGACCTGCTGGCCAGGGCCTCCACGCGGACCGGGTTCGTCAGCCATGACTGGTGGGCCTATCTCATAGTGACCGCCGCCGCCGGCATCGTCCGCTACGATCCGCGACCGCTGGTGCGCTACCGGCAGCACGCGGCAAACCTGGTCGGCGCCAACGTGTCCTGGAAAGCAAGGTTCTCTCGGCTTGGCCGCCTGTTCAAGGGGGAATTCGCCGGCTGGACGGACCTCAACCTCGACGGTCTCGCCGTCAATCGCGATCTCCTGACCGAGGACGCGACGGCGTGCCTCGACCTTTTCATCCGCGGGCGCAACGGTGGCCTTTCCCGCCGCTTGGCAGGCTTGCGCCAAAGCGGCGTCTATCGGCAGACCGTTTCCGGAAACATTGGGCTCTATCTCGCCTTCATCCTGGGGCGCATCTGAACATTGCGACGGCTGCGTGGCGCGCTTGGTCAAGAGATCGGCTCATGCTACGTCGACCGGATTGACGGCATTGGCCTGCGGCGTTGCCTCGGGACTTCGGCAGGGAGCACTATCGGCCGTTCATGAAGACAGCCAAGCAAATCTTCGATATTGCCGGTGCGGCTCTGCTGCTGGTGGCCACATCTCCTGTCTTGGCGCTCACCGTCCTTGCCGTTCGGGCATCGTCGCCGGGCCCGGCTATTTTTTCACAGGTGCGGGTCGGCCGTGACGGTCGGCTTTTTCGCTGCCACAAGTTGCGCACGATGTATGTCGGGACGCCGTCACTACCCTCGCATGAGGCGCCGGCGGATTCCGTGACATCGGTCGGGAAGGTCCTACGGAAGTTCAAGCTCGACGAGCTGCCGCAATTCTGGAATGTCCTGAAGGGCGAAATGAGCCTGGTCGGGCCGCGCCCCTGCCTGCCGACCCAAACCGAGTTGATCGAGTGTCGCAGGCGGCTGGGGGTTTTGGCGGCGCTGCCGGGCATAACCGGCCTGGCCCAGATCAGGTGCATCGACATGTCGAACCCGGAGCTTTTGGCCGAAACGGATGCTGCCTACCTCCGCACTGCGTCGTTCTGGCTCGATCTTCGGATACTGTTTGGAACGCTCTACCGCAGACCATGATCCCAAAAAGTGGAAGCCGGTTTTTGGGAAAGATCATGGTCAAGCAAGAAAGTCAGGATCTACCGAGCCGCGCCAGCTCGGCCAGCCGCTCGACCGTGCGGGCTTCAGGCGTCCACCCCTGCGATACCAGCAGGGCGGGGTCGCATATCTGTGTCGCGGTCAGGCTGTCCCAGAACGCCCGCCTGCCGAGCGCGGCCACGACCGGCCGTATCAGACCGGCCGGCACAGCCATCAGGCGCTCACGCCGCCCCAAACCTCTGCGAAAGGCGGCGATGATGGCCTCGACGGCGACCGGCGGCACATCTGCGCCGACATAGATCGGGCGAAGCGGTCCGGAATGGCTGAGCAGGTGCGACACTGCTCGCACCGCGGCCTCGGAAGACATCAGCGAGCGGATTCCGGTCAAGGCACCCGTCGGCAGCGGCAGCGGCGTATCGGCAAGGCGCATCAGCGTTGCCAGATTCCCCCTCATGCCGCTTCCATAAACCGGAGGCAGGCGCAACACGGCGGCGTCCGAGCGGCCGTGTAACGCGTAGGCGTCCAAAACCTTGATCTCGCCTTCGCGCTTCGAGCGTCCATAGGCGCATTGTGGGGCAGGAAGCGTGTCCTCGTCGATCGTTGCGCTGACGTGCGCGCCGATCACCGCTCGGATCGAGGAGAGATGGATGAAACGTCCGCTTATCTGGGCGGCCGCGGCATGCGCCAGCCTTGCGCTCAGTTCCACATTGGCCGCTTGGTAATCGGCTTCGGTTGCATTTCCCTGATCATTGTTGAGGCCGGCGCAATGGACGACGTCAGTCATATGCCGGGTCAGTTCCAGGAAGGCGGCGGCCGGCGCATCGAAGCCGGGCATCGGCACAGTCTCGTTCTCCGAACCAAGCCTCTCGGGATGGCGGGAGGCGAGGCGAAGCTCGGCACCGGCTTCGCGAAGGTGGCGCACGACAAGGCGCCCGATGAAACCTGTCGCGCCCGTGACCAGAACCTTCATGGCCTTACCCGAAACAGCTCTTTCGTGGCTGATGGAAGTGCTCGCTCTTCCATCACTGGTGCAAGTGCCTGCTCTTCCAACAAAGGAACATGGCGTCCGGAGGCGAGATATGTTCCGCTCACCAGGAAGACCATCAGCACCGAGTCCAGAATGTCATGGCCGATCAGGATGCCTGTCATTCCGGCCGTCAGATAGGTGATCACCACGACAACAATCATGGTCGCGCCGAACCGCTCGCTCGGATCGTTGCTGTTTCGCAAGACCCGGGCGGCATTTCCAGCGGCAACGATAAAGATCGCCGCCAGCGTCACGGCACCCAGAATTCCCGCTTGCACCAGGGCGGTCAGGAAGCCGTTGTGAAAATGGTTGAAGCCTGTGTCCATCGCGAACTGCTCATGAAAGCCCTGCTTGATCAGATGCTGGGTTGCACCCACACCGTGCCCGAACAGTGGCATGTCATGGAATGCTTTGAGGCCGATCTCCCAAAGCGCAACACGTATTCCCAACGAGGTGTCGTAATTGCCGCCAGCCCCAAGCGCACCCCAATCGGAGCGCAAAAAATCGACCCGCCCGGATATCGCCTGGAAGCTGGAAGCGGCGATCACGACGCCGACCGCTGCCAGCAGCAGCAGCAGGCGAACGGCATTCCTGCCTCTGAGCCTGTGCCGGTTGATCAGCATGACGGCGATGCCGGCGATCAGCAGTGCCAGCCAGACGATACGCGAGCCGGAATAGATGACGGCGATCGTCCCTGCCAGTGCCGCGTAGAAGAGGGGTGTCCGGGCTTGCTCAACACCGGACAAGGCGCCAGCCACACACATCACCACGGCAAGGCACACCACGGTTGCGAAGACGATCGGATTTCCGGCTCCACCCTCGGCCCTGACGCCAATCCAATATTGCTGGATGACGGCCATGAGCAGCGCGGCAAAACAGGCGGCCATGCTGGAAAGCACGATGATGCGGGTAAGCGTGGTTTTCTGAGTGATGCTCCAGGTCGAATAGGACACGGGAAAAAACAGGAAGGTGACGAGCGGGATAAGATGTGGCGCATCCCGGGCGAACGAATTGTTGACGATGGACGCCAGGAGATTGGAGGCGCAGTAGGCATAGATCGCGACCGTCATCCAGATCATGGCCCGGTCGGCGTTGAAGCGCCTTTTCCGTAAAGCAGTCAGCAGGACTGACGAAAGGCCTCCGCCATTGAATACAAAGCTGACCACCGATCCCAGAACCGGTGGAAAAAAGAAGCAAAGGATGGAGAAGTAGTTGTTGATCCGCGAAGGCGTGAATTGCTGTCTCAGGGATGAAAGCCGGGTCAATTTTCGGGCTCGCTGTCTTCGGCTAGTTTCATGCGGCGGATCTTGTTTGGCGAAGTTTAATGCGCTCGCCTCGAAATTGCCCATGATGCACTTGCCCACTTCCCGAAGCTGGTATAGCGGCTGCCCCCCATTTTCGATAGTGTATAGGGCAGATTGCCACCGAAAAGCGGCGGCAGGCGCGGGCCGACCAGAGGAAGTCCCTTGAAAGCCGCAGCTGATCCATTCAAGCAATATTTTCCCCGCGTTTTCTGGGCCGTTGAGCTTGCAGGCAGGAATTTCCGGATTTGCCGGCATCTGTGGAAAATTCATTCTCGAACCATGTGCGGCCGGGTCAGTCCAGCATTGTTCTTGACAATGGCGATCTGCTAGAACGCCGGCACGAGAAAGAACGTCCAGAAACAAGGCTCGAACCGGGCGCGAAGAGCTCGATGATTTGAGGCAAGGTCTTCTGTTGGAAGATACGAAAGAACGCCCACGGCCCATGACAACAGCGCTTACGCATCTTCAGCGGCTTGAAGCCGAGTCCATCCATATATTCCGTGAGGTTGCGGCCGCTTTTGCCAAGCCGGTCATGCTCTATTCGGTTGGCAAGGATTCATCCGTGTTGATGCATCTGGCGATGAAGGCGTTTTATCCCGCCAAGCCGCCGTTCCCCTTTCTTCACGTCGACACGACGTGGAAGTTCCGCGAGATGATCGCCTTTCGCGATCAGATGGCGCAGAAACTCGGCTTCGATCTCCTGGTTCATGTCAATGAAGACGGCGTGCGCGACAACATCAATCCGTTCGACCATGGTTCGAACACCCACACCCATGTCATGAAGACCGTGGCGCTGCGCCAGGCGCTCGACAAATACGGTTTCGATGCGGCCTTTGGCGGCGCTCGTCGCGACGAGGAGAAATCGCGCGCCAAGGAGCGCATCTTTTCCTTCCGCAACGCCCAGCATGTGTGGGATCCGAAGAACCAGCGCCCCGAAATGTGGAAGATATTCAACACCCGCATCGCATCGGGTGAATCGATCCGCGTCTTTCCGCTGTCGAACTGGACCGAACTCGATATCTGGCAGTACATCCTGCAGGAAAGTATCCCGATCGTGCCGCTCTATTTCGCCAAGGAACGACCGGTGGTGGAACGCGACGGCATGCTGATCCTGCGGGACGACGAGCGCATGAAACTGCGCCCCGGCGAGACGGTGGAGAACAGGCTGGTGCGGTTCCGCACGCTTGGCTGCTATCCGCTGACCGGCGCCATCGAATCGGATGCCGACACGCTGGAAGCCATCGTCGGCGAAATGCTGACGGCACGGACGTCCGAACGGCAGGGTCGCCTGATCGACCGCGATGAAGCCGGCTCGATGGAAAAGAAGAAGCGCGAGGGGTACTTTTGACCATGCGCCACATCATGGCAAAGAGCCTCGCTCCCACCGACGGCGTTCGCGACTATCTGGCTGCGCAGGAGAAGAAGTCGCTGCTGCGCTTCCTGACCTGCGGCTCGGTCGATGACGGCAAGTCGACGCTGATCGGGCGCCTGCTGTCCGACACCAAGCAGATTTTCGAGGACCAGCTCGCCGCGCTCGAACGCGATTCGCGCAAGCATGGCACGACGGGCGACGACATCGATTTCGCGCTGCTGGTCGACGGTCTGGAGGCCGAGCGCGAGCAAGGTATCACCATCGACGTCGCTTACCGCTTCTTCGCCACGCCGAAACGCAAATTCATCGTTGCCGACACACCTGGCCACGAGCAATACACCCGCAACATGGCCACCGGCGCCTCGACCGCCGACCTGGCGATCGTGCTGATCGATGCCCGGCAGGGTGTGCTTCGCCAGACAAGGCGGCATTCGATCATCGCCTCGCTGCTCGGCATCCGCCACGTCGTGCTGGCCGTCAACAAGATCGATCTTGTCGATTTCGATCAGGCGGTTTTCGACCGGATCGTCGAAGACTACGGGCAATTCTCGCGCGATCTCGGCTTCCAGACCATTGTGCCGATCCCGATGTCGGCCCGTTATGGCGACAATGTCAGCCGCCGGTCGGAAAGCATGGAATGGTATTCCGGTCCGACGCTGATCGAGCATCTCGAAACCGTGTCGGTCGACGAAGCGATGGTCGAACTGCCGTTTCGTTTCCCTGTCCAGTATGTCAACCGTCCCAATCTCGACTTTCGCGGCTTTGCCGGCACGGTCGCCTCCGGCTCGGTTGCGCCCGGCGACGAGGTCGTTGTCGCCAAGTCCGGCAAATCCTCGCGCGTCAAGCGGATCGTCTCGTATGGCGGCGATCTCGCCCAGGCGGCCGCCGGCCAGGCCGTCACGCTCGTCCTCGATGACGAAGTCGAAATCTCGCGCGGCAACATGCTGGTTTCGCCTGCCGCACGGCCGCAAGTCGCCGACCAGTTCGCCGCCAACATCGTCTGGTTCGACGAGCATGCGTTGCTGCCAGGCCGCTCTTACATCCTGCGCACCGAGACCGACCAGACCAGCGCCACCGTCACCGACCTGAAATATCGGATCAACGTCAATGACTTTGCCCATGAAGCGGCAAAGTCGCTCGACATGAACGAAGTCGGCATCTGCAACATTTCGACGCGGACGCCGATCGCCTTCGATCCCTTCGCCGAAAACCGCACCACCGGCGCCTTCATCCTGATCGACCGCATCTCCAGCGCCACGGTCGGCGCCGGCATGATCCTGCACTCGTTGCGCCGCGCCGAAAACATCCATTGGCAGTCGCTCGATGTCGGCAAGCGCGTGCGCGCCGACATGAAGAACCAGCGGCCCGCCGTGTTCTGGTTCACCGGGCTGTCGGGTTCCGGCAAGTCGACCATCGCCAACCTGTTCGAAAAGAAGCTGTTCGCCACCGGCCGCCACACTTATATCCTGGACGGCGACAACGTCCGTCACGGTCTCAACCGCGATCTTGGCTTCACCGACGCCGATCGCGTCGAGAACATCCGCCGCGTTGCTGAAGTGGCGCGTTTGATGGCCGATGCCGGATTGATCGTCATTGTTTCGTTCATTTCGCCCTTCAGCGCCGAGCGGCGCATGGCACGTGAATTGATGGCCGACGGCGAATTCGTCGAGGTGTATGTCGATACGCCTTTCGAGGAATGCGCCCGGCGTGATCCGAAGGGCCTCTACGCGCGCGCGCTGAATGGCGAGATCAAGAATTTCACCGGCGTCGATTCCCCTTATGAAGCGCCGGAAACCCCGGAGGTCCATCTTCGGACACTCGGCAAGTCGGCCGAAGAGATGGTCGACGCCCTGGAACACTGGCTGAACGAGCGCGACATTGCCGAAGACCAATACGATAGCGGCGGCGGCATCTGACGACAGGCTGATGCTTGAAATCTTCGAGCGCCTGGCCTTGTCGGCCGGGCGCGAGGTGATGCGTGTGTTCCACGCCGGCTGTGCGGTTGACCGTAAGTCCGACGCCTCGCCGGTGACCGAGGCGGACCGCGAGAGCGAAAAGATCATTCTCGCCGGACTGCGTGCCGCATTTCCCGATATCCCCTGCGTGGCCGAGGAAGAAGCTTCCGCCGGCATCGTGCCGCCCGATCTGGACGGGGCTTTTTTTCTGATCGATCCGCTCGATGGGACCAAGGAGTTCGTTAACCGCCGCACCGATTTCACCGTCAACATCGCGCTGGTTCGCGATGGCGTGCCGGAAGTCGGCGTCGTCTTTGCGCCCTGCACGGGCCGCTTCTTTTCCGGCCTGCCGGGCAGGGCGGAATCACTCGAAATCGATGGCGATTACCAGATCGTCGGCCGCCGGCCGATCGCGGCGAGAGCGGCCGCGACGCCGCTGGCCGTCGTCGCCAGTCGGTCTCACAACACACCGGAAACCGAGGCCTATATTCGCGACCTCGGTGCCGCCGAAATCGTTTCGGTCGGTTCGTCCTTGAAGTTCTGCCTTCTCGCCAGTGCCGAGGCTGATGTCTATCCGCGCTTCGGCCGCACCATGGAATGGGACACAGCGGCGGGCGACGCCATCCTGCGCGCCGCCGGCGGCATGACGCGCACGCTGGACGGCCAACCTCTGGTCTATGGCAAGCGCAGGCAAAGCGACGACGAGGATTTTGCCAATCCGCATTTCATTGCCAGCGGCAGGGCGGCGGGCCCCGGCTGAGAAAGGCTCGGCAGCTTACTCTGCCGCGGCCTGCGCCGAATTCGAGCCGATATAGTTGCGGATCGTCTCGATGATGCGGTCCTGGTCGGCTTCGCTGAGATAAGGGTGCATGGGCAGGCACAGGATCCGCTTCGGCAGGTCTTCCGATACGGCAAGGCCGGTCGGCGTGCGCGGGTAGTCGCGATAAGCGACCTGGGCATGCAGCGGCTTCACGTAGTAAATGACAGACGGAATGCCCTTTTCGCCGAGATGCGCCCTCAGCCCGTCGCGCTTGGGCGTCTCGATGGCGTATTGCGCCCAGGCCGAACGGCTGCCGTCCAGATTGCGGGCGGCGGTGACGATGTCGCCAAGCCCTTCGGCATAGCGCTTTGCCACCACCTGGCGGGCGACCATCTCGTCTTCGAGGATTGCCAGCTTCTCGATCAGGATCGCCGCCTGGATCGTGTCGAGGCGTGAATTGATGCCGACGCGGACATTGTCGTACTGCGTCTCGCCCTTGCCATGGAAGGCGAAGGAGCGAAGCTGCTCGGCCAGCGCATCGTCATTGGTGAACATCGCGCCGCCGTCGCCGTAGCAGCCAAGCGGCTTGGCCGGATAGAAGCTGGTCGATCCGACATGGCCGAAAGCACCGCACATCTTGCCGTCGAGCGAACCGCCCATCGACTGGGCGGCATCCTCGATCACCATCAGCCCTTCTCGGCTGGCGATCGCCATGATCGCCTCGTAGTCGGCGGCAAGGCCAAACAGATCGACGGGAATGATTGCCTTCGGCTTCAGCCTTCCTTCCTTGTTGATCATGGCAATGGCCGCTTCGAGGCTGGCAATGTCGATGTTGTAGGTATGTGGGTCGACATCGACGAACACCGGCTCGGCCTTGGCCAGCGCCACCACTTCGGCGGTGGCGGCGAAAGTGAAGCTCGGCACGAACACGGCGTCGCCCGGGCCGACGCCGGCCGCAAACAGCGGCAACAGCAGTGCATCGGTGCCGTTGGCGCAGGCCACGACATGCTTGGTGCCGATATAGGCGGCGAGCTTGTTCTCGAATTCGGTGACTTGCGGGCCAAGAATATAACGGCCTTCGTCGACGACACGGTCGATCGCGGCCTTCAGCCGGTCGCGGATTCGTTCGCGCTGCGCGCCAAGATCGATGAACTGCATGTCGGCCTCAAAACGGGTTAGCCAGATAATCGGCCGCTGGTACCAGAGTTGCGCTTGCCGAGAAAGCCGGGCAGGCGGAGCCCCAAATTGCCCAAGTGTCGCAGTCCGTTACCAGTATTTCCCGGCGAATGTCAGTCAGATGCCGGAAATCCGGGCTTCGTCGGGCGCCATCCCGCCCTTATAGCCCTGTAAAAGAGCCCTGCGAAACATAAAGTGATCGATTGGGCTCAACTTATGTTGAGCGTTGCTCAGGCGATTTCATGTCGCCAGGGTGGATTGGCGCCGGCCCGCGACACGGTCACTGCCGCCGCCTTCGCGCCGAGCGCCAGCGCCTTGTGGATGGCGTCTTTCGACAAGGCGGAAATCGCCGCCTTGGTCAGCAGGCCCTGCTCATGCAAGGAGGCGAGGATGCCGGCGTTGAAGGTATCGCCGGCGCCGACCGTGTCGACCACCTCGACCTTTTCCGGCATGACGGTGACGGCATGTTCCCTGGTATAGCCGACGGCGCCTTCGCTGCCATGGGTGACGACGATCAGCTTCGGGCCTCGGTCCAGCCAGTTGCGGATGACATCCTCGTGCGAGCCGGCTTCGCCGAACCAGTTCAGGTCTTCGTCCGACAATTTCACGATGTCGGCCATCGCCATCATCGCGCGAATGCGCCTGAGGTGCTTGGCCTTGTCCGGTATGAAGTTCGGCCGGATGTTGGGATCGAGCATCATCACTCGACTTTCATGCTCGCGCCGCATGAACTCCTCATAGGCACTGCCGGCGGGCTCCGAAATCAGGCTGATGGCACCAAACAGCATGGCTTCGATCTCGCTGCCAAGCTGCGGCAGGTCGTCGACGGTCAGCATGCGGCCGGCGGTGTTCTCGTCATAGAAAGTGTAGGTCGCCTGGCCGTTGGTGAGCTTGACGAAGGCCAGCGTCGTTGGCCGTGGTGAGGTGTGCGCATAGGTGGAGCTGACCTTGCTTGCCCCCAGCGCATCCCGGAACTGGCCGCCGAACAGATCCGACGACAGGCCCGAAAAGAAGCCTGCCGGCGCGCCGAGCCGGCCAAGCGCGATCGCCGTGTTGAACACCGCGCCGCCGACATAAGGCGCAAAGGCCGGCTCACCCGCTGTCGTCGTGCGCGGCAGCATGTCGATCAGGGCTTCGCCGCAGCAGAGGATCATGGCTTCCTGGTCTCCGGCGGATGGATCACGCCCTTGCGTATGATGATGTTGGCGTAGAGCCGCGGCTCGCTGGTCGCGACGATGGCATGCGCCGATTTGACCCGTGCATAGAAGTCGGCGCCGGCCAGCGCAACCACCTTGCGGTCCGGCGCGCGTTTGGCGCAGATCGCCTCGATCTCATGGTGGACAGGATCGGCAAGCGAGGGATCGCCTTTGACAGAGGCGCGAAACAGCGCCTCTGGAACGGCGTCGTCTACCGGCAGCACGCTCAAGATCGCGTCGAGCACCGGGATGAGATGGTGCCCGTCGGCTCGCACCAGCCGGGTGGCCTGTTGTTCGGCCGGATAGTTTCCGTCGACAAGGGCGATTTCGTCGCCATGGCCCATGGCACGCAACGTGGCCAGAAGCTCCGGACCGAGCAGCGCCGGGATTCCGATCAGCATCAGGCGCTCCTGGAAATCGTCGTCGAGCCGATCAGGAAGCGTTCGGAAAGGGGCAGGCTGGCGCCGCCGAGCGCCCGGGCGTGAATGCCGACGGTTCCCTCGCGAACGGCGGGCAGCTTCAGGCCTTCGCCGTCGATCGTGGCGATTGCCGCGATGATGGCGTCGACCAGCCGGCGGCGCACCGCCTTCGGCATCCAGCCGTCGATCACCGCCGCTTCGAAATCGATGACCGAGGATGCGGCGACGATGGCGTAGGCAAGGGCTTGCGAGGCACTGGCGATCCAGTCGTCGAGTTCGGAGCCGATCTCGCCCCAGTCTTCCGGCGATGTCCACAGATGCGAGGCCTCGACGCCGCGCGCATTGAGCGCCTTTTCGAGCATGGCGATGGACGCCACGTCGATCAGCTGGGCCGGTTTGCCGTCCGGTCCGGGTACGGGCATCGAACCCAGCGCGCCGGCATTGCCGGTCGGGCCGCCAAACAGCCGGCCATTCAGCACGATTCCGCCGCCGGCAAAGGCGCCGATGTAAAAATAGACGAAGTCACGCGCGGCACCCGCCTGGCCGAAGACGAGCTCGGCGCCGCAGGCCGAAGTCGCATCGTTCTGCAAATAGACCGGAAAATCGCATTGCGCCTGGATGTCGGCCCTGATGTCGCGGTGGCGCCATTCGTCCATGACGTCGCGCGGGGCGCCGGCGGTATCGGCCCAGTTCCACAATTCGAACGGCATGGCGATGCCGAGCCCGGCGATGCGCTTGTCCTGTGCAGGCGTCAGCTCGCCGCGCATCTGCCGCATGCCGTTGCTGACGAAGTCTACTGTCTCGCGCGGCGCCGGGTAGCGATAGGAATGCTGCAGCATCGAACGGACATGGCCAAGGAAATCGATCAGCACCAGTTCGGCGCTGCGGCGGCCGATCTTGAGACCGATGAAGAAAGCGCCTTCGGGATTGAGCGCCATCGGGATGGAGGGTTGGCCGATCTTGCCGCGCAACGGCGCCTGGCGCAGCAGAAGGCTTTCTTCCTCCAGCTCGCGCATGATGACCGAAACCGTCTGCGCCGAAAGCCCGGTCATGCGGGCGATGTCGGATTTCGCCAGGCTGCCGTGCTGGCGCACCAACGAGAGCACCAACCGCTCATTGTGGTCGCGCATGCCGCTCTGGTTGGTGCCGCGGTGAATGAGGCTGTCATTCACCTCGGGCGAACCGTGCCTCGCAATGGCGGTTTCCACCCTGTTCCTCCCGTCGTTTCCCCTCAATGCTTTTGGGCCAGAATGGGTGAATGAAGCAAGGCTGTCAATAATAAATAAGAGTGATTTAATTATTGACAGAAGCTTCGGCCTGGTGTCTGTTGAGGCAGCGTCCACGCTGGGAGAATTTCGTTGGATGCGCTGCAGGTGCCGGTTGGCCGGCATCGGAATGGTTCCACTGGGAGGAAATCGTGACCAATACAAAACTGTTGAAATCGACCGTGTTTGCCGCCGCGGCTCTGGGGTTGGTGGCGTTTGCGTCGTCCGCATCCGCGGCCGGTGTCGGTGCCTGTCTGATCACCAAGACCGACACCAATCCCTTCTTCGTCAAGATGAAGGAAGGCGCCACGGCGAAGGCCAAGGAACTCGGCGTCGACCTCAAGACCTACGCCGGCAAGATCGACGGCGACAGCGAGAGCCAGGTCGCGGCGATCGAGAGCTGCATCGCCGACGGCGCCAAGGGCATCCTGATCACTGCATCCGACACCAAGGGCATCGTGCCGACCGTGAAGAAGGCGCGCGATGCCGGCCTGCTGGTGATCGCGCTCGACACGCCGCTCGATCCGATCGACGCCGCCGACGCGACCTTTGCGACGGACAATCTCGAAGCCGGCAAGCTGATCGGTTCCTGGGCAGCCGCCACGCTCGGCGACAAGGCCAAGGACGCCAAGATCGGCTTCCTCGACCTGACGCCTTCGCAGCCGACTGTCGACGTGCTGCGCGACCAGGGCTTCATGATGGGCTACGGCATCGATGTGAAGGATCCCAACAAGATCGGCGATGAGGACGATCCCCGCATCGTCGGCCACGACGTCACCAATGGCAACGAAGAGGGCGGCCGCAAGGCGATGGAGAACCTTCTGCAGAAGGACAACACCATCAACGTCATCCACACCATCAACGAACCGGCCGCTGTCGGCGCCTATCAGGCGCTCAAGGCTGTCGGCCTCGAAAGCCAGGTGTTGATCGTTTCCGTCGACGGCGGCTGCCCCGGCGTGAAGTCGGTGGCCGAAGGTGTCATCGGCGCGACGTCGCAGCAATATCCGTTGCAGATGGCAGCACTCGGCATCGAGGCGATCGCTGCTTTCGCCAAGGACGGAACCAAGCCGAAGCCGACCGAAGGCAAGGACTTCTTCGATACCGGCGTCAACCTGGTGACCGACAAGCCGGCCACCGGCGTGAAGTCCATCGACACCAAGGAAGGCCTCGCCAAATGCTGGGGCTGATGCCGGTCTGACAGGCATCTACCGAACCTGGGCGGTCGGGGCTTGATCCCCGGCCGCTTCGGGTGGACGATGGCTCGCGTGACCGCGAACAATCCCGGCAGCAGACCGGAAAGGCGTGGACTGGCGTCGGCGTTTGGCTGAAGCCTATGGGGAGTAAACATGGCTCAAGCTCAGGAATTCGAGAAGGTTCTCTCGAGCAGCGACACCAGCGTTGCTGCTTTTGACGAGCACAAATCGGCCGTCAAGCGCATCCAGCATTTCCTGCATTCGACGCCGGCCGCGGTGCCGCTGATCGTCCTGGTTCTGGCGATCATCGTTTTCGGCATCACCATCGGTGGCCGGTTCTTTTCGTCCTACACGCTGACGCTTATCCTGCAGCAGATCGCCATTATCGGCATTCTGGGTGCTGCGCAGACGCTGGTCATCCTGACCGCGGGCATCGACCTGTCGATTGGCGTGATCATGGTGATTTCAGCGGTGATCATGGGCAATTGCGCCGTCAGCTACGGTATGCCGAGCGCGCTCGCCGTGGCGATCGGGCTTGCCGCCGGCGCGGCATGCGGGCTGCTTAACGGGGTGCTTGTCGCTTACATGAAGCTGCCGCCCTTCATCGTGACGCTTGGCACCTGGAACATCGTCATGGCCACGAACTTCATCTATTCGGCCAACGAGACGATCCGCGACACCGATGTCGACACCCAGGCGCCGCTGCTGCATCTCTTTGCCATCAGCTTCAAGGTCGGCACGGCGGTGCTGACGCTCGGCGTCATTGCCACGGTCGTGCTCGTGATGATCCTCTGGTACGTGCTAAATCACACGGCATGGGGCCGCCATGTCTACGCCGTTGGCGATGATCAGGAGGCGGCGAAGCTGTCGGGCATCCAGACCAAGAAGGTGCTGATGACGGTCTACACCCTTGCCGGGCTGATCGCCGCTTTCGCTGCCTGGGTCTCCATCGGCCGCAACGGCTCGATCTCGCCGTCGGCTGCCGTCACCGACTACAATCTCCAGGCGATCACCGCGACGGTGATCGGCGGTATTTCCCTGTTCGGCGGACGCGGCTCGATCCTGGGCACGCTGTTCGGCGCGATGATCGTCGGCGTCGTCTCCATGGGCCTCAACATGCTGGGCGCCGATCCGCAATGGAAGGTGCTGCTCACCGGTGTGCTGATCATCGGCGCCGTGGCGGTCGACCAATGGATCAGAAAGGTTTCGGCATGACCATGACCCAGGAACCCATTCTCACCGCGCGTGGCCTGGTCAAGCGCTACGGCCGCGTCACCGCCCTCGACAACGCCGACTTCGACCTCTACCCCGGCGAAATCCTTGCTGTCATCGGTGACAATGGCGCCGGCAAATCGTCGCTCATCAAGGCGATTTCCGGCGCTGCCGTGCCCGATGAAGGCGAGATCCGGCTTGAAGGAAAACCCGTCTCCTTCAAATCGCCGATGGAGGCCCGCGAAGCCGGCATCGAGACCGTCTACCAAAACCTGGCGCTGTCGCCGGCGCTGTCGATCGCCGACAACATGTTCCTTGGCCGCGAAATCCGTAAACCGGGTTTTCTGGGCGATTGGCTTCGCATGCTCGATCGCCCGGCGATGGAAAAGCGCGCCCGCGACAAGCTTACCGAACTTGGCCTGATGACCATCCAGAACATCAGCCAGGCTGTGGAGACGCTCTCGGGCGGCCAAAGGCAGGGCGTTGCCGTGGCGCGTGCGGCCGCCTTTGGCAGTCGTGTGGTGATCATGGACGAGCCGACGGCCGCCCTTGGCGTCAAGGAAAGCCGCCGCGTGCTCGAGTTGATCCTCGACGTCAAGAAGCGCGGCCTCCCGATCGTGCTGATCTCGCACAACATGCCGCATGTCTTCGAAGTGGCCGATCGCATTCACATCCATCGGCTGGGCCGTCGCCTCGCCGTCATCGACCCCAAGCAATATACGATGTCCGACGCCGTCGCCTTCATGACAGGAGCCAAGGCCCCGCCGGAGGCGGCGCTGGCGGCTTGATACATGTCGCCCAAGTGGCTGGCGCATGGCGACAGCGGCAAGCACGGAACAGGGATTTGAAACGCGGCGCGCGGGCCGTCTTGGCGCGTCACACTTCAGAGTTGCCAAATTGCCGCAGGGGGCAAGCCGAATCGAACCTGTTTAAATCGATTGAATATATGGCGGTATCAGCTAGCATGGGCTGGGAGGAGCGATGAAAGCCGGTATGATCATGGCAACCGCACGAGAGGCATCATGACGAGCGCGATGACGTCCGAACCCCTTCCGCCACTGCTCGAAAATCCTGACCCAAAGACACTCGCACGTGAAGTCTTGGTTGCCCTCAAATACAGGGTCGGCAAGGACACCACCGTTGCGACCCAGTACGACTGGCTGACCGCCTCGATCAAGGTCGTGCGCGACCGGATCGTCGATCACTGGATGCAGGCGACGAGAGAGGCTTACGACCAGAAGGAAAAGCGCGTCTATTATCTGTCGCTGGAATTCCTCATCGGCCGCCTGATGCGCGATGCTTTCTCCAATCTGGGCCTGATGGACAACATGCGCGAGGCGCTGTCGTCGTTGGGTGTCGACCTCGACTTGATTGCAGCACTCGAGCCCGATGCGGCGCTCGGCAATGGCGGCCTCGGCCGGCTCGCGGCCTGCTTCATGGAAAGCATGGCGACCGTCGACATTCCGGCGCATGGCTACGGCATCCGCTATGCCAATGGCATGTTCCGGCAGGAGATTCACGACGGCTGGCAGGTCGAACTGCCAGAGACCTGGCTTGATCACGGTAACCCGTGGGAATTCGAACGTCGCGAACGCTCCTTCGAGGTTGGTTTCGGCGGTTCGGTGGAATCGATCACCTCCAAGGACGGGCGCCTCGAACGCCATGTCTGGAAACCGACCGAGCATGTGCTGGCCGTCGCCTATGACACGCCCGTCGTCGGCTGGCGGGCCAATCGCGTCAACACGCTGCGGCTCTGGTCGGGCATGCCGATCGATCCGATCCTGCTCGACAAATTCAATGCCGGCGACCACATCGGCGCGCTCGCCGAAAGCAACAAGGCCGATGCCTTGTCGCGCGTGCTCTATCCCGCCGATTCCCACAAGGCCGGGCAGGAACTGCGGCTTCGGCAGGAGTATTTCTTCTCTACCGCCTCGCTGCAGGACATCGTGCAGCGCCATCTGAGCCAATATGGCGACCTGAAATCGCTGCCCGACAAGGCTGCGATCCACCTGAACGACACCCATCCCGCCATCGCCGTGCCGGAGTTGACGCGCCTGTTGATGGACGTCCACGGCATGGACTTCGACCAGGCCTGGGACATCACCCAGCGCACCTTCGGCTACACCAACCACACACTGCTGCCCGAGGCGCTGGAAAGCTGGCCGGTGCCGCTGTTCGAGCGGCTTTTGCCGCGCCACATGCAGATCGTCTATGCCATCAACGCTGAAGTGCTTCTGGAGGCGCGTGCTTCCAACCAGTTCTCGGACGAGCAGATTGGCCGCATCTCGCTGATCCAGGAAAATGGCGACCGTCGGGTGCGCATGGGCAATCTGGCCTTTGTCGGCTCGCATTCCGTCAACGGCGTTTCGGCTCTTCACACCGACCTGATGAAGGAGACGGTGTTCGCCGACCTGCATAAGCTCTATCCCGATCGTATCAACAACAAGACCAACGGCATCACGCCGCGGCGCTGGTTGATCCAATGCAATCCCGGACTGACGTCGCTCGCCCGTGAGGCGATCGGCGACCGTTTTCTCGATGACATCGACGCCATCAAGGATCTCGACGGTTTCGCCGGCGACGCCGCCTTTCGCGACAAGTTCGCCGCCGTCAAGCGCGCCAATAAGGCGCGATTGGCCAACCTCGTCGCCGACCGGCTCGGCATCAAGGTCGATCCTTCGGCGCTTTTCGACATCCAGATCAAACGCATCCACGAATACAAGCGCCAGCTTCTGAACATTCTCGAGGCGATCGCCCTCTATGACCAGATCCGCTCGCACCCCGAGCGCGACTGGATGCCGCGCGTGAAATTCTTCGGCGGCAAGGCGGCGCCCAGCTACCACAATGCCAAGCTGATCATCAAACTCGCCAACGATGTCGCAAAAGTCATCAACCGCGATCCGGCCGTGCGCGGTCTGCTGAAGGTGGTGTTCGTGCCGAACTACAATGTCAGTCTGGCCGAGATCATGATGCCGGCGGCCGACCTTTCCGAGCAGATCTCGACTGCCGGCATGGAAGCGTCGGGCACCGGCAACATGAAGTTCGCGCTCAACGGCGCGCTGACCATCGGCACGCTCGACGGTGCCAATGTCGAGATCAAGGAATGCGTCGGCGACGACAACATCTTCATTTTCGGCCTGACCACCGCCGAGGTCGCCGAGCGGCGCAACAACGGTTACGATCCGCGCGCCGTCATCGAAGGATCATCTGAGCTCGCGCAAGCGGTCGCTGCCGTCTCGTCGGGCGTCTTTTCGCCGGACGATCCGGAGCGTTACCGCGACCTCGTCAACGGCCTCTACAACAGCGACTGGTTCATGGTCGCCGCCGATTTCGATGCCTATGCCACCGCCCAGCGCGAGGTCGATGCGGTCTGGCGCAACAGTCCCGACTGGTACGCCAGGGCAATCCGCAATGTGGCGCGTGTCGGCTGGTTCTCCTCCGATCGCACGATCCGCCAATATGCGAAAGAAATCTGGAACGTGCCTGCCTGATGTGATTGCATGAGGCCGCAAACAATGTGGTCCCGGTGGTGTGACTTGAAAGTCGGATCACACCACTAGAAACAAACACTCGGTGCCTGGGGAGGGACACTGCCTGATGAAGAAGCCGCGCGCGACCGCTGCGACAAGCGGGCCGGACGGACTGGCGGCAGCCAGCGATGTTGCGGCGATTGTTGCCGGCACGCATGGCGATCCGTTTGCCGTTCTGGGTGTTCAGGAGGCTGGGAAGGGTTTTGTGGCCCGCTGCTTTGTTCCTAATGCCGAATTCGTCACTGCCTATACGCTGACCGGCACCATCGCGGGTGAATTGTCCAGGCACGACGATGGCGGCTTTTTCGAAGGCAAGCTCTCGATCAAGAAGCGGCAGCCGCTTCGCTATCACGCGCGCAATGCCGGCGGCGACTGGTGGCTGACCGATCCCTATTCGTTCGGTCCGGTGCTCGGGCCGATGGACGACTACTACATCGCCGAGGGATCGCATCTCAGGCTGTTCGACAAGCTCGGCGCCCATGTCATCGAGCACGAAGGCGCCACGGGCGTGCATTTCGCCGTCTGGGCTCCCAATGCGCGGCGTGTCTCTGTGGTCGGCGATTTCAACGAATGGGACGGCCGCCGGCACTCGATGCGCGACCGCCGCGACACCGGCATCTGGGAGGTGTTCATTCCCGATATCGGTGCCGGCCGGCCCTACAAATACGAGATCATCGGCCCCGACGGCGTCAGGCTGCCGCTGAAGGCCGATCCGTTCGCCTTCAAATCCGAACTGCGTCCGGCCACCGCTTCGGTCGTGGCCGTGCCGCCGGCCCATGAGTGGGGCGATGAGGCGCATCGCAATTTCTGGCGCAATGCCGATCACCGGCGCGAAGCCATTTCGATCTACGAGGTCCATGCCGGCTCCTGGCAGCTTCGCGACGACGGTACGTTCCTGTCATGGGACGAACTGGCCGACCGGCTCATCCCCTATGTGGTCGAGACCGGCTTCACCCATATCGAATTCATGCCGATCTCCGAACACCCGTATGATCCGTCCTGGGGCTACCAGACGACCGGCCTCTACGCGCCATCGGCCCGCTTTGGCGATCCGGACGGCTTTGCCCGCTTCGTCGACGGCGCCCACCGTGCCGGCGTCGGCGTTATCCTCGACTGGGTGCCCGCGCATTTCCCGGTCGATGAGCACGGCCTGGCCAATTTCGATGGCACAGCGCTCTATGAACATGCCGATCCGCGCAAGGGGTTTCATCCCGACTGGAACACCGCGATCTACAATTTCGGCCGCCGCGAGGTGGTGTCGTTCCTGGTCAACAATGCGTTGTTCTGGGCCGAGAAATACCATGTCGACGGACTTCGCGTCGATGCGGTCGCCTCGATGCTGTACCTCGACTATTCACGCAAGGCCGGCGAATGGATCCCCAACGAGAAAGGCGGCCGCGAGAACCTTGAGGCGGTCAGCTTCCTGCAGAAGATGAACAAGGAGGTCTACGGCCACCATCCGGGCGTGATGACCATCGCCGAGGAATCGACCTCTTGGCCGAAGGTCTCGGCACCGGTGCATGAAGGCGGGCTGGGCTTCGGCTTCAAGTGGAATATGGGCTTCATGCACGACACGCTGGAGTATTTCTCCAAGGAGCCGATCTTCCGAAAGCACCATCACAACGACCTCACCTTCGGCCTGACCTACGCCTTCTCGGAGAATTTCGTGCTGCCGCTCTCGCACGACGAGGTCGTGCACGGCAAAGGCACGCTGCTTGGCAAGATGGCCGGCGACGACTGGCAGAAGTTTGCGACGCTGCGCGCCTACTACGCTTTCATGTGGGGCTATCCCGGCAAGAAGCTGCTTTTCATGGGGCAGGAGTTCGCGCAGCGCCGCGAATGGAGCGAGGCGCGCGCGCTCGACTGGAACCTGCTTGAATTCCGGCCGCATCGCGGCGTCTGGCAGACGGTGCGCGATCTCAACTACCTCTACCGTTCGCGCCCGGCACTGCATGGCCGTGATTGTGAGCCGGAAGGGTTTTCCTGGCTGATCGTCGATGACAGCCAGAATTCGGTTTTTGCCTGGCTGCGCAGCGCACCGGGCGGCAGCCCGGTGGCCGTCATTTCCAATTTCACGCCGGTGCCGCGTGACAATTATCGCGTGCCGTTGCCGAAATCAGGCAAATGGCGCGAGATCATCAACACCGACGCTTCGGAATATGGCGGTTCCGGCAAGGGCAATGGCGGCATGGTCGAGGCGCGGGCGGAGGGAGGAAACATCTCAGCGACGATGCTTTTGCCGCCGCTGTCGACGATCATGCTTGAACTCGTTGCCGACTGAGCCATGTCGATATCGAGTAACTTGGGAGGGTAGAAATGGCAGACTTGAAACGGACCCAGCCGCTGGCGCGCGATGCCATGGCCTATGTATTGGCCGGCGGCCGTGGGAGCCGCCTCAAGGAACTGACCGACCGGCGTGCCAAGCCGGCCGTCTATTTCGGCGGCAAGACGCGCATCATCGATTTCGCGCTCTCCAACGCGCTTAACTCCGGCATTCGACGCCTCGGCGTCGCCACTCAGTACAAGGCGCATTCGCTGATCCGCCATCTGCAGCGCGGCTGGAACTTCCTGCGCCCTGAACGAAACGAGAGTTTCGACATCCTGCCGGCCAGCCAGCGCGTGTCGGAAACGCAGTGGTATGAGGGCACGGCCGACGCCGTCTATCAGAACATCGACATCATCGAGGCCTACGGACCCGAATACATGGTCATCCTGGCTGGCGACCACATCTACAAGATGGACTACGAGATGATGCTTCGCCAGCACGTCGACGCCAATGCCGACGTCACCGTCGGCTGCCTCGAAGTGCCGCGCATGGAAGCCACCGGCTTCGGCGTCATGCATGTCGATGGCAAGGACAACATCATCGCCTTCGTCGAAAAGCCCGCCGATCCGCCCGGCATTCCCGACAAGCCGGAGTTTGCCCTGGCCTCGATGGGCATCTACGTCTTCAAGACCAAGTTCCTGATGGAGCAGTTGCGCCGCGATGCGGCCGAGCCGGGCTCGAGCCGCGACTTCGGCAAGGACATCATCCCCTATATCGTCCAGCACGGTAAGGCGATCGCGCACCGCTTCGCCAAGTCCTGCGTCCGCTCGACCGCCGAGAACGAGGCCTACTGGCGCGACGTCGGGACGGTCGACGCCTATTGGGAAGCCAATATCGACCTCACTGATATCACGCCTGAGCTCGACCTCTACGACCGCGACTGGCCGATCTGGACCTATGCCGAGTTGAAGCCGCCGGCAAAGTTCGTGCATGACGAGGATGGCCGCCGCGGTTCGGCTGTGTCTTCGCTTGTCTCGGGCGATTGCATCGTCTCGGGGGCTTCGCTGAAAAAAAGCCTGATCTTCACCGGCGCGCGCATCAATTCCTATTCGACGCTGGAAGAAGTCGTCATGCTGCCCGACGTTCATGTCGGCCGGAACGCAAAGTTGAAGCGCGTGGTCATCGACCATGGTGTTAGGATACCGGAAGGGCTGGTGGTCGGCGAAGATCCTATTCTCGACGCCAAGCGCTTCCGCGTTTCCGAAAAGGGCATCTGCCTGGTCACGCAGGACATGATCGACAAGCTGGGGCTCTAACGCATGCAGGTTCTGTCGGTCACGCCCGAGATCTTTCCGCTGATCAAGACCGGAGGGCTTGCCGACGTGACCGGCGCGCTGCCCATCGCCTTGGCGGCCAAGGGCGTGACCGTGCGCACGCTCATCCCGGGCTTTCCGACCGTCATGGCCGCCTTCAAGAAGAAGCGGGCGGTTCTGCAATATCCCTTGCTGCAGGGCGGCAAGGCCTCCGTCCATTCAGTCCAACTCGCCGGGCTCGAACTGTTCGTGCTCGATGCGCCGCATCTGTTCGACCGTCCCGGCGGTCCCTACGGCAATGCCACCGGCGTGGACTGGCCAGACAATTGGCGGCGTTTCGCGGCCTTGAGCCAGGTCGGCGGCGACATCGCCGGTGGGGCCATCTCTGGCTACCAACCCGACATCGTCCATGCCCATGACTGGCAGTCGGCGATGACCCTGGCCTACATGCGCTACGGCAAGGCAGTTGGCATTCCCTCGATGATGACCGTCCACAATCTCGCCTTCCAGGGCCAGTTCGGCGCCGGCATCTTCGGTGAACTCGGCTTGCCGGCGGCGGCGATGGCGCTCGACGGCGTCGAATATTATGGTGGTGTCGGCTTCCTCAAGGCTGGCCTGCAGGCCGCCTGGGCGATCACCACGGTCAGCCCGACCTACGCGCAGGAGATCCGCTCGGCGGAATTCGGCATGGGTCTCGACGGCCTCATCAACATGCGCTCCAGCGATCTCTATGGCATAGTCAACGGCATCGACACCGGCATCTGGGATCCGGAAACCGACAAGCATCTGGTATCCCCCTACACGGCGAGCACACTGAAGGCGCGCGCGCCCAACAGGACTGCCGTGGAGGACCGCTTCAGTCTTGAGCGTGACGACAGCCCGATCGTCTGCGTGGTCAGCCGGCTGACCTGGCAGAAGGGGATGGACATACTGGCGCTGGTGATCGACGGCATCGTTGCCACTGGCGCGCGGCTGGCCATCCTGGGATCGGGCGATGCTGGTCTCGAAGGCGCGCTGCTTGCCGCTGCCGCCCGGCATCGCGGCCGTATCGGTGTGGTCGTCGGCTACGATGAGGGGCTGTCGCACATCATGCAGGGCGGCTGCGACGCCATCGTCATCCCCTCGCGCTTCGAACCGTGCGGGCTGACCCAGCTTTACGGCCTGCGCTATGGCTGCGTGCCGGTGGTCGCGCGCACCGGCGGCCTCGCCGATACGGTCATCGACGCCAATGAGGCCGCCGTCTCTGCCGGTGTCGCCACCGGCTTCCAGTTCGCGCCCAACAATGGCGGTGCCTTGCTGCACGCCATCCGCCGCCTCGTCGACGCCCATGCCAGTCCGACGGTCTGGGAATCGCTGCAGCGCCAGGGCATGAAGGCCGATGTGTCGTGGGACAAGAGCGCCGAAAAATATGTCGAACTCTATCGCTCGCTGCTTTCGAAAAGGGTTGCCTGAAGCATGATACGGACCGTCCCCACCAAGCCTTATTCCGACCAGAAGCCCGGCACGTCGGGCCTGCGCAAGAAGGTGCCTGTCTTTCAGCAGGAGCACTATGCCGAGAATTTCATCCAGTCGATCTTCGACGCGCTCGACGGTTTCAAGGGCAAGACCCTGGTGATTGGCGGTGACGGCCGGTTCTACAATCGCGAGGTCATCCAGAAGGCCATCGCCATGGCCGCCGCCAACGGCTTCGGCAAGGTGATGGTCGGGCAGGGCGGCATCCTGTCGACGCCGGCCGCCTCGCATGTCATCCGCAAGTACAAGACCTTTGGCGGCATCATCCTGTCGGCCAGCCATAATCCCGGCGGCCCGCATGAGGATTTCGGCATCAAGTACAATGCCGGCAATGGCGGCCCGGCGCCCGAAAAGCTGACCGACGCGATGTTCGAGAAAACCAAGACGATCTCAAGCTTCAAGATCGCCGATATCGATCCGATCGACATCGACACAACAGGCACGGTCAAGGCCGCCGGCATGACGGTCGAGATCATTGACCCGGTCGCCGACTATGCCGAACTGATGGAAAGCCTGTTCGATTTCGATGCCCTGCGCAAACTGTTCAAATCCGGCTTCCGCATGCGCTTCGACGCCATGCACGCGGTGACCGGCCCCTACGCCAAGGAGATCCTGGAAAACCGGCTCGGCGCGCCCAACGGCACCTGCCGCAATTTCAAGCCGCTGCCGGATTTCGGCGGCCATCACCCGGATCCGAACCTCGTCCATGCCAAGCACCTCTATGACGAGATGATGGGACCGGACGCGCCGGATTTCGGCGCTGCCTCGGATGGCGACGGCGACCGCAATCTGATCATCGGCAAGGGCATTTTCGTTACTCCGTCGGATTCAGTTGCCATGCTCGCCGCCAATGCCCGCCTGGCGCCCGGCTACAAGGCCGGTTTGAAGGGCATCGCCCGCTCGATGCCGACCAGTGGCGCTGCCGACCGCGTCGCTGAAAAACTCGGCATCGCCCTCTATGAGACGCCGACCGGCTGGAAGTTCTTCGGCAATCTGCTGGATGCCGACATGGCGACGATCTGCGGCGAGGAGAGTGCGGGCACCGGCTCCAACCATGTCCGCGAAAAGGACGGCCTATGGGCGGTGCTTTTGTGGCTCAACATCCTTGCCGCCCGCGGCGAAAGCTGCAAGCAGATCGTCACTGAGCACTGGGCGACCTACGGTCGCAACTACTATTCGCGGCACGATTATGAAGAGGTTGAGAGCGACCGCGCCAACGCATTGGTCGACGAACTGCGCGCCAAGCTCGGCGCGCTGCCGGGTACCAGCGTGCGCGGCATGAAAATCGCCAGCGCGGACGATTTTGCCTATCGCGATCCGGTCGACGGTTCGATCAGCGAGCATCAGGGCATCAGGGTGCTGTTCGAAGGTGGTTCGCGGGTCGTCTTCCGCCTCTCCGGCACCGGCACGTCGGGCGCGACGCTGCGCGTCTACATCGAACGTTACGAGCCGGACAAATCGAGGCACGACCTCGACACCCAGGCCGCCCTTGCCGATCTGATAGCCGCAGCCGATGATATTGCCGGGATTCACAGCCATACCGGCCGCCCCAAGCCAAGCGTGATTACTTGAGGGTGGCGGTTCGCGCTTTCCCTTCTCCCTTTGTGGGGTTCGAAGGACGGGGCGAGACCCGTGGCTCGCCCCAGGGCGGTGGATCGGCGCGTAGCGCCGAGACGATTGAGGGGTGCGCGAAGGATCGCTGTCCTTGCCAAGCTGGAACACCCCTCATCCGTCGCCTTCGGCGACACCTTCTCCCACAAGGGGCGAAGGGGGAGACTGCATGACCCAGCTCGGCGCCACCGTCACCCGCGAAGGCATCCGCTTTGCCGCTTGGTCGCAGGCGGCCCGTCGGCTTTGGGTCTCGATCTTCGACGAGCAGGGCAACCGGGAAATCGAACGGCTCGAACTGCAGCCGGAAGGTGAGGGCGTCCATGCGCTGTTCATTGCGGGCCTTGGCCAAGGCATCCGCTACGGCTTTCGCGCCGATGGCGACTACGCGCCGGAACGCGGACTGTGGTTCGATCCCGCCAAGCTCCTGACCGATCCATATGCCGTCGAGATCGACAGGTCCTATGTCTATGACTGGCGGCTGGCCCAGCGCCGGGGCGAGGGCGCCGATACCGCGCCGCTGATGCCGAAGGCGATTGCCGCTGCGCTGCCGAAGCCGGTGCAGGCTGCCCCGCCGCTATTCCAGCCGGGCGGCCTTATTTACGAAGTGCCGGTGCGCGCCTTCACCATGCTGCATCCGGACATTCCCGAAAAATTGCGCGGAACAGTCGCCGCACTTGCTCACCCGGCGGTTATCGAGCATCTGAAAGAACTGGGGGTTGACGCGGTCGAACTGATGCCGGTGACCGCGTCGATCGACGAGCGACATTTGCCGCCGCTCGGGCTGCGCAACGCCTGGGGCTACAATCCCGTGACTTTCATGGCCCTCGATCCGCGTTTGGCGCCAGGCGGCATCATGGAGTTGCGAAACACGGTCGCCGTGCTGCGAGAGGCTGGCATCGGCGTCATCCTCGACCTCGTCTTCAACCACACCGGCGAGAGCGACTGGCTTGGCCCGACGTTGTCGCTGCGCGGCCTGGACAACCAGGCCTACTACCGGCACTCATCAGACGGCGGGCTGGCCAACGATACCGGCACCGGCAACACGGTCGCTTGCGATCATCCTGTCGTCCAGGAGATGGTCCTCGACACGCTTAGCCATTTCGTCAGGGATGCCGGCGTCGACGGCTTCCGCTTCGACCTGGCGCCAATTCTGGGCAGGGTTGAAGGAACATTCGATGCCGAGGCGCCGATGCTGAGAGCGATGCGCGACGACCCGCTGCTGGCCGATCGGGTGTTGATCGCCGAGCCGTGGGACATCGGTTCCGACGGCTATCAGCTCGGTAATTTTCCGCCGCCATTCCTCGAATGGAACGACAAGTATCGCGATGACGTCAGGCGCTTCTGGCGCGGCGACGCCGGCATGGTCGGTGCGCTGGCGACCCGGCTTGCCGGTTCGTCCGATGTGTTCGCAACGAACAGGCAAAACGCCAGTCGGACCGTCAATTTCATCGCCGCCCATGACGGAATGACGCTCGCCGATATCGTGCGCTACGAGCGCAAGCACAACGAAGCCAATGGCGAGCAGAACCGCGACGGTCACAATGAAAACCTGTCCTGGAACAGCGGCGTCGAAGGGGATGCGGACGATCCGGCCGTATGGGAGTCTCGCCAGAACGATCAGTGCGCGCTGCTCGCCACGCTGTTTGCCTCGCGCGGCACCATCATGCTGACCGCAGGCGACGAGTTCGGCCGTACCCAGCAGGGCAACAACAACGCCTATGCGCAGGACAACGAGATCACCTGGCTCGACTGGGCCGGCCGCGACCAGGCGCTGGAGCGCTACACGGCGGAACTCTCGAGGCTGCGCCGGTCGATGCCGGCGCTTTCCGACACAAGCTTCCTCACTGGCCAGCCACCGGCAGGTTCGGAGATACCGGACGTCGCATGGCTGACCGAGACAGGCGCGCCGCTCGACGAACAGAGCTGGCAGGATCCGCAGCGGTACCGCCTGGTCATGATCCTGGCCGCCGAGGATGACCGCCGTCTTGCGGTGCTTATCAACGGCGATCGCCGGGCCTGCATGTTCACCTTGCCTGAGCGAGACGGATTCTTCTGGGCTCCAGCCATCGAAGCGCCGGATGCGGCGGACAGCTCGCGACCGATATCGGGACGGGCGGTGATCTTCATGATCGAACGAGCGCAAGCCGGCACAGGGGAGAAGCGCGATGGCGGCGAGTGACAAGACCGGATGGTGGCGCGGTTGCGTCATCTACCAGATCTATCCGCGCTCCTACCAGGACACGACCGGCAACGGCAGCGGCGATCTCGCGGGTATCACGTCGAGGCTCGCCCATGTCGCCTCGCTTGGTGTCGACGCCGTCTGGCTGTCGCCTTTCTTCAAGTCGCCGATGGCCGATATGGGCTACGACGTGTCGGATTACTGCGATGTCGATCCGGTGTTCGGCACGCTCGAAGATTTCGATGCGCTGGTCGCCGAGGCGCATCGTCTCGGCCTGAAGATCGTCATCGACCAGGTGCTGTCGCATTCGTCCGACAAGCACGACTGGTTTGTCGAAAGCCGCGCCAGCCGCGATAACCCCAAGTCGGACTGGTATGTCTGGGCCGATACCAAGCCCGATGGCGGCGCGCCCAACAACTGGCTCTCGGTGTTCGGTGGCCCGGCCTGGGAATGGGATTCGACCCGCCGGCAATACTACATGCACAACTTCCTAGCCTCGCAGCCCGACCTGAATTTCCACAACCCGGAGGTCCAGGACGCGCTTCTCGACACGGTGCGCTTCTGGCTGGAGCGGGGCGTCGACGGTTTCCGGCTCGATACGGTCAATTACTATGTCCATGACCGCTGGCTGCGCAGCAATCCGCCCCTGGCGTCGAGCGTCGCCGGCACTAACAGCGAGACCAACACCTACCTCTACCAGGAGCATCTGTTCGACAAGACGCAGCCGGAAAACCTGGCGTTCCTGCGCCGCTTCAGGACGCTGCTCGATGAATATGACGACCGCGCCGCGGTCGGCGAAATCGGTGATGAAGGCCGCTCGCTGCAGACGCTCGCCGCCTACACGTCAGGCGGCGACAAGCTGCATATGTGTTACACCTTCGACCTGCTCGGTCCGCAGTTCTCGGCCGCGCATGTGCGTGGCTGCGTCGAAGCCTTCGAAGCGGCCGTTTCCGACGGCTGGGTCTGCTGGGCGTTCTCCAACCATGACGTGGTGCGCCATGTCAGCCGCTGGACAAGGCCGGGCAGCGATCCCGACGCGGTCGCAAGATTCTCGATCATGCTGTTGTCCTGCCTGCGCGGCTCGATCTGCCTCTATGAGGGCGAGGAGCTGGGCCTGGAGGAGGCGGAACTGGCCTATGAGGATCTGCGCGATCCCGTCGGCATCCGCTTCTGGCCAGGCGTCAAGGGCAGGGATGGGTGTCGCACGCCGATGGTCTGGGAGGCCGGCGCCGACAATGCGGGCTTCTCCACGGCCAGGCCGTGGCTGCCGATACCGGCCAGCCATCGCGCCCGCGCGGTCGACGTCCAGAATGCCGACACGGCCTCGGTGCTGAAGTCCTATCGGACCACGCTGGCCTTGCGCGGGGAGCATGAGGCTCTGGTATCAGGCTCGATCCGCTTTCTCGACGCCGAGGGTGACGTGCTCGCTTTCATTCGCGAGGGCGGCGGTGAAAGACTGCTCTGTGTCTTCAATTTCGCTGGAGGACCGGCCAATTGGCCGTTGCCGGGGAATATCGGAGCGGTTGTACAGCTGGATGGCACCGCGATCGTCACGACCGAGCTTTTGCTGCCAGCGCTCGGAGTCTTTTTTGGCAGGCTCGACTGATACCCGGACCGTTACTGCACCAGCACGGCACGTCCGCATGTCGCGCCGGTGACCCGGACATCGGCCTCGCCGAGATGCACGCCGAGCGTATCGAGCAGGTTGTAAAGCAATGTGTCGACTGGTGCCGTTACGGTTTTCAAAAGCGTCGTCACAGCTGGCTTCACGGTGCCGAGCAACGCCGTTATGTCAAGCCCGAGGATACCAAGCGCATTGACGGAAAGCGACAACTTGTCGACCAGTGACGTTGTCAGCGTCTGGGTAATGTCCCGTGTTGGCGTCGTCTTGATGGTTTTGGCGGCGATCTCGGTTTTGTTGAAGACCAGGTTGGTCGGGCTGACGTTGGTGATGTCGGCACCCGCCGAACCCTTCACCAGTATTAGCGGGATTTTTAACAGCAGCAGATTGAGGCTGACATCCGCGATGTTGGCGTCGGAGAACGACTGCGGGTTGCTGAAATCCGCGAAGGCGGTGGGGCTGTTATCGGCATCGCTGGCGGCAAGGTTCACCGCCGCGATGCCGGGCTTCGCGGCAATGGTAACCTTCAGGCTGTCGGGGCCGGTCGGGCAACTGATGTCGGTCAGCTTTGCTTCGGCGTAGGCCACTTCGACATTCAGCGGCAGCTTGACTGACAGCAGGCTGATACCGCCGCCCAGGTTTGGATTGCCGACGCCGACCGTGACCAGCAGCTTGATGCGCGTTTGCGCGGTGCGAACCACGGTGCCGGCTTCTCCAACCGCCAGCCACGGCGAGGATTGCGGCGGTTCGCCGATGGCGATGGCGAGCGTGGTCGACAGCACCCCCGGAATGGCGGCGCCGAGGGCGACGTCGACCTGCTTCGAACCGTTTGCCAGTCCGGCGGCGGCGGTCAGCATGCCCATCGCGCTGGCATCGACGCCAAGGCCGGCCGGCTTTTGACCGAGGCCCAACTTGCCGACGGAGCCGAGATCGATCAGATGACTGAGCGGGATCTGGACCGTACTGGTCGACTTGGAAGCGATCGTCTGCAGGGCGAACTTGGCCGTGTTGCCAAGCCCCGGCACATTGGCCATGGCCGTGGCGATTTGGCCGACGGTCGCCTTCGATGCCAGCACATCCGAATACGACACGCCGGTCAGGTTCAACTGTGTGGCAAGGCCGTCGACGAAGGAGAGCACGCTCACATCCGCGGAGAGCAGCGCGTTGTAGTCCATGACGCTGAGCGAGATGTTGCTGCCGAGAAGTCCGCCGAGAAGCGCGTTGAGGATACCGCCATCGAGGCTGGCGAGCCTCGATCCGACCGAGAACGTCGCCTGCGGCGTCATGCTGGCGATGGCTTGGGTGCCGATGACGGGGGTGGGGATCAGCGAACTCGCGAAATAGCGGGCCGGGATCTTCTTCAGGGTGACACGGACGGCATTGTAGGGTGTTACGCTGGCCTGGAAACGCTGGCCCACATTGGCACCGGATGCCACATATCGCCCGGGCGTGACCGTCACGACGGTTTTGCCGGCCGACGGCTCGATCGTCTGTCCCGAGCTTTGAACGACAACCCCTGGCATGCCGTTGTCGGTCAGCGTGGTGACAACCGCTGTGTTGACTTTGGTCATGTTCGAGGCGGCGGTGATCGCCGCCAAATCCACCATTGCCTGGGCTTCGCGGCGCTCGGTGTAGATCGAAGCTTCGTCGATGGCCACCGCGGCCAGCGCCAGCGCCACCGGCGCGCTCAATGCCGCCATGACAGTGAAGTTCGCTTTCCTGTCACTCAGCATCAACCGGGCAAGGCGGCCGATCCCATTGCACGCGTGCAGCAGCATTCAAATGCCCCCGACCCTGATCGTTGACTGACGCTTGATCGTGGTCCCGGGCATGGCTATGCCCGGGAAAAGGTTCCAGATCGGCAGGTTGCGGGCGTCGTACTGGATGGAAACCACGAACTGGCTTCCATCAGCCGTGCTGTCGTTGGCCTGGTAGGTCAACTTGCTGACATCCACGAAAGGATATCCGCCGGCATTGTTGCTGACGAAGCTGGCTACGAGCGTCTGGCGTTCGGTCTGGTTCAATCCGGCAATTGCCGTGCGGGCGGCATCCGCTGCGATCTGTTGGATCGAGTTGGCGGCGCCGAAGTATATACCATACGCAACCATTCCGAGTAGAAGGAGAATGAAAATCGGTGAAAGTAAGGCAAATTCGACCGCAGAAGTGCCCCGTTCTTCTTGAAATTTCCGCGTTAATTGACGGATTTTGGGCAATTTACTTTCTCTGTTACTCATAGCCGCCACGCGTCTGAAGTTCGAACCATATAGAAGGTACTCATAATGTAACCCCAGGTTGCTTAAGAACGCATTAAGACATTCCGGCAAACTGGCATGGCTCCGATTCGCGGTGAAAAATGGCGTCTAGGTGAAGAAACCAAGTCAAGCTTCTGGTTTCGGCTGGTGTTTCAGTGGCCACGCCATAGCTTTCGTCCGCCTTACTTTGGGTGACCCAGAGAGTCTGTTGAAATAAAAATTCTCCGCGTTAGTGTCTGGGCACGAGCCGCAGGACGGGAACCAGCGGCGCGCTCAAAGGGGTCAGATATCGACTCCAGGGCGTCAACACTTACTAGGCGCGCCAACGGCAGCGCCGACAGGGAGAACTTCATGCTGAAAAACATGCTGAAGGCGACGGTGCTCGCCACGACCATGGCGCTGGCCGCCGGCACGTTCTACACGCCGGCTTTCGCCGAGACCGTCTATAACAGAGGTAGCGCCGCCGAAGCGGAGACGGTCGATCCGCACAAGACCTCGACAGTCTACGAAGCCGATATCATACGCGACTTGTTCCAGGGCCTGGTCATGCATGACCAGAAGACGAACCTCATTCCGGGCGCGGCCGAAAGCTGGACAGTGTCCGACGACGGCACTGTCTACACCTTCAAGCTGCGCAAGGATGGCTTCTGGTCGGATGGCAGCCCGGTGACGGCGGACGATTTCGTCTATTCGTTTCGTCGGCTGGAAGATCCGGCCACCGCTGCCGAATACGCCTCGATGCTGTACCCGGTGAAGGGTGCGGAGGACGTCAACACCAAGAAGGGCAAGCCGGAAGATATGGGTGTCAAAGCGATTGACGCAAATACCCTCGAAGTCACGCTGAAGGCGCCGACGCCTTACTTCCTGGAGATGCTGACCCACCAAGCCACCTATCCGGTCAACAAGGCTTCGATCGAAAAGCTCGGCGCCGACTGGATCAAGGCGGGTAATCTCGTTTCGAACGGCGCCTATACGCTGGCCGAGTGGATTCCCAACGACCACTTGAAGCTGGTCAAGAATCCGAAATTCTGGGACGCCGCGACCGTCAAGATGGACGTCGTCAACTATATCCCGACCGAAGACCGCTCATCGGCAATGAAGCGGTTCGAGGCCGGCGAACTCGACAGCTACGGCGACCTGCCGACCGAACAGCTCGCTGACCTCAAGACCAAGTTCGGCGACCAGGTCCGCGTCGGACCTTATCTCGGCACCTATTATTATGCGATCAAGACCGACAAGGCGCCCTGGGACAATGTCGAACTGCGCAACGCCATCTCGATGGCGATCGACCGCGACTTCCTCGCTGAGAAGGTCTGGCAGAACTCGATGCTGCCTGGCTATTCGATGGTGCCTCCGGGCATCGCGGGCTACACGCCGGCAATGGCCAAATACGCCGACATGTCGCAGATCGACCGCGAGGACGCTGCCAAGAAGACCCTCGAGAAACACGGCTATACGCCCGAGCATCCATTGAAGATGGAGATCCGCTACAACACTTCGGAAAACCACAAGAACACGGCCGTCGCCATCCAGGAACAGTTGAAGCCGCTCGGCATCGACGTCTCGCTCGTCAACACCGACACCAAGACCCACTACTCCTTCCTCGAGCAGAAGGGCGACTACGACGTGGCGCGTGCCGCCTGGATCGCCGACTACAAGGATCCGGAGACCTTCCTCGGCATCACCCGCAAGGCCAGCGGCAACAACTATTCGAGCTATGTCAGCCCGGCATATGAAGCGGCCATGGACAAGGCTGCGGCTGCCGGCGGCAAGCCGGAAGAGCGCATGAAGGACCTCACTGAGGCCGAGCGCATCCTTGTCGATGACGTCGGTAACATTCCGCTTCTCTACTACAGCTTCCACGACATCGTTTCCTCGAAGCTGCATGGCTTCGACGACAATGTGATGGACATCCATCCGTCCCGCTTCATCAGCAAGGACTGATCCTTAGCTGGGCCGCCGCGCAACTCGATGCGCGGCGGTGCTGGTTTGCCATCGCATCGGCCCGGGAACCGGAATCGATTTTCGGCATGTCGGTGCGAAGATTTGAAGGCTAGGGCGCAACCGTCCAACTGGACGCGCGTTGCTCTGGGTCAAGCGGGGCACCGATGCTGCGATACGTATTACGGCGGCTTCTGACCGCCATCCCGACGCTGTTCGTCATCGTGACCATGGCGTTTTTCCTGATGCGCGTCGCGCCGGGCGGCCCATTCAACCAGGAGCGGGGGCTGAGCCCCGAGATCAGGGCCAATCTCGAAGCCCAGTTCGGCCTCAACGATCCGCTCTGGCTGCAATTCGTCCATTATCTCGGCAATCTGCTGCGCGGCAATTTCGGCCCGAGCTACAACATGCCGGACTTCACCGTCACCGAACTCTTCGCCAAGGGCCTGCCTATATCGGTTCAGCTCGGTGCCTCGGCGCTCGTCCTGGCGCTGCTGCTCGGTTGTGTGCTCGGCACCATTGCGGCGCTTAACCAGAACAAGCTTGGCGACTATACGGTGATCGCGCTGGCGACGGCCGGCAGCACCATCCCAACCTTCGTCATCGCGCCGGTGATCCAACTCCTGTTCGGGCTGACCTGGAGGCTGCTGCCGATCGGTGGGTGGGGCGATGGCGCTTTCATCAACAAGGTCGGTCCGGTGTTGACGCTCGCTCTGCCGCAGATCGCCATCGTCGCCCGGCTGATGCGTGGCTCGATGATCGAATCCTTGCGGTCCCACCACATCCGCACGGCGCGCGCGCTCGGCCTGTCCGATTGGTCGGTGGTGGTCAAGCACGCGCTGCGCGGTGCCATCCTGCCGATCGTCTCCTTCACCGGTCCGGCGGCGGCGGCATTGCTGACCGGCTCGGTCATTGTCGAGACGATCTTCTCCATTCCAGGCGTCGGCCGCTATTTCGTCGATGCCGCGCTCAATCGTGACTACACGCTGGTGATGGGAACGGTGGTGGTGATCGCCATCTTTACCATTGTCTTCAACCTGATCGTCGACGTCATGTACGCGGTCGTCGATCCGAGGGTGCGCTATGACTGACATCGCAGCCACAGCCCCCACCGTCATCGGCCGTTCGCTCTGGGGGGATGCCTGGGCGCGGCTCAAGGCCAATCGCGCCGCCATGTTCAGCCTGTACTACCTTGCCCTGATCGGTGTCGTCAGCGTGTTCGGGCCGTGGTTCGTGCCACATCAATACACCACCATCTATGCCGACTATGTGCGTATGCCGCCAAGCCTGTCAGCCTATCCGAAGGCCGACATGATCGAGACGGCGCTCACCGAAGCGATCAAGCGCATGCGGGTCGACATCAAGGAGTGGCGGCAGGAAGGCAACCAGGTCTTCGTCACCGTCAAGTCGACCAGGCCGATCGACGATCGCAACATCCGTTATCTCGACCGTTCCGATGCCTTTGACGGCACCAAGATCGAGAGCAAGTCGCCCGACGGTCTCGAAGTGACGATGAGCGCCTCGATCAAGCAGCAATATTTCCTGTTCGGCACCGACAACACCGGCCGGGATCTGTTGTCGCGCACGCTGATGGCCGGGCGCATATCGCTGGCCATCGGCCTGCTCGCGGGTGTCGTGGCGGTGGTCATCGGCGTGGTCTACGGGGCCGCTGCCGGCTTTGCCGGCGGCAAGGTCGACGAGGTGATGATGCGCATCGTCGACGTGCTCTATTCCTTGCCCTTCATCTTCTTCGTCATCATGCTGGTAGTGTTTTTCGGCCGCAACTTTGTGCTGATGTTCCTGGCGGTCGGCGCCGTGCTGTGGCTCGACATGGCGCGCATCGTGCGCGGCCAGGCGCTGTCGATCCGCCGGCAGGAATATGTCCAGGCGGCGGAAGCCATGGGTGTCGGCCAGCGCGGTATCCTGCTGCGCCACGTCATCCCCAACCTGCTCGGCCCGGTGGTGATCTACATGACGCTGCTGGTGCCTCAGGTCATCATCCTGGAAAGCTTCCTGTCGTTTCTCGGCCTCGGCGTGCAGGAGCCGATGACCAGCTGGGGCGTGCTGATCTCGGTCGGCGCCAAGAACATCGGCACCGCCAACTGGCTGCTCCTGTTTCCCGCCTTCTTCCTCGTCTCGACGCTGTTCGCGCTGAACTTCGTCGGCGACGGCCTGCGCGACGCACTGGACCCGAGAGATCGATAAGATGGGGATCGCTAAGATGGCTGCTTCCGAAACGATCCTCAGCGTCAAGGATCTGCGTGTCCGCTTCCGCACGCTCGACGGCGCAGTCGAGGCGGTGAAGGGCATCAGCATCCACGTCAATGCGGGCGAGACCGTTGCCGTGGTTGGCGAATCCGGGTCCGGCAAAAGCCAGACGATGATGGCGGCGATGAGCCTGCTGGCATCGAACGGCGAAGCGACAGGCAGCGTCGATTATCGCGGCCGCAATCTTCTGACGCTCAGCAAATCCGAGCTCAACCAGGTTCGTGGCCGCAAGATCAGCATGATCTTTCAGGAGCCGATGACTTCGCTCGATCCGCTCTATTCGATCGGCAATCAGTTGATCGAGCCGATCCGCCGGCACCGGGGCCTGAATGCCGCCGAGGCGCGGGAAGAGGCGCTCAAGCTGCTGCGGCTGGTGCATATTCCCGATCCCGAGCGGCGGATGAAATCCTATCCGCATGAAATGTCAGGTGGCCAGCGCCAGCGTGTGATGATCGCGATGGCGCTCGCCAACGACCCTGACATATTGATCGCCGACGAGCCGACGACGGCGCTCGACGTGACCATCCAGGCGCAGATCCTGATGCTTCTGGCCGAATTGCAGCGCAAGCTCGGCATGGCGATCGTCTTCATCACCCACGATCTTGGCATCGTCCGCCGCTTTGCCGACCGGGTCTATGTCATGCGCCAAGGCGAGGTTGTCGAGGAGGGGGAGGCGGAGGCCATCTTCGTCAATCCCCAGCATGCCTACACGAAAATGCTGCTGGCGGCCGAGCCGACCGGCAGCAAGGCGCCGCCGCCCGCCAATGCTCCGGTGCTGCTCGAAGGCAGAAATGTCGAAGTGACGTTCAGGATTGGCGGCGGGTTTCTTGCTGGTGAACCGCTGATGCTGCGTGCCGTCGATCACATCTCGATCCGGCTGCAGCGAAACCAGACCATCGGCATCGTTGGTGAATCCGGCTCGGGCAAGTCGACGCTCGGCCGCGCCTTGCTGCGGCTGTTGCCGAGCGACGGAATTATCCGCTTCGGCGATCGCGACATTTCCCAAGCCGACAGGCAGGCGATGCGGCCGCTGCGGCGCCAGATGCAGCTCGTCTTCCAGGACCCGTTCGGCTCGCTGTCGCCGCGCATGACCGTCGGCCAGGTCATCACCGAAGGACTTCTGGTGCATGAGCCTGATCTTTCGGGCAAGCAGCGTGATCAACGCGCGGTCGACGCCTTGCGCGAGGTCGGCCTCGACCCCAACGCACGCAATCGCTACCCGCACGAATTCTCCGGCGGCCAGCGGCAGCGCATCGCCATTGCTCGCGCCATGATCCTGAAGCCCAGGCTGGTGGTATTGGATGAGCCGACCTCAGCGCTCGATCGCTCTGTGCAGAAACAGATCGTCGAACTGCTGCGCAAGCTGCAGGCGGACCACGAATTGTCCTATCTCTTCATCAGCCACGATCTGTCGGTCGTGCGCGCCATGGCCGACTACATCATCGTCATGAAACAGGGCAAGATCGTCGAGGAAGGGCCGACTGAGGCGATCTTCATCGATCCGCGGCACGCCTACACACAGACGCTGATGGCCGCGGCGATCGACGTGACGCGATTTCGCCTGAGTGCCTGAACCGGGCTCCGCACCGAGGCATTGGCTGTCCGCTCAATTCGCGGACCTGAGGCACTTGCGTGCTCGCACAGCGGCAATGGCATCCTGTTGCTGCTTAAGCCGGTCGATCCTGGCTGTTTCACGGTTGGCTACCGCGGTCTTCACGCGTGAGCCGCCGAGCAGCCAGCGTGGAACATTGGTGTTGGCCACCTTGCCGCGCGTGATTGCCGTTTGCGAGATGTCACGGGCGACGTCTCCCATCGCCCTGTTGAGGTCGGTGCACGTCATCGAATCGTATTTCGCTGCATCGACGGTTCTGCCGAGCGATGAACAGCCAGCGAAGAGAACCAGCGTCATCACAAGAATCAAGGGCGGGGCTGTGGTTGAATTCAAATTCATGTCGCACTCGGCCCGCCGTTTCGCTGACTCCATCAGGTCCATCAACCCTAAAGCCGACGGACCTTTTCGTCAAAATATGCGGCCCGCGAAGAAACCTGCTACCGGCCAGCTTTGCGTCCGGCGCAGGAACATTCTCTGCCACTCGAATTGCTATCTGGCGCGTGTTGGGTTCAATCACTGGTGAACGCAGAGAGCGCGTCTCGGCAACGTCGGGCGGGCCTTTCCTACGCTGCTTCAGCCACGAACGTCGACGGGGGACGACCGCCGAGCACTGCCTGAGCGATGTCGGCGTCATTTTCATCGACATGCGCCGTCACCAGAACCACCCCCTCGGCAACGTCCTGACCATCCGCCTCTATGGCTGTCATGGCGAATGTTCCAAGCAGACCGCCGGCAACGCCGCCGCAGACCGCGCCCGCCACCGCTGCTGGCAACACGCTCGCAGCAACAGGATTGGTGCCATAGGCCGCAACGGCGCTCAGGCAGGCCAACACGCCGGCGGCAGCGCCAAGTAACGATCCCAAAGCGGAAACCCTAAGAAATCCCGCCTCGTTATTGTAAGGCCCGATGATGGCGATCTGTACGCGAGGAATTCCGGCCGCCACCAAGTCGCTGGCGACCCGCGCCGCATCGGCGGGGGAATCAAAAAGTCTGCTAATCGTCGGCATGGTCGCTTAACGCTTCTGGCTGTTCAGCGTCGTGTCGGTGAGGAATGACGCGGCAATCAGGTCGTCAACCTCGATTCGGCCCTCGTCGCCCTCCATGATGGCCGCGACCTTCTGGAAGGTCTTCATCTCGTCTTCGGTAATCTGGGCTTCCTGCATCCTGGCCTTGATCTCTGTCATGCGCATGCCCAGGGCATGGGATTTCTTGGTCTCACGGTTCGACATGCTGCTGCTCTTTAGTTTTTCATTGATCATTTTTCGCCCACCACCCGAATTTGGGGCAAGGGCAAGCGTTTCCAACCTGGACTTCGGTCGGGCAGGGGCTGGACTTAAGTCTGGTTGCGGGCGTGATTGGGATGCGTGCCAAAGGCCTCTCGTGGCCCCACTCCCATCAAGACCCGACTCCCATCAAGAATCGGGGCCGGATCCCAGCGTCGGTACCCGTCGTTCGATCACCACGGGATGGTTCCGATGGGTGAGGACGGAACCTGTCACGACAGCGCTGTCGTGGTGATGATGCCGGCGCCTATGATCATAGGACGCACGACGGAACATTAGGCGTGCCTGATGGTTTATTCTCGCAGCCGGGATCACGATTTGGTGTCTGCTGCAGATCAGTCGGCAAAGGCTGGTCGGCCCGCGTTCTCCGCCAGAGGCGCGGGCTTCCCCAGGCAACAGGAGAGAGATCATGAACAACATCATTTGGCTCGTTGGAGCTGTAGTCATCGTGATAGCGATCTTGAGCTTTTTTGGCCTCCGCTGAGCGGAGACGCGCGTATCCGTCAGGATCTTTCCAGAAGCTGTCCGCGAGCGCACGCATGAAAACATCAGGCGGCCGGTTGGACCGTCTGGTTACTGTCCAGTGCAACAGGCATCGCTGTCGGCCGAGTCACAGAGGCACGGCGAATAGAAATTCGCCATCCGACTGACGGGGACGCGAGTAGTCTCGCTTGAGGGGCAGGTGGAGCGCCGAAGTCGGGATGCGCTAACTCTTTGTTTTTTCTGGTCGGAGTGGCAGGATTTGAACCTGCGACCCCCTCGTCCCGAACGAGGTGCGCTACCAGGCTGCGCTACACTCCGTGACCAGACCGCGGGCTTATAGCCGCCACACTTGGTTCCTGCAAGCGGCACGGCGGCACTTCTGTCGCATTTCGTCGGCTTTCGTCGAGCATTGCCCGAAAGGCCCGGATTCCCTTCCGGAATAAACGTGGCCTAAAGCCTTGTGTGCTAAGCCGCAGCCCTCGACAATTCGTAATTTCTGCCATTCGGAGTTTCCAGTCTTGTCCTTCAGCATCGTTGGCGACGCGCGGCCCAACAGTTTCGAATTCGAAACCGAAGCGCTGATCAAGCCATCCGGCTTTCGCGAATATGATGCGCGCTGGTGGTTCGGCCATCCCGGCTCCGCGCAACGACCGGAACTCAATCTGATCGGCGTCCAGGCGCTCGGCATGGGGCTTGGTACGCTGATCCGCCGTCTCGGCGCCGGTCCCGATATCGTCACCGGGCATGATTTCCGCTCCTATTCGCTGTCGATCAAACTGGCCCTGGTGTCCGGTTTGATGGCCGCAGGCGCACGGGTGAGGGACATCGGACTGGCGTTGTCGCCGATGGCGTATTTCGCCCAGTTCGCTTTGGATACGCCCTCGGTCGCCATGGTCACCGCTTCGCACAACGAAAATGGCTGGACTGGCGTCAAGATGGGTGCTGCGCGGCCGCTGACCTTCGGCCCGGAAGAGATGAGCGCGCTGAAGGCGATCGTGCTGGCTGGTGATTTCGATCTCGTCGGCGGCGGCTCCTACGATTTCATCCGCGATTTTCGCGCGACCTATCTCGACGATCTGACCCGCGACAAGCGCATCGCCCGAAAGCTGAAAGTGGTCGCAGCCTGCGGCAATGGCACTGCCGGCGCCTTCGCGCCGCAAGCGTTGCAGCGCATCGGCTGCGAGGTCATCGCGCTCGACGTCGAACTCGACCATACATTTCCGCGCTACAATCCCAATCCCGAGGATATGCGGATGCTGCATGCCATCCGGGACAAGGTGCTGGCATCAGGCGCCGACATCGGCCTTGGCTTCGACGGCGATGGCGACCGCTGCGGTGTCGTCGACAATGAAGGCAATGAAATTTTTGCCGACAAGGTCGGTGTGATGCTGGCAAGGGATATTTCCAGCCAGCATCCCAACTCGACCTTCGTCGTCGACGTCAAATCGACCGGCCTGTTCCATACCGACGCAATGCTGCGCGCCAATGGCGCCGTCACTGACTATTGGAAAACCGGCCATTCCTACATCAAACGCCGCGTCGCCGAACTCGGTGCTGTCGCCGGTTTCGAAAAGTCAGGTCATTTCTTTTTCAATCCGCCGATCGGGCGCGGATATGACGACGGGCTGGTCACCGCCATCGCCATCTGCCTAATGCTGGATCGCAGCCCGGGCAGTTCGATGGCCGATCTTTATCGCGCGCTGCCGCTGACCTTCGGCACGCCGACCATGTCGCCTCACTGCGCGGACGAGGTGAAGTATGGCGTGGTCGAACGGGTGGTTGCCGATTTTCAGACCATGAAACGGGATGGAATGGTTTTCGCCGGCCAGAAGATCGCAGACCTCATCACCGTCAACGGCGTGCGCGTCGTCGCCGACGACGGCACCTGGGGGCTGGTGCGCGCCTCATCGAACAAACCGGAACTGGTCGTGGTGGTCGAAAGCCCGGTGTCGTCGCAGCGTCGACGGGAGATGTTCGAGGCTGTCGACGCCGTGCTGCGCCGCAGCCCCGAGGTGGGCGCCTACAACCAGACCTTTTGAATGGTAGTTGAATGACCGAGCGGATTGTCAGTTTTGTCATGAGCGGCGGCGTCGGCTCGAGGTTGTGGCCGCTGTCGCGCGAGGACAACCCCAAGCAGTTCCACGATCTGTCCGGCGATGGCTCGATGCTGGCCAAGACCTTGCGTCGGCTGACGGCCCGGCCGGAAGGCGAAACGCCGATCTTCCTGATCGCCGCGGAGCGCCATGCTGATCGCGTTCACGCCGATCTTGCTGGTCTCGACCTCGCCGGCGGCGGTCCGCTGTTCGAGCCGACCGGGCGCAACACAGCCGCCGCCGTCGCACTGGCGACGCTGCGCACGCTGTCCGAATTCGGTGACAGCCTGGTGCTGGTGGTGCCGTCGGATCATGAGATATCGACCCCGCGCCAATTCTGGCAGAGCGTCGAAGCCGGCACCGAGGCAGCGCGCAGTGGACGGCTGGTGGTGTTCGGCATCAAGCCGACACAGCCCGAGACCGGCTACGGCTATATCGAGGTCGCGGCCGAAAGCGGCGGCACCTTCGATGTGTCGCGCTTCGTCGAAAAGCCGGATATTGAGACTGCGCAAAGCTATCTCAAGGCCGGAAATTTCTACTGGAACACCGGTATCTTCCTGTTTCGCGCCGTCGCCATGCGTGATGCCTTCATAGCGTTCCAGCCGGATATCTGGCTGGCCACCGAAGCAGCTTACAGGGCAGCGACATCGGATCTGTCCGGCCTTTACATGCCGCTAGAACTCTACGCCGCCATTCCGTCGAACTCGATCGACTACGCCATCATGGAGCGGGCAAAAGACATCGCCATGGTGCCGGCCGGCTTCCGCTGGAACGATCTCGGCTCCTGGCAGTCGCTGCTCGATGTCGGCCCCGCCGACGACCGGGGCAATGTCATCATCGGCGATGTCGTCGCTATCGATTGCGAGAATTCCTACATTCGCAGTGATGGCCGCCTGCTGTCGGCGATCGGCATGAAGGACATCGCCATCGTTTCGACATCGGATGCCACCTTCGTCGCCCCGGTCAGCCACAGCCAGCACGTCAAGAAGATCGTCGAGCAGCTCGAAAAATCGGGTCGCCTGGAAACCAGGTTCACGCCGGCGCATGACCGCGTCATCGAAAGCGGCGCCTGGCGCCGGCGCGTGCATCACTGGCTGTTTCAGGAGACCTTGCCGCTGTGGTCGACATCGGGGGTCGACGAACGCCATGGCGGCTTTCACGAAGCGCTCGGCCTGGACGCCTCGCCGCTGATGAAGCCCAAGCGCATGCGCACCATGGCAAGGCAGGTCTATGCTTTCGCCGTCGCCCGAGCGCGCGGCTGGGACGGTCCGGCCGACCGGCTGATCAGCCACGGCATCGCCTTCATGGCCGGCAAGGGCCGCACCGACAAGGGCGGCTGGGTTCGGACGCTGAATGTCGACGGTTCGGTCGCCGACGCCACCGAGGATGCCTACGATCATTCCTGCGTGCTCCTGGCGCTCGCGCATGCGCATATGTCTGGCAATCCAGACGCCTTGCGCCTCGGCGAGGAAACCTTCGCCTTTCTCGATGCGCATCTCGAAGACAGCCGCATGACCGGCTTCCTCGAGACATCGGACGGCAAAGGCGAGCGCCGCTCCAACCCGCATATGCATCTGCTCGAGGCCTTCCTCGCTTGGCATCAGGCGACTGGCGAGCGCGCCCATCTGCGCCGCGCAGCGCGCATCATCGACCTCTTCCGAAGTCATTTCTTCGATCCGGAAAGCTGGACGCTTGGCGAGTATTTCGATGCCGAATGGAAGCCATCCGCAGGAGAGAAAGGGTCATGGACCGAGCCTGGCCACCATTTCGAGTGGGCCTCGCTGCTGGTCGATTTCGCTGGACGCAGCGGCCAGGCCGAATTGAGCGGCTTTGCCAGAAAACTTTACGCGTCGGCCACTGCCAATGGCCTCAACCGCGCCACCGGCCTTGCCTATGGCGCCGTCTCGCGGCAGGGCCTGCCGCTCGACCTGATATCACGCAGCTGGCCGCAGGCCGAAGCGGTGAAGGCGGCTATCGCGCTGGATGGTTCGGGCGGGCCGGACCTGAAGCCCGAGATCGAAGCGCGCGTCGGCCGGCTGTTTCGCTGGCACATCGACCCGGCGCCGCTCGGCCTGTGGATCGACCGCATCGACGAGCGCGGCCGCTCACTGGCATCGGACGTGCCGGCCAGCATCTTCTATCATCTGGTCTGTGCGCTGACCCAGTATCTGGACAGCACGGCCGACCCGAAGGCGTAGAGGGTTGATCAGTACGGGCTCGCCACGTCGCCCGTCTCGACATAGATCGACTTCAGCTGCGAATAGAGTGCCAGCGCCGCCAATGAATTCTCACGTCCGATGCCCGACTGCTTGAAGCCGCCGAACGGGATTTCCACCGGCGTCAGATTGTAGGCGTTGATCCAGCAGGTGCCGGCCTGCAGCTCGGTAATGACGCGGTGGGCGCGCGGCAGGTCGCGCGTGAAGACGCCGGCGGCAAGGCCGAATTCGGTGTCGTTGGCGCGGTCGATCACCTCGTCCTCACCGTCGAATTTCAGCACGCTCATGACAGGCCCGAAAATCTCCTCGCGGGCGATGCGCATTGTGTCGGTGACGCCGGTGAACACCGTTGGCTCGACAAAGAACCCCCCCTGGAAACCCTGCAGCGAAGGCACGTTGCCGCCACAGGCAAGCGTTGCTCCGTCCTGCTTGCCGATCTCGATATAGCCCACTACCTTGTCGTGCTGCGCCTTGGAAACCAGCGGCCCCATCTGGGTTTCGGGGTCGAGCGGGTCGCCGATGCGGATTTTCTTGGTCCGCTCGATCAGACGCTCGACGAAGCGGTCGTGAATGCCGCTCTGCACGAAGACGCGCGTGCCGTTGGAACAGATCTGCCCGGTCGAATAGAAATTGCCGAGCATGGCGCCGCCAATGGCGTTCTCGATGTCGGCATCGTCGAACACGATCAGCGGCGACTTGCCGCCAAGCTCCATCGTCGCGTGCTTCATCTTCGAGCCGGCGAGCGACAGCACCTTGCGGCCGGTCGGCACCGAGCCGGTCACCGAGACCTTGGCGACGACATCGTGGCCGACAAGCCCGGCGCCGACATCGCCATAGCCCTGCACGACATTGAACAGGCCGTCAGGCAGCCCCGCTTCGCTGTAGATCTCGGCCAGCGCGAGTGCTGAAAGCGGTGTGTTTTCCGAAGGTTTGAACACCATGGCGTTGCCCATGGCGAGCGCCGGTGCCGATTTCCAGCCGGCGATCTGGATCGGGTAGTTCCAGGCGCCGATGCCGACACAGACGCCGAGCGCTTCGCGCCTTGTGTAGGCGAAGGGTCCGCCGAGATCGACCGACTCGCCATTGTAGGCGGCAACCGCACCGCCGAAATATTCAAGGCAGTCCGCCGCCGAAGGGGCGTCCGCCACCAGCGTTTCCTGGATCGCCTTGCCGGTATCCAATGTCTCGATGCGGGCGAGGTCGGCGTTGCGGGCGCGCAATATGTCGGCGGCGCGGCGCAGGATGCGCCCGCGCTCGACCGGCTTCAGCCGCGCCCAGGCGGGCTGCGCCGCCCGCGCTGCCTCGACGGCGAGTTCCAGCACGTTCGGCGTCGCCGAGCGGAGCATGGCGATGATCTCACCGGTTGCCGGATAGATGACCGGCAGCGGCGCGCCGCCTTCGTCCTCGATGTAGCGTCCGTTGACATAGTGCGATGCCGTGGGCTGAGCGCGCATGGAAGTCTCCAGATTGTCTTTCGCGGCATGCGGATCGTGCAGTCACACGATCATGCTCTATCTGTCCGACGCCTGCCAGCGCGGATTGATCCATGGTTCCTGGTTGGACGGCGCCAGCGGCGTGCGGCCAAGGATGTGGTCGGAAGCCTTCTCGCCGGTCATGATCGAGGGCGCGTTGAGATTGCCGTTGGTGACGCGCGGGAAGATCGACGAATCGGCGACCCGCAAGCCTTCGATGCCGATGACCCGGCACTCCGGATCGACGACACTCATCATGTCGTCGGCGCGGCCCATCTTGCAGGTGCCGCAAGGATGGTAGGCGCTCTCGGCATGATCGCGGATGAAGATGTCGAGCTCGTCGTCCGACTGCATGTGGCTGCCCGGAGAGATTTCCTTGCCCCGATAGGGGTCGAACGCCGACTGCCCGAAGATCTCGCGCGTCAGCCTGATGCAGTGGCGGAACTCCTCCCAATCGTCTGGATGCGACATGTAGTTGAAGCGGATCACGGGCTTGGATTTCGGGTCCGGCGAACGCAGCGTCACCGAACCGCGCGACTTCGAGCGCATCGGTCCGACATGCGCCTGGAAGCCGTGCGATTTCGCAGCCGCCTTGCCGTCATAGCGGACTGCCGCCGGGATGAAATGGTACTGGATATCGGGGTAGTCGACGCCGGCGCGCGAGCGCACGAAGGCTGCCGCTTCGAAGTGGTTGGTGGCGCCAAGCCCGGTCTTGAGGAACAACCACTGCGCTCCGATTAGTGCTTTCGAGAACGGGTTCAGCACCGAATTGAGCGTGATCGGCAGCAATGATTCCTGCTGGATGTAGAGCTCCATATGATCCTGCAGATTGCGGCCGACACCGGGCCGGTCGGCCACCACCGGAATGCCGTTTTCGCGCAAATGCTCGGCCGGGCCGATGCCGGACAGCATCAGTATCTTGGGCGAATTGATCGACGATGCGGCGACGATCACCTCACGTCGCGCCTTAACGACCTGAATCTGTTTGTGAGCTTCGATCTCGACGCCGATAGCGCGTTGATTCTCGATAATCACGCGCCGCGCAAAGCCCTTGACCAGACTCACATTTTTGCGCTTCAGCGCCGGCTTCAGATAGGCCGATGCCGCCGACCAGCGGCGACCGCCGCTGATGGTCTGCTCCATCGGCCCAAAACCTTCCTGCTTGGAACCATTGTAGTCTTCGGTCAGTTCGAACCCGGCCTGGCGACCAGCCTCGACAAAGGCGCCATAGAGCGGATTTTTACGCGAGCCGCGCTGCACATGCAGCGGCCCGCCGTGGCCGCGCCAGCCATCCTCGCCGCCGTCCGAATCTTCCATACGCTTGAAATAGGGGAGCACGTCGGCGAAGCCCCAGCCGGCCGCACCCTCTTCGGCCCAATGGTCGAAATCGCGGGCGTGGCCGCGCACATAGACCATACCGTTGATCGAGGACGAGCCGCCGATCACCTTGCCGCGCGGTGTCGCCAGCACACGGCCGCCGAGATGCGGTTCCGGCTCGCTGGCAAAGCCCCAGTCATAGAGGCTCATGTTGAGCGGGATCGACAGCGCCGACGGCATCTGGATCAGCGGCCCGATATCGCTGCCGCCGAATTCGATGACGATGACCGAATGCTTGCCGTCTTCAGACAGGCGATAGGCCATGGCCGAGCCGGCCGAGCCGGAGCCGATGATGACGAAATCTGCTTCAAGCATGGTTCATATGCGCCATGAAATCGGCGAGCGAGACATTGCCGCCGGTAGCCACAACAAGGGCGGTCTTGCCCCTCACATCCACCTTGCCGCCGAGCAGTGCGGCGAGCGAGGCGGCCCCCGAGGGCTCGAGCACCAGCTTCATGCGCTCGAAGGCGATCCGCATGGCGCTGCGCACCGATTGGTCGTCGACGGTGATGCCGCGAACACCGGCGGTCTTGACTGCCGCGAAAGGCGCGTCGCCCGGCCGTCGCGACATCAGCCCGTCGCAGATCGACTTCGGCCCGATCGGCATCGTCTCGATGCTGCCATGTGCCAGCGACGAGCCCATGCCGTTGAAACCTTCAGGTTCGACGCCGATGATCTCAGTGGCGGGCGACAGATAGTGGAAGGCGAGCGAAACGCCGCCGATCAGCCCACCGCCACCGACCGAGCAGAACAAAAGATCGGCGCTGGCGCCTTTGGCTTCGAGTTGGTCAAGCGCTTCGAGGCCGGCGCCCGCCTGGCCGGCAACGATCTCCGGATCGTCAAACGGATGCAGCAGGGCCAAGCCTTCGGTCTCGGCGATCTCGCGTGCCTTGGCGGCGGCGACTTCCTCACGCGCGCGTTCGCCATGGTCGGTCAGCACGACGCGGGCGCCATAGCCGGCCGTAGCATCACGCTTGGCGGCCGGTGCGTCGATCGGCATGACGATGGTGACGGGAATGCCGAGCGCCTGGCCGGCAGCCGCCAGCCCTTGCGCGAAATTGCCGGAGGAGTAGGCGACGACGCCTTTCCTGGCCTCTTCAGTGGAAAGCTGCTTCAGGCGCCAATAGGCGCCGCGCACCTTGAACGATCCGGCCCATTGCAGCGATTCCGGCTTGATGAAGACGCGGGCCGCACCCGTCTCGCGGGCCAGTGCCGCCGATTCCAGCAGCGGTGTGATCTGCGTCGCCCTGGAGGTGACGGCATAGGCCTGCTTGAGGTGGTCGAGGGAGGGGACGAGAAGGTCTGACATCATTCGCCTCGCGGATACCTTTTGCTCTCTTCGAGATTGTCGAGGTTCATGTGATTGCGCATGTAGCGCTCGGACGCTTTTTGCAGCGGCTGGAAATCCCAGGGGTAATAGGCGCCGTTGCGCAGCGCCGGATAGACGACCCAGCGGCGCGCCTGGCTTTCGCGGACAGCGGCGTCGAATCCGGCCATGTCCCAGCGCGACTGGACCTTGTCCATGAATGCCGCCACCAGGCCCGCATTGGCCGCGTCGTCGACCAGATTGTCCCGTTCGAGCGGATCGGCTTCGAGATCGAACAGTTGCGGCGGATCGAGTTCGCAATGGACGAATTTGTATCTGCCGTTGCGGATCGCCACCAAGGGCGCGTTGGACCCTTCGGCCGCATATTCCATCAGCACCGGCGCGGTGCGCTCAAACCCCTTGGTGAGCGGCAGCAGCGACTGGCCGTCGGTCCACGGCGCGATTGCAGCGATGTCGATGCCGGCGAGGTCGCAAAGCGTCGGCGCCACGTCAAGATTGGAAACCGGCGTCTCGATCAGCCCGGCGTGAACGCCCTTGCCGGCAATCATCAGCGGCACCCGCGCCGAGCCCTCGAAGAAGCTCATCTTGAACCATAGGCCGCGCTCGCCGAGCATGTCGCCGTGGTCCGAGCAGAACAGGATGATTGTGTCGTCGGCCATGCGGGTGCGCTCGAGAACATCCAGGATCTCGCCCAGCTTGTCGTCGACATAGGAGATGTTGGCGAAATAGCCCTGCCGCGAACGACGCACCTGTTCCGGCGTGATCTCGAAGGAAGGATAGTCGCTGGCGTGGTACAGCCGCCGGGAATGCGCATCCTGCTCGTCATGCGCGATGAACCCGGTTTCCGGGTTCAACGCCTGGCAATGCTCATAGAGATCCCAATACTGCTTGCGCGCGACATAGGGATCGTGCGGGTGCGACAGCGAGACGGTGAGGCACCATGGCCGATGGCTCGCATCGTCCTGTTCGCGCGAAAGCTGATAGAGCTTCTGTGTGGCTAGGAACACGACCTCGTCGTCATACTCCATCTGGTTGGTGATCTCGGCAACGCCGGCGCCGGTCACCGAGCCCAGATTGTGATACCACCAGTCGATACGCTCGCCGGGCTTGCGGTAGTCCGGCGTCCAGCCGAAATCGGCAGGGTAGATGTCGGTCGTCAGCCGTTCCTCGAAACCGTGCAACTGGTCCGGCCCGACGAAATGCATCTTGCCCGACAGGCAGGTGTAGTAGCCGGCGGCGCGCAGATGATGGGCGAAGGTCGGGATCGATGAGGCGAATTCGGCGGCGTTGTCATAGACGCCGGTGCGCGACGGCAATTGCCCGCTCATGAACGAGGCACGGCCCGGTGCGCAGAGCGGCGACGCCGTATAGTTGTTGGCAAAGCGCGCCGAACGCGCAGCCAACGCTTTCAGGTGCGGTACGTGCAGAAACTCCGCCGGACCGTCGGGAAACAAGGTGCCGTTGAGCTGGTCGACCATGACGATCAGGAAGTTGGGTCGCTTCATTGTCACTGTTTGCACCGCTCACCGAGTTTGGTTCCGAGATAGTCCTCGACCAGCGCGATCGCGGTCGCGGCGTCGGGCACGCCGTCCTTCAGCGCCCGCCTGATGTAGAGCCCATCGATCATCGCCGCTGTCGCTTCGGCTGCGCGGTCGGCTTCGGCTCTGGGCAAGATGCCGGTCAGCCCGCTCATCAGGTTCGAATGCAGTCGCCGCGCATAGACCCTGAGCAGTCGGCGCAAGGCCGACGATTTCTGCGCTTCGACATAGAAGGCGAGCCAGGCGGCGATGGTTTCCGGCTGGAACTGGATGTCGGAGAAATTGACAGCCACCACGGCCGAAACGCGTTCGCGCGGGGTGGCAGCCGATTGAAGGGCGCGTCGCATGTCGATGGTCAGTTCGGCCAGGATGTGCCGCATCGTCGCCAGCAACAGTTCGTCCTTTGCGCCGAAATAGTGATGGGCAAGAGCCGACGAAACCCCGGCGCGTCCGGCGATCTCGGACATGGTGACGTCGAGCGAGCCGCGCTCGCCGATCGCCGAGATCGTCGCGTCGATCAGCGCCTTGCGGCGCAGCGGTTCCATTCCGACTTTCGGCATCTCGCGATGATCCTTTGAGAAAACAGGATTATTTTTTATTGACGCGTCAATCAACAAAAAAATCGACCGCGATCTTGGCTGTACCAAGCGATTGTCCTTCACGAAGTGGGCAGGATTGTTTATATTTGAACAATAAAGGCGAAATGCGCCCTGAGCCCACATGTTAGGCTGGCGCCAAGGATGGAGACCGCCATGACCGCATGCATCGTTGGCTGGGCGCATTCGCGCTTCGGCAAGCTCGAGGGCGAAACGCTCGAAAATCTGATCGTCAAGGTGGCAACCGACGCGCTCGACCATGCCGGCGTCGGTCCCGACGAGGTCGACGAGATCGTGCTCGGCCATTTCAACGCCGGCTTTTCGGCGCAGGATTTTACCGCCAGCCTGGTGCTTCAGGCCGACGACCGGCTGCGCTTCAAGCCGGCGACGCGCGTCGAGAACGCTTGCGCCACCGGATCGGCCGCGGTCCGTCAGGGCATCCGCGCCATCGACGCCAATGCCGCCCGCATCGTGCTGGTGGTCGGCGCCGAGCAGATGACGACGACGCCGGGGCCGGAGATCGGCAAGAACCTGCTCAAGGCGTCCTATCTGCCCGAGGACGGCGAGACACCGGCGGGTTTCGCCGGCGTCTTCGGCAAGATCGCGCAGGCCTATTTTCAGCGCCACGGCGACCAGTCGGATGCGCTGGCCATGATTGCCGCCAAGAACCACAAGAACGGCGTCGACAACCCCTATGCACAGATGCGCAAGGATTTCGGCTACGAGTTCTGCCGCCAGGAGAGCGAGAAGAACCCGTTCGTTGCCGGCCCACTGAAGCGCACCGACTGCTCGCTGGTCTCCGACGGCGCCGCCGCCCTTATCCTTGCCGACACCGCCACGGCGCTGAAGATGCGCCGTGCCGTTGCCTTCCGCGCCAACGAGCATGTGCAGGATTTCCTGCCGATGTCGAAGCGCGACATCCTGACCTTCGAAGGCTGCGAACAGGCCTGGAACCGGGCGTTGAAATCAGCCGGCGTGACGCTCGACGATCTGTCCTTCGTCGAGACGCATGACTGCTTCACCATTGCCGAACTGATCGAATATGAGGCGATGGGTCTTGCCAAGCCGGGAGAGGGGGCCAAGCTTGCGCTGGACGGCACAACGGCCAGGGATGGCCGCCTGCCGGTCAATCCCTCCGGTGGGCTGAAGGCCAAGGGCCATCCGATCGGCGCCACGGGCGTGTCGATGCATGTCTTGACCGCCATGCAGCTTGTCGGCGAGGCCGGCGGCATCCAGGTGCCGGGCGCCAAGCTTGGCGGCATCTTCAATATGGGCGGTGCCGCGGTCGCCAACTACGTTTCCATTCTCGACCGGATCAGGTAAACCGCCCGCATTTACGGGAGGGTTCATGACAAATCCGGTTCTGATCGAAGTGTTGCGCGGCGCGATCGTCGAGAGCGCGCATCGCGGCTCAGTCGCGGTCTTCGATGGCGATGGCAAGCCCGTCTGGGAGATCGGCGACACAGCCAAGCCGGTGTTTCCGCGCTCGGCGGTCAAGGCGATCCAGGCACTGCCGCTGGTCGAAAGCGGTGCGGCCGATGCCTATGGCTTCGGCAACCGCGAACTGGCGCTCGCCTGTGCGTCCCACTCAGGCGAGCCGGCCCATGTCGAACTGGCGCGATCCATTCTGTCCAAGGTCGGGCTGGATGGGTCGGCGCTCGAGTGCGGCACGCATTGGCCGTCCAATCATGACGCCGAGATTGCGCTCGCCCGCGCCGGCGGCTCGCCGAACGCATTGCACAACAATTGCTCCGGCAAGCATTCCGGCTTCCTCTGCACCTGCGTCCACGCGGGCATTGCGCATCGTGGCTATGTCAAGCCGGGACATGGCTTGCAGGAACTGGTGCGCGACGCCATGCAATCGGTGACGGGCGCTGTCCATGGTGAGGACCAGCGGGCCATCGATGGCTGTTCGATCCCAACCTATGCGGTGCCGCTCAGGAGCTTTGCGATCGGCTTTGCCCGCATGGCCACGACATCAGGTTTTGGCCCCGAGCGAGCCAAGGCCGCGAGGCGGCTGCTGGCCGCCTGCATGGCCGAGCCGTTCTTCGTTGCCGGCACAGGCCGCGAAGACGTCGCACTGATGGAGGCCGCACCAGGGCGGATTTTCACCAAAGGCGGCGCCGAGGGCGTCCATTGTGCCGCAATTCCGGAGCTTGGTCTCGGCATCGCGCTCAAATGCGATGATGGCGCCGGCCGCGCCGGCGAAGCCATGATTGCCACCGTCCTCGCCAAACTGTTGCGCGCCGACGAGGCATTGGCGTTCAAGCTGAGCGAGTTGGCAAACACGCCCATAGAAAACCGCAACGGTGCCAAGGTCGGGGCGCTGAGGCCGACGGCAGCCCTCAACTGACGTGATTGCGCTCGACGGTCAGATGCGCATAGCCGGTATCGTTTGACGAGGCGAGGTCGCCCGTTGCGGGCTCGGCCCAGCGCTGGCCGACAACCGCACCGTTGAGCGCGCCGTCGATGATATTGTCTGAAATGACCGCCGTGCCGGCACCCTCGACCACGGACACGACGATACCGGTTCCGGCCTTGCGGATGATGTTGCCCGTAGCGACGACATTGCGCAGGTAGGGACCCCAGCCGATCTGCATGCCATAAAGCGGCGCGTTCTCGATGACGTTGTTGGAAACGGTGGTGTCGGCCTCAACGCCGATGCCGACGCCAAATCCCGGCGAGTCGGCGGGGTAGGGACCGCTGGTCGACAGATTGCGCACGATGTTGCCGGAGCAGACGCCCATGCGGCCGCCTTCGTTGAAATTGACGATCGAGATGCCGTTGGCGGCGCCGTCGACGATGTTGTTGCTGATGATGGCGCCTTCGAACGAGAACTCGGAATAGACCGCCGTTTCGCCCGAGCGCGAGCAGGTGTTGCCCGATATCTGCAGGTTGCTGGCGCTGTTGGCGCGGATCGCCGAGAAGGCGCAGTCCGAGACGATGTTGCCCGAGATGACGACATTGCCGGCGCGAAAGGCATTGATGCCGTTGCCGTTCTGCCCGGTTCCGCCGCTGCGTGCCTGGATCCGTTGGACGCGGTTGCCGGTGACCATGGTGCCGTCTTCGGCCACCTGCCAGCGGTGCACGAGGATGCCGCCATTGGCGCAATCGGAGACGGTGTTGCCCGTAATGGACAGCCCGCCAGCCTCGACCGAGTAAATGCCGGCATCGGCGGCGCCCGATATCTCGCTGCGCTCGATCCGGCCGATCGCGTGTTCCAGCGCCAGTCCGTTCTTGCTGCTGCCGGTGATCTGACAATTGTCGATGGCGAGGTGCGCGATACGGCGCAGATCGAGCAGCCCTTGCGTGTAATCGCCCATCGTGCGGTTCGAACCATCAAAGACCAGACCGCTGAGTTCGATATGGTCAGCCTGTTCGGCCATGAAAAGGTGGCCGTCACCGCCGTAAACGACGCGCGTCGCGCCCGGCACCCCGGAAAGACGTACGCGGCCGGGCAGTGAAAGATTGGAGACGACATAGGTGCCGGGCGGCAGGAACACCGGCATATCGCGGGCATTGGCGTCACGCAGCAGCTTGGCGAAGGTCTTGCTCTGATCGTCTGATGTGCCGGGCTGCACGCCGAGTTCTGTGGCATTGATCGAGCCGCGCATCGAGGCTTTCTCGATGCCGCTCAAGCTTGCGGCCACCGCCTTGCCGAGCGCAAGCCCCATGACGGCAAAGCCGGCGGTCCCAGTCAGCAGCGTTCGCCTGTTCAACATCGGCACAGAATCCCAGCGTTGAGCCAGCTATCGCAGGAATCGTGCCAGCCGTTCTGTCTCTCCTGCCGAGCGCGCGACAATGGCTTGTCGAGCAGCCTCTGCGGGCCTAAGTTCAGGAAATGAGCAGAGCTTTCACCCGCGAGGAAGACAGCGAAAATGCCATCGCCGGCGTCGGTGAGCGGCCGGTCAGCCACCATCGCAATCTGGTGACGGAACGCGGCCTGGCGCAGATCGAGGACAATCTCGCCGATCTGCGCGACATACTGGCGAAGGCCGAACGCAAAGCCGACCGCGAGCGCATCGCGGTCGTGTCGCGCGACCTGCGCTATTGGACCGCCCGGCGTGAAAGCGCCGAACTCTCGGTGCCGGAGCCGGGCAGTAACCTTGTGCGCTTCGGCATGGGCGTCACGATCGAGAGCAATGACGGCAGGAAGGTCCACTGGAAAATTGTCGGCGAAGACGAGGCTGATCCCACCAAGGGTAGCATTTCGCATGTTTCGCCGATGGCGGTCGCCCTATTCGGCAAGAAGATCGGCGACTTGGCCAGCGTCAACGGCAAGGAATGGGAAATCGTCAAGCTTTCCGAGAGCTAATCCTCGATCTTGACGACATGGTCGCGGAAGAACGCCGCGGCTCCGGCTTCATCGATCTCGCCTGAAGCAACGGCCATGACGAATTCGTAGAGCGTGCCGTTGTCGGCTGTCAGGACATGGCCGTTCACGATCAAAAATGCACCGGCTGCAACTATGGCCGTGCGCTTGTTGCCGTCGACAAAGGCATGATTTCTTGCGATGCCGAAGACATAGGCGGCTGCTAGGTCTTCAACCGAAGGGTTTTCGTAGTTGGCCTTGTTCTCGGCACGCGCGAGCGCAGATTCGAGAGCATTTTCATCTCTCAAACCTTGAGCACCGCCATGCCTGCGCAACTGCTCGGCATGCATCGCTTCAACCGCACGCCGGGTAAGGAACTCCCAGCTCATTCGGCGAGCTTCTGAAGCGCGACCTTGTATTTGTCCATGACCTTGCGAGCAGCTTCCATCTGCCGCTCGAAACTGTCGTCCATCGGCTCAAGGGCAATGCCCTTGTCCGTTTCGACGATCTGGAGCTGATCACCTGTCTTCATGTTCAGACGATCGAGCAGATCCTTGGGCAGGATCACACCTTCCGAATTACCGATCTTGCGAATGGTCGTGTTCATGACAGATATCCTGTTGCAACGCCGATTATAACTCGACCGGCGAGAAGTTGCAACAGGTATTATAACAAGCCTAGCGGACCGCCAGCAGCCGGTCCAGCAGCCGATCCGCCGCCTCCGGAATAACAGTTCCCGGCGGGAAGATCTCGGCAGCGCCGGCCTGTCGCACCGCGTCATAGTCTTGCGGTGGGATGACGCCGCCGGCGACGATCAGCATGTCGCCGCAGCCGAGCTTTTTCAGCGCGTCGCGCAGTTCGGGGATCAGCGTCAGATGTCCCGCCGCCAGCGACGAGGCGCCGACGATGTGGACGTCCTGTGCGACCGCCAGCTTGGCGATCTCCTCCGGTGTCTGGAACATCGCGCCGACGGTGACGTCGAAGCCGAGATCGGCGAAGGCCGTGGCGATGACCTTCTGGCCGCGGTCGTGGCCGTCCTGTCCCATCTTGGCGACCAGGATGCGCGGCTTGCCGCCGGTCTTCTTCTCGAAGGCGTCAAGCTTGTCCTGCAGACCGTCGACCACGGGATGATCGCCAAGCGCCTTCCGATAGACCCCGGAAATGGTCTGTACCGTGGCGACGTGGCGCCCAAACGCCCTTTCCAACGCGAATGAAATCTCGCCGACCGTGGCATTGGCGCGCGCCGCTCGGATGGCGAATTCCAGCAGGTTTTCATTGCCTTGCGCGGCACGGGTCAGCTCATCGAGCGCGCTTTCGACGGCGGCGACGTCGCGCGTGCCCTTCAGCCGTTGCAGCTTCGACAATTGCCGGGCCCTGACCTCGGCATTGTCGATCTTCAGCACGTCGACCTCGATGTCGGTCTCGGGCCGATGGGCGTTGACGCCGACCAGCATCTGCTCGCCGGAATCGATGCGCGCCTGCGTGCGCGCGGCGGCTTCCTCGATGCGCAGCTTGGGAATGCCCTGTTCGGTCGCCGCTGCCATGCCGCCGAGCGCCTCGACCTCCTCGATGTGGGCAAGAGCGCGCGCCGCCAGATCATGCGTCAGCCGTTCGAGATAGGCCGAACCGCCCCACGGGTCGATGATGCGCGTGGTGCCGGATTCCTTTTGCAGGATGAGCTGGGTGTTGCGGGCGATCCGCGCCGAGTGGTCGGTCGGCAGCGCCATCGCCTCGTCGAAGGAATTGGTGTGCAGCGACTGGGTGTGGCCCTGCGTTGCAGCCATCGCCTCGATCATGGTGCGGATGATGTTGTTGTAGGGATCCTGCGCCGTCAGCGACCAGCCAGAAGTCTGGCAATGGGTGCGCAGCGACAGCGAGCGCTCGTCCTTGGGCGAAAAATTCTTCTGCATCAGGGTCGCCCACAACAGGCGCGCGGCCCGCAGCTTGGCGACTTCCATGAAGAAATTCATGCCGATGGCCCAGAAGAAGGACAGGCGAGGCGCAAAGCGGTCGATGTCGAGGCCCGCCGCGACGCCGGCGCGGGCATATTCGATGCCATCGGCGATCGTGTAGGCGAGCTCAAGGTCGGCCGTCGCGCCGGCCTCCTGCATGTGATAGCCGGAGATCGATATCGAATTGAACTTCGGCATGTTCTTCGATGTGTATGAGAAGATGTCCGACACGATCCGCATCGAAGGTTTTGGCGGATAGATGTAGGTGTTGCGGACCATGAACTCCTTCAAAATGTCGTTCTGAATGGTCCCGGCGAGATCCCTCTGTGCAACGCCCTGTTCTTCCGCGGCGACGATGTAAAGCGCCATGATCGGCAGCACCGCGCCGTTCATCGTCATCGATACCGTCATCTCGTCGAGCGGAATGCCGTCGAAGAGCTGCCGCATGTCGAGGATGGAATCGATGGCGACGCCCGCCATGCCAACATCGCCGGCAACGCGCGGGTGGTCGCTGTCATAGCCGCGATGCGTGGCGAGATCGAAGGCGACCGACAGCCCCTTCTGGCCGGCGGCAAGGTTGCGCCGGTAAAAGGCGTTGGAATCTTCGGCCGTCGAGAAACCGGCATATTGCCGGATCGTCCAGGGCTGCTGGACATACATGGTCGGGTAGGGGCCGCGCACGAAGGGCGGCAGCCCCGGATAGGTGTCGAGATGCGGCAGCCCCTTGAGATCGCTTTGATTGTACAGATGCTTGGCAATGAGCCCTTCCGGCGTGGTCCGCTGGCCTTTGACCTCGACAGGCGTGCGGCGTGGCGGGACCCAGCCGATCTGGCCGAAGTCCGGGATCAAGAGCCGGCTCCGATCGATTGGTCGATGCGGACTGGAAACAGCGGCTCGCAGACGGCAACGCCTTCGGTGAAGGCCGGCCGCCGTTCCGCCGCCAGCGTCTCGACCGGACGTTCGTCTTTCGATGGATAGAGCGTGGTGCCGACGATGGCCCGTTGGCCTGTGCGGTAGGCTGCATTGCGCTGCTCCGCCGCTGCGTGGACGCGCTTCTGGATGTGTCCGTCCTGAAGGCTGGACAGGACACCGCCCTCGGCTTCGATCGTCTGCAACTCCGCCCAGGCCAGTTCGCACAATTCCGCGGTCAGCGCTTCCACAGCGCCGGAACCATAGGCGGGATCGGTGACATGATCGATATGGCTTTCATTGGCCATGATCAGCTGCGTGTTGCGGGCAACACGACGGGCAAAACCCGCCGGCAGACCGTGCGCGATCGTGTGCGGCAGGATGGAGATCGAATCGGCGCCGCCGCACGCCGCGGCAAAGCATGCAATGGTGGTGCGCAGGATGTTGGTCTCCGGGTCCATCGCCGTCATCATGCGAAACGACGTCTCGGCATGGATACTGGCCGTGGATGTCGGGATCGAACAAGCCTCCTGCACCCGCGCCCAGAGGCTGCGCAGCGCCCGCATCTTGGCTATCGACAGCAACTGGTCCTGGTCGACGCTGAGTGCAAAACCGATATGAGGTGCGGCATAGACAAGCGGCTGCCGCGCCGTCTCGAACATTCTGAGGTAGGAGACAGCCGAAGCCAGCATGATGCCAAGTTCCTGCGCTTCCGTGGCGCCGGCATTGTGGAACACGCGCCCGTCAGCTTCCAGCAGCACGCCCGGAACGCCCATCGCGAAGAAATGCGCCAGCGACTGCGGCATGGAGGCCCGCAGCGCCTCGATCGACATGCGCAGCCGACCCGTTCCCGCGAAGATCGCTGCTGGATCGATGCCGAAGGAGAGGTTGAGTTTTGCCGGGTCCGACCGCCGCTTGCTCAGGAAAGCGACCAGCCAGTCGGCCACGGCGCGGCTCCAGGGATGGGCGTCGATGCGAACCTGGATGCGGTTGAGCGGTATGCCGTCCAGCACCGCCTCCAACGCCTCCGCCGTTCTCGGCAAGCCGTATCCGAACGCGTTCGGCGCCCCCTCGAAGACCAGCGACAATCCCGTGGCACCCTGTGCCACATCTTCCAGCGCTTGGCTTCTGGCGCGGTTGGTGTCGGGATCGTCGACCCGCTGGCTGACGATCCATGACGATTTCGGGTTTGCGCGCACGATCGGTTCCGCCGCAGTGCTGCGGTCGTAGAGCGGTTCGATACGGATGTTGTCGTCGCTGTGCGAGACCAGCCTTTCCTCGAAGGAAGCGCCTGCCAAAGCCTTTTCCGCCAAGGCGAGCCATCGCTGGCGCTCGATGTTTTCGGGTTCCACGTCCTGGATCAAGGCTCCGGCGCCCATCCGTCCTCCTCGTTTCATACGGCCGCACCAGCCGGGAGCGGTCCAGTCTACGGTCCCCGGTCCGATATCGCAATGCAATGCGCTTTCAGAGACCGGATTCGATCCATCAGATATAGGTCAGTCCGCATGGACGACGATTGCCAAACAGCGGCAAAATCCGCAAGCTCCAAAAACCCGATTTGACCGAATGGGGCGATTTGGACGAATGGCCCGGATTTGGGCGAATGGCCCGGATTTGGACGAAGGGCCCCGATTTGGACGAATGGCATTGTCGCTGCGCAATGGCCTCACTATACCTGCGGCAAGGCCCCTGGCTTTAGACACATCAGTTTGCGGAGACCGGACATATGGCTGACGACACCAGTATTTTCATCGGCGCCAGCCGCAAGCCCGACGACAGCTATCAGCGTGCCGAGCAACTGTTGCTGCAATATGGGAATCGTCATGGCCTGGTGACCGGCGCCACCGGTACCGGCAAGACTGTCACCTTGCAGATCCTGGCCGAAGGATTTTCCAACGCCGGCGTGCCGGTGTTCTGCGCCGACATCAAGGGCGATCTATCGGGCATCGCGATGATGAGCACGGCACAGGATTTCCTCGTCAAGCGGGCCGAACAGGTCAAGCTAGATCCTTATGACTTCCAGGAATTTCCCGTTATTTTCTGGGACTTGTTCGGCGAGCAGGGTCATCCCATCCGCGCCACGGTCTCGGAAATGGGGCCGTTGTTGCTGTCGCGCCTGATGAACCTGACGGAGGCGCAGGAAGGCATCATGAACATCGCCTTCCGCCTGGCGGACGAGGAAGGCCTGCTGCTGCTCGACATGAAGGACCTGCAGGCGCTGCTCGCCAACATCGCCGAGCGCGCCGACGAGATCGGCTCACGCTATGGCAACGTGACGAAGCCATCGGTCGGGGCTATCCAGCGCACGCTGCTGGTCCTGGAGCAACAGGGAGCCGCAAATTTCTTCGGCGAACCGGCACTGCGTATCGCCGATATCATGCGCACCACCCGCGACGGACGCGGCGCCATCAGCGTGCTTGCCGCCGACAAGCTGATGATGAATCCGCGGCTCTACGCGACCTTCCTGCTATGGCTGATGTCGGAACTGTTCGAGGTGCTGCCGGAAGTCGGCGACCCCGACAAGCCGAAGCTGGTGTTCTTTTTCGACGAGGCGCATCTTCTGTTCGACGAAGCACCCAAGGTGCTGATCGATCGCGTCGAACAAGTGGTCCGACTGATCCGCTCGAAGGGCGTCGGCGTCTATTTCGTCACGCAGAACCCGTTGGATATCCCTGAAAAAGTCCTGGCCCAGCTCGGCAATCGCGTCCAGCACGCGCTGCGCGCCTATACGCCGCGTGAGCAGCAGGCGGTGAGGACGGCGGCCGAAACGTTCCGGCCAAATCCCGATTTCGACTGCATGACCGCCATTACCCAGCTTGCCACGGGCGAAGCGCTGGTCTCGACGCTGGAGGCCAAGGGTGTCCCGTCCATGGTGCAGCGGACCCTGATCCGCCCGCCGTCGTCGCGCCTTGGACCGATAACGGCAGCCGAGCGACAAAAGCTGATCCAGGAAAGCCCGGTCGCCGGCCAGTACGATCAGGCCGTCGATCGCGAGTCGGCTTTCGAAATGCTGCAAAAAAAAGCTAAGGACGCGCAGGATGCCGAAGAGCAGGCCCAGCAGGCCGGCAGCGGCGGCTCGCGCTGGACCATTCCGGGCTTCGGCAATGACGATCCCGCGCCGCAATCGGGTGGCAGGCGCACATCTGCACCGCGCCCGTCCAACCGCCAGACGGTGGCCGAGGCGGCGATCAAGTCGGTGGTGCGCTCGGTTGGCTCGTCGGTCGGCCGGGCAATCGTGCGCGGCATATTGGGGAGTCTGTCGAGGGGACGATGAGCTTCGGATCCAAGGCAGGGGCATCCGCTTTGGCGAAATGTCCGTGGCTTGGAGCCGCATCGGATAAGCGGCACTGGGACAGCCGGTTTTGCCGGAAAGACGTTGGCCGGTTCGAGTAGGGCCTGAACCGACCTTTTCTGCGTCAGGTCGCTTCGAGCACCATGTTGAGTGGGGTCTGGGCGGCCCGCCGGACGCGAGAGAACCCACCTGACCGGATCACCTCCGTCAGCCGGTTCTCTCCTGCTTGAGCGCCGAGCGCGAGGCCTGTCTCCTGTGCCAGTGATGTGGGAACGCAGATCATTGTCGAGGCCGAGTAGTACAGCCGTCCGACGGGATTGATATTTTCCTCCAGAGTATCTCCCGCCATTGGTTCGACAACCATCCAGGTGCCGCCCTCTTTTAGCGATTTGCGAATATGCACCGCCGCGGCCTTTGGGTCGCCCATATCGTGTAGGCAGTCGAAGCAGGTGATCAGATCGAAGTCACGCCCGCCAAAATCTTGCGCCCGGCCGACCTCGAAACTCAGGTTCGTCAGTCCGTACGACCGGGCATGCGCGGTCGCGGCGGCAATCGAGGCTGGATGGAAGTCGTAACCTATGAAGCGGGAGGCGGGGAACGCCTGCGCCATCAGGATCGTCGACAGACCGTGCCCACACCCAACGTCGGCCACCGATGCCCCTGCCTTCAACTTGGCTACGACACCGTCAAGCGCCGGCAGCCAGTCCTTCACCAGGGCATTGACATAACCCGGCCGAAACAGACGTGACACGGCGCAAAACAGACACCCTGCCTGATCGCCCCAGGCAACGCCTCGCCCGGTCTTGAAAGCCGATTCCACTTTTGGCTGGTTCTCGACCATAGCAGCCGCGGTGTCGAACCCGCCAATCAGATGGACCGGGCTGTCGGATTCGGCAAATACGAATGACTGCTCGGGCGTCAGCGAAAACCGTCCATGTTCATAGTACACGTAGCCGGACGCCGCCTGCGCCGACAGCCATTCACGAACGTAGCGACGCGCGCATCCTGCAGCATCGGCAAGTTCGTCGGCCTTCGCAGGGCCGATTTCCTTGAGCGTTTTGTAGAGACCCAGCGCATCTCCGATCCGAACCAGCGGCACGCTGACTGCACCACCAAGGTCTGCCAGAACGCGGCCTACCAGTTCATTGAGCTTGGTTTCATTGAGTTGCGTCATGTCGGGTTCCTCCTGATCTTCGGACGACGGCTTGTCGTTCCGTCGATTCCGAGGATGAGCCCCCCTCTGATGATGGGCATGATGCAGCGGTCCCGTGGGGGAAGTGAAAGCGAACGCAAATAGGGACAGAAGTCCCTTGTTTGTGGTCTGCGAGGAACTCAATCGGGCTGGGGCGCTCGTTCTCTGTCGGAGAGCGTCATCACGATTGCCTGCGATCGGCTGTGGACGCCGAGCTTGCTGAAGGTCATCGACAGTTGATTGCGCACGGTCTTCACGCTCTTGCTCAAGCGCTGCGCGATCGCGCGGTTGTCCAGTCCCTGTTTGACCAGATCAAGAAGCGCCGCCTCTGCAGGTGTCAGGCCAGCCTCTCGGATTGCGCGTGGCTGCCTGGGCCGCTCATGTCCGAGGAAGGCATCGAGTTCATCCTGGAACACCTTCCAGGCTGGCTCGGTCGGCAGGAGAACGTGATTTTTGCTTTCAAGCGGCAGGAAGCGGGCTCCAGGGATCGCTGCGGCAAGCTTGCAGCCTTCATCGAACGGCACGCGCATGTCCCCGCGGCTGTGCGCGATCAACGTCGGGACGCGGAGTTTTACCGCGAGGTCGAGGACGTCGATCCCTTGCATCTGCCAGAGCAGGCGGGCGGCTACGTCGGCGCTTGCCGTCACGCGCTCAAGATCGCCCCACCAGCGATGCTGTTCTTGTGTCCCGTTGGGAATGAAAAGGTTGGTGAAGAACTGGCAGAACGCAGGATTTTCACGTCCCCAGCCGATGCGCACGAAATTGACGAGTGTTTCGGCTTCCAACCGCTCGGCCTCGGTGTGTGCTCGAACTCTCGCACCTTGGCCATAGGCATTCAGCAGCACCAGATGCGACACCCGCTCAGGATGCCGCAGCGCATAGGCGATGCTGAGAGCGCCGCCTTGCGAAAGACCGAGCAGAACGAAACTTGGCTGCTCAATGGTCGCCGTCACGGCGTCCAGGTCTGCGTGCCACGCTTCGATCGAGAGGTCGGCGACATGGCGATCCGACAGACCGCAGCCGCGTGGATCGTAGCGAACAAACTGGTTGTGGGCCGAAAGGGCCTGGAGCCATGGCCGCCAAACCGGGCTTGCGAGATCATAGTCGACATGGCTCAGCCAGTGCGCCGCCCGAACGATCACCTTGCCTTCCCCGCACGATGCGACAGCGATGCGGGTACCGTCCTCGGACGTGCAGAACCGTATGCTCTGGCTGAGTTTCATCACCCCAGAATATCGCAGTGGGACGCCACGCGACAGACCGGTCTCCGCCGACGCAGAATCGTTTCCGTTTCAGAGAGACAATCCGGTGAAGGAGCGTCGCAACCGCCGCTCCTTCGCCTGATCAGAAAATCGAATTCGTGATCGCCTTGACCGGTCCAAGCAGCACCGATCCGTCCGGCACGCCGGCGTCGATCGGGATCGCCTGTCGGTTGGCCGTCGCCACCATGGGTTGGCTGGCGTCGCTGGTCACGACGACCGGAGTCTTCGAGGGCACGCGATCATAGAGGTCGATAATGTCCTGGTTCATCAGTCGCACGCAGCCTGACGACACCGACTTGCCGATCGACCGCCACTCCGGCGAGCCGTGCAGACGATAAAGCGTGTCGACATTGCCCTGGAACAGATAGAGCGCGCGTGCGCCGAGCGGGTTCTTCAGGCCGCCGGGCATGCCGCCATTGTCGGCGCTATAGGGCTTCAATTCCGGCTGACGGGCGATCATTTCATCCGGCGGCGTCCACTTCGGCCATTTCTGCTTCCACTGAACGACGGCGTCGCCGGACCATTCGAAGCCGGCACGGCCAAGGCCGACACCGTAGCGTATCGCCTGACCGCCCGGACGAACCAGATAAAGGAAGTGGCCGGTGGTATCGACGACTATGGTTCCCGGCTTCTGTCCCGTCGGGTCGGGAACGATCTGACGCAGGAACTGCGGATCGATCTTGTCGACGGGGATGGCCGGCAAATCGAAGCCGCCGTCGCTGACAGCGGCGTACATCGTCACATAATCGGCCAGAGGCGGCTCGACATAGGTTGGTGGCGGCGGCTCGACCGGACCCGGCCCGGTGGTGGCGCATGCGGAAACCGCGATCGAAGCGGCGCCCAAGGCTGCGGCGTTGAGAAAGCCGCGACGGCTCAGGCGAAAAGATTCGATTTCGGTTATGGACATGGTTGCCTTCTTTAAGTCTCAAATCGCAACAAAACGTGAATTCGCCGACAGTTGCGCGGGTGCCTGACAACACCTGGGGCGATAGGCGGTTCCGATTCTGGCCCGAACGTGGGCAAACAAAGGCGAAGCTGTGACCAGGCTGCTACTGTGGCGCCAGAGACACAGGTTTTCTAGCTGCCGGGCACAAGGGCTTCGAGCGACGGCAGGATAAGGGCCGGTGGGAAATCCCGGTATTCTTCGGGCTGGTTGGAGCGGTTGATCCACACAGTGCGAAAACCGAATTTGGTGGCGCCAGCAATGTCCCAGCGATTGGACGACTGAAAGGAAACCGCGCCGGGGTAGAGGCGCCAGCCGGTGGCGACCATGTCGTAGACCGCCGGGTCGGTCTTGAAGCGCCGCACCCTATCGACGGAATAGATGTCATCCAGAACCTGGTCGAGCGCGGCGGATTTGACCGCCGCCTGCAGCATTTCGGGCGAGCCGTTGGACAGGATCGCCAGCCTCGCTCCCGAAGCCTTGAGCGCCTTGAGCACGGCCGGCACTTCCGGATAGCAATCCAGCCGCCAGTAGGCATCCAGCAATATCGCCTTGAGACCGGGGTCGGCCGAGGGAACCTTGCGCAAGGCGAAATCGAGCGCCTGTTCGGTCAGTTGCCAGAAATCGGCATAGGCGCCCATCAGCGTGCGCACCCAGGAATATTCGAGCTGCTTGGCGCGCCAGATCTCGGACAACAATTGGCCGTCCGGCCCGATCCGGTCGGCATGACGACGCACGGCGGCATGCACGTCGAACAGCGTGCCATAGGCGTCGAAGACATAGGCGGCGTATTGCATGACAACAGTTTTGAGGGCAGGTGCGACAAGGTGCAAGCTTTGATTGCATTGCGCCCCGGCACTGGCCTCAACAAAACTCCATGTGCCGGTTGACGGCGCCCGCCAAAGCATCTTCCAATGGCCGTCACACGAGACCGATTGAGGCGGGACCACACGATGACACTGGCGGCTGCGGCGCAATCCGCGACATGGACTTTCGTCGATGGTGATTGGCACGAGGGCAACGTCGCCATTCTGGGGCCGCGCAGCCACGCCATGTGGCTCGGCACCAGCGTGTTCGACGGTGGCCGCTGGTTCGAAGGCGTGGCGCCGGATCTCGACCTCCATGCCGCCAGGGTGAATTCTTCGGCGATCGCACTCGGCCTGAAGCCGAACATGAGCGCCGACAAGATCGTCGGGCTGACATGGGACGGGTTGAAGAAGTTCGACGGCAAGACGGCGGTCTATATCAGGCCGATGTACTGGGCCGAGCATGGCGGCTATATGGGCGTCCCGGCCGATCCGGCGTCTACCCGCTTTTGCCTTTGCCTCTATGAATCGCCGATGATTCCGGCGACTGGCTTTTCGGTGACCGTGTCGCCGTTCCGGCGTCCGACCATCGAAACCATGCCGACCAACGCCAAGGCCGGCTGCCTTTACCCCAACAACGGCCGGGCCATTCTCGAAGCCAAGATGCGCGGCTTCGACAACGCAATGGTGCTCGACATGCTGGGCAACGTTGCCGAGACCGGGACCTCGAACATCTTCCTGGTCAAGGACGGTCATGTCTTTACACCGGCGCCGAACGGCACCTTCCTGTCCGGCATCACCCGCTCGCGCACGATAACGCTGCTTGGCGAGTATGGGTTCAAGACCACGGAAAAGACGCTGTCGGTGCGCGATTTCCTCGAAGCGGACGAAATTTTTTCGACCGGGAACCATTCCAAGGTCGTGCCGGTCACGCGTATCGAGGATCGCAATCTGCAACCCGGGCCGGTGGCCAAAAAGGCGCGCGAACTCTATTGGGATTGGGCGCATTCGACTTCCGCTGCTTGAGCGGATAAAAAGGCGACCGACGCTTCATCCGGAGTTGTCCCAATCCATTCCAGACCTATCTTACTCCGGTATCGACACCGGATTTTTCCACGAGGGAGTACTATCCATGGCCTTTGAATTGCCCGCTCTGCCTTACGACTATGAGGCCTTGCAGCCTTACATGTCGAAAGAGACGCTGGAATATCACCACGACAAGCACCACAAGGCGTATGTCGATAACGGAAACAAGCTCGCCGCCGAGGCAGGCTTGGGTGATCTGTCGGTCGAAGAGGTGGTCAAGCAGTCGTTCGGCAAGAATGCCGGCCTCTTCAACAATGCCGCCCAGCACTACAACCATATCCATTTCTGGAAGTGGATGAAGAAAGGCGGCGGCGGCAACAAGCTGCCGGGCGCCTTGCAGAAGGCAGTTGATAGCGATCTCGGTGGCTATGACAAGTTCAAGGCCGACTTCATTGCCGCCGGCACGACCCAGTTCGGTTCCGGCTGGGCCTGGGTTTCCGTCAAGGATGGCAAGCTGGCGATCTCGAAGACGCCGAACGGCGAGAACCCGCTCGTCCATGGCGCGTCGCCGATCCTCGGGGTCGATGTCTGGGAGCATTCCTATTACATCGACTATCGCAACGCCCGGCCGAAATATCTCGAGGCGTTCGTCGACAGCCTGATCAACTGGGACCATGTCCTTGAATTGTACGAAAAGGCGAAGTGATCGATTTCCAGGAAGCCCCGGTATCACCCGGGGCTTTTCTTTTTCAGTGTCCCATAAAAAGCAAAGGTCTGGCAAAAGTCGTCCGGGGAGGGAATTTTCCTCCTACGGCATCCGTTAACGTCCTGTCCCGAAATGCCTTCATCATGGAGCCAATTGAATGAGAAAGCTTGTTATCGCCATCTCTATGCTCGCACTCGCGGCCTCGGCGGCTTTTGCCGACCCGGTCCTCGACCGGCAGGCACTGATGAAGGAACGTGGAAAGATCGTCGGCGGCCTGTCGAAAGTTGTCAAGGGCGAGGAGCCCTTTGATGCCGCGGCTGTGCTGACGCAACTTCAGGCGTTGCAGGCGAATGCGGAAAAATTCGATGCCGATGCGCTGTTTCCGGCCGGCAGCGACACCGGCGATACCACGGCCTCGCCGAAGATCTGGCAAGACATGGCTGGCTTCAACGCAGCCGAGGACAAATATCTCGCAGACGTGAAGGCCGCGGTCGCTGCGGCTCCCGCCGATGCCGACGCGCTGAAGGCGCAAGTCGGCGCTATCGGCTCGGATTGCGGCACCTGCCATCAAGGCTACAGAATCAAGAAGGGCTGATCACCAGCCATGGCATGGCTGAAGAAACTTGTCGGCGCCGTCGTCATTCTGGGCGGCGTCGGCGCGGTTGCCGGGTGGGTCCTGTCGGCGCCGGTGAGGCTCGACAGGGAAACCCTGGCCAAGCTCGGTCCTGGCGACGCAGCCAGGGGCAAGCGCATCTTTTATGCCGGCGGTTGCACATCCTGCCATGCAAAGCCGGGCTCACAGGGCGACGCCCGGCTTCAACTCGTGGGTGGCCTTGAACTCAAGACGCCGTTCGGAACCTTCGTGCCGCCCAACATTTCGCAAGATCCCAGGGACGGTATCGGCGCATGGTCTGTCGAGGACCTCGCCACTGCCATGCTGAAGGGCGTGTCGCCTTCTGGTGAGCATTTCTATCCGGCGTTTCCCTATGCATCCTACGCGCGCATGAATCCGGCTGACATTGGCGATCTCTATGCCTTCTTGAAGACGTTGCCGTCCGTCGCCGGCAAGGCAGCGGGCAATTCGCTCGATTTCCCCTTCAATGTCCGCCGCGGCATCGGCCTGTGGAAATTGCTCTATCTCAGCGACCAGCCGGTTGTTGCCTTCCCCGAAGGCACGCCTGATCCGGTGATGGCAGGCCGCTACCTGGTCGAGGGTCCGGGCCATTGCGGCGAATGCCACACGCCGCGCGATCCTGCGGGCGGCACGAAGAAGAACGAGTGGATGGCGGGCGCCGTGGCCGCCGAAGGCAATGGCGTCGTGCCGAACATCACATCGGGCGAGGGCGGTCTCGCCGAATGGTCGGAGGCCGATATCGCCAACTATCTCGAAACCGGCTTCACGCCCGATTTCGATTCGGTCGGCGGGGCCATGGTCGATGTCCAACGGAACATGGCCGAACTGACGCCGCAGGACCGTGCGGCCATCGCCGCCTATCTGAAGGCGATACCGGCGCATCCAAACGGCTATCCGGCCCGCAAGAAGACGGCAAACTAGACCGAGTCTTCAGACAGGTGGCGGTCGCCGAGAAAATCGAAACCCGTCTCGAAGAAATGGTTGTAGTTGCAGGTCAGCTCTTCGCCAGGCGCGATGTCGCGCAGCGCAAAGCTCTCCTCCGGTGAGGAGACGTCGCAGTTCGGCTCGTCGGCATGGTTCATGTAGCGCGCGTCGTCGGCTTCGAAGACGATGTAGTTCGGATCGCGGCGGTCGGGATAGGAGTAGCGATCGAGATAGCTCTTCACCGGACCGGCCGCACGTTCATAAGTCTCGACCTCGATGAGCCGATCGAACCTTGGGTCCAGCTTCCAGATCAGAGTGCCGCGAGGAATGTGGTTCTTGGCAAAGACGCCGATTCCCTGGATAGGCGATTTGTCGAGATAGACGTCGACGAGCAGCATAATGGACCTTTACGCGATTGGAGGCTGTCGGGCCGGGAAAAACCGCGCACTGGGTAGCGCGCGGTCATCGCAATTGCGAGTGAAAATGAGCAACGGGAACCTAAAAAGCCCTGATCACGCAGCCTCTTCGGAAGGCGCGTCGATCATCGTCTGGAGTCAGCGTTGCTGCAGCGCCAGACGGACGCCCAAAGCGCAGTAGATGCCGCCGACAACTTTGCCCTGCCATCGTAACACCGACGGATTTCGGCGCAGGAACGTGCCGAGCCGGCCAGCGCTCACGGCAAAGACGACCGTGCTGAAAAGGCCCAGTACGACGAAGATGGCCCCCAACACGGTCATCTGAAGCATCACCGTCCCGTTTTCAGGCCGCACGAACTGAGGCAGGAAGGCAAGGAAGAACAGAGCGGTCTTGGGGTTGAGCACTTCGGTCAGGACAGCCTGTCGAAACGCCTTCCCGGCAGAGATCGCAAGCGCGCCGGCAGCCGGGCCGCCTGGTGTTTTCTCCATGATCGCGCGAATGCCGAGATAAACCAGGTAGGCCGCGCCGATGTACTTTATGACGCTGAACAGCGTCGCCGATGCGGCGATGATCGCCGATATGCCGATCATGGCCATGACGGTGTGAAAGATGTCGCCGACAGCGATCCCGGCGCCGGTCGCGATGCCAACCTTGGTTCCGGAACTCGTTGCCCGCGCTATGGTAAAGAGCGTGGCCGGGCCGGGGATGAAGACGAAGCCGAGCACAACCGCGACATAAGCAATCAGTGTAGCGAGATCGATCATCGGTCGATTTCTCCCGTAGGCTGCGCCTTACCCATCACCTTCAGCGCGAAGGAATAGGTGTAGGCGATCTCCTCCAGCCGCGAAAACCGGCCGGAGGCACCGGCATGGCCGGAATCCATGTTGATCTTGAACAGAACCGGATTGTCCCCGCTCTTGCGGTCGCGCAGCCGGGCCACCCATTTGGCCGGTTCCCAATAGGTGACGCGCGGATCGGTGAGACCGGCCAGCGCCAGGATCGGCGGATAGTCGTGATCAGCGACATTGTCATAGGGCGAGTAGGCGGCAATGGTCCGGTAGTCGTCGGCGGACGCGATCGGGTTGCCCCATTCGGGCCATTCCGGCGGCGTCAGCGGCAGGGTCGCATCGAGCATGGTGGTGAGGACATCGACGAAGGGAACCTCGGCGACGATGCCGCCAAAACAATCCGGCGCCATGTTGGCGACGGCACCCATCAGCATGCCGCCGGCCGAACCGCCCTGGGCGACGATACGGTCATGCGCCGTGTAACGCTCCGTCACCAGATGGCGCGCGACGGCGATGAAATCGGTGAACGTGTTCATCTTGTGCTCCCGCTTGCCGTCATCGTACCAGCCATAGCCCTTGTCCTTGCCGCCGCGAACGTGGGCGATGGCGAAGACGAAGCCACGGTCGACCAGCGAGAACCAGTTGGTGTTGAAGGCGGCGGGCACGGTGATGCCATAGGAGCCGTAGCCGTAAAGCAGGCAAGGTGCGGATCCGTCCAGCGGCGTGTCGCGATGGTGCAAAAGCGAGATCGGCACCAGTTCGCCATCGCTGGCCGGCGCCATCAGCCGCCGCGTGACATAGTGGTCCGCATCATGGCCGGACGGCACTTCCTGGGTCTTCAGCAATACCCGCTCGCGGGTGCGCATATTGTAGTCGAACACCTGGGCCGGCGTCGTCATCGACGAGTAGGAAAAGCGCATGATCTCGGTGTCGTACTCATAGGAACCCGACAGGCCGAGCGAGAAGGCCTCCTCGTCGAGGGACAGAAGATGCTCCTCGCCGCTGGTGCGGTCGCGCACCACAATGCGCGGCAGGCCTTCCTTGCGTTCGAGCCGAACCATGTGGTCCCTGAAGCCGATCACCGACAGGATCAGCCGGCCGGGCTCGTGCGGCACCAGTTCCTGCCAGTTGGCGCGCACGGGATCGCCCGCTGGTGCCGTCATGATCTTGAAGTCCTTGGCGCCGTCGGCATTGGTCAGGATGAAGAAGATATCGCCGCCTTCTTCCAACTCGTACTGAAGGCCAATCTCGCGCTGCGACACCAGTTTCGGTTCGGCAAACGGATCGTCGGCGCGCATCAGGCGGTATTCCGAGGTCTCGTGATCGTTGATGCCGATCATGATCCACTCGTTGTTGCGGGTGCCGTCGACATTCATGAAGAAGCCGGGATCGGTTTCCTCATAGATCAGCCGGTCGCTTTGCGGGCTGTCGCCAAGCGCATGGAACAGCACCTTCGACGGGCGGTGGTTGGGATCGAGACGTGTATAGAAGAAGCCGTCATTGCCGGCGTTCCAGACACCTGAACCGCCGGTGTCGGGGATCTGGTCCGCAAGTTCCCTGCCGTCGGCAAGGTCACGCACGCGAAGCGTGTAGAATTCGGAGCCCTTGTCGTCGAATGCCCACAGCAGCCTTGCGTGGTCGGCCGAATGGTCGACGCCGCCAAGACGGAAATAGGCCTTGCCCGCGGCCTCCGCGTCACCATCGAGCAGGATATGCTCGGCACCGCCGTCTCGCGGCATGCGGAAATAGCGCGGCTGCTCGCCACCAAGTTTGAAGGACGAGCCATAGGCATAGGGCCCATCCTTCATCGGCACGGAAGAATCGTCTTCCTTGATACGGCCCTTCATCTCCTTGAAAAGCTGCTTTTGCAGTTCGACCGTGTCGGCCATCAGCTTTGACTGGTAGGCATTCTCCGCCTCGAGTTCTGCGCGGATCCCGGTATCGAGCAATGACGGGTCGCGAAACATTTCCTGCCAGTTGTCGGCCCGCAGCCAGGCATAGTCGTCGGTTCGCGTGATGCCATGATGCGTGTCGGAAACCGGCCGCTTCTCGGGCGTTGGCGGGCTGACGATCGGAAATATGGATGTCTTGGTCATTGCGTCTCGCTTTGCCAGTATCTTCAATGGGCCAGTATCTTGAATGGACCATCTCGAATGGAGAATATCTTGAACGGCGAATGAACACGCCGATCAGGGCAGGTTCAAGAGCCGGAGCGTATGGATTGTGTCGGCTCCAGGAGATGAGCCGGGAGGAGAGATGATGACTATTTGGTCTCGGACTGCTGCGGCTTTCGCCGTTGCTTCACTAACTCTGGCCTTTGCCGGCCAGTCTCATGCGACCGTATTCGCGGCTTGGCAAGTGGCCAATGTGCCGTTCGGCGACACGCTCAATGTGCGCAAATACCCTTCGGGCGCATCCCAGAAGCAGGCCGCATATCCGAACGGGACCGTTCTGCAGATGACCGGGCGATGCACCGGCGGAATAAACCTGCTCGACATCGCCAACCAGCCGGCATGGAAGCAGGAACAAAAGATTCGTTTTCGCTGGTGCGAAGTCTGGCATGATCCGGCCCAGAACGGCAAATTCGTCACCGGCTGGGCGTATGGCAAATACATCACGCCGCATTGATTGATCCGGCAGCAATCAGCCGATCCGCCGGATGACAGGCATGTCGCCTGATTGCTTGCGTATGACCACGGCAACCTGTGGTTTTGCGGACAAATATGAACAACCAATATTGCCCGACGATAGCTAAGCAAAATCAAACATTAAAACCCATTTCGTGAGATGCCGCGAATGTAACGGCGAGCTGACGTTGCGTCAGCCGTTGCCGGCGAGCGCGCGAAATATCGATAAATTACACAATGCACGAAAGATTGAAGCTGATCGCGGAATAATTGATCAATATCGCTCAATATAGCGTAAGGGCCGAATTGACTTACTTGGTCTGGGCGCTCATTGATGTGCCCGCGACACGAATCGTAGAAACTCTACCTGCACAAAATTCGTGCGATGCCCTGCTTGTAAAAAAGGGCGCAGATCGATGTAACTCTTGTTGGGGCCCGAAGACCATGGATATTGTCGAAACACCTTCCAGAAACAGCGATGCGCTGATCGAATTGACCGCCGATGTGGTGGCCGCCTATGTCAGTAACAATCCCGTGCCGGTCGGCGAATTGCCGAACCTGATATCCGATGTCCATGCTGCGCTCGGGCGTGTGGGCGGAACCGCCGAACAGCCGCCTGCCGACAAGCAGAAGCCGGCGGTCAACCCGAAGCGGTCGGTTCATGACGACTACATCGTCTGCCTTGAAGACGGCAAGAAGTTCAAGTCGCTGAAGCGCCATTTGATGACCCACTATGACCTGACACCGGACCAGTATCGCGAAAAGTGGAACCTTGACCCGACCTATCCGATGGTTGCACCCAACTATGCGGCTGCCCGGTCACAGCTTGCCAAGAAGATGGGCCTCGGCCGCAAGCGCAAAGCGCGGTAATCGCTGCCAGAGCAATTCAAGAAAAAGTGAAACGGTTTTCCCGGGAAAGCGCATAGAGCTCTCCCTTGGGAATTGCGTCAAAATAAGCCAGATCGGATCGACATCAACGGCGCCTTCGGGCGCCGTTTGATTTTTGCGCCGCGAGGCGCGGATCCGGTATGAAGGTGTCAGGCGGTCTGCTTGAGCGCTGCCTCGGCGTCGCGCTTGATGCGCTTGACCATCGAGCGAAGGCCGTTGGCGCGCTGCGGCGACAGATGTTCGTCGAGGCCGAGTTCTTTCGCTGTCGCTTCCGCATCGGTCTGCTGGATTTCGCTGGCGGTCCTGCCGGAAAACAGCGCAAGTATGATCGCAACCAGTCCACGCACGATGTGAGCGTCCGAATCGCCCGTGAAGGTGATGACTGGGTCGGCTCCAGCCCCGCGTTCGGTGGTCAACCAGACCTGACTGACGCATCCCGGCACCTTGTTGGCGGCGCTGCGCTGCTCGTCGGGAAATGGCGGCAGCGCCTCGCCGAGTTCGATGACATAGCGATAGCGGTCTTCCCATTCCTCGAGGAACGAAAAATCGTCGCGGATCGTCTGGATCGTGGTGGTCATAATGCCGGATATAGTCACGCGGCGGCGCCGCGTCACGGAAAAAACAAGGACACCGCGGGCGTCGAGAGGGCAGACAGCCCGCGGTGCGCCGTCGAAACGGCTTAATTCTGAGGCGGCAGGTTGACGGTCTCGGGCAAGACGATTTCTTCGGGCAGGCTGCCGGTCATCGTCGCCGTGTCGGGGCCGGCGGCGGACTTGTCGTCCATCATCGCTGCCGCGATCTTGGCGGTCTCCTGGGCGCGGGCGGTGATGGTGTGCATTGCCGACTTGCCAGTCTCGCAGACATCGGGCTTGCGTTCGCAAATGCCGGCGATATCGCCAACCGCTTCGCGTGCCGCAAACAAGGCCTGGATCGGCCCGACGCTTTCGCGGCCCGATTCATCGGGGCCGACAGCCAGCGGCAGCGCCAGCAGCACCAGCGAAAACCAGAAAGCCATTCTTATGAGGAAGACCATGCCCTTGCCCTCTCGTCGTGACCGGATCATGCATCCATATGGCATGACCTCTTTTGTAGGCAGGATCTTGGCACACAGGCGCAAAGGACGGCTTGCGGGCAAAGAGAGAATTTTCCTCAAATTTTAGGCAAATTCGAGACGAAGCGTTCTGCGATCGATTTGTCTCAATTGCCAGTGATTTTCCTTAACAACAAATAACCATACATCCCCATGATTTTCCTGTATTTTTCTTGGAATGTGGAAGTCCGGGTGCCGTGTGCGCCTGTCCGATAGGTGCCGTCGCCGGATAACTCTCCGTTTACTATGGCTGCATTTGCCCGTGCTTTCGGCGGCCGGCATCCCGATATTTGCCGCAGGCCAGGGCCTTGGTCGGCCTTGCCTTATCCATTCCTTAAACGCTGGATGCCAGTTTCAAAGCCAACCAGAACCATCTGCAAAGCAGAGCTGTCCACGACAAGTGCGAGTGCGTTGAGTTGAGTTCAATCAAGGCCAGATACGTTGAATTGCCTGGCGCGATTTCTGCCGGTTGCGAACGTATGGTCCATCCGTCCATCCTTGGGCGGAGCGACCGCGAGCGCCAGCGCCGTTTCATCGGCGTCATGCTCGCCGCTCCTTTCTTTGCCGCCGGCGCCGCGGTCACCCTGGTCACTTCAGGCATGGGCGTTGCCGTCACCATGGCCGCCATCTTCGCCGCCTTTGGCCTGTGCTGGTTCGTCGCCTTGCTGGTGGCGGCGACCGGCAAGATGGCGATGGCGAGTGGGCTCGCCCTGATGCTGGCCGGCATTTCTCTCGGCAGTCTCATTGCCGCCGCGGGCGGGCTGAGTTCGCCTGTCGCCATGCTTGTCCTGGCGCTGCCTTTCGAAGCCTGGTGGATCGGCGGCTCGCGACGTGCAGCACTGTGGGGAGCCGTGTCGGCCGCTGTCGCCATCCTGGCTCAGCCTTTGGCTGGAACCGTATTTCCGTTCGCAGGAGCGCAGATCGCGGCGTGGCACTGGCTGGTGCCGTTGGCGTGGGCGCTTACGCTGATGCCGCGTGCATCGGCGTTTCAAAACACGGCCGACGCGGCTGTGGTCGACACTGCCGACCGGCTCGAAGAAATCATCGATGCGGTGGTCTTGCGGGTCGCCCGCCATGGCGAGGTCCTGGACGCGTCGCCGAAAGCGCGCACGCTTTTGAAACTGCCGCCCGAACTGCTGTCTGGAAACGGCCTCTTCGATCGCGTCCATCTGTCGGATCGCGTTTCCTATCTCAGCGCAATGGCCGACATGCGCGACGGTGCGCTGTCGCGCCGGCTCGAATTGCGCATCCGCCTGCCTCAGAACGGCAATAGCCTGACGGCCGACAATTACCGCCCGTTCTCGCTTGATCTGGTGCGCGGTGAGGAACAGGGTGACGTCTTTACGCTCGTCCTGCGCGAGAATGACGAGATCGCCCGGTTGCGCGAGGATCTCGCGGCGGCCAATGAGGCGGCCGCATCCGCCGAAGTGGCGAAGGGCCGCTTCCTGGCGGTGGTCAGCCACGAACTGCGCACGCCGTTGAATGCCATCATCGGCTTCTCGGATATGCTGCTGCATGAGATGTTCGGCGGCTTCAAGGATCCGCGCCAGAAGGAATATGTCGGCCTGGTGAGGGATTCGGGCCAGCATCTGCTCGCCGTCGTAACCTCGATACTCGACGTGTCCAGGATTGAATCGGGCGTTTATGCGACCGAGCCGGAGCCGTTCCGGTTCGCGGAAGCGGTCGACATGTGCCAGTCGATGATGCAGTTGCAGGCGCAGGCCAAGAACATCGATCTGCGGGCGCAGATCGCGCCGGACGCCGGCGACATCAATGCCGACCAGCGCGCGGTGCAGCAGATGCTGATCAACCTGGTCTCCAATGCGATCAAGTTCACCCCCGACGGCGGCGACGTCGTCGTCGGTGCCAAGCGGATCGGTTCGCGCCTGCATTTCTGGGTCAGGGATACCGGCATCGGCATCGCCGAGGAGGATTTCGCCAATCTCGGCAAGCCCTTCATGCAGATCCAGAACGACTATACCCGCCGTTTCGAGGGGACTGGTCTTGGCCTTTCACTGGTCAAGGGCCTTGTGGCGCTGCACGAAGGCACGATGTCCATCGAAAGCATGCCGGGCGAGGGCACCACGGTGACCATCAGCCTGCCGGTGAACGGACCGAAGGGACATCAGGCGGAGAAGGCCGGCGTGCTGACCATGCCTGTAGCGATGGCGAAAGGGGACAGAAATGGCTCGCTCCGCAAAACAGGCTAAGGCGGTCAAGCGCCGCAGCAACGCCTTTCAGGACGGCGCTGTCGCCGTCGGCGGAATGATCTCGCGCAACCCTGTCCTGGTGGGCGGCTCGACGGCATTCCTGGTGACGCTGTTCTACGTCTCTGCGAATGCCTTGTGGTACCAGCCTTTCCCGCATGCCGGCGCATTCTTCGCGACCCGCAGCATTGCGGGCTTTCCGCACGCGGCGCCCGACGAGCCGGAAACGACGTTCAACATCGTGCGGCCATCCGGCGCGCCGGCACCGATCAAGGGCGATCCGGTTGTCGAGCAGGTGCAAGGCATATTGAAGGATCTTGATTTCTATTCGGGAACGGTCGACGGCATTTCCGGACCCAACACCCGCAAGGCTATCCAGGACTATCAGCAGAAGGTCGGGCTCAACGCGTCCGGCGAGATCGATGCGCTTCTGCTCGATCAACTGGGCGCGACGCCGAAAACCGCTTCCGTCGTACCCAGGCCGCAGCCGCGCCCGGATATGCCGGCCGCCGTTCCGGTGTCTTTGCAGACAGGTTCAGGACAGACAAATTCCGGGCAGGCGGATGCCGAGACGCAAGCGCCCGATGCCCGCATCGTCAAGATCCAGGCCGGGCTCAAGGCGTTCGGCAATGACGACATGCAGCTGGATGGTGTCGTCGGCGCGCGCACCAAGGCGGCGATCAAGGAATTCCAGTCGCTGTTCGGGCTGCCGCAGACCGGCGAGCCCGATGAGATCGTCTACGTCAAGATGCGCGAGATCGGCCTGACCAACTGACGGCTGAAACGACGGCTCGCCCAGCGGCGGAAATATCGATAGAGAACCGGCAGTTTCGGGAGCTCTCTCATGCGCGTCACATCGGATCTGTGGGTCTCGGCCCTGTTGCGCCGGGTTTTCAGCGCCGGTGGATTTGCCGCCGTGGTCAAGCGCGGCGCGACCGAGGCCGGCGCTGTGTTCGTGCTGGCGCGGGGCAGGCTGGGTGAGGTTGCCCTGTTCGGGCCGGCGCCGCAGACAAGCTATGATTCGGCCAAGCCCGACGACCGGTTTTTCACTCTGCTCGGAGCAGGCGACGATGCCGTGGTGCTCGACGCCAGGCTGGAAAGGGAGAAAAAATTCGATCCCGACATCTGGGTGGTCGAGATCGAGGCCGGCACCGTGCCCGTCGAGGAGCTTATTTCCGTGAAGACGCCCTGAGGCCGGACGAAGCCGCCGCATCGTCGCTGTTCAAGGCGGTGCGTGTATCGCCGTTGGCAGGTGCTGCGCCGCGAACCACCCTTGAAAGGGTTTCCGCTCTCCACGACCGCATCTTGTCCTGGGCCGCTTCACGATGCAGCAGCCGGTAACGGTCGAGGAAGGTGCGGATAGCCTGCGGATGCGGGAACTGGCCGGGATAGATGGCAACCGTGATCAGGAAGGCCCTGTCTTCGCTGAGGTCGAGCGAGCGCAAGGCGGCAAGCAGCGAGGCATAATTCTGGTTGGCGGTGAGCGATCGCGCGATCTCGAAATCGATGTCGAGTGCATCGGCGAGCGCGGTCTGGAAGAACGCGGCGTTTCCCGTCAGCGCTGTCTCGCGCAATTTCACATAGGTGTCGGCGCCCTTGAAAGGATCGGCGTTCGTCGCTGCCGCCTCGTCGCCCGTGCGCATCATCGAGCGCAGCCTGCGCCGTGCATTCTCAGCCGCGATGCCGAGTGCCTGTTCCCGGGCGGGCTCGTCAGAGGCGGTTTCCGTGCTCGCTGGCGCGATCTTGTCTGCCGCGGCGGCATTCGCATCCGGTTGCGGCGCGCGCACCAGGGTTGGCCTCTCGAGGGCCCTGATCAGATCAGCGATGGTCGGGTTCAAACTCTTGCGGCGCGCGATGGCACGCGCATGCGGCAGGCCATGTCGCCCGATCAGCGCGATGAGATCGATGTCGCTGACGGCGCGTGAGCGGATGAGCAGCGGCGCGGCAATGTCGACCGGTTCCTCGCAAAGGCGGCGCACCAGGGCGGCGGGGGCGTATTCGCATTCGGAAAGGGCGGCTGCCACGTAACGGCGAGATTCGACGGACACGTCATTGAACAGCGGCAGCGTCAGGTCTTCGAGTTGACCGATCTCGCGGCGTGAAGGGCGAGTGAGCGAGCAGAATGCCGACACCGCGGCGCGGAACAGCCTTTCGGCCTTTCCCGAGTCTTTTCGCACCGCGATTTGCCTGAAGTCCGAAGATGACACGAAGGATACGCCCGTACTCGACACAACCTTGACGACGCTCGACCGGGACCGTGTCGGTTCCGAGAGTGCCAAGAACAAAGTTCAAGTTAGCGACGATCCGTTAGCGTTCCGTTAACCCTCTGCCGGCCTTAATGACATTTGGAGGCGTTGCGTTGTGCTCCGGGGAAACCGAGAGGAATGCGCGAACCATGGGCATGGTACTGTCTTTCGTGCCGCGTACGGCACCAAACACCAGAGTAAAGCAAACCGCCGAAATGCCGGCAGCGGTGATCATCTTTCCCGGCATCCGCTACGAGCGGCCGCATGCCGGCGAAGTGCGGCCGGTCGATCCCGACAAGCCGGGTTCGCCTGGACCAAAACCGGTCCCGCACCACTGAGTTTCGGCGGCCACGGACCTTTGGTCCGGGATCATGTCTAGTGCATGTCGCCCAAAAGTGACCTCGGTTTTGGGAGAACGACATGCACAAAAACAAAGATCCAAAGCGGGTCGCCTGAATCCGTTCAGACGCGACACGCTCTAGAAGTCCTGCAACTCGCAGGAACTCTGTTCGAAGAAGCGCGACACGATCGGCTTCCAGCTGCTGTCGGGCACGAAGGCGCGGATGACGAAGATGCCTTCCTCGATCGGCGCTTCGACGAAAATCGCTCCTTGAAGATCCTCTGGAAGATCCTTGCGCACGTCGATCATCTGCGCCGGCGTCAGCACGACGGCATCCAGAACGCCGCCGGTCGCTGTGTGGTCGTTGAAGGAATAGATGTTGTGGCCGCTGCGGTCATAGACCGACACCGACCAGAACGGGACATGCCCAGGTGCCTTGACGCGGACCATGCCTTCGCCCAGATCGAACCGGCAGGCCGTCGCGTAAAACAGCGGGTCGACGGATTTCACCACGGGCGCGCCACCGGCCTCGGCATCGAGCCGCGTCATCTTGTACAGATCCGACGCCATGGACAGCCGCGACCAGGCATCGCGTTCGGAAAACTCGGGCACCAGCAGCAGCACGGCGATGTGCACGATGCCGGCGCCGAGCAGACCGAGCAGGACGGCATGCAGAAGTCCGCGCATCGCAGCGTAAAAACTACGCATTGCAGCCGACCTTGACGATATGCGGCAGCGAGACGTCCGACAGGCCGGTGCTGCTGGCGATTGGCGTGTCGTAGAAGGTCAGCACGAAATACATCCTGCCGAAGCCGTCTGTCAGCAGCCAATTGCCCGGCATCGGGTGATGGCCGGCTGAAATGATCACCGAATTGTCGGGCTGGCGCACCACCCCGTAGGATTGCAGCGCCGCCAGCCGGGGTTTGCCGGTTTCGACCACGCCGAGCGACTGGTCGGCGGCATAAAGCGTCCAGAACCGTGCCGTCGGAAAATCACCCTCGATTGTGTAGGTGCATTCGCGCTTGAGCTCGGCGCCGGCCGCGTCTCGCTCGGCGACGAAGGACAGCCCCTCGGCGCGGCCGAGCGCAAGCACACCCTCGCGCGCCACGCGGGCCTTGGAATAGGGATCGGCGGCCGGTGTGCCGATATCGGGAAAGGCCGTCCATTGGCCGATCCTGATGGCGCCGACGCCATCCTGGATTTTCAGCGCATACCAGACGCTGCCGCCACCGCCGACGATGGCTATGGCAAGCGAAAGCAGCGTCAGGAAGGCAGTTTTGAGCATGAGGGGCCGGGAACACGAAGAGTTGCCGCTCGGGGATATCGCGGCGTGGGGCCTTGTGGCAAGCGGGCCGACGTAGAATTGCAGACGGCTCTCCCTTCTCCCCTTGCGGGAGAAGGTGGCCGAGCGAAGCTCGGTCGGATGAGGGGTGTTCCAGCTTGGCAATGGCGGTGATCCGGCCATCACCCCTCAACTGTCTCGGCGCCAATCACAGCGCCGATAGCGTCTCCGGCAGTTGCGGCGTACTGAGGACGGGCGCCGAATGGAACAGCGTGGTCATGTCCCGCAGCGTCTGGGTCGTGCGGCTGGACAGCACCGGCGGCCGTTCGGCGGCTGCATCGGCCGCCGCCTGATCGTCGCTCTTCTTCTGTGCTTCCTCGGCCTTGGCGGCGATCTCCTCATCGACGAAGGGCTTGTCGATGCCAGGGATCGGCTTGAGGTCGATGTTCTGGTGCGCGTAGACCATCAGTCGCTGCCACACCATCGCCGGCAGTGAGCCACCGGTCATGTTCTTGGTCGGCGTGAAGTCGTCATTGCCCATCCATACCGCCGCCGTGTAGTTGCCGGTGAAGCCGACAAACCAGGCGTCGCGGTAGGACTGCGTGGTGCCTGTCTTGCCGGCGACGACGATGTTGGGAAGTTGGGCTCGCCGCGCCGTACCCATCACCGGCACTGCCGCCAGCATGGTGTTCATCGATTTGAGCGCCTGCTCGGACAGCACCCGGTGGGGCGGCGGCGCGTCCTTGGCGAAATCATAGACCACCTCGCCGGTGCGGGTGACGAGTTGGCTGATGCCGTGCCGGGAGCCGACGAAGCCGTTGTCGGCGAACACGCTGTAGCCCGTCGCCTGGTCCATCACCGTCATGCTCGAGGTGCCGAGCACCATCGTCTTATGTGCTTCGATCGGCGATTCCACGCCCATCGCCTCGGCCATGGCCTTGATCGGGCCGATGCCGAGATGATCCTTGGCCAGCCGCACCGGCACGGTGTTGATCGACTTGGCCATTGCCATGATCAACGTGACGTTGCCGGCCGATCCGCCGTTGTAATTGTGCGGCGACCAGCTGCCCCAGCTGATCGGGCCGCCGGAAATGATGGAGTTGGGGGTGAAGCCGTGTTCCATCGCGGTTGCGTAGACATAGGGCTTGAATGACGAGCCGGTCTGGCGCAGCGCCTTGGTGGCGCGGTTGAACTGGCTGGCACCATAGTCGCGGCCGCCGACGATGGCGCGCACGGCGCCGTTGGTCTCGATGACGACGACGGCACCTTCGGTGACGTTGTACTCCTTGCCGAACTGGCGCAGGTGGAACTCCACCGATTCTTCCGCCGCCTTCTGGATGTTGGCATCGAAGGTGGTGTGGGCGAGAAGCGAGTGCTGGCCAGGTTTGGCGATCTTCTTGACCTCGTCGAATGCCCAGTCGAGGTAATAGTCAGGGCTTTTCTGTTCGCCGCGGTCGACGACATCGGCCGGATGCAGCCTGGCCTGCAGGACCTGGCCTTCGGTCATGAAGCCGGCATCGACAAGGTTGGACAGCACCACATTGGCGCGCGCGCGCGCCGCCGGCAGGTTGATGTGCGGCGCATATTTGGTCGGCGCCTTGAACAGGCCGGCCAGCATCGCCGCCTCGGCCAGGTTCAGGTCCTTGACGCTCTTGCCGAAATAGAAGTCGGCGGCAGCCTCGATGCCGAACGTGCCGCCGCCCATATAGGCGCGGTCGAGATAGAGCTGCAGGATCTCCTTCTTCGACAGATTGGCCTCGAGCCACAGCGACAGGAAGGCTTCCTTGATCTTGCGCTCCAGCGTGCGCTCATTGGTGAGGAACAGGTTCTTGGCCAACTGCTGGGTGATGCTCGAGCCGCCCTGGACGACGGAGTTCGCCCGCACATTCTCGAAGATCGCGCGCGAAAGGCCGAGCACATCGATGCCATAGTGGTCGAAGAAGCGACGGTCCTCGGTGGCAAGCACCGCCTTGATGACGTGATCGGGCATCTCGTCGACCGGCACGGAATCGCGCTGGATGATGCCGCGCTGGCCGATCTCGTTGCCATAGCGGTCAAGGAAGGTGACGGCGAAGTCGCCCTGGGCGCGCCAGTCGCCAGCCGTGTCCTGGAAAGCCGGAATGGCCAGCGCCAGCATCACCACGATGCCGACGGCGCCGAGCGTGAAACCTTCGCTCAACAGTTCGATGATGCCACGGCGCCAGCCGTTGACGCGGAAGCGCCGCGAGAAGATCGTCGCCAATTCCCAGAACTGGCGCGCCTTGAAGCCGATCTCGTAGAGCGAGGAATCGATCCACGCATCGAGCGCCAGCAGCCGGGCGGCGATCGGACCTCTTCTTTTGCGCGGTTCGGGACTGGCCATTCGGAATCCGGCTAGCAATTGCACGACCTGAGAACCGCAAACCGGCAATTTCAGGGCGATGCATTCCGGGAGACTATTCCTCCATTTTTCCAGCGGTCACAAGGGCGGTGAAGACACAGTGGCGGGTTTGTTGCTGATGGGCCGGCCCGAGAATACAGCCCGGCGCCAACAGCATGTGCCCGCGCCTCCAGCGGAGGCGTGAACTTGTTATCACTGCAGCTCGGCGCGCCTCATGCGGCTCGCAAGCTTTCTTTCGGACGCAAATTCTGGTTCATGCGGAACAAGTTCAATGGGTCGTAGCGCTGCTTGATTTCCAGAAGCCGTCGATGATTGCCACCATAGGCCGCTTCGACCCGGTCGACCTCGTCCTCCGGCATGAAGTTCACATAGGCGGTGCCGGCGGCATAAGGTTTGGCCGCCTCGTAGATTGAACGAGCCCAGTCGGTGCAAGCCTTGTCCATCGTCGGTTCGCGCCAGCGGGCGTGAACGTTCATGACGAAATGTGAACTGCGCTGTGGGAACGCCGTTGCATCCGCCTTGACGCGACCTGCCGCGCCGCCGACATGGCCGATAAATATCTCGCATTCGGGCCCCGGCAGCTTGGCTATTGCCCCTGACGACCGCAGCCGCCTCCTCGGAAAACTCGGTGAAGTCATGGCTCTTCCAGTAGTTGCGGGCGCCGGGCGTGAGCAGTGGGTCGAATGCCTGCTGCCAGCCGGTGAACGGGCTGGGGCCCACGACATCGGCAATCGGCGTGCCGATGGCTCGAAGTTTTTGCGTCGCCTTTTCGCCTGCCTCGATGTCGCCGCAATAGCACATGGCCAGAACCAGAACCTCCTTGCCATGCCATTCCGCGGGCAGGAAGGGCAGCGGCGGCGCCTGCCGCATGACTACCCAGCAGGTCAACTCGTCAGGAGCGGTTTCGAGCGCCTTGCGATACTCCCGCAGCACCTTTTCGGCATCGGCGAAGGGATGGACGACAAGCCCTGCCAGCACTTGCGGTCCAAACTCATGGAGATGGAACTCGAATGCCGTGACGACGCCGAAATTGCCGCCGCCGCCGCGCAGCGCCCAGAATAAATCGGGATTTTCAGTCTTGCTGGCCCGGAGCAATTTGCCGTCGGCGGTGACCACATCGGCGGAGGCAAGATTGTCGATGGTCAGGCCGAATTTGCGGGTGATCCAGCCGAAGCCGCCACCCAGCGTCAGGCCGGATATGCCGGTGGTCGAGTTGATTCCGGTCGGCACCACCAGCCCGAAGGCCTGCGTTTCCTTGTCGACATCGGCAAGCGTCGCGCCAGGCCCGACCCATGCCCGCCGCGCAGCGACATCGACCCGCACCGACTTCATCAATGACAGATCAATCATCAGGCCACCATCGCAGACCGCACTTCCGGCAATGTTGTGGCCGCCGCCGCGCACGGAGACGAGAAGCCTGTTCTCCCTGGCGAAATTCACGGCACTGATGACATCGGAAGCGCCGACGCAGCACACGATCAGCCCGGGCAGCCGGTCGACCGTGGCATTCCAGACGGTCCGTGCTTCGTCGTACGCGGCATCGCCTTCGCTCAGCATTTTGCCGCGCAATTGTGCCGAAAACGCTTCCAGGGCTGCGGCGTCGATTGTCGTTTTTCCGCGTTCAAGCGTGGTGAGGCTCATGGTGTTCATGGTTTCCTCCCGATTTGCAGATGAGCTGTCCTCTCCCAAAAGACGTTTTTACTGTGCGCTTATATTAGCTATCGCGCAAGTTTCGCGTCGGCCAGCGTTGCGACTCGCCAGCGGGGCACATGGTGCCGCCAGCCGGCGATCTCAGCCGTTTTGCGCGCGCGACCTTGCACCCTCGGCCGCCAGGATGCCGATCATGCTGATGCGAATGTGAGCGAAGCAGCGTAGCGCTATCCCACTCCTCAGGCCGGTTCGCGCTTCAGCGCCTGCGCCATGCAGTGGATGCCGCCGCCGGTCTTCGAGATCTCGCTCATGTCGACGGCCGCGACCTCGAAGCCGCGCGCCTTGAGCTGACCGATCAGCGCCTGGCTGGAGGTCGGCGCGATCACCCGGTCCCTGCCCAGCGACATGAAGTTGCAGCCCAGCGCCATCGTATCCTGGAACGGCACGTCGATGATCTCGTGGCCCTTGCCCTTCAACCAGTCGACAATGCCGGGTTCGGTGCAGGCGAGGCAGACAGCGGTCAGTTTCTCGGCGATCGGCACCACCATCAGGTCGATATGAACATAATACTCGTCGATGAAGGCGATGCGGGTTTCCCAACCTTCCTTGTCGAACCATGCCTGCACCTGGCGGGCGCCTTCTTCCTGCGTACGCGCGCCGCCGCAGCCGATCAGCACGACGCCGTCCTCGATGACGTTGAAGTCGCCGCCCTCGAACGTGCCTGCCGTGACCATGTCGTAGATCGGGATGCCGAGCTTTTCATAGGTGCGGATCGCGGCATAGTTCTCGCCGCGCCGCCACCAGTTGGCCATGGCGGTGATGAAGGCGCCGTAGGGCGTCATGACGCTGGAATCGCGGGAATAGACCTGCATCGGCAGCTCAGGCGTCGGCTCGTGCCAGTGGATGTTGACGCCGAAATGCTCGTAGGCGGCGACCAGGTCCTTGTGCTGGGCCTGGGCGATCTGGACGTTGCAGGGCGCCTCGCGCAGGTGCTTTCGCGACAGCGAACTGGTCGACAGATGGCGCAGGAAATTGGGTGAGCCAAGCAGGACGTCGGTCAGCACGTCGGTCTCGTTGGCAAAACCCCAGGCGGTCAGCGGCTTGGTGCCGCCGGCGGGGTTGCGGCGCTGCAGCGAAAACGGCTCGGCCACAATGCGGTCATGAACGGTCATGGGATGCTCCTCGTGAGGTGGCTTGGGGTGTCTGATTGCTCGGTATCCACCAGTCGCGTCCACGCGGGGTGGTGACATATTCTGGCCATCGAAACCCGATCGGCGGGTCGTAGTCGCAAAGCGGCGCGATCCAGTTCGAACCGCCGATTCCGCCGCCGGTGCGGGCGACGAATTCATTCATCGCCGCATCGCGGGCGGTCTGGTCTTCCAGCAGGCGGAGCGCCGCCAGCGCGACCGTCTTGGACGCGCAGATGACCATCGGGTCGATCGTCGCCGAAATGCCGCCCAGCGCATTCATCACCCATGCCGGATAGGGGTAGCCGGTCTCCGAACGCAGCGCCGGGCGGGCGACATAGAACCGCGCTGTCGGCGTATGCCAGCTCATGTCGGTGTAATCGTCGGAGGTCGAATTGACTTGCGAGGGCGGCAGATCGCGGCGCAGGATCGCTTCCGCCGCCTGCGGCTCGATCAAGCGCTCGAGTTCTTCGATCAACGGCTCGTCGCTCGCCATGCGCCCGGCATTGACCTGTATTTCGCGGGCAACTGCTTTGGCGTCTTCGTCCCAGCGCGGCGGCCCAGCCGTCGACAGTGCTTCATAGGCGATCTCGGCCATGGCGTGGTTGGCAAGTCCCGGTCGTGACTTCGACACCCAATGCCGCTCATGGCGGCAGCCGCTCATGCTGGCAGCGGCCTCGGCATTGCGGTCGAGCACCGCGGTGACCTGCTCGGCCATGGCAAGCGTCGGCACGCGGATCATGTACTGGATCTCGGCCAGTCCCGCCGGCAAATTGTCGGCGGTCGCTTGCCCCGCCGTCAGGATCGCCTCGCTGATCGACCAGCCGCCCTGGTGCGGCAGCATGGAATCGCGCAGAGCCTTGGAGGCCATGTACATCATCATCAATGCGTCGTTGGCGCCGGGGGCGCGCGCCGCCGAATGTGCTTGCGGAATGGGTGCAGCACCCGCAGCCAGCGCCCAGCGCTCCGGTTGGTCGCAGATGAAGCGATAGATCATCGCGTAGGCCGCGCCGCAATGTGTGTCCCAGCGCGCCGTGTTGCAGAGCGGCAGCATGTAGAACGGGTGAAAGGAGATCATGCCGGCAAGGCCGTCATAATAGCCCTTGGCGGCATGGATCGGCTTTGACCCGCGCACCTTTTCCGCCGGCTCGCCGGTGAAGCGCAGCGTGCCTGATATGCCATGGCGCTGCATCGCCGCCTTGGTCGCCAGCAGCCCGCCGAGGCTCGAAATCCCGAGGCCGGAATGCGGGTCGGTGTGGCCGCCGGCCTGGTTGCCAAGTCCCCGGCGCGGACGCTCGACCGTAGCGGCATCCTGGCAATTGCCCGGCACCGCGTCGTATTCGGCGTACATGCCGATGGTCGGGCCGGGGCCGTTGGTCCAATGCGCGCAGAAGGCGGTCGGCATGCCGGCGGAGCCTTCTTCGACGGAAAAGCCTTCGAGTTTCAGCCGCTCGACATACCAGGCGGCTGATTGATACTCCCGCCACGCGGTCTCGCCGTAATCGAAGATGGTGCGTGTCCACGCGGACAACAACGGCTGGATGCCGTCGAGACAGGCAAGGGCGGTTGCTTGCGCCGAGGTGGCCACCGGTTTCTCCATGGCATGAGAAGAAAGCAGTGAAGCGGGTCGCTAAAAAGTGATATGTTTTCCCGGTTCGTGCAAATTCGGTTCACCTGAGGTTCCTTGCGTATACCATCGACACAAGCGCTGCGTGCGCTCGACAGCTTCGCCCGGCACGGCAGCGTCTGGCGCGCCGCCGACGAGTTGCACCTGACCCGCAGCGCTGTTAGCCATCAGCTTCGCCTGCTGGAGCGCGACCTCGGCTTCGACCTGCTCGAACGCATCGGCAAGGGCGTGGCGCTGACGCCGCGCGGCCAGCGCTACGCCAGCGATGTGCGCAAGGCGCTCACCGTTCTGGGCGACGCGGTGACGCGCGATGCCGGCACCGGAGTCGGCGGCTCGTTCGCCGTCAGTTGCACGCCCGGCTTCGCCTCGCTGTTCTTGTGCACCCATATCGGCGAGTTCCGGCAGATGTATCCTGACGTGGCGCTGCGCATCCTGACGCCGCGCCGGCTCGACGATGTCAGCAATGCCGATGCCGATGCCTTCATTGCGTTTGGTGTCGGCAATTGGCCGAACCGGGCGGTCGAGCCGCTCTGCGAAATCTCGTTCACGCCGCTCTGCAGCCCGACGCTGCTCAACAAGGTCGGCGGTTTTTCCCGGCCGTCGGACGTGCTGCGCGCCAACCTGCTGCATCTCGATGACACCGAGGATTGGGCACGCTGGCTGGCGCTGTCCAAGGTGGAAAACCCCGACATTGAGGGCGGCATCTTCTTTTCGGACATGAACCTCGTCTTTTCGGCGGCGATTGCCGGCCAGGGCATCGCCATGGGCGACGAACTGACCAGCCGGCGGGCGCTGAGCGAGGGCCGGCTGGTCAGGCCGTTCGACATCGCGATCAAGTCGCCGCGCTCCTATTTCCTGGTCTCCGAACACGCCAAGGCTTCGCATCCGGTTCTGGAAGCGTTCGCAGGATGGCTGCGGTCGAAACTCCAGGAGAACCGCATTCTGCCGTATTGAGGGCAGTTGGCGACATCTCGCCATAGATGAATGAAATTTGCCGATCACGCGAAAACTATTCGGTTGCGGTGAGCCGGCACCCTGCCTACGATTTCGACAAGCGTTAGGGAAAGGGCAGTATGCAGCAACCCGGCCGTGCCGCAGAGATCAAGGCAATCGGGATCGGCAAGAGCTTCGGCTCGTTCCGTGCGCTGGACAATCTGTCGCTCGATATCGGCCGTGGCGAGTTCCTGACCCTGCTCGGGCCGTCCGGTTCGGGCAAGACCACCTTCCTGATGATCCTTGCCGGCTTCGTGCAGCCGACCGAAGGCAAGCTGTTCAGCGACGGCGTCGACATCACCGACCGGCCGGCCGAGCAACGTGCCGCCGGCATGGTGTTCCAGGGCTACGCGCTGTTCCCGCATATGAGCGTCGAAGCCAACATCGCCTTCCCACTCAAGGTGCGCAAGAAATCGGCCGCCGACATCAAGCGCCGTGTCGGCGAGATGATCGAGCGCGTCGGCCTCAAGGGCCACGAGAAAAAACTGCCGGCGCAATTGTCAGGCGGTCAGCAGCAGCGTGTGGCGCTGGCCCGCGCGCTGGTGTTCGAACCGGGCGTGCTGTTGCTCGACGAACCGTTTTCCGCGCTCGACAAGGGCCTGCGCGGACAGATGCAGGCCGAGATGAAGCGGCTGCACCAGGAGACCGGGACCACCTTCGTCTTCGTCACCCACGACCAGAGCGAGGCACTGGCGCTGTCGTCGCGCGTCGCCATCTTCAATCACGGCAAATTGCTGCAGGTTGGACCGCCCGACGAGGTCTACGACCGGCCGGACAACCGCTTCGTCGCCGAGTTCCTCGGCGAGATCAACATGCTGCCGCTGAAGGGGGTCAGGCCCGCCGGCAATGGCTCGACGGGCCTGTGCGAGGACCGCACGATCAGCATGGGCTGCAAGGCCGAGCTGGTACAAGGCGATGCAATCCTGGCGATCCGGCCGGAATACATGTCGATATCGGGCGAGGCGGCAGATGGTGAGAATGGCATCGCCGCTACCGCCACCAACTCCACCTATCTGGGTGCTGCAACGCGGCTCGACCTGACGACGCGGCAAGGCGCCAAGGTCACGGTCTCGGTGCCCAACGAGGTGGCTGCCGCGGCCTTGAGCAAGGGCAACTCCGTCTGGCTCACCTGGCCGGCGGAAAAGGGTTTCCTCCTTCCGCATGGAGGGCAATGACGAACGGTGTGGCGAGATATCGCAGCACCGATTCCGGCACTATCAACAACAAAAAAGGGGAACTGACATGACACATGACACCAAAAAACAAGCCATCGAGAACCTGTCCGCCAGGGCAGGTCGCGGCGAGATTTCGCGCCGGCAGTTCACGCAGCTGGCGGCACTCGTGCTGGCCGGCACGCCGATGCTGCTGCGCTCGACAGGTGCCTTTGCGCAGGCCAAGGAACTTGTGCTGGTCAACTGGGGTGGCGATGCCATCACCGCCTACGATGCCGCCTATGGCCAGGCCTTCACCAAGGACACCGGCATCACCGTCAAGATGGACGGTTCGGGTCCGACCGAAGGTGCCATCGCCGCGCAATTCAAGAGCGGCGCGCCGACTTGGGATCTCGTCGACGTAGACCCGTTCTCAGCCATCACGCTCGGCGCCCAAGGGGCTCTCGAGCCGATCGATTACAACATCGTCGACAAGAAGAAGATGCGGCCCGGCTTTGGTTGGGAATACGCCGCCTCGACCTATTTCTTCTCCTATGTCATCGCCTATGATTCCGAGAAGTACGGCAAGGACGCGCCGACCGGCATGGCCGATTTCTTCGATGTGAAGAAATTCCCCGGCAAGCGCTCGCTCTACAAATGGGGCGTGTCGAGCTGGGAAGCGGCGCTGCTCGCCGACGGTATCGCGCCTGCGTCGCTCTACCCGCTCGATCTCAAGCGCGCCCATGACAAGATCGCCGCCTTCAAGGAAAACGTCGTTGCCTATTGGGGTGGCGGCGCCGAAAGTCAGAGCGTGCTGCTCAATGGCGAGGCCTCGATGGCAATCGTCTGGTCGACCCGCGCTTCACTGATCGAGCAGGATAGCGGCGGCAAGATCAAGTTCATCTGGGACCAGGGCCTGATCTCGCCCGGTGCGCTCGCCGTGCTCAAGGGCAATCCCGGCGGCAAGGACGCTGCGATGAAGTTCATCGCCAGTGCCCAGGACCCTGAAAAGCAGCTGGTCATGTTCGACAAGCTCGGCCAAGGTCCTGCAAACCCGGCGGCAGACGCGCTGATCCCTGCCGACAAGAAGCGCATCAACCCGGTCGATCCCGAGAACATGAAGAAGCAGATCGCGCTCGACATGGACTGGTACGCCAAGAACTACGGGCCGGCGCTCGACGAATACACCAAGATCATCTCGGCCTGATCAGGGCAGGGGTAATCGGGTCGACATGAGATCCTATCTCTCCGACAGGATGGGCGCGGCGCTGTTGATGGCGCCGCTGCTCCTGTTTCTTGTCCTGGCCTATGCCTGGCCGTTCCTCGGCGTCGTCAAATGGAGCTTCACGCTGCCGACGCCCGGCCTCGGCCAGTATGAGGCGCTGCTTACCGACGATCTCGTGCAGTCGGTGTTCATCCGCACGCTGCGCATCGCGGCGGTCGTCACCGTGGTTTCGGTGGCCGCTGCCTACGCCATCACCGTCGTCTGGGTGCGTGGAACCCCGGCACAGCGCCTGGTCGCCGAGTTCTGCATTCTCGTTCCCTTCTGGATTTCCGTGCTGACCCGTGCCTTCGGTTGGGTGGCGCTGCTCTCCAATCGCGGCCTGATCAACAGCTGGCTGCAGGCGATCGGCTTCATTTCCGAACCGTTGGCGCTGGTGCGCAACGAATTCGGCGTCATCGTCGGCATGACGCATTTCCTCATTCCTTTCGCCGTCTTCCCGCTGGCATCGGCTATGCGCAGCCTCGACGACCGCGTGCTCCTGGCCGCGCGCGGGCTCGGCTCCAGCCGCATGCGCACCTTCTGGACAGTGTTCGTGCCGATGACGCGCTCCGGCATCATCGGCGCGGCGATGATCGTGTTCGTCTTCTCGCTCGGCTTCTTCGTCACGCCGGCGATCCTCGGTGGCGGCCGCAGCGTCATGATCGCCGAGCTGATCTATCTCAGGATCTTCCAGAGCCCGGACTGGGGCCTGGGGGCGGCGATCAGCGTCGTGTTGGTGCTGTTCGTCGGCGCGCTGATGGCGCTTTTGTTCCGATACGTCAGACCGAAGCAGTTGATCTGATGCCGACCTACCGCCCCGGTCCCGTCTCGCTGATCATCGCCGCCCTCGTGGCGCTGTTCCTGCTGATGCCGCTGCTCGCCGTCATCCCGGTGTCGCTGACGCCGAGCCGCATGCTGGCGATGCCGTCGGGCGAACTGTCGCTGCGCCACTACCGGGCGCTGGTCGAGGACCCGCGCTGGCTCCAATCGATCCTGCTCTCGATCCGCATCGGTGTCGTCAGCAGCGCCTTTTCAACCGTGCTCGCGCTGTGCTTCAGCCTCGGCGTCTGGATGTTCCAGCCCCGCTTCACCGCGGCCCTGGTCGGCTTCGTGCTGCTGCCGATGGTGGTGCCGCCGGTGGTCTCGGCGATCACGCTCTACTTCCTGCTGACCTCGATCTCGGGCTTCAGCACGTTCTTCGGCTATGACACATGGCTCGGCGTCGCCATGGCGCATTCGGTGATGACGGTGCCCTTCGCCACCGTGCTGATGCTGGTCTCGCTCAGCCAGCTCGACCGGCGCATCGACCTTGCCGCGCGGGGCTTAGGGGCCACTGTGTGGGAGCGCGCCACCCGCATCATCATGCCCAACATCAAGTTCGGCATCATCACCGCGGCACTGCTCTCCTTCGTGCTGTCGTGGGAAGAAATCGGCGTCACCCTGTTCATCACCTCGGTCAACGCCATCACCCTGCCGAGGCTGATGTGGATGGGCCTGCGCGACAACATCGACCCGGCGATCGCCGCGCTCTCGGTGATCCTGATCATCATCACCGTGCTGGTGCTGGCGGTGCGCAGTTTCGTGGCCAGGCAGCGCGGAGCCTAGACAAACCGCACCGAGACGCGGCCAAACCGGCCGAGATCGCCGGTGACTTCGTCGCCTGCCTCGACGCTTATCGGCGTCACGCAGGTGCCTGTAATCACCACCTGTCCCGGTTGGAGCGCTATGCCCAGGCCCGACAGCTCGTTGACGAGCCAGGTGAGCGCGACGCGAGGGTCGCCCAACACGGCCGCTCCCGATCCGCTATGTTGCGACCTTTCGGAAACGGACGCGACCACGGGGTGTTTTGCAAGATCCACGCCGCGCCAGTCGTCTTCCGCCGCCTCGCCGATGACAAACAGATTGGCGCAGGCATTGTCCGCAATGAGCTGCGGCGCCCCGACGGCGCAGAAATCGTCATAGCGTGAGTCCGGAATTTCGATCGCCGGGTGCAAGGTCGCCACGGCTTTCATCACTTCGGCGATTTCATAGGGCGCAGGACGAGGCGGCAACTCGCGGCCGAAGCGGAAAGCGAACTCGATCTCGGCCACGCGCATCTTGCTCGTCGCCAGCGAAACGGTCCCGCCGACCTCCACCGCTTTTTCGGCCAGGAGACGTCCGGCCATCGGGCCGTCGACATTGATGTGCCTTTGTCCGGCCACACTGGTCGCGGCAATCTTCCAGCCGAAAAGCGAGGCCGCCGAGCGATCCAGGACATGCGATTGGATGGCGTAACCTTCGAGCCGTGTTTGTGGGCGCAACGCCTCGGGTATGGCGCCGAGACGGGTGCCCTGGTCCCAGTGGCCTACCAACAACCGCGAGGCAGCCCTGGTCTTTTCTGCATCGAGCATCATCAGCTTCCGAAATTGCTTCGTGGATCGTCATGCGACCCTGTAGCGAGAATATGTAACCAGGAATCGAGAGTCCATGTTCGCGGCGCGGTGCCCGCGGACGATGGTGTTGGCAAAGTCGCCCTTTCGAGATCATCGGCATCCATCATTCCGATGACGAATCGCCATCGCCTCCGCGCGTCGAATGGCTATATCTGTCAGAACACGCAGAACGCGGACAGCTTCCGAAAAGCAATAATCGGCAGCGCAGGAACTGGAGGAAAAGACGATGACCGCGCCAGACGATTTACAGCAGGCACTGTTTCTCAGGCTGAAAAGCGATGCATCGCTGTCGGCCTTGCTGGGCGGCGCCGGACTGCTCGAACGGCCAACCGACAATGCCGCTTTTCCGTACGTGACCTGCGGCCAGACCTCTGCTTTCGACTGGGATACGAGCACCGAGAACACTGATGATCAGTTGATTACGCTGCATGTCTGGTCGAAAGCCCATGGCGACGCCGAAACGCTAGCCATCATGGCCGCCATCCAGGCGCGCCTTGCCGACGCAGCATTGGCGATTGGCTCTCGCGGCCAGACACGACTGTCGCTGGAATTTGCCGAAGCCCGCCATGACGAGGATCTGCTCGTGCATCACGGGCTGCTGCGTTTTCGCGCGATAACGCAGGAAAATGCCTGATGCGCTTTCAATATGGTCAAAACCGAGTCTAGACTGGACTTTCGCGGGATTTCACCTGTTCGAGGCGGTGAAATTCCAGATTGATTGTCTCGCGTTGCAGGGGTGTGGCGAGGATGTTTTCAGCGGCGTTCACCGTTCATTTCACGTTCAGCACCGATGCGTTACAACGCCGGTCATGAAAACGCTTCGCTCCCCCCTCCGAACCGCGACACTGGCGCTTTGTGCTGCCGGGCTGTTCGCGTCGCAGGCGATGGCGATACCGGTCATCGCGCCGCCCGACCTGGCCAGCCCGATCGTACTGGCTGCGTCCGATTGCTACGCCATCGGCCAGCAGGTGGCCGAGCAGAATGGCGGAACGCTGGCCAAGGCCTCGCAATCGACGCGCGGCGGTCAGCCTGTCTGTGTCATCGTGGTGCTCGTTCCAGGCAAGGACGGACAACGTCCGCGCCGTTCCGAGATCGTCGTTCCGCTGAACTGACCCAATCAACCTTAGGCTACGTTTCCCAGGCCGCCGGAATCGGCCTATATCTGCCCCAGTCTTCAATCTGACAAAGCTCTTCATCTGACCAAGCCCTTCAATCTGACAAAGCTCTTCAACAGGTATCGAACTCCGCATGCGTGTACTCGTCGTCGAAGATGACAAGGATCTCAATCGGCAGATATCGGATGCGCTGGTCGATGCCGGCTATGTCGTCGACCGCGCCTTCGACGGCGAGGAAGGCCATTTCCTTGGCGACACAGAGCCCTATGACGCGGTCGTGCTCGATATCGGCCTGCCGCAGATGGACGGCATAAGTGTGGTCGAGCGCTGGCGGCGCGGCGGCCGCAAGATGCCGGTGCTGATCCTGACGGCGCGCGACCGCTGGAGCGACAAGGTCTCCGGCATCGATGCCGGCGCCGATGACTACGTCACCAAGCCGTTCCACATCGAGGAGGTGCTGGCGAGGTTACGAGCCCTGATCCGGCGAGCAGCCGGCCATGCCTCGTCCGAACTGACCTGCGGGCCGCTGCGTCTCGACACCAAGGCCTCCAAGGCCGATGTCGACGGCGTGCCGCTGAAACTGACGTCGCACGAATTCCGCCTGCTCGCCTATCTGATGCACCATATGGGCGAAGTGGTCTCGCGGACCGAACTGGTCGAGCATCTCTACGATCAGGATTTCGACCGCGATTCCAACACCATCGAGGTGTTTGTCGGGCGGCTGCGCAAGAAGATGGGCATCGACATGATCGAAACCGTGCGCGGCATGGGCTACCGCATGCGTGAGCCGGAGGCGTAACTCGGAACCGCTCAAACCAACCGCAAGGACGCCGCTTTCGCTGCGTTTGTGGCCGCGTTCGCTGACGTTCCGCGTTATCGCCTTTTCCACGGTCTGGGCGATCGTGACGCTCGTTGTCATCTTCACCTTGATCACCACGCTCTACCGCCAGGCCAGCGAGCGCGGCTTCGACAGCCTGCTTTCGGCGCATCTGTTCAACCTGATCGGTTCGATCGGCATCTCCGACAGCGGAGCGCTGACTGGCGCGCCAGACCTCGGCGACCTTCGGTTCTCGGAGCCGAATTCGGGCTGGTACTGGTCGGTCGAGCCCGCTTCGGAGGGTGTGCATGGCGATCTCCACTCGTCGTCGATGACCACGACGATCCCATCACCGAGCGTTGCCGAGGTGCCGTTCAATGCCAGCTTTCAGCGCAGCTACGCAGCTGAAGGCATCGACGGCGAGCAACTCGAAGTTTTCGAGAGCGAATTCGTTCTCGACGCCAAGAACCGGGCCGCGCGTTTCCGCGTCATGGGCAACCAGAGCGAACTCGAACAGGAAATCGCTACCTTCCAGCGCCGCCTGCTGACCTATCTCAGCCTGTTCGGCGTCGGCATGATCGCCATCAACGCGATCGCCATCCTGCTCGGCCTGCAGCCGCTGCGCCGGGTCAGGAACGCGCTCGCCATGGTGCGCGAGGGCACCGCGCAGAGGCTCGACGGCCGCTTCCCGGCCGAGATCGAACCGCTTGCCAACGAAACCAACGCGTTGATCGAAAACAACAGGCGCATCGTCGAGCGGTCGCGAACACAGGTCGGCAATCTCGCCCATTCGCTGAAGACGCCGCTGGCGGTATTGCTCAACGAGGGCCGCGCGCTCGGCGGCGCCAAGGGGCAGCTGATCGCCGAACAGGCCGCTTCCATGCAGAAGCAGGTCGAACACTATCTCCAGCGCGCCCGCGTCGCGGCACAGCGCGACAGCGTCGTCTACCGCACGCCGGTGACGCCGCTGGTGCAGCGCATGGTGCGGGTTCTGCAGAAGCTCAATCCGCAGACAAATCTGTCGCTGTCGCTGCCGGCGGCCGAAATCGTCTTCGCCGGCGAGCGCGAGGATCTTGAGGAATTGCTGGGCAATCTCCTTGAAAACGCGATGAAATGGGCAAAGAGCGCGGTGCAGGTTTCGGTCGTGCCCTTGACCGGCAAGGACGACCCGGCCGGCCTGTTCGAGATCAGCATAGAGGATGACGGTCCGGGCATTCCCGAGGACAAGGCGCGCGAGGCGCTGAAGCGAGGACGGCGTCTGGACGAGACAAAGCCCGGAACAGGTCTGGGGCTGGCCATTGTCGCAGACCTCGTCAACGAGTATGGAGGCGTTCTGGCGCTCGAACGGTCCGGTATGGGCGGATTGAAGGCGGTGGTGCGATTGCGGAGCCTTCAGTGATGTTCACCAGGGCCAATCGACATAGAGGGACGGGAGATGTTATTGGCGGCATGTCGATTGGTCTCGCAGCTGCCAACGGCCAAATTTCCGACAAATATCAATACTATGGCCACGCCAACTTCTCCGATGACGCGGCCCCCGGCGCATCCATGGCAGGCTCCCACTCAAGAAAATCGGTTGTTGGCATGAAGATTCGCGTCGCTCTCGTTTCCGCATTGCTGGCCGTTTCCGGCTGCACCACCTTGAGCGGCAAGGGTCCAGCCATAGCAGTGACACCGGCCTCGACACCTCCTTCAAGCGGCAAGGTGACCACGACGATCATTTCGGCGATGGGCGGCGGCCTCATCAGCGGGACGATCGGCAACGGCCTCAGCGAGACCGAGAAGCGCAGCGCGCTCGAGGCTGAATACAAGGCGCTGGAATATACGACCAGCGGCCAGAAGGTGACGTGGAAAGGCGCTCAGGCTTCGCGCTACGGCGAGGTGGTTCCGGCCCAGCCGTACCGCGTCGGTTCGCAGGACTGCCGCCAGTACACGCAGACGGTGTTTTCCGCCGGCGCCGGGGTCACGGCGCGTGGAACCGCTTGCCGCAACGCCGATGGCAGCTGGACGCCGCTGACCTGACGACCGTCTGCCGACGATTGGCGGCTGGCGTCGTCAAAGCGTCGCAGCATGCATCTGTTGGCACGGCAGAGCTCTGCCGGTATTGGAAGAACCATGCTGTTCTGGGTCATAGCCGCCATTCTCACGCTGGGTGCAAGCCTGGCGGTGCTGCTGCCGCTGGCCGCCAGCGCCAAGGGCGGGTCGTCGAGCGGCGAACATGATCTCGAAGTCTATCGGGACCAATTGTCCGAGCTTGACCGCGACGCCGCGCGTGGCTTGATCCAGCCGGCCGAAGCCGCCGAGGCCCGCGCCGAGATCGCTCGCCGCATCCTTCGCCTTGACAATGCGGGTACCGCCGGCGGCGCAAACCCTGGCCGAGCGTCGATCACGGCAAGGCTGGTGGCAACCGTAGCCGTGCTGGCGGTGCCGCTGGTCAGTTGGGGGCTCTATGTCCAGCTTGGCTCTCCTGACCTGCCGTCGCAACCGCTCAGCGAGCGGTTGGCCAAGAATCCCGCCGACAGTTCGGTCGACGAGCTGGTGGCGCGGGCCGAAGCCCATCTGGCCGCCAATCCCACTGACGGCAGGGGCTGGGACGTGCTGGCACCGGTCTATCTGCGCATGCAGCGCTTTTCCGACGCGGCGGGAGCCTATCGCAACGCCATTCGGCTCGATGGCGACAGCGCCGTTCGCCAGGCCGGTCTCGGCGAGGCGATCGCCAGCGCGGCAGGCGGCATTGTCTCGGCCGATGCCCAGGATGCTTTCGAGGCAGCCCTGAAGCTCGATCCGGCCAACGCGAAGGCGAGTTTCTACCTGGCCATGGCGTTGGCGCAGGAGGGGCGCGCCAAGGAAGCGACCACGGCATGGCAGGCGATGCTGGGCAGATTGCCGCCGGACTCGCCATGGCGCGGTGCCGTCGAGCAGGCGCTCGCCAAATCCGGAGGCTCCGACGTCGCTTCCGGCGCCACCAACGGTCCCGATGCCGGCGATTTCGACGCCGCATCCTCGATGTCGCCGCAGGATCGGGAGACCATGATCAACACGATGGTCGCCGGCCTCGACGACAAACTGCGGCAAAATCCGCGTGATCCGGAAGGATGGATGCGGCTCGTTCGTTCCTATGTCGTGCTCGGCAAAGCCGATCAGGCGCGTGAGGCGCTCGGTCGCGCCATCGCCGTCTTTGGAGCCGACAGTGAGCAGGCGAAGAAATTCACCGCCTTTGCCGCTTCGCTTGGCCTTGCGGCGACGGAGTAGAACAAGACATGACGCGCAAGCAGAAACGATTGTCGGTGATCGCGGGCGGGCTGGTCTTCCTGGGTGCCGCGACCGGGCTGACTTTTTACGCGCTTGGCCAGAAGGCCTCCTTTTTCTACATGCCGGCCGATCTCACCACCGCCAGTGTCCAGCCTGGCCAGCGCATCCGGTTGGGTGGATTGGTCGAAAAAGGCACGATCCAGCGCGGGCAGGGGGCCACGGTCGGCTTTTCGGTGACCGACACGCACAAATCGGTCAAGGTCACCTACACCGGCATCCTGCCCGACCTTTTCCGCGAAGAGCAGGGCGTCATCACCGAGGGTACTTTCGGCCCGGACGGGGTTTTTGTTGCCGATAGCGTGCTGGCCAAGCATGATGAGCGCTACATGCCCAAGGAGGTTGCGGACGGCCTCAAGGCCAAGGGCGTCTGGCAGGAGAACAAGAGTGAATAGCTCCGGCAGGAGAGCGACAATGGATCACGGGCATGGTTGAAACCGGACATTTCGCCCTCGTCCTGGCGTTTGCGCTTTCGCTGGTGCAGACGGTGGTGCCGCTGTTTGGCGCGCGCCTGAACAACCAGCGCCTCATGGCCGTCGGCGGTCCGGTCGCGGTGACCGGCTTTGCCCTGACGGCGCTGTCTTTCGCAGCGTTGGCGAGTGCCTATGCAAGCTCCGATTTCTCGGTGGCAAGCGTGTGGGAAAACTCACATTCCTTGCAGCCGTTGATCTACAAGATCACCGGAACCTGGGGCAATCATGAAGGCTCGATGCTGCTTTGGGTGTTGATCCTGACCTTCTTCGGCGCGCTCGTCGCCGCTTTCGGCTCCAACCTGCCGGCGACGCTGCGCGCCAATGTGCTTGCGGTGCAAGGCGCCATCGGCGCCGCCTTCTTCCTGTTCATCCTGGCGACGTCCAATCCGTTCATCCGGCTCAATCCGGCGCCGATCGAAGGCCGCGATCTCAACCCGATCCTGCAGGATCTCGGCCTCGCCATACACCCGCCGTTCCTCTATCTCGGCTATGTCGGCTTCTCGATCTGTTTTTCCTTCTCGGTCGCCGCTCTCATCGAAGGCCGCATCGACGCGTCCTGGGCGCGCTGGGTGCGGCCGTGGACGCTGGTCGCCTGGATGTTCCTGACCGGCGGCATCGCCATGGGATCGTACTGGGCCTACTATGAACTTGGCTGGGGCGGTTTCTGGTTCTGGGATCCGGTCGAGAACGCCTCCTTCATGCCGTGGCTGGCGGGCACAGCGCTGCTGCATTCGGCCATCGTCATGGAGAAGCGCTCGGCGCTGAAGATCTGGACGCTGCTGCTCGCCATCCTGACCTTTTCGCTGTCGCTGCTCGGCACCTTCCTCGTGCGTTCAGGCGTGCTGACCTCGGTGCACGCCTTTGCCACCGATCCGACGCGCGGCGTGTTTATCCTGTGCATACTGACGCTGTTTATCGGCGGCTCGCTGGCGCTGTTTGCGCTGCGCGCTTCCCGGCTGACGACCGGCGGCCTGTTCCAGCCGATTTCCCGAGAAGGGGCGCTGGTCCTCAACAATCTGTTCCTGACGACGGCGACGGCGACCGTCCTCGTCGGCACACTCTATCCGCTCGCCGTCGAAGCCTTTTCAGCCGACAAGATCTCGGTCGGCGCGCCGTTCTTCAATCTCACCTTCGGACCGCTGATGGCGCCGCTGCTGCTCGTGGTTCCGTTCGGGCCGTTGCTGGCTTGGAAGCGCGGCGATGTCTTCGCCGTCGCGCAGCGCCTTATGGTGGCCTTTGCAGCGGCGCTGCTGGCGACGCTGGTCACCGCTTTGTTCATCGACGGCGCCTCGGTGTTCGCAGCCCTGGGCGTTGGCCTTGCCGTCTGGCTGATCCTTGGCGCGCTCACCGATCTCGCCGTCAAATCGGGGGTCGGCAATGTCGCAGCGGGGATCATGGTCAGGCGCTTGCTCGGCCTGCCGCGCTCGGTCTTCGGCACTGCCTTCGCTCACCTTGGCCTCGGCCTGACCACGCTCGGCATCGTCGGCACACTTTGCTTCGGCACCGAGAAGATCCTGTCGATGCATGCCGGTGAGACCGTCGAACTGTCCGGCCATACGCTGCGTTTCGTCGGGCTTTATCCGGCCCAAGGACCGAATTACAGCGAGGATCTCGGCCGCTTCGAGCTGATCGGCGTCAGCGGCAGCCCTGTTGGCGAAATCAGCTCCGCCAAACGGTTTTATCCGGTGCGGCAGATGACGACGACGGAATCGGGCATCAGGACGTTTGGTTTCTCGCAGCTCTACATCTCGCTCGGCGACGAGGGCAATGACGGTTCTGTCGTCGTGCGTTTGTGGTGGAAGCCGCTGGTGACGTTGATCTGGGGCGGCGGCCTGATGATGATGGCGGGCGCGGCGATGTCACTGATGGACCGGCGCCTGCGCGTCGGCGCGCCGTCGCGGCGGCGCAAGCAGGCGAGCGCGGTGCCATCCGCGACCCTGCCATGAACGCGCGGCTTTTTCTGACCTCCATTGTCCTGCTGCTGGCGCTGTTCTTTGCCGGCACGGCCTCGGCGGTGAGGCCTGACGAGGTGCTGCCTGATCCGACGCTGGAGGCGCGGGCGCGGGCGCTGTCGGAAGGCTTGCGCTGCATGGTCTGCCAGAACCAGTCGATCGACGAATCCGATGCCGACCTTGCCCGCGACCTGCGCGTCCTTGTGCGTCAGCGCCTCGTCGCCGGCGACACCGACCAGCAGGTCATGGACTACGTGGTTTCGCGCTATGGCGAGTTCGTGCTGCTGAAGCCGCGTTTCGACCTGCGCAATGCGTTGCTATGGGGCACGCCCGTCCTGCTGTTGCTGGTTGGAGGTGTTTTCATCGTGCTGACCGCGCGGTCGCGCCGCGTGCTGGCGACCAATGCGTTGACCACTGAGGAACAGGCGGCGCTGGACGCCATATTGCGCCGCGACTGACGTCCGCCGTCACTCCCAAACATTACCAAAGTTTCATGTGTCGGAAATGGCGCTGTAATGTGTGCCGCTCTAATTCTCCTTTCCGAGGATGCCGACCAAGCAGCGTCCGTTGAAAGAGGATAAGAGATCCATGAATATTGCCCCCAATTCATATTCCGTCACCCGCAAGCGTCTCATGGCTGCCGTCGCATCTGTCGCCGTGGCCGGTGCGATCGGCGTTGGCGCGCTGACCAGCGGAACCAGCCCTGTTCTGGCCGATGCCGTACGCGTCGAGGCGCCGCAGGTGCCGGGCTTCGCCGATGTCGTCGAGCGCGTTTCTCCCGCCGTTGTCAGTGTCAAGGTCAAGGCCAAGATCAGCCCGGCCGCCGATGATGGCTCCGACCCGTCCGACGACCAGGATGGCATGAACAACCTGCCCAACAATCCACAGCTGCGCCGCTTCTTCAAGGAATTCCGTGGCTTTGGTGACCAGGACGGCCAGGGTGGCGGCAACAGGCGCTTCAGCCACCGCGACCGCAACAACGACCAGCCGCGGCCGGTTGCCCAGGGCTCGGGCTTCTTCATCTCGGATGACGGCTATCTCGTCACCAACAATCACGTTGTTTCGGAAGGCTCGGCCTTCACCGTGGTGATGCATGACGGCAAGGAACTCGACGCCAAGCTGGTCGGCACCGACCCGCGCACCGATCTCGCCGTGCTTAAGGTCGACGGCGTCGGCAAGTTTACCTATGTCGACTTCGCCGATGACTCCAAGGTTCGCGTCGGCGACTGGGTGGTGGCCGTCGGCAATCCGTTCGGCCTTGGTGGAACCGTCACCGCCGGCATCGTCTCCGCCCGCGGCCGTGACATCGGCGCTGGCCCTTATGACGACTTCATCCAGATCGACGCATCGGTCAACCGCGGCAATTCTGGCGGTCCGACCTTCAACCTCAACGGCCAGGTCGTCGGCATCAACACCGCGATCTTCTCGCCATCCGGCGGCAGCGTCGGCATCGCCTTCGACATTCCCGCTTCGACCGCCAAGCAGGTCGTTCAGGACCTGATGAAGAGCGGTTCCGTGCAGCGGGGCTGGCTCGGTGTGGAAATCCAGCCGGTCACCTCCGACATCGCTGAGTCGCTTGGTCTGAAGTCCAACAACGGCGCACTGGTTTCCAGTGCCCAGGACGATGGTCCCGGCAAGAAGGCGGGCATCACGGCCGGTGACGTGATCACCCAGGTCGACGGCAAGGATGTCGCTTCGCCGAAGGAACTGGCCCGGCTGATCGGCGCCTATTCGCCTGGCAAGTCGGTCGACGTCACCGTGTGGCGCGACGGCAAGAGCCAGACGGTCAAGGTCGATCTCGGCAAACTGCCCTCGAGCGACAAGCAGGCCTCTGTCGACCAGCAGCAGCCCGCCGCCCCGGCCAAGCCCGACACGCTGGCCGATCTCGGCCTGACCGTTACCAAGTCTGAAAACGGCAAGGGACTGGTGGTGACCGATGTCGATCCCGACAGCGATGCCGCCGATCGCGGTATCCAGCCGGGCGACGTCATCACATCGGTCAATTCGACCGAAGTGAACGGCACCGACGACGTCACCAAGGCGATGACCGATGCAGTCAAATCCGGCCGCAAGGCAGTGCTGATGCAGATCACCCGCGACGACACCAATCGTTTCGTCGCGCTGCCCGTCGCCAAGGGCTGAGGTTGGCCCCGGAGCGATCTCTCGGCCTTTCCAGGTGGGTGAGGGCGTTCCGGCGGCACGTTGGACTTTTCCAGTGCGGCAGTTTCAACACCCCCGAGCCGCCGTAGGGGAAAGCATGGAGAAGCGCGCGTTAGTCAGTCATCGCGCCTTCCCCCGGCGGCAGCGGGCTTCCCATCGTCCGCTGCCGCACACTTTCAAAAGCGCTTCCGCGATCCGACGCAAAATGACATCGGCAGCGAGCAGCTTTATCGCGTACGGCTTCGGCAATCTTGATCGCGGTGCGCTTTGGCAAAGGCCACAATGCAGATGTCTGCCACTCAACCTTCCGGCGAAATCGCGTATAACAGCCCTATGAAGATTCTCGTCATAGAAGACGATCGCGAGGCTGCGGATTACTTGCAGAAAGCCTTTGCCGAGGCCGGTCACACCGCGCATGTCGCTGGTGACGGCGAAACCGGCTTTGCGCTCGCCGACGCCGGCGACTACGACGTGATGGTGATCGACCGGATGATGCCGCGTCGCGACGGCCTGTCGGTCATTGCCGGTCTCCGGTCCAGGGGCAACACAACGCCGGTGCTGATCCTGTCGGCGCTCGGCGAGGTCGATGATAGGGTCACGGGTCTACGCGCCGGCGGCGACGATTACCTGACAAAGCCCTATGCCTTCTCCGAACTTCTCGCCCGCGTCGAGGTTCTGAACCGTCGCGCCAGCGCCAAGGAAGCCGAAACCGTCTACCGCGTCGGCGATCTCGAACTCGACAGGCTGTCGCATTCGGTACGCCGTGCGTCACGCGAGATAACGCTGCAGCCGCGTGAATTCCGCTTGCTCGAATATCTGATGCGGCATGCCGGCCAAGTGGTGACGCGCACCATGCTGCTCGAAAATGTCTGGGACTATCATTTCGATCCGCAGACCAATGTCATCGACGTCCATGTCTCGCGGCTGCGCGGCAAGATCGAGAAGGGCTTCGACAAGCCCATCCTGCATACGGTTCGCGGCGCCGGCTATATGCTGAAGAGCGGCTAGAGTATGATCCCGAAAAGTGGGAACCGGTTTTCGGAAAAGATCATGCTCCAACAAAGAGCTAGATCGGCATGACGATTCGACCAAACCTCATGCTGATCTAGCTGCGGCATGGCTCTTTCCGTGCCAGCCATCATGAAGACGACGGCAGCGCGGCTTTCGGCGCTCTACCTCCTGCTCTTCGCGCTCTGCGCGGTGGCGCTCGTCTTCTACATGACCTCGTTGTCGGCGCGCATGCTGACCGGGCAGACACAGGACACCATCAATGACGAGGTGCTCGGTCTGGCTCGCGCCTATCAACGTGGCGGTCTGCCGGTGTTGGTCCGTGTAGTCGAGGCCCGCTCGCGCCAGCCCGGCGCCAACCTCTATCTGATCGCCGACGCCAACGGACAGATCCTGACCGGCAATGTGCAGAGCCTGGAGCCGGGCGTTCTCGAAACCGAAGGCTGGACCAGCAGTCCGTTCTCTTATCAGCGTTTTGGCGAGGGAGAGCTCGAGCGCCTGCGCAACCTTCCCGCCGAGCAGGGCACCACCACCCAATCCGAGCAGAACGATGCGCAGGCGCAGGGCGAAAAGGGCCACAACGCCATTGCGCTGGTGCTGCGGTTGCCGAACCAGATGATCATGCTGGTCGGCCGCGACCTTGGCGAGCCGGAACGGTTTCGTGCGGTCATCCGCCGTGCGCTGATGCTGGCGCTCGGCATGATGGGGCTGGGCGGATTGCTGATCTGGTTTTTTGTCGGCCGCGCCGCGCTGAAGCGCATCGACAGCGTGTCGGAAGCCAGCCGCCGCATTATGGGCGGCGATCTGTCGGGCAGGCTGCCGGTGACGGGGGTTGGCGATGAGTTCGACCGGCTCTCCGAAAATCTCAATGCCATGCTGGCCAGGATCGCCACGCTGAATGAAGGCCTGAAGCAGGTTTCCGACAACATCGCGCATGATCTGAAGACGCCGCTGACCCGGCTCCGCAACCGGGCCGAAGCGACGCTTTCGGGCAAGCAAAAGCCCACCGATTACCGGCAGGCGCTGGAAGGCACTATTGCCGAGTCGGACCAGCTGATAAAAACGTTTAACGCCATCCTGATGATCTCCCGGCTGGAGGCTGGCTACTCCTCGGAGAACACCAACCGCGTCGATCTGGCGGAGGCCGTGCGCGACGTTGTCGAGCTTTACGAGCCGGTGGCGGAAGAGGCAGGCGTGTCGCTGGAAGCAGACGCGCGCGACGCGGTGTCCGTCAACGGCAACCGCGAACTGATCGGTCAGGCGCTGTCGAACATCGTCGACAACGCCATCAAATATTCGACCGGCGCCAATGCCCAGCCGGCGGTGCGCGTCACGCTCGAGCGAGCCGGTACGGACGTTCGCCTGTCGGTTGCCGACAATGGACACGGCATTCCCGACGATGGCGACCGGGCGCGGGCCACGGAACGTTTCGTGCGGCTGGAGAAGAGCCGTTCGCAGCCGGGTTCCGGTCTTGGCCTCAGCCTCGCCAAGGCGGTCATGACGTTCCACAATGGCCGGCTTGAACTCTTGCCTGGCAATCCTGGACTATCCGTGGTCATGAGTTTCCCGGCTCGGGAGGATCACTGATGAGCACTTCAGCCAAGCGGGTGGAGACTGGATGGCTGCTGAAGCCGGCTGCCAGGCTTGCCCCGCTCGACAAGGAGCGTGCGCGGCTGGAACTGGCCGAGATCGCTTCCGCCGCGCGCGAAGAGAGGCTGACGCGGCTGGCCAAGTTCCTGGCCGGCAAGGGCGAGGGCCAGGATTTCCTCGCCGCCGTCTTCGATCTGTCGCCGTTCCTGCGCGATACGGCACGCCGCCGGCCGCAAATCCTGGACGGGCTGTTCGAGCAGACGATCGAGGCTCGACTGAAGGTGATCGGCGCCGCCATCGACCAGGTGCATCTAGCCGAAGCAGTCTCGGAATCCGGCTTGATGATGGAGCTGCGCCAGTGGAAGGCGGAGGCGCATTTCCTCATCGCGCTGGCCGATCTTGCCGGCGAGGCCGAAACGGCGCTGACGGTCCGGCGATTGAGCGATCTTGCAGACGCCTGCACCCGTGCGGCCGTCGACTTCCTGCTGCGTGACGCGCATGGCCAGGGCAAACTCAAACTGCCGGATGTCGGCAATCCGTCGAAACAGTCGGGCTGGATCCTGCTCGGCATGGGCAAGCTCGGCGCGCATGAGCTGAATTTTTCCTCCGACATCGATCTGGTGGTTTTCTTCGATCCGGAAGCGCCCGCCGTCGTCGATCCGCTCGATGCCACCGAGTTGTTTTCGAGGCTGACGCGCCGCCTGGTGCGCATCCTGCAGGACCGCACCGAACACGGTTATGTCTTCCGCACCGATCTGAGACTGCGCCCAGACCCCGGTTCGACACCGCTGGCGATCCCGGTCGAGGCGGCACTGCGCTACTATGAGGCACGCGGCCAGAACTGGGAGCGCGCCGCGATGATCAAGGCACGCCCGGTGGCAGGCGATCTGGCCGCGGGTGCGGCCTTCCTCAAGGAGTTGCAGCCCTATATCTGGCGCAAATACATGGATTATGCGGCGATTGCCGACGTCCATTCGATCAAGCGCCAGATCCACGCCCACAAGGGCCATGGCGAGATTGCGGTCAAGGGCCACAACGTCAAGCTTGGCCGCGGCGGCATTCGAGAGATCGAGTTCTTCGTCCAGACCCAGCAGCTCATCGCCGGCGGACGCTTCCCTGAACTGCGTGGCCGCGAGACCGTGCCGATGCTCGGCGAGCTTGCGACCCGCGGCTGGATCACCGCCGAGGCGCGCGATGCGCTTGCCCGCCAGTACTGGTTCCTGCGCCGCGTCGAACATGCCGTGCAGATGGTTGCCGACGAGCAGACGCACACGCTGCCGGAAGATGATGAAGGCCTGGAGCGCATCGCCCGCATGCTCGGCTTTGCCGATGCTTCTGCCTTTTCTCGAGCGTTCCGTGCCTCGCTGCAGCAGGTCGAACGCCACTACGCGGCACTGTTCGAAACAGCACCCGAACTGTCGACCGGCATCGGCAACCTGGTCTTCACCGGCGATGTGGACGATCCCGATACGCTGCAGACCTTGCACGGGCTCGGTTTTCAGCGGCCAAGCGACATCTGCCGCGTCATCCGTGGCTGGCATTTCGGCCGCTATCGCCTCACCCAGTCGGCGGAGGCACGCGAGCGGCTGACGGAACTGACGCCGGCGCTGCTGCGCGCCTTCGGCCAGACGCGCCGGGCCGACGAAGCTCTGATGCGCTTCGACGAGTTTCTCGCCGGCCTGCCGGCTGGTATCCAGCTGTTCTCCCTGCTGCAGTCCAATCCTGCCCTGCTGAAGCTTCTGGCGACGATCATGGGGGCCGCCCCCCGGCTGGCGGCGATCATCACCCGCAGGCCGCATGTCTTCGATGGTTTGCTCGACCCGGCCTTGCTCACCGAACTACCGGACCGCGCCTATCTGTCGGCGCGGCTTTCCGCCTTCGTCGAGGGCGACCGGCTTTACGAGGATGTGCTCGACCGGCTGCGCATTTTTGCCTCCGAGCAGAAATTCCTGATCGGTGTCCGGCTGCTCGCCGGCTCGATCGATCCGGCGCGGGCCGGCCGCGCCTTTTCTGATCTGGCGGATCTCACCATCGAGGCTGCGTTGCAGGCGGTGACGGCCGAATTCGCGGCCCGCCACGGCACCATTGCCGGCGGTGTGGTTGCGCTGCTCGGTATGGGCAAGCTTGGCAGCCGCGAGCTGACCGCCGGATCGGACGTCGACCTGATCCTGCTCTACGACCACGCGCCGGATGCCGAAGAGTCCGATGGCGACAAGCCGCTGGCACCTTCGCATTACTACACCCGCATGACGCAAAGGCTGATCGCGGCGGTGTCCGCGCCGACGGCGGAGGGGGTGCTCTACGAACTCGACCTGCGCCTGCGGCCGTCCGGCAACAAGGGACCGGTGGCCACCCATATCGATGCGTTCAAGAAATACCAGCGCCAGGAAGCCTGGACTTGGGAACACATGGCGCTGGCCCGCGCCCGTGCCATTGCTGGCGACGCCAGCCTGTGTGGCGAGGTTGAAGCGGAAGTAGCGGCGGTGCTGGGCCAGCCGCGCGATGCTGCAAAGGTGATGGCCGAGGCTGCGGACATGCGGGCTATGATCGAGAAGGAAAAGCCGCCGCGCGATCTCTGGGACATCAAGCTTATTCCCGGAGGATTGATCGATCTGGAATTCATCGCCCAGGTGGCCGTCATTACCGGGCAGGTCGAGACCGGGCGCCGCGCCACCGGCACCGCCGAGATCCTGTCGCGCCTGGCACCGGGCTTCGCCGATGCCGGGGTGAGGCAGGAGCTTGGCGACGCCTACGCGCTCTATCTTGCACTGACCCAGATGACGCGGCTGTGCCTCACCGGAGCCTTTGAGCGCGACGACGTTCCGCCGGGGCTTTCGGATCTGCTTCTGGCGGTGACCGACCTGCCGGATTTCGGTGTGCTGGAAGCACACCTCAAGGAGACGTCGCAGACGGTCAGGAAGGATTTCGATCTTTTGCTTCGTACGGGATGACCGTGAAGCGATCGTCCCCTGGAACCGAAGACGTTTCGTGCTCTTCCGGTCTCATGCAGCTACTCTGTTCGCCGAATCTGCTGGAGCGCCCGGCTCGCGTGAGACTGCAAAATCCGGTCGCGCAGATAGGCATAGAAACGCGGCGGCAGCATGCCATAGTCGATCGGGACGGTTTGCTGCCCGCGATGGGCCTGAGATCGGGACCCGGCCAGAGGAAGTCATTGGTTTCGGTCACGACGATCCATGACGGCGTATCATCGAGGCCGAGATGGGCTTTGAGTGGCGCAGGTATTTCTACTGCATCGGCAGGATCAGCCGGTGGCGAGTGTGTGACCGGAACGACCGTTATAACTTCACGGCCCTCCACGACCCGGCGCGCGGCGACAATGGCGCATGGTCGGTTTTTGCGACCTTCTTCGGCACCCTTTTCGTGTTCTCTCACCCAGAGGTAAGAATAGGAAATCAACAGACCCGGGATAGGTTTGGGCAGGCTCACGGTGTCCAGTCTTTAAGCATCGCATCGAGCCCGGCATATTCGCTCGGTACGGCGCTTTCGGCGATGGCGTTCAGCGTCTCATCGTCCAATTCTTCCGCGTTACGGGCGACTCGTCCCTTGACCAACACCTCGAACATCGCCGCCGACAGGAGTACCGTGTGGGTCCGGCCATTCTTTGTGATTGCGACCGGCGCACGCTGGGCAACGTCCTGGAAACGCCCGACATTCTGCTGGAATTCTGTTGAAGTCACTCGCATAGCAATGCCTCTCTTTTCTATCTAAAATAGATAAAATAGATAGTTTTGTCAAAGCATCTCACCTCGGGCCTGCGAGGTGGGATCAAGCCTGGAATGGTGATGAAATCTTCAGGCTGCGGCCTTGATCGCCGGCGCGGCCTTCTTCACCGGGATGCGCACCGACACGATCGTGCCGACTCCTTCGCTCGACCGGATCTTCAGCGCGCCGCCCTGGAGTTCGGCCAGTGAACGTGAGATGGCAAGACCAAGGCCGGACCCGGCATGGCTCTTGGAGAACTGGTTCTGCACCTGCTCGAAAGGCCGTCCGAGTTTGCCGAGCGCATCCTTGGGGATGCCGCAGCCATTGTCCTCGATCGTCAGCACCAGCGCGCCGGATGTGTTGCGGGCCCTGACCGATATGTGGCCGCCCTGGCCGGTGAACTTCACCGCATTGGACAAAAGGTTGATGACGATCTGCTTGATCGCACGGCGATCGGCGACCAGCGTCAGCGCATCGGCAATGCGCGTTTCCACGGTGATGGCCTTTTGCGCCGCCTGCAGCGAAACGACGCGTACGGTTTCGCTGATCAGCGGGCCGAGGTCGATCTCTTCCCGGTCCAGCGAAAACTGGCCGGCTTCGATCTTGGACATGTCGAGAATGTCGTTGATGACGCCCAGGAGATATTTGCCGCTGCTGTTGATGTCGGTGGCATATTCCTCGTAGCGCTCCGATCCGAGCGGGCCGAACAGCCCCTGTTCCATCAGTTCGGAGAAGCCGATGATGGCGTTCAGCGGCGTGCGTAACTCATGCGACATGTTGGCCAGGAACTCGGATTTGGCCCGGTTCGCCGCTTCGGCGCGTTCGGTTTCCTTCATGTATTTGCGGTTGAGGTCGACCAGTTCGCGCGAACGCTCCTCTTCGGCCCGCCGCGCCAGGCTGAGGTCATGGATCGTCGCCATCAGCCGGCGCTCGCTGTCGACCAGCTTCTCCTGGTGCAGCTTGATCTGGGTGATGTCGGAGCCGACCGAGACGATGCCGCCGTCCCGGGTCTTCAGTTCGTTGACCTGCAGCCAGCGGCCGTCGGCCAGCTGGCGCTCGAAAGTGGCGCCGCCCTGCAGGCCGCTGGTGTGGGCGAGCCGCCGTTCGGAAGCAAAGGCCAGCATGCGTTCTTCCAGCGCCGCGCGCGCGGTGCCCGGCATCACGTCGCGGTCCGAAAGCCCATTGTCCTGCTGGTATTTGGAATTGCACATGATCAGGCGCTGCGTCGAATCCCACAGCACGAAGGATTCGTTGATGTTCTCGATCGCCGTCCTGAGGCGAAGGTCGGCAGCCTCGGAACGCAGCGCCAGATGACGCTGTTCGGTGACGTCGACGGCAATGCCGATCAGCTGGATCTCCGGCGCTTCCGGATCGATGACCTGTGCCCGTGCGCGCATCCAGACCCATTGGCCGTCGGAATGCCGCATCCGGAACACCTGGTCGATATGATCGATCTCGCGTGCGACAATTCTGTTGGCGAGTTCGAACAGGTCACCGTCCTCGGGATGGATGATCTGATCGACCTCGCCGAAGGACAGCATCGTGTCGCAGGGCTTGTAGCCGAGCATGTCGTACATCGAGCGCGACCAGTACATCTTGCCGCGCACCATGTCCCAGTCCCACAGGCCGCAGCGGCCGCGCACCAGCGCCATATCGATGCGCTGATGCGCTTCGAGATAGATGCGGTCAGCCGCCTGCGCACGTGCCGCCTGGCCGAAATAGGCATAGAGGATGACGATCAGCACGCCGGCCGTCAGCACGAACAGGGTGACGTTCAGTGAAACGGTCTTGCGCCAGGCATCGAAAACCGCGTCCTGTGGCACCAGGGCCGCCGATGCGCCCTTTCCGCCATCCGCCAGGCTGACCGCCGCGTACCAATCCCGTCCGTCGATGTTGACGTCCATGACGCCGGCACGATCGCCGAACATGAACAAGGGCTGGCCGCCCTCGACGAGGCCGTCGAGTGAATGGCCCTGCCATGGCATGGAGCGCGGCGTCACCGCGACGATCTTGAAAGCGCTGTCGGTGATGACAAGCACATGGCTGCGGCCCATCGCGCCCTGACGGCTGGTGGTCTCCAGCAGGTCCTGTATGGCGCCGGGCATCGTTTCCGAGGTGGTGGCGAGCGAACTGGCCAATTGGCCCGCCGCCAGCGTCAGGATCGCCTTGGCATTGCGCTCGACATCGTCGCGCTCGTTCATCAGCGACAGCACGCGCAGCGCCGCGATGACGATCAGGAAGGTGATGATGAGGACGGGTATCGATCGGCGCAGCAGCGGCTCGGCGGCCAGAAGCCGTCGATAGGCCGGTTCGGCGATGAGCCGCGTATTCCCGGCAAGACCGTCGCCGCGCGTCTCACGACGCGCAAAAGCCGTCCCTCCGGGCGCGCCCCACGCGTCCGCCTTCGCCATAAATGGCACTCCCCGAATTTGCCTATGCTGCTTGGCGATCCGGCAAACGCCGCACATCCGAATCGTCAGTAAAGAATCAAAGGTGATTCGCCTTGTCCAGTGGTCCGGCCAAAAAAGATTAAAAATCGACTAAAATAACGTCGAAATGGTCGATCTCCCCCCTCGTGGGGGAGATCACTATCCCTACGCCAGCGTGCGCTCGACAATATCCCGCAGATCCGCCGACAGGTTTTCGGCGCCGGCGATCGACAGCAGCGCTTCCCTGGCCTTCGCCTGCCGCAAAGGTTCGAGCGAACGCCACGATCTGAGCGCCGTAGCCAGCCTGGCCGCCACTTGCGGGTTGCGCTTTTCAACCTCGAGCACAGTCTGGGCAAAGAACCAGTAGCCTTCGCCGTCAGCACGATGAAAGCCGGTCTGGTTGGCGCTGGAGAAGGTGCCGATCAGCGAGCGAACCCGGTTCGGATTGCCCATCGAGAAGGCCGGATGGTTGGTCAGGGCCTTCACGGTGTCGACGGTTTGCGGCCCCGGAACGCTGGCCTGGATCTGGAACCATTTGTCCATGACCAGCGGGTCGGACCCATAGGTCGTCTCGAAAGCCGCCAGCGCCTCGACCGCCTCGGGCGAACCGTGGTGACGATGCGCGAGCACGGCAAGTGCTGCCGCGCGGTCGGTCATGTTGGTCGCCGACTGGAAATGCCTGGCGGCGAGTGCTGCTCCACCCGGCTGCAGCGACAGATAATCCAGCAAAGTGTTGCGCAAGGCGCGTCGTCCGGCGCTCGCCGCGTCGGGGCTGAACGCTGCTTTGTCTGCAAGGCCGCGGTAAAGGCCCGAAAAAACGTCCCGGTTCGCAGTGCCGATCGCCAACGCCAGTGCCTCGCGAGCCGCATAGATAGCATCGGGGTCGATGTTCCGGCCGATGTCGCGGGCGATGTCGGCTTCGCCGGGCAATGCCAGCGCCAGTGCTCGATAGGCCGGCTCCAGCGTCTCGTCGCCGGCGATGCTGCCGGCGAGTTCGATCAGCCGCGGTGCAAAGGCCGGCTGCTTGCCGCCGAGGATCTCGCGGAAGGCGGTGATCAGTGCATCGGTCAGCAAAGTATTGAAGGCCTGCCAGCGCGAAAAGGCGTCGCTGTCATGGCGGGCGAGAAAGAACTGGTCGTCGGCTTTCTGCTCGACGGACAATGTCACCGGCGCCGAAAAGCCGCGGTTGAGCGACACGGCCGGGCGCTCGGTGACGCCTGAAAACCGCACCATGTGGCGACGCTTGCGGATATGGATGACGCCGTCCTCGACGCTGGCGCCCTCGACGCCGCTATACGGCACAGGCTTGCCGCCGGCGCCGATCAGGCCGAAAGCCAGCGGGATGTGCATCAGCCGCTTGCGGCTTTCGGAGGGTGTCGGCGGTACCGACTGCTCGATTTCGAGCGTGAACTCTTGCGCCGCCGGATTGTGCGTCGAACTGATCGTCAGGTTCGGCGTGCCTGCCTGATGATACCAGAGCGCGAACTGCGACAGGTCGCGGCCGGACGCATCCTCGAACACCTTGATGAAATCCTCGATCGTCGCTGCGTCACCGTCGTGCCGCTCGAAATAGAGGTCCATGCCGGCGCGAAAGACGTCGGCACCGAGAATTGTGCGGATCATGCGCACCACTTCAGAGCCCTTCTCGTAGACCGTGGCGGTGTAGAAATTGTTGATCTCGCGGTAGCGGCGCGGCCGCACCGGATGCGCCAGCGGACCCTGGTCCTCGGGAAACTGGTGGGCGCGCAAGGTGCGCACTTCGGCGATGCGCTTGACCGCGCGCGAACGCTGGTCGGCGGAGAATTCGTGGTCGCGGAAAACCGTCAGGCCTTCCTTCAGGCAGAGCTGGAACCAGTCGCGGCAAGTGATTCTGTTGCCTGTCCAATTGTGGAAATACTCGTGCGCTATGATCGCCTCGATATTGGCGAAATCGGCGTCCGTCGCGGTCTCCCGGTCGGCCAGCACATATTTGTCGTTGAAGATGTTGAGGCCCTTGTTCTCCATCGCGCCCATGTTGAAGTCGGACACGGCGACAATGTTGAAGACGTCGAGATCGTATTCGCGGCCGAATGCCTCCTCGTCCCATTTCATCGACCGCTTCAGGGCATCCATCGCGTAGCCGGCCAGCTTCTCCTTGCCGGGCTCGACATAGATGCCGAGTTCGACCGTGCGGCCCGATAGCGTGACGAAACTGTCCGCAAGCCGGCCGAGATTGCCGGCCACCAGCGCGAACAGATAGGACGGCTTGGGGAAAGGGTCGTGCCACACGGCATAGTGCCGGCCGTCGCCGAGGTCGCCTCTGTCGACCGGGTTGCCGTTGGACAGGAGCAGCGGCGCTTCGTCACGCATTGCCTCGATGCGCACCGTGTAGACGGACAGGATGTCGGGACGATCGAGGAAATAGGTGATGCGGCGAAAGCCCTCCGCTTCGCATTGCGTGCAGTAGACATTGCTCGAGCGGTAGAGGCCCATCAGGGCTTCGTTGCCCGCCGGCGCCACCTCGGTCTCTATGAGCAACTGGAAGCGACGCGCCGCCGGTGGCTTGAGGATTGTCAACCGGTCAGGCGTCGCCAGCAGATCCGCCGGTTTTACCTTCTTGCCGTCGATCTCGATGCGCTTGAGCGTCAGCCCGTCGCCGTCGAGCACCAACGGTGCCGACACGGAGACGTCGTCACGGCGCTCTATCGTGAGGACGGCGGTGACACGCGTTGCGTCTGGCGAAAGGCGGAAGGTAAGGTCGGTTTTCGGAATGAGGTAGTCGTTGGGGCGATAGTCTTCGAGTTTGAAGACCTGGCCGGTGTCCGTGCGCATTCCGTGGGTTTTCCTGTCGATTGCGTTGGCGGCGGATTGTGTCCGCTGGTCCAAGAAATTTGAAGTCCGCGCTCTTTACACGAAACGGCCCCTCGACAAAACTGAGGCAATGCCTATTTCAGGCGTTCCTTCTCCTGTCATCATCACGAGGCACCCATGACCGTCGTCACACCGAAATTCGGCATGGGCGCATCCGTGCTGCGGCGCGAGGATGCCGCCTTCATCCAGGGCCAGGGCCGCTATACCGACGACATCCAGCCGGCTGGCGTCCTGCATGGCTATGTCCTGCGCTCGCCGGTCGCCAAGGCCAGCTTCACCATCGGTTCGACCGAGGCGGCGAAGACGGCACCTGGCGTCCATCTGGTGCTGACCGGCAAGGATCTTGCCCATCTCGGCGATCTGAAATCCGGCGTCATGCAGGAACAGCCGGACGGCACCAAGGCTCCGACGCGCGACATCCCGATCCTGTGCGGCGACCGCGTCAACTATGTCGGCGATGCCGTTGCCTTCGTCGTCGCCGACAGCCGAGCCCGGGCGCAGGATGCCGCCGAACTGATCGATGTCGACTATGACGGCGAAGATGCGGCCTCCGGGACGGCAACGGCATTGGCCGAAGGCACGCCGCTGGTCTGGCCGGAGCTTGGTTCCAACCGCGCCTTCAGCTACCACATGGGCGACAAGAAAAAGAACGAAGCGGCTTTCGCCAAGGCCGCCCATGTCACCCGCATCGAGTTCGTCAACAACCGGCTGGTGTGCAACTACATGGAGCCGCGCTCCGCGATCGGCGAATGGAACGTCGAGGAGAAGCGCTTCGTGCTGACCACCGGGTCGCAAGGCGTGCACTCCATGCAGTATATCCTGGCCAGCGTGTTCAAGATCAAGAAGGACCAGCTGCGCGTCATCACGCCTGATGTCGGCGGTGGTTTCGGGCCGAAGAGCTTCGTCTACCGCGAATATCCGCTGGTGCTGGAAGCGGCAAAGCGGCTTGGCCGCCCGGTGAAATGGGCCGGTGACCGCACGGAGCACTTCCTGACCGACGCGCAAGGCCGCGACAATTTCGTCACGGCTGAGATGGCGCTGGACAAGGACGGCCGCTTTCTCGGCATGAAGGTGGACCTGCTCGCCAACATCGGCGCCTATATCTCGCAATACGGCCCGTTCATCCCCTATATCGGCGTCACCATGTCGACCGGTGTCTACGATATCCAGGCGCTCGACGTCTCGGTGACCGGCCTCTACACCAACACCTGCCCGGTCGATGCCTATCGCGGTGCCGGCCGTCCGGAAGCAGCCTTCCTGCTGGAAAAGCTGGTCGATGCCTGCGCCCACGATCTCGGCCTGCCTGTCGAGGAGATCCGCCGCCGCAACTTCATCCGGCCGGAGCAATTTCCCTACCGGACGCAGACCGGCCGCCTCTACGACACCGGTGAATTCGAAGGCCATATGGAGCGCGCTATTGAGCAATCCGAATGGAAAGCGTTTCCCGAGCGGCTGGCGCAATCGAAGGCCGGCGGAAAAATCCGCGGCCTCGGCATGGCGACCTATATCGAGGCCTGTGCCTTTCCGGGCTCCGAACCGGCCTTCGTCGAACTCAACGGCGATGGCACGGTGACGCTGAAGATCGGCACCCAGACCAACGGACAGGGGCACGCCACCGCCTATGCCCAGTTCCTGTCGGAAAAGCTCAATCTCGACATCGACAAGATCCATGTCCGCCAGGGCGATACCGATGAATTGAAGGCCGGCGGCGGCACCGGCGGCTCGCGCTCCATACCGCTGGGGGGTGTATCGGCTTCCCGCGCGGGCGAGGATCTGGCCAACAAGATCAAGCGCATCGCCGCCGACGAGCTTGAAGCCTCGGCCGGCGACATTGAGCTGTCTGATGGTGTTGCCCGCATCGTCGGCACCGATCGCTCGATCGATTTTTCCGCCATCGCCAAGGCCGCCAAGACGCCGGATGATCTCAAGGGCTTTGGCGAGTTCGTGCAGGACGAATGCACCTATCCCAACGGCACTCATATCTGCGAGGTCGAGATCGATCCCGACACCGGCGCGACCGAGATCGTCCGCTACACCATCGTCGACGATTTCGGCGTCACCGTGAACCCGATCCTGCTCGCCGGCCAGGTGCATGGCGGCGTCGTGCAAGGCATCGGCCAGGCACTGACCGAGGACACCATCTATGGCGAGGACGGACAGCTTTTGACGGCGAGCTTCATGGATTACGCCATGCCGCGCGCCGACAATTTCCCGTTCTTCCATTTCGAGACCCGCAACGTGCCTTCGACCACCAATGCACTCGGCATCAAGGGCGCGGGCGAGGCCGGCACCATCGGCTCGACGCCGGCGGCACTCAATGCGGTGACTGACGCGCTCTGGCGCGCCTATGGCGTCAAGCACATCGACATGCCGGCAACGCCGGCGCGTATCTGGGCGACCATCCGAGAAGCGTCGGGAGCGTGACAGCAGGCCCCGGCAGCCCCCCGGCCACAGCCAGCGGTGATGCCGGCGGGCACGACACGCTAACCGGCATCATGTTCAAGATCGTGTCGGTGGCGGTCTTCGTCGGCATGCAGACCTGCATCAAAGCCGCAGGCACGGTTCCGGCCGGCCAGATTGTCTTCTTCCGCTCTTTCTTCGCTATCTTCCCGATCATCGCCTTCCTGGCCTTCAGGAAAGAACTCGGCACTGCCTTCACCACCAAGCGTCCGTTCAACCACATCGCCCGCGGCCTGGTCGGCGTCTGCGCCATGGGGCTCGGCTTTTTTGCGTTGACCCGGCTGCCGCTGCCGGAAGCGATCACGCTGAACTACGCGCAGCCGCTGCTGGTGGTGGTGTTCAGCTCCATCTTCCTCGGCGAGGCCATCCGTGTCTATCGCTGGAGCGCGGTCGCGGTCGGCTTGGTCGGCGTGCTGATCATCTCCTGGCCGGAACTGACGCTGCTGAGTTCCGACGAGGCGCTCGACGATCAGGAAGTGCTTGGCGTCATCGCCGCTCTTGTCGCCGCGGCGATCTCGGCCGTCGCCATGCTCTTGGTGCGCAATCTCGTGCAAAGCGAGCGCACGGCGACCATCGTGCTGTGGTTTTCGGTGACGGCGAGCGTCGTGTCGCTGCTGTCGCTGCCATTCGGCTGGCAGGCGCTGACGCCGCTCCAGGCGGCTCTCCTTGTTGCCGCCGGCTTCTGCGGCGGCCTCGGGCAGATACTGATGACGGCAGCCTATCGCCATGCCGAAGCCTCAGTCGTGGCGCCGTTCGAATATACGTCGATGATCCTCGGCGTCGTCGTCGGCTATCTCGTCTTCGGCGACGTCGCCACGCTCCATATGCTTGCCGGCGGCCTGATCGTCGTCGCCGCCGGCATCTTCATCATCTGGCGCGAACGCCAGCTTGGCCTGGAGCGGACCCGCACGCGCAAGGCATCTTTGCCTGAAGGGTGATTACGACAGCTCGGCTCGCTCCTTCGCCAACCGAACCAGCACCGTCCTCGTCTGCTCGTCGGCTGGAAAAAACGATTCGATCGCCAGTTCCGAAAGGGTCACGTCGAGCGGCGTGCCGAACACGGTGATGGTGCTGATGAACGACAGCACCTGGTCGCCGTGCGCAAGCCTGAGCGGGTGCACGATGGGGTTCGGCTCTACCGACACCGGCCGGCTGCCTTTCAAGCCGGACGGATAAGTCCTCAGCTCACGCTCGAGTTCGATCAGCACCGCGTCGCCGCTCGCGTCATTCTGGTGTTTCAGGCGCTCGAGCAGATGCGTCCGCCATTCCTGGAGATTGACGATGCGTGGCGCGATGCCGCCGGGATGCAGGCTGAGGCGAAGCACGTTGACCGGCGGCGTCAGCAGCGAAGCCTCGCTGACATCGGCAAGGAAGGGGGCAATGGCGGCATTGGCCGAAACCAGGTTCCAGTGGCGGTCGACGGCGAGTGCCGGGAACGGCTCGTGGCCTTTGAGGACGATCTCGACCGCCGCCATCGCCGGCGCCATCGTGGTGTCGGTCAATGAGCGCTCGCCGAAGCTCGGCGCAAAGCCGGCGGCGAGCAGCAACTGGTTGCGCTGCCTCAGCGGCATCGACAATTGCTCGGCCAGATGCAGCACCATGTCGCGTGAGGGCGCGGCGCGGCCGCTTTCGACGAAGCTCAGATGCCGCTGCGAGATTTCGGCCTCCATGGCGAGGTCGAGTTGAGACATGCGGCGGCGGGTGCGCCACTCGCGAATGAGGCTGCCGGCGGAGGTTTGGGCTGTTGTCATGAGGGCATGGTTAGACTGGAGAGGGGGGCATTTCAATTACGTCTGAGGTCATAGTTCTTGCCGGCGTTCGCCTATCCACATTGGAGATTGGCGAAAGCGGAGATGACAGCCAATCTCCCCCCCTCGTGGAGGAGATTGGCCAATCACCCAAGTGCGCGCAGCTTCGCCTTGACTTCGAGAAAATCCCGCCACGCCAGCTTCTTGTGCGACGGGGTTCGCAGGAGATAGGCCGGATGCAGCGTCGGCATGGCCGGGATGGCGATGCCGGACGCCGTCGTGTGGGCGCGCCAGTTGCCGCGCAGCCGCAATATGCCTTCCGAGGTGTTGAGCAAGGTCTTGGCTGACGGGCCGCCAAGGTTGATCAGCACCTTCGGATTGACCAGTTCGATCTGCCGCTCGATGAACGGCCGGCAGATCTCGGTTTCGTGCGGCGTCGGCGTGCGATTGCCCGGCGGCCGCCAGGGAATGACATTGGCGATATAGACTGAAGTACGGTCGAGCCCGATCGCCGCCAGCATGCGGTCGAGCAGCCGGCCCGATCGGCCGACGAAGGGCAGGCCCTCGATGTCCTCGTCGCGGCCGGGTGCCTCGCCGACCAGCATCACGGCGGCGTCCGGGTTGCCGTCGGCGAACACCAGGCTCTTGGCGGTGGCCTTGAGATTGCAGCCCTCGAATGCCGCCATGTGCTGGCGAAGCTCGTCCAGCGTCGTTGCTGTCGTCGCTAATTGGCGAGCCAGTGCCGCCTGCGCTTCGTCGGGAACGGTGGCCGACGTTGGGCGCGCAACCGGCGGCGCACTTGATCTGTCACCTGGTTCGGGGCGAGACATATTCGTCGAACGCTGCGGTGCGGCGATATCGCCCGAAGACGCCGCCGCGCGCTCCATGGGCTTTGGCGCAACCTCGGCGAATCGGTTCACGGGCTGGTCTTCAAGCGCCTCGTCGACGCCCACGCTGGCATAAAAGGCCAGCAAGTCGGCGATGTCAGGTCTGTTGTTTGGGGAAGCGGCAGTCATGCCGGCACATTCATCCGCGCGAGCACGATTTGCAAGTTTGTGATTGGCGAAAGCGGTGATGACAGCCAATCTCCCTCCTTGAGGGGGAGATGGCCGGCAGGCCAGAGGGGGTCGTCGCGCGTAGAGCGTCAACCTCCTCTGTCGGCGAAGGGGAGTCGCGTCCGGTCGTGCCGCCCCTCGAGGGGGGAGAGCGCGCCCCGCATCCGCGCCTCATCCCGTCGGTATGCGTGGATCCTGCACGAGGTAAAACGTCCAGCGCGGCGTGTAGTCGGTCATCAGGAATTCGAACCTGGCGGTTTTCACCGGGTCGACCTTGCCATTCCCGAACAGCAGCCGGTCATAGGGTTCGAAATCGCGATCGAAATCGGCGAAATTGCTCGATAAGATATTGTCTGGCGTCTTGTTGCGCTGGTCGAACGAAAGCCCGTCGCCGAACACGCTCGGCCGATTCAGGATCTCCTGCAATTCGAACTGGAATTCGACCCAGGCCTGGCCGCTGTTGTTGAGCACCTCGATGCGCATATACATCATGCCGTTGGCGAATTCGCCGGCCTTGCCGAAGGCCTGGATCGGCTTTGTCGTGCGGATCGTCAGCGTCACCGGTGTTGACGAATTCAGCTCTTCGGTGATGACGAACGGATCGTCCTTCGTTCCGATGCCCGAGGCGCCGGTGATTTGGAAGCCGCCAAGCTCGTCGGAGAAGGAGTAGGCGCCTGCCGCCCAGACCTTCACTTCGTCGGCGGCAGCGTGATGCGGCGCCAGCATCAGAAGGGCCAAAAGGAGCGCCCGGCGGATCCGGCCGGGCGGGAAAAGAAAGCGCGTCGATGAAAAGCCGGCTGGCCCAGGAATGCGCATGGCGTGAAGTATGGCCGATAAGCAAGCCGTCGAACAATTAAAAACGCGCGCCTCGCAGGCAATGCCGGGCGAAAAGCAGTCTTCCAGCCTCGCAATGCGCGACTTTTTGGCCAAAACGGCATTGTCACGTATGCGCCGGTTTCCTGTCGTCAATTGATGCGCTATGCAGCGCGGGAGCCAGCAAGATACCCGAATGGGATAAGCCAGTGCGGAGGGGTTGATGAGCGACATCGAACGCGAAAGCATGGAATTCGACGTGGTTATCGTCGGTGCCGGACCGGCGGGCCTCGCCGCCGCCATCCGCCTCAAGCAGGTCAATCCCGAGCTTTCGGTCGTCGTCCTGGAGAAGGGCGGTGAGGTCGGCGCCCATATCCTCTCCGGCGCCGTTGTCGATCCGATCGGCATCGACCGGCTCTTGCCGGGCTGGCGCGACGAGGACGGCCATCCCTTCAAGACGCCGGTCACATCAGACCATTTCCTGGTCCTTGGTCCTGCCGGCTCGTTTCGCCTGCCTAACATGCTGATGCCGCCGCTGATGAACAATCACGGCAACTACATCGTCTCGCTCGGCAATGTCTGCCGCTGGCTGGCGACCAAGGCCGAAGCGCTCGGCGTCGAGATCTATCCGGGCTTTGCCGCTGCCGGCCTGCTCTACAATGAGCAAGGCGCCGTCACCGGCGTCGTCACCGGCGACATGGGCATCGAGAAGGACGGAACGCACGGTCCGGGTTTCGCACCCGGCATGGCGCTGATGGGTAAATATGTGCTGATCGGGGAGGGCGCTCGCGGCTCGCTCGCCAAGCAGTTGATCGCCAGATACAAGCTTTCCGATGGCCGCGAACCGGGCAAATACGGCATCGGCCTGAAGGAACTCTGGCAGGTCAAGCCGGAGAACCACCGTCCGGGCCTGGTCCAGCATTCCTTCGGCTGGCCGCTTGACTTGAAGACCGGCGGCGGCTCGTTCCTCTACCATCTCGAGGACAATCAGGTGGCGGTCGGCTTCGTCCTCCACCTCAATTACAAGAATCCCTATCTGTCGCCCTTCGAGGAATTCCAGCGCTTCAAGACCCATCCGGCGATCAGCGGGACGTTCGACGGCGCCAAGCGCCTCGGCTATGGCGCGCGCGCAATCACCGAGGGCGGCTGGCAGTCGGTGCCGAAACTCTCCTTCCCCGGTGGTGCGCTGATGGGATGTGCGGCGGGCTTCGTCAACGTGCCGCGCATCAAGGGCTCGCACAATGCCGTGCTGTCCGGCATGCTGGCGGCCGAGCATGTCGCAGAGGCGATCGGTGCCGGGCGCGCCAACGACGAACTCGCTTCCTACGAGGAAGCCTGGCGCGCGACCGACATCGGCAAGGATTTGAAGAAGGTGCGCAACGTCAAGCCGCTGTGGTCGCGCTTCGGCACGATCGTCGGTGTCGGCCTCGGCGGCCTCGACATGTGGCTGAACACGCTGTTCGGTGTCTCGCCCTTCGGCACGCTGAAGCATGGCAAGGCCGACTATGCGACGCTCGAGCCTGCCGCCCGGCACAAGAAGATCGCCTATCCGAAGCCAGATGGCGTGCTGACCTTCGACAGGCTGTCCTCGGTGTTCCTGTCCAACACCAATCACGAGGAAAACGAGCCGGTCCACCTGCTTGTCGGCGACATGGAACTGCAGAAGCGTTCCGAGCATGATGTCTTTGCGGGCCCCTCGACGCGCTACTGTCCGGCCGGGGTTTACGAGTGGGTCGACAAGGATGGCAATGCCGCCGCCGATCCCACGGCCAAGGATGTGCGCTTCGTCATCAACGCGCAGAACTGCGTCCACTGCAAGACATGCGACATCAAGGACCCGAACCAGAACATCAACTGGGTGCCGCCACAAGGCGGAGAAGGCCCGGTCTACCAAGGCATGTAGGCCCGCGCCGGCCACAGCGTGCAAAGGCCCCGACGACGGCTCGGGTCTCCCGTGGCAAGTGAAACATTAGGACTGTTGAAACTGCCGCGCGCTTATGGTTCCATTCCTTGACGATAAGGAGATGGCCAATGCGCCTGGCGGTTCTGGCATGCCTTGTGGCGATCGCTGCGCTGTTCGGTTTGGCTTCGGCGGCCTCGGCCGGCACCAGGGTGGTGGTCAAGACGCGGACCTACGACATCACCGGGAACACGGGGCTGGCGCTGATGCAGGCTATGGACCGCAAGGGGCCGAAGCACGGCTTCATGACGCACGCCATCGCGTTGACCGGCTACGCAGTGGATTGGGACCTTGACACCAGCCAGGACAATGGCGTTTGCCGCTTGCGGCGCGCCAACGGCACGCTCAATCTCTTCTATACGTTTCCGCGTGTCGCCTCGGCCACCACGCCGACGCTCCGGAAGCGATGGACGCGGTTCTTCGCCGGCGTCCGCGCCCATGAGGAAACCCATGGCCGCATCGCCAGGGAGATGATGCGGGCCACGGAAAGATCGATCTCCGGCCTCAGGATTGCCGACGACCGGTTCTGCTACAAGACACGTCGCGAGGCACAGCGACGTATCAAGGCCACCAATGCCGCATATGAGGCCAAGCAGCTCGCTTTCGATGCGCGCGAGCATCGCGATGGCGGCCATGTCCAGCATCTCGTCATCGCTTTGGTCAGGCCCTGATCCTTCAGCCTGGCGTCTTGCCGGTCTGGCTTATGGCCGCGGTCGCGGTTTCATGTTCGTCGAGCGGCTTTTGCTGGTTCAGCCTGAGTGAGAACTCCACCATGACCGGAAGGTGATCCGAGCCGGTGTCTTCCAGCCGTGTCGCGGAATGGATGGTCACGCCGCCCTTGCTGAAAACCTGGTCGATCGGCAGGCCGGCGAAGCGCCGCAGGAAGTCCGGCAGCTTGATGTGGATCCAGGTCGGACCGGCGGACGGCATCACGGTCAGCCCGCCAAGCGCCGCGACCCGCCGCACGGCAGCACTCCATGGCGCGGCATTGCAGTCGCCCGCCATGATGGCCGTCTCGCCGAGCGCGGAAAGCGGCTCCGTCAACTCGCCGATCTGCCAGTACTGCTCGCGTGGCCACGGCCAACTGAGGTGGATCGCCGCGACATCGACGTCGATCCCGCCGAAGTCGACGGTCGCTGTCGCCATGGCGCCGCGCCTTTCGCAACGCGCCTCGGTGCCCGCGGCAAAGGGCCTCCGCGAGAGCAACGCGACGCCGAATATGCCGTTGGGATAGGGACAGAGGATCCGGTATGGATAGGCGCTGCTGATATAGCCAAGCTCGGTCGCCCACATCGCCGATACCTCGTCGAGGGTGATCACGTCGGGATTGGTCCGGCCGATCAGCGACAGCACCTTCTTCGGCGTCGGATTGTCGTAGCGCAGGTTCATCTGCAGCAGCTTGTAGATCGCGCGGTCTTCGTTCTTGGCTTCATAGGCGGCCTGAACCGGCCACAGGCGGGAGAAGGACAGCGACCCGGAAGTGGTGGCGAAGGCCGCCACGGCAAAAAGCAGTGCCACGGCCGCCTGCAGGCGAAATGTCGTGGCCAGCAGCGGCAGCGCGCAAAGAGCCATCAGCACGGCAAGGTGGACGCGGAAATGCGAGAAGGAATCGAAGGCGGGATGCAGCGTTCCGAAAAACCCGGCCACCAGCGCGATCGAACAGGCCAGCATTGCCAGGAATGCAACCGAAATCAGCAATGTCCCGACGCTCGCTCTCTCCATGCCGCCTGCTTATCGGCAGAAATGCGGCCCAATCAAGATGAGAAATGCCGCCGCGATGCGTGGCATCGGCCTACTGGAACGCCGTTTCCGAAAAACTTCTGAGCTTGCGCGAATGCAACCGCTCCATCGGCATTTCCGCGAGCTTCTCCATCGCCCTGATGCCGATGGTCAGGTGCTGCGCCACCTGGCGCTTGTAGAATTCGGTCGCCATGCCGGGCAGCTTCAACTCGCCATGCAACGGTTTGTCCGAAACGCACAGCAGCGTGCCGTAGGGAACGCGGAAGCGGAAGCCATTGGCGGCGATGGTCGCCGATTCCATGTCGAGTGCGATGGCGCGAGATTGCGACAGACGCTGTACCGGGCCACGCTGGTCGCGCAGTTCCCAGTTGCGATTGTCGATGGTGGCGACGGTGCCGGTGCGCATGATGCGCTTCAGGTCGTAGCCGGAAAGGCCGGTGACTTCGGCGACGGCTTCCTGCAACGCCACCTGGATCTCGGCCAGCGGCGGGATCGGCACCCAGACCGGAAGATCGTCGTCCAGCACATGGTCCTCGCGCACATAGGCATGCGCCAGCACATAGTCGCCAAGCGCCTGGGTGTTGCGCAGGCCGGCGCAGTGGCCGAGCATCACCCAGGCATGCGGCCTCAGCACCGCAATATGGTCGGTGATGGTCTTGGCGTTGGAAGGCCCGACGCCGATATTGACCATGGTGATGCCGCCATGTCCCGATTTCTTCAGGTGATAGGCCGGCATCTGCGGCAGGCGCGGCGGTGCAACGCCTTCGCTAGGCGCGCTTTGCCCGCTCTTGGTGATGACATTACCCGGCTCGACGAACTCCGTGTATCCGCCGCCGCCATTGGCCATCAGGTCGCGGGCGCGGGCGACGAACTCGTCGATGTAGAACTGATAATTGGTGAACAGCACGAAGTTCTGGAACTGCTGCGGCGTGGTTGCCGTATAGTGCGACAGCCGGTGCAGCGAATAATCGATGCGCTGCGCCGTGAAGGGCGCCAGAGGCCTCGGCTCGCCGAAGGCGACTTCGAAGGTGCCGTTGGCGATCTGGTCGTCGGTGCCATCGAGATCCGGCACGTCGAACAGGTCGCGGATCGGCCGCTTGATGCGCTCTGCCGTCGCGCCGTCGACATGGGTGCCTTCAAGGAAGGCGAAATGCAGCGGGATGGGTGTGGTCGATTCCGACACCGTGACCGCAACCCCATGATTGCGCATGATCAGGCGCAACTGCTCGACGAGGTAGCTTTCGAACAGGCCCGGCTGGGTGATGGTGGTGGAAAAATGCCCGGGCGTCGGCATATGGCCATAGGCCTGGCGCGAGTCGATCTGGGTGAACGAGTTGGTGGTGACACCGATCTCCGGATAAAAGGCCCGGTAGCGCTTGCCATTGTCGCCGCCTGCTGCCGCCAGCTCTGCGAAGGAGTCGCGCAGGAATTTGGTGTTGCGGTCGTAAAGCGCCTGCAGTGCCTTGACGGCTTTCTCGGCGCTATCAAAGCTTTGCCGGCCAAAAGGCTCCGGCATGACGACAGATTCGATGGCTTGTGGGTAGATTCGCTTTTCCATGGCTCAATATAGAGAGTTGGATCGGCACTTGGGAGGGGTGTCGCGACCGAAGGCGGCCAAAGCGCCGTTTTTCTTCAACCGCGCTGCAGGCTGACCAGGAGCACAAAGCCGACGCCGGACTTCTTCAGGGCTGGTGCGTCGATCGTCGAGCCGGCATCTGAGCGCATCATCGGCACGGCCAGAACCGGAGCGGCCAGAACCGCCAGGATAAGCGCCGCCCGCGGCAGAAGCCGAAGTGTCTTGAGAGCGTTGGCGGCGATGCGGTTCATGGTGTTTCAGCTTTTCTTTTCGAGGTCTTGGTTCTTTGTTCAGTTGCGAAGATGGGTGGGGCAGGCGAGGCGGCAGGTTCTGGAACTGGCTTCGTCCCAGGCGCGGGCCGGACGGCCCGCTTCGGCGACGAGGATGGCGAAGAACATTCCAAACAGGCTCACCAGCAGGCAGACGATGGTGAAGCGGCGAGCAAGCATTGGGTCGGTCTCCTTCAACACGCCGGAGAATGCCCTGATGCAACTGAACCGGCTCTGATGCCGGCGTTCATCTGCCGTTCAAGATGATTGACGGGGTTTCGACGGCGCCGGCGTCGGTTTGGATAGCCGCCGGCGGGTATCGAGCATCACCGGTGCAGGATGTGTCGACAAAACGAAAACGGGGCCCGCTGGGCCCCGTCCTCATGTCGCAAGGATGCGCTCGATCAGAGCTTGTGCCAGGTCTGGCTCTTGCAGATCAGCCCGCCGAGCACGCAGCCGCTCATCTTAAGAGAGGTGCCCGACAATGTCGCCTTGCCCGAATAGGTCTTGTCGTTTGCCGGATCGGTGATGTTGCCGGCATATTTGTTGTCGCCCGTCGCCTTGAGCGAGCCGATGGTCTTGCCGGCATATTTCCCGGACTTGAGCGTGATGGAAAACGAGCTGCCGCCGGCGATGGCCGCGGTTTCGCCGGCCTGCGTCTTCCAATTGCCTTCGATCGGATCGGCCCATGCCGCACTCGCCACGATCAATGTGGCCGCAAGGGCCAGGCTCAGTTTTCGAAACATGTCTTCCTCCCTGTGGATGTCCGGCCGGATGCTCCGCCTCGCCGGTCTGCCGCTTACGCAAACGTAAGCTAATCCAGCTCCCGGCAAAACAAAAGCGGTGCCGTAGCGGAACACTTTGGGATTTTGCAGCCGCCTGAAAGCGCCTCCTCGACGATGAAATGAAACGATCGGCGCATCGCCTTTGTCTGCCGTGGTTAGCGAAGTCTTGCCCCCGCGCGAGAAAACTTTCGTCAAATTTGAGGGAAGCAGGCTGAATTGCTGGGTTTGTATCCTTAACGAATTTCGGCGTTTACCTCTTGTTTTAGCTTTGTTTTCCTCAAATTAAGCACGCCATTTAACGACGGATTCAAGCCTGCACGGCATTCTCGAAAGCATCGGAAGAGCAGCCGGCAAGACGAAAGAAGGCAGCTCTCGGGAGCCTGACAGGGCCGGAAAACAGGGGATTGAAATGGCACGTTTTGAAATGCTTGAAGCAGGTTTCGGCGCCATGGGAGCAACTGCTCAGGCCGACATCCTTTTCGAACTGGGCATGATGTATGCGACCGGCCGCGATTGCGAGACCGATGTCGTTGCCGCCCACAAATGGTTCAACATCGCCGCAATCAAGGGCTCGGCCCGCGCCGCCGAGCTGCGCTCGGAACTGTCGGCCGCCATGTCGAAGGTCGAGATCGCCACGGCGCTGCGCGAAGCCCGCGAATGGATGACCATGCACTGAAATCTGCCAATCGCAGACAGATCCATCGAAGACAGGGAAGCTCCGGGATCAAGGCCGCACAGACGGCCAGACCCGGCGAAATTGAAGGCCGCGCAAGACGGTCACGAAGGCAAGGGAAAGAACGCGGCAGGCCGCAAGGCCCAGTCGTGCGCGACACAGGGAAGCTGAGCGGATTTTTAGGCGCGGGGGCGCCTGGAGATTGCTCGACGGGCAAAAAAGCCGCGACCAGCCGGAACAAGGCTGGCGTGGCTTTTTGCGTGGATGACGTCTTGCAGGCCCAATCGAGCGGCGCCAATGCGCCTAGACAGGCCGAATGAAGGATGAAATTGTCCGGCCTCTCTGGAAGAAGCGCGGCCGGGGCGGCCGCGCGTGAGTGGAGGAGTTCTACCATCATGAAAAAATTGAGTATTTTGAACGCGGCCATATTCGGCCTGATGTTGAGCACGCCGGTCGCATTCGCAGACGACATCACCTTTGCGGTGGTGGGCCCGATGACAGGACAGCTCGCCACCATCGGCGATCAGTTCAAGCAGGGCGCACAGGCTGCCGCCGATGCGATCAACGCCGCGGGCGGTGTCGACGGTCGTCAGATCAAGCTGAGCATCGAAGACGACCAATGCGATCCCAAGCAGGCCGTGTCGGTTGCCAACCGCGTCGTCGCCGATGGCGTCAAGTTCATCGACGGCCATGCCTGCTCGGGTTCCAGCATTCCGGCATCAGCTGTCTATGCCGAAGCCGGCGCCTTGATGATGAGCCCGGCCTCGTCAAACCCGGTGCTGACCGATGCGGCAGCCAAGGCCGGCTGGCCGACGATCATGCGCCTTTATACGCGAGACGACGCGCAGGGCGCCTTCATCGGCCCATGGATCGCCAAGAAGTTTGCCGGCAAGAATGTCGTCGTCCTGCATGACAAGAGCGCCTACGGACAGGGCGTGGCTGACGCCGTCAGGGCAACGATGAATGCCGGCGGCCTCAAGGAGGTCTATTATGACGGCATCAACGCTGGCGAGAAGGACTATTCGGCTCTCGTCACCAAGCTCAAGGATTTGAAAGCCGACGTTGTTTATTTCGGCGGCTATCATCCTGAAGCCGGCCTGATCCTGCGTCAGTCGGCGGAACAGAACCTGAAGTTCCAGCTGATCATGCCGGACTCCATCGCCTCGCCCGAATTCTGGCAGGTTGCCGGCCCGGCCGGCGAGGGCACCATGTTCGTCTTCCCGTCGGATCCCCAGGCAAAGCCGGAAGCCAAGGCAGCCGTCGAGAAGATCAAGGCCGGCGGTTTCGTGCCGGAGGGCTTCACGCTGTTCTCCTACGCCACCATCCAGGCTTTCGCTGAAGGCATCAAGCGCGCCGGCAGCGACGACCCGGCCAAGGTTGCCGAAGCGTTGAAGAACGGTACGCCGATCAGCACCGTTGTCGGTGATGTCACCTTCGACGAGAAGGGCGACCTCAAGAATGCCAGCTACGACATCAACCAGTGGCATGACGGCAAATACGCGCCGATCGCGCAGTAATCGCCACCCTGGCGACTGGATGGCATAGAGAATGGCCGGGTTCATCCCGGCCATTTTTTTGCTTCCCCTGTCGTGGCCTTCCGAACCGTCAGCTCACTGCTGTGGTCGCGGCGTTGTGCTCCTCGACGAACCGCACCAGCACCGTTCCGTCGGTGACCTGTGCGCCCTCTGTGGCGATCTCGGCGATCACGCCGTCATGCGGCGCGGCGATGGTGTGCTCCATCTTCATCGCCTCGAGGATCAGCAGCGGCTGGCCCTTGATCACCGTATCGCCTTTTCCCACGCGCACCAGCTTGACCAATCCCGGCATCGGCGCACGCAGGCTGCCGGTGCTTGCCGCCGCCTCATCGGCCCGTGCCAACGGGTCCGGCACGGCGAAGGTGTAGCCAACGGCGCCTTCGAACACGGTGATATGGCCTGGCCAGCGGGCGAGGCGCGGCGTGGCGCGAAAATCATGCGAATTGGTGTCGCCATAGGGTTTGTCCAGCGCGACCTGGAATCGTCCGTCCGCCCGCACCGAAACCTTCGCCGCGATATCGTCTTCGCCGAACTTCAGCCATGTGCGTCGCGCCACGCTGTGGAAATGGGCATAGCCGACAAGCGACGACCACGGATCGTCGGATGACGGCGATGCTCCGGCCCCGGAGGCCGCAAGGGCGGCGGCAGCAATGGTTTCGTCGCTCGGCGGCGGGACGGTCGTCAAGGTTTCTTGGTGTCTGCCAATCAGGCTGGTGTCGACATCGCCTGCAGCGAAATCCGGATCGGCGGCCAGAGCGGCGAGAAAGGCGGTGTTGACCGTCGAGCCGGCGATCTCGGTCCGGGATAGCGCCGCGCCAAGCGCTCCCAGAGCCGCCAGCCTGCCCTTTGCGTGGACGACCAGCTTGGCGATCATCGGGTCGTAATAGGGCGAGATGGCGTCACCCGCCCGCACGCCGGTCTCTATGCGCATTGTGGCGCCTTCGGAGGCTGCGTCTGGAAATTTCAGATGATGCAGCGTGCCGGTCGCCGGCAGGAACCCTTTTGCCGCGTCTTCGGCATAGATGCGCGCCTCGAAGGCATGGCCGACGAGCGCGATCTCGCTTTGCGTCTTCGGCAGCTTTTCGCCGCTGGCGACCCGCAACTGCCACTCGACCAGGTCGGTGCCGGTCACCATCTCGGTGACGGGGTGCTCGACCTGCAGACGGGTGTTCATCTCCATGAACCAGAAGCGGTCGGCTTTCAGGCCCTGCGAGGCATCGACGATGAACTCGATGGTGCCGGCGCCTGAATAATTGATCGCCTTGGCGGCCTTCACCGCCGCATCCGTCATCGCCTTGCGCAAAGCCTCGGTCATGCCGGGGGCCGGCGCTTCCTCGATCACCTTCTGGTGGCGGCGCTGCGCCGAGCAGTCGCGCTCGTAGAGATGCACCACATTGCCGAAATTGTCGCCGAACACCTGCACCTCGATATGGCGCGGCTTGTCGACATATTTTTCGACCAGCACACGATCGTCGCCGAAAGCAGCTTTCGCCTCGCGCCGTGCGCTGGACAACGCTTCGGAAAACTCATCGGGATGCTCGACCCGGCGCATGCCCTTGCCGCCGCCGCCGGCGCGCGCCTTGATCAGCACGGGATAGCCGATCTCGCGTGCCTTGGACGCAAGCAGCACGATTTCCTGTGCCTCGCCATGGTAGCCCGGCACGACCGGCACGCCGGCCTTTTCCATCAGCCGCTTGGCGGCGTCCTTCAGCCCCATGGCACGGATCGAGGCCGCCGACGGGCCGATGAAAATGAGCCCCGCCGCCACCACCTGGTCGACGAAATCGGGATTTTCCGACAGGAAGCCGTAGCCGGGGTGAATGGCTTGTGCGCCCGTTGCCAGGGCCGCGGCGATGATCTTGTCACCGCGCAGATAGCTTTCGCTGACGGGCGAGGGGCCGATATGCACCGCCTCGTCGGCCATCTCGACATGCAGGGATCTCGCGTCTGCATCCGAATAGACGGCGACAGTGCGCACACCCATCTTGCGCGCCGTCCGGATGACACGGCAAGCGATCTCGCCGCGATTGGCGATCAGGATCTTGGCGAACATGGAGCCTCCGCATGTAAGGTTCGAAGTCCATGGGAAGCAGGGCGCTTGAACACCCCCCTCTGTCCTGCCGGACATCTCCCCCGCAAGGGGGCAGATTGGCAGCTTTGCCCTCGCTGCGAACTTTCAGTGTTGGAATTTGGCGAAAGCGATAGCGACCGTCGATCTCCCCCCACGTGGGGGAGATGTCTGGCAGGGCAGAGGGGGGTACTGTCCCGTGAGCGATTCCAGCCCTCGGCGTAGAGCACTCCCTTACCAAGGGAGTGCTCTACCTTGCGGTCGGTAGTATCTATTTCGATGACGAAATTGCGCAGCCGCCACTCGCGGTCTTGAGCTTCCACCTTGTCAAGCCGGCCTGGCAATTGCGCAGCGCCGTCTCTTCCGCCGCCTTCTGGGACGGCGCGTTGAGCTTCGTCCCGCAGACAATGTAGAGGTCGACGACACGCGAATAAAAGGTTGTAGCGTAGGCCGAATGACCGCTCGCCGCGACATAACCCTTGTAGGCAACGTTGCATTCGCCCGAACCCAAGGTCGGCGGAAAACGCACGTCTCCCTTGCGTCCTGCGAGCGATTCCGCCGAGCCGGCGTCGGTCGCTGTTAATATTAGAAATACAGAAAGTATCGAAGCAGCCGTTCCCTGGCAATATTTCAGTTTCATTTCCAGCCCGTCCCCATTGCCCCATGCTGGATAAGCAGTAGCGAATATTTTGCCTCGCCGCCAGTTCACTGTTTGAGAATCGAAGCCGCTTATGCTGATGAATCGATTGGCCCATACAGTTCAGCCTTTTCGCACGGCAGCAACGGCCTGCCGCTATAGTTCCGCCGTTTGGCCGTCGAAGTTGACCGTCCATTCTCACATCCGAAACACGCCAAAGCGCGTGTCCTCGATTTCGGCGTTGAGCGCAGCGGACAGGCTGAGCGCCAGCACGTCGCGGGTCTTCGCAGGGTCGATGATGCCGTCGTCCCAGAGGCGTGCGGACGAATAGAGCGGATGGCCCTCATGCTCGTATTTCATCAGGATCGGCTTCTTGAATTTCGCCTCCTCCTCGGCGCTCCATTCCCCGCCCTTGCGCTCGATGCCTTCGCGCTTGACCATGGCAAGCACCGTTGCCGCCTGCTCGCCGCCCATCACCGAGATGCGGGCGTTCGGCCATATCCACAGAAAGCGCGGCGAATAGGCGCGGCCGCACATGCCGTAATTGCCGGCGCCGAACGAACCGCCGATGATGATCGTCACCTTTGGCACGCGGGCGGTAGCGACCGCCATCACCAGCTTGGCGCCGTCCTTGGCGATGCCGCCCGCCTCGTATTTTCTGCCGACCATGAAGCCGGTAATGTTCTGCAGGAACACAAGCGGGATCTTACGCTGGCAGCATAGCTCGATGAAGTGCGCGCCCTTCACAGCGCTTTCGGAAAACAGCACGCCGTTGTTGGCGATGATGCCGACCGGCATGCCATGCAGATGGGCAAAGCCGGTGATCAGCGTGGTGCCGTAATTCTGCTTGAACTCGTCGAATTCGGAACCGTCGACGATGCGCGCGATCACCTCGCGGACGTCATAGGGCTGGCGCAGGTCAGTAGGCACGATGCCGTACAGTTCATCCGCGGGATGAAGCGGCGGAATCGATTTCTGTAAGTTCAGACTTACAGTCTTGTTCCGATTCAGGTTTTTGACGATGCGTCGGCAAATGGCGAGCGCATGGTCGTCGTCGAGTGCATAGTGGTCGGCAACACCGGAAAGCCGCGTGTGCACATCGGCGCCGCCGAGATCCTCGGCGCTGACGTCTTCACCAGTGGCCGCCTTCACCAGCGGCGGACCGCCGAGGAAGATGGTCGCCTGGTTGCGCACCATGATCGTCTCGTCGGACATCGCCGGCACATACGCTCCGCCCGCCGTGCAGGAACCCATGCCGCAGGCGATCTGCGGAATGCCTGCGGCGGACATGTTGGCCTGGTTGTAGAAGATGCGGCCGAAATGCTCACGGTCGGGAAACACCTCGTCCTGGTTGGGCAGGTTGGCACCGCCGCTGTCGACGAGGTAGATGCAAGGCAGATTGTTCTGCAGCGCGATCTCCTGCGCCCGCAAATGCTTCTTCACTGTCAGCGGATAATACGTGCCGCCCTTCACCGTGGCATCGTTGACGACGACCATGACCTCGGTGCCTTCGACGCGGCCGATGCCGGCGATCATGCCGGCCGAAGAGATCTCCTCGCCATACATCGACCATGCCGCGAACTGGCCGATCTCGAGGAAGGGCGAGCCGGTGTCGAGCAACTGGGCGAGACGCTCCCGCGGCAACAGCTTGCCGCGCGAAACATGCCGCTCGCGCGCTTCATCCGAGCCGCCGCGCTCGACGGCCGCCGCCTTCTCCGCAATGTCGGCGACCAGCGCCCGCATGCGCTCGGCATTGGCGCGGAATGCCTCGGAGGAAGGAGAGATCTGGGTTTGCAATGTGGCCATACCTACACCCCCTCCGCCATGATCTCGCGCCCAATCAGCCAGCGGCGGATTTCGCTGGTGCCGGCGCCGATCTCGTAGAGCTTGGCGTCGCGCAGCAGGCGGCCGGTCGGATAGTCGTTGATGTAGCCATTGCCGCCAAGCAGCTGGATGGCGTCGAGCGCCATCAGCGTCGCCTTCTCGGCGGCGAACAGCACGCAGCCGGCGGCATCCTTGCGTGTCGTCTGGCCGCGGTCGCAGGCAGCGGCAACGGCATAGACATAGGCGCGCGCGGCGTTCATCGTCGTGTACATGTCGGCCAGCTTGCCCTGCACCAGCTGGAACTCGCCGATCGCCTGGCCGAACTGCTTGCGCTCATGCACATAGGGGATCGCCACGTCGAGGCACGCCGCCATCAGGCCGATCGGGCCGCCGGCAAGCACGGTACGCTCATAGTCAAGGCCCGACATCAGCACTTCGACGCCGCGCCCTTCCTCATGCAGCACATTGTCGAAGGGCACCTCGACATCCCTGAACACCAGTTCGCCGGTGTTGGAGCCACGCATGCCGAGCTTGTCGAGCTTTTGCGCCACGGAAAATCCGGCCATTGCTTTCTCGACGATGAAGGCGGTGATGCCGCGCGATTTCAGATCCGGGTCGGTCTTGGCGTAGACGACCAGGGTCTCGGCGTCAGGCCCGTTGGTGATCCACATCTTGGTGCCGTTGAGCACGTAGCGGTCGTTGCGCTTTTCGGCACGCAGCTTGAGCGAGACGACGTCCGAGCCGGCGCCGGGTTCCGACATCGCCAGCGCGCCGACCCGCTCGCCCGAGCACAGTGGCGGCAGGAATTTTTCCTTCTGCGCTGGCGTTCCCCAGCGGTTGATCTGGTTGACGCAGAGATTGGAATGAGCACCATAGGAGAGGCCGACCGAGGCCGAAGCGCGTGAAATCTCCTCGACGGCGATCACATGCGCGAGATAGCCCATGCCGCTGCCGCCGAAATCGGGATCGGCCGTGATGCCGAGCAGGCCGAGCGCACCGAGTTCACCCCACAGATGCGCCGGAAATTCGTTCGAGCGATCGATGTCGGCGGCGATCGGAGCGATCCGGTCCTGGGCGAAGCGCCGCACCAAGTCGCGCAGCGCCTCGATCTCCTCGTCATGCCCGAAGCTGAGTGTGTTCGTGTACATGCCGTTCCTCCCCGCGCATGACCCCGAAAATCGACTTTGATTTTCGGAAAGGGATCATGCGCAAAATCAAAATGCTACAGCGTCCTTTGCGCGTCCGAAGGGACGCGCGGCGCTGTAGGTGCCGATCCTCGCGCCAACCAGGCGCATTGTCATTGAAAGATATGTCGCGGTCACTTCGGCGATCGACAGGCGTTCGCCCGGCCGAAACCAGACGATGACGCCAGTCATCATCTGGATCAGTGCCATGGCGGTCAGCCCGGTGTCGTCGATGCTGAAGGTGCCCGTCTCGGCGCCATCGCGTAAAATAGTGCGCAGTTCCTTTTCGTAGGCAGTGCGCATGCGCAGGATCTGCGTCAGCCGTTCGGGCGACAGGCTGCGCAATTCCATGTTCGACACATGCGTGGCGTGCCGTCGCTCGATATGAAAGGCGATGTGATTGCGCACATACGCCGAGAGCAGTTGCGCCGAATCTGCGTCCGCCGGGCGGGCTGCTTCCCATGCTGTGGCCAGACCCTCCATGTGCTCGCGCATCAGCGTGAACAGAAGCTCTTCCTTGGTTGGAAAATAGCGGTAGAGCGCGGCCGCCTGGACGCCGACCTCGGCGGCAAGCTGGCGCATCGACATTGCTTCGTAGCCAAACCGCGCGATGAGGTTGACCGCCGCCCCACGGATGGTCGCTTCGGTCTTTTCGCCATCGGATCCGGTCGTGCGCGCCATGTCAGCTCCTCTGTGGAGTGATAATAAAACGAACGTTCGATTAATTCAAGGCGGCGCGCTCAGGCAATGATCCTGAACCCGACAAGAGCGTGTTGTGTTGCCAGGTCCTCGACGTCGACCCTGGAGACCGAAGCCCCGGCCGGCCCTTTCCAGAGGCGCTCGATCATTGTCGAGACCGCCTCATCGAGCCCAGCGATCTGGGCCGTTACAGACCCATCCGCCTCATTGCGGACCCAGCCCGCAAGGCCAAGGCTCGTGGCCTGATCCCGAGCCCAGGCCCTGAAGCCGACGCCTTGCACATTGCCGTAGACCCGCGTCAGCACTTCCCTGCGACGATCAGCCATGAATCTCTCCAAGCCTGTCTCGTTTTGAATCTGGCGCGTGGCGTGAGGAATGCAACCTGGGAACTGCGCGCGAGCGCAATCGCTGGCCTCTCTGGCCCAAAATTTAATTGACTCCGTCCACTAATTTTGGAAAATACGGCTGCCTCAGGAGTGGCTGCGGATGTTGGACGAACGCAACGCATTGGTGGCCGATGTCAGGCGCTTCAATCGCTTCTACACGCGCACCGTCGGCCTTCTCGACGAGACGCTGACACAAAGTGCATTCACTTTGACCGAGGCGCGCGTGCTGTTCGAGCTGGGTCACCGCAGCAACCCGGCTTCCGCCGAAATCGCGGGCGAGCGAGGTTTCCTGGCTGGTGCTTTTCGGCTGGAGAATGGCCCGGCGGCCTCCGAAATATCAAGACAGTTGCGTGTCGATGCCGCCTATCTGACGCGGATCCTGCGCAAGTTCGCGGGCCAGGGGCTGACCGAGGCCAGAACGGACCCGGCTGACCGGCGTCGAAGGGTCCTCTCGCTGACCTCACGAGGCGAGGCAGCGCTTGCCAGACTGCAGGCGGCGGCCGATCGGGACACGGCGCGGCTGATCGAAAGCGTCCCCGACGACAGGTTGCATGAACTGCGCAGCGCCTTGCGCAAGGCGGGGGAATTGCTGGGCGATCCCACCCGTGACAGCAGCGAGGTGACGTTGCGGCCGCATCGCGTCGGCGATGTCGGCTGGGTCGTGCAGCGCCAGGCCCAACTCTATGCCGAGGAATATGGCTGGACGATCGAGTTCGAGGCCATGCTCGCCGAGATCGGCGCCGATTTCATTCGCAATTTCGTGCCCGGCCGCGATTTCTGCTGGATCGCAGAGCGCGGTGGTGATCCGGTCGGCGCGGTGTTCCTGGTTCATCAGGACGACGAAATGGCCAAGCTGAGAATGCTGCATGTCGAGGCGTCGGCGCGCGGCCTCGGCATCGGCAAACGACTGGTCGCGGAATGCGTGAACCAGGCCCGGGCTTGCGGCTACGCCAAGCTGGTGCTGTGGACCAACGACATCCTCGTCGCCGCGCGCGCGATCTACGAAAGTTCCGGCTTCAGGCTGGTCTCGCAGGAGCACCACCACAGCTTCGGCAAGGATCTGACCGGCCAGACCTGGGAAATGGATTTGTAGGCTGCTTTGCAGCTGGTTTGCTTGCAGACGGAACCTAATTTCCCCGCGCTGTTGCCAGCGCGCCAGGCAACTCCTCGGCAAGAATGTCGAGCTCGTGATCGAGACCGACGCTGATGCGGATGCAGCGGTCGAGCCGTGGCACCATGGGCTTGCGGATGAAGACGTCGCGTGACAGCAGACCTTGCAGAACTTTCAGCGCGAAAGCGCCATCGCCGCCGCAATCGATGGTGACGAAGTTGGTCGCCGACGCCAGCGGCTTCAGCCCGTTCGCTTCGGCAATGCCTGCGATGCGTCGGCGGCCGGCCGCGACCCGCGCCACCACGCTTTGCAGATAGTCCTGATCGGCGAGCGCCTCGACGCCGGCGATCTGCGCCATGCGGCTGACACCATAATGGTTGCGGATCTTCTCGAAGTCGCGGATCACCTGGGCCTCGGCGATCGCATAGCCGCAGCGTATGCCCGCCAGCCCGTAAGCCTTCGAGAAGGTGCGCATGCGGATGACGTTTGGCCTGGAGATATCGATCGGCGGCATCGCCGAGGCCGGCCCGAGTTCGCCATAGGCCTCGTCGAGCACCAGCATGGTGGTTCGCGGCAGCGCCTCGGTGAAGCGGATGATCTCGCTCGCCTCCCACCAACTGCCCATTGGATTGTCGGGGTTGGAGAGATAGACCAGCGGGGCCTTGTCCTTGCGCACCGCCCCCAGCAGGCCATCCAGGCTTTCCTGGTCGTTCTCGTAAGCGACTGTCACCAGCCGCCCGCCGACACCGGCAATGTGGAAGTTGAAGGTCGGGTAAGCGCCGAGCGAGGTAACCACCGCGTCACCAGGCGCGACATACATGCGTGCCACCAGGCTGAGCAGGCCATCTATGCCTTCGCCGACAACGACGTTCTCGGCCTTTACGCCGTGATGCGCGGCGACCGCCACCTTCAGATCGTGATTGTCGGGATCGCAATACATCCACATGTCGCCGGCGATCTCGGCCATCCGGGCTGTGACGCGCGGCGAGGGACCAAAGCTGCTCTCATTGGCGCCGATGCGGGCGCGAAAAGCGCGGCCACGCTCGCGCTCCTGCGCTTCGGGGCCGACAAACGGCACCGTCGAGGGAAGCGCTGCGATGAGTGGCATGAGGGGAGGGCGCTGGTGCATGGTGGAAGCTCGCTTGAAAAGGGCCTTCTTGCTAGCGTGGAGGCATGTTCGGTGCAAGATGACAATGCCGCACTGGATTTCGCCGATCCGTTTTGTTAGCAGAATAGAATGAGCAACCGATTGCCGCCCGCTTGGGCCAAGCACCTTAATACCCAACTAGCGCCGAAGGGCGCACCGCCGAAGATTGGGCAACCGAAACCTAAGCCCGCAAAGGCAGCTCCGTCTCGCCCTCAGGCCACCGATATGATGTTGAGGCAGGCGCTCGAATTCCAGCAAGAGAATCGATTGCCTGAGGCGGAAGAACTCTGTCATCGCGTTCTGGCGAGAACGCCCGAACATCCGTTGGCCCTTTATATACTTGGGACGCTGGGGATCGGGTACGATGACGAAAAGGTCCTGCGGTATTTTGCTCGGGCGATCGCGCAGGAGCCTCTAAACCCCTACTATCACCTAAGCCTCGGTCAAGCCTATTTGAGGCTCAGCGAGTTTACACCAGCGATCAAACACATTCAGCACGCATTGGCATTGAAGCCAGATCTGGTGGAAGCGCTTTGCGCCTTGGGCGATGCATACAATTCGTTTGACAAGGGGGAAATGGCGCTGCCTCTCTTTGAGAAGGCGCTCAGGGTCGATCGAGATCATCCTATGGCCCGATTGGGGCTGCCTCGTGCGCTGGCAAGCCTCGGCCGCATGGACGAAGCCGCGGTTCATCTCAAAGAGGCAATAGATCGGCGCATCGCGATACCTGCTGCCTACAATTCACTTGTACGCACGCACAAATTCACTGAAGAGCCACCAGAACTCGCTGCGATCCTGACGGAGCTTCAAGACCCTGACCACGGGTCTAAGGGAGCGACGGCGCTCCATCACGCAGCCGGAAAGCTGCTCAACGACCTCGGTCGCTACAAGGAGGCGATGAAGCACTTCAAAAAAGGAAATCAAGCCGGCGGCAGCAGGTTCGATCTTCAATCCTATCGTCGTTGGGTCGACGCCCTGATCGAAACCTTTACACCGGATTTGGTGGCTTCAAGGGCTGCTTCTGGCAATGTCTCGGAGTTGCCCGTGTTCGTAGTCGGGATGCCTCGCTCGGGAACGACACTGACTGAGCAGATCTGCGCCAGCCATCCCTATGTTCATGGTGCTGGCGAGTTAACAAAGCTTAGGCGCACATCGAATGGGCTCGATCTTAGGTATGGATCCGGCATAAGCCCGGGTGAGGCGATCGCATCGATGACGCCACAGCTGTCCAGGGCGCTGGCTGCGGAACATCTTGCCTATCTGCGCGAGCGGGCCCCCGATGCGCTTCGAATTATCGACAAGATGCCTCACAATTTCGAGCTGGTCGGCCTTATTGGCGTTCTTTTCCCCAACGCCCGCATTATTCATTGTCGCCGCGACGCCATTGACAACTGTATCTCTTGCTTTGTCCTGCAATTCAATGAAGCGCATAGCTACAGCGCCGATCTGGAGACACTGGGGCTTTACTACAGGGAGTATGATCGCCTGATGCGGCATTGGGACAAGATTTTCCCGGGCCGTATCTTCGAAAACCGGTACGAGACGTTGATTGAAAATCAAGAACAGCAGTCGCGCTGTCTCATAGATTATCTCGGACTACCCTGGGACGATATCTGCTTGCGCTTTTTTGACAGGGGCGGCTCCGTAAACACCTATAGCAATTGGCAGGTGCGCCAGCCGATCTATAAGTCTTCCGTCAGGCAGTGGAAGAATTACGAAAGCGAGATCCAGCCCTTGATCGAGGCCCTAGGCGATTTGGCCCATATCTGATCTGGAAATCCAGGCATCGTCAGTGCACACCGCGTCGCCTGCTCCGGCAATCCGGGCAGTCCATCCATTGAGCAGGTCGACACCTGCAAGATCTAAAAGAGGCGCGACGGCCGAAAAACCCGGCGGTTGCCCGCCGGGTTAGATTTTCGGCCAGGCTCGGTCCGTTAGAACGAGCGCTGGAAGCGGAGGAGGCCGCCGACGCTGTTCTTCTTGTCGGCCGGAGTCCAGGCGACGTTATCCGTGCTGCCCTCATCGAACTTGCCGGCATGAAGATAGTCAACTTCGGCCGTGACGGTGAAGCCGGGAACGATGTCATAGGCAACGTTCGCTGCGACGCCGACGTTCTTCCAGTCATCAGCAGACGCCTGAAGGTTGAACGAGGTCTTCTCGTTGAACTTGTAGGTGCCACCGCCCCACACTGCCCAGTTGCCGCCCCACTGCTTGTAGAAGCCGCGACCGCCCGCGGGCTGATTATAGGTCGGGTCGTTGAGGTTGTCGTCGGTGCCATAGCCACCCATGATGAACAACGACAACTCGTTGGAAACGTTCACATCCAAGCGAACTTTGCCGGCGACTTCTTCGTAGTTGCTGTCATACGCAACGACACCGGTGATCGCGCCCCAGCCCTGGGTCCACTTCACGCCGCCGACAACATGCGGAACATAGCTATCGATCGTGCCAACGCCATACTTGCCGTTGCCAAGATCGTCGACGGAGCCGGCGCCCGAGCCTTCTTCGAGCGAGAGCACGGCCGAGAACCCATTGCCTGCGTCGAAATAGTACTGGACGACGTTGGTGTCGAAGTCGCCGTAGGGAACCAGCGTATCCTGGATGACATTGCCGGCGTAGCCGATGAACGTATCGAAGGCCGATTCGTCCTTACCGACGCGCAGACCGCCAAGTTGGATCCAGGCGAAGTTCAGCGATACGTCCTTGTTGTGCGCATCGTTCGGGCCAAAGTCGGGATCACCGTTGCTGTTGCCGAAATTGAAGCGGGTCTCGGTGTAGGTCTTCAAGGTGCCGAGCTCGGTCTCCTGGCCGGTCCAGGTTTTGAGCGTGAAGCGGGTGTTCTTGTACCAGGCTCCCTGGTTCTTGCCGTCCTGCACGTCATTGCTGCGAGCACCATCGAACGAGCCGACGTCGCCAGCACCGATGTCGTAACGGACATAGCCGCCGACGCGCAGGCAGGTTTCGGTGCCGGGGATGTAGAAGTAGCCAGCGCCGTAGACGTCACAAATCTTGACGTATTCAGCGGGTTCCGGCTCGGCGACGACGACGGCGTCGGCGGCGCGCGCACCGGAAACTGCGATCAGGGCCGCAGCGGAGCCGAGGAGAAGGCTCTTGATGTTCATTTTCTGACCTCCAGTCAGAATCGAGAGCGGAGGTCGGCAAAAACCAGCTCTCAGGCCTTTTTTTCTTTATGTTTCAGGTGGATAGGTAAAAATGCCTTCAGCGGGCTCTGTTCGCCAAAACCGTTTACTGGCGAAAGCCTTGCCCGATCGGTCTTGAAATATCGCTCGAGTTGCCGCGCGTTTGGCCTCGATTTCGACCGCGATTAGGTCTTCAGGGCTACAGGCAGATGGGCCCTGGTCGAAGTCACATAGCCTGATTGATGCGATTCGAACCGGCGTCGAAGATCGTTTGTCGACCCGACATAGACACCGCCATTATGAAGCTGCAGGAAATACACGTACCACATGGTCCCCCTACGCTACTTGGTAGCTTCGGGCGACACTCCCACGCCCGAAATGCGGTTCCGGGTGGCCTGCCACCCGAAGCCCGCAGGGCGTAGGGTGGCGGAGAGGATGGGATTCGAACCCACGAGAAGCTTTTGACCTCTACTCCCTTAGCAGGGGAGCGCCTTCGACCACTCGGCCACCTCTCCGTTGCGCCGCTGGATAAAGAAAAGCGCCGGCACAATCAACAAGCCCGCATCATTATATGCAAAAATAAGAAGGCGCCGAACCGCGACCTTCCATGGATGTGGCGGTTCTGCGGTTGTTTCTGGCCAGCGACTCGGGAACTCGCCATGATTCCGTCGGTCCATCGCCGGATTCGGCGACGAGCAAGGGGGTGCGGTGGCCTGATGGTTAACGAGAGCTTTCTGAGTGAGGCCAAATCGTGTCATTTGTGCAACAACGCTAGGGGATAGCAGCCAGGCAGCCCTTTCACCGGTACGATCGTGGTTGAACGCCGCCGTCTCATGAGTAATGTCGATTTCGAAGGAGCGGCGCGGTGCGCATCTTTTTCGGTAGTGGGGATGGGGCAGGGAACGCTGTCCTTCAGCAAAGAATACCCAGACCCGTTTTTTAACTTTTGACTGGAGGTCAGAAAATGAACATCAAGAGCCTTCTCCTCGGCTCCGCTGCGGCCCTGATCGCAGTTTCCGGTGCACGCGCCGCCGACGCCGTCGTCGTCGCCGAGCCGGAACCCGCTGAATACGTCAAGATTTGTGACGTCTACGGCGCTGGCTACTTCTACATCCCTGGCACCGAAACCTGCCTGCGCATCGGCGGCTATGTACGTTACGACATCAGTGGTGGTGACGTCGGTTCGTTCGATGGTGCGAAGTCCCGTGACGTGAATTCGGGTGACGAACAGGATACCTGGCGCAAGAAGGCCCGCTTCACGCTGAAGACCTGGACCGGCCAGGAGACCGAGCTCGGAAGCTTGAAGACCTACACCGAGACCCGCTTCAACTTCAACAACGCCAACGACTATGCCACCTACTATGGCAATCCTGCTGGCAACAGCGGTGCTTCGCTGAATTTCGCCTGGATCCAGCTCGGTGGTCTGCGCGTCGGTAAAGACGAATCGGCCTTCAATACGTTCATCGGCTATGCCGGCAACGTCATCCAGGATACGCTGGTTCCCTACGGCGACTTCGACACCAACGTCGTCCAGTACTATTTCGACGCAGGCAATGGGTTCTCGGCCGTGCTCTCGCTCGAAGAAGGCTCGGGTGACGGCACTCTTGGCGCGTATGGCGTCGGCACGATCGACAGCTATGTTCCGCATGTTGTCGGCGGCGTGAAGTGGACCCAGGGCTGGGGCGCGATCACCGGTGTCCTTGCCTATGACAGCAACTACGAAGAAGTCGCTGGCAAAGTTCGCTTGGATGTGAACGTTTCCAACGAGTTGTCGTTGTTCATCATTGGTGGCTATGGCACCGACGACAACCTCAACGATCCGAGCTATACGCTTTCGGCTGGCGGTCGCGGCTTCTACAAGCAGTGGGGCGGCAACTGGGCAGTGTGGGGCGGTGGCACCTACAAGTTCAACGAGAAGACCTCGTTCAACGCCCAGATTTCGTATGATGACTGGAAGAACCTCGGCATCGCTGCGAACATCGCCTATGACGTTGTCCCAGGCTTCACTGTGACGGCCGAAGTTGACTACCTCAACGCAGGCAATTTCGATGAGGCCGGCTTCTCCAATTGGACCAATGCCGACAAGAAGAGCAACATCGGCGGCATGCTCCGCTTCCAGCGCTCGTTCTAAGGGCTGGTTCCTTACAGGTGAAATCCAGCCCGGGCGCACAACGCCCGGGCTGTTTTTGTTTTCGTGGCTGGATCGAGGCAAACAGAAGGATGGGGGTAACGGTAGCTGAATAATCCGTGGAGTGGTTTCGTGGGATCCGCTGATGGGCGGATGAAATCACAACTGCGTGATTAAATTCTCTTGAAAGGACTCTTCCAAGCGGGTAGGGCTGACCTATCCCACTCGGGGGTGTGGCAAATGATGACGAACGAAGCGATTCAAGAGGGCGAGTCCTCTGATCATTTTTCGATGTTTTCTTCTCAAAATCCGAAGATTCGATACACCTACAACAAGATTAGAGAAGTAAAGTCGCATCGGGTCGGAGATCTTTTTTCAGCATATCGGGACATATTGTGGGACGACGGGCGGCATAAGTATAATGTCAGCTCGTTCATCGGCGAAATAGACGAAATTCTCCTTGGGGAGCGTTTCAGCGCCTTTGACCAAAGTACCCTGGACAACCTTATCGGCACCTTGCGCCAGCGCGGCAACAGCAACGCAACCATCAATCGAAAGATGGCTGCCCTCAGCAAACTGCTGCGCAAGGCTCACAAGATGGGAGATATCCACAGCCTGCCCGAGTTCCGCCGCCAGAAGGAGCGGGCGGGGCGGATTCGCTTCCTCGAGAGGGACGAAGAGGCAAGGCTGTTCGCCGCCATCAAGAGCCGAAGCGAAGATGCCTACAGGCTTTCCGTCTTCCTGGTCGATACCGGATGCCGTCTCGGCGAGGCGCTTGGGCTGATCTGGAACGATATCCAGGAGCATCGCGTCAGTTTCTGGATCACCAAATCCGGCCGCAGCCGCACCATTCCGATGACCGAGCGGGTCAAGGAGGTCATCAAGCTGCCTCCCACTGAGGGTCGCCGGCCCAAAGGACCGTTCACAAAGCTTAGCCAGGCACAGTTTCGTGCCATCTGGAACGACGCGAAGGCCGAAGTCGGACTTGGCGCAGACGACCAGGTGGTGCCGCACATACTGCGCCATACCTGCGCCTCGCGCCTTGTCCAGGGCGGCATCGACATCCGGCGCGTGCAGATGTGGCTCGGCCACCAGACGTTGTCGATGACCATGCGCTACGCGCATCTGGCCACCAACGATCTCGATGGCTGTGTCATCGTGCTGGAAACACCTCGATCGACTCAGCCGGGCGGCAATCGCGCTGAAGGCTCCATGTTTTCTTCGCCTATGACGACGCCTTCGTCGCCGACGGCAGGGCGGAAAAAGAAGGACGAGGCAGCCGCCGCCGCAAAGGAGTCGCCGAAAGCGACTCGGAAAAGTTCAAAAGCCAAGTAGGCTAAAGAATCCCCATCTATACTATCATGGCTATCCCGTGACCTTGTTTGGTCATGGGATTTACTTCAGGATATTCTTCCGCTCGGCTTGATCGAGAAAAGCGGCTATGTCGCCCGGTAGGCTGCCGGTCTCGAGGAATGGCGCATGGCCCTGGCCCTCGACAGTGATCGCCTCCATCACGGAATGGCGCTCTCTCATCTGCTTGAGCGAATCTATGGACAGCAATCTCGAATTGGCACCACGTATGGCGAGCAACGGGATGGCGGCCAACGCCTCGAATTGAGGCCATAGATCAGGCAGCTTCTGCGTCAGATCGAGGCTCGCCACGGTAGCCACCAGCTTCGGATCGAAATCCGGCATCAGCCCATCATCCGTTTCGCGGTAGAGAGCCCATATCATCCGGTCCCAGTCGGCGCCGGCAAGGGCGGGGAAGTCTTCGTCATGCACGCTGCGCTGGGCGGCAATTGCCTGTGGGCGGGTTTTCGGTGCCGGGTCGCGCTCGAGATAAGACTGGATATGGGCAAGTCCGGCCGCCTCGATCACCGGCCCGATGTCGTTGAAAACAATGGCTTTCAGGACCGATGGCCGCATCATCCCGAGCACATGGATGATCAGCCCGCCGCGCGAGGTGCCGATGAAGGCCGCTTCTCCGATGTTCAACGCCGTCAGCCCGGCCAGGATGTCGCCAGCCTCCACGCCGACATTGTAGTTTTTGGCGTCGGGATCATAGGCTGACTGCCCGCGCCCACGGTAGTCGAAGGCGATTACCTTGCGCGGAGTTGCCGCATCCGTCGACAGATAGAGCGCCAGCTCGTGAAAATCCCTGGCGTTGCGGGTCAGGCCAGGCAGGCAGACAACCGGCCAGGGTCCGCTATTGGCCTCACCGTAGATGCGCGCATGAAGTTTTAGCCCATCCGGTGCACTGTAGAAGAAGTCGGAGAAATTTTGCTTGCTTGCCATCGGAATGTTCGATCTCGCTGTACCGATTTGGACAGCTACAGGCGAGGGCAGGGATGGTCAAATGAAAGGCGCTCTTGCCTTCTCCCCTTGTGGGAGAAGGTGAATCGGCGCGCTAGCGCCGAGACGGATGAGGGGTGTTCCTGCGAAGTGAGGCGTTGGCGTTCCCTGGAACCCCCCTCATCCGTGGCCTTCGGCGACACCTTCTCCCACAAGGGGAGAAGGACAGAAAGCCTCAACTCCGCCCGTTCACCAGATCCCCGACAATGTCGTATTTGCCCGAAATACGCATCTTGTAGACCTCGTAATTCTCCATCACGCGCTGAACGTAACTCCTTGTTTCCGTATAGGGAATCCGCTCGATCCAGTCGACGACCGCGTCGATGTCCTTGCCGCGCGGGTCGCCATATCTGGCCACCCACTGGCTGGCTCGGTTGGGGCCGGCGTTGTAGCCGGCGAAGGTCAGCACGTAGGAGCCGTTGAAGCGATCGAGCTGTTCGCCGAGGAAGGCTGAGCCAAGCGTCGCATTGTAGCCGGCATCGGTGGTCAGCCGTGTTTGCGAAAACTGCAGCCCGGCCTTCTTCGCCAGTTGCCTTGCGGTTCCCGGCATCAGCTGTAGCAGCCCGCGCGCGCCGGCGCTGGACACGGCGCCGATGTTGAATTCGCTTTCCTGACGGGCGATCGCATAGGCCAGGGCCTTGCCCGAGCCGGAAATGTCGGCCGAATCGGGAATGACGCCGAGCGGATGCGACAATGCGCCGACATCGATGCCACGCGCCCCGGCGATCTTGCCGATTTTCAGCGCCATGAAATGGTTCCCTTGCTTTTCCGCAAGGACAGCCAGCAGTGCCAGTTCGCCCGGACTGGTCAACTGCCCGGCAAGGTCGCGATAGAGCGTCTCGGCATAGCGGTCGTAGCCCGCCTCCTGCAGCCGCTTGATGGCGCTGACGGCCTCGCGGCCGGCAAAATTCTGCCGGTCGGCTGCACTTGGCGAGGGGTAGGCGATGTTCAGCGCCTGCCGGCCCACGCGTTCGGCGGCAAGCTGACCGTAGAATGTCGTGCCATAGGCAGCGGCGCGCGCAAAATAGTCCTTTGCATTGCCCGGACCACCGACTTCCGCGGCACGGCCGAGCCAGTAATAGGCGCGCGACAGCGTCATCGGCCCCTGGGCGAGGTTCGCGATGCGAGCGAAATGACTGGCCGCGGTTTTTGGGTCGTTCAGGCCGCGCAGCGCATACCAGCCAGCATGGAATTCGGCGTCTGCCGCATTGGCGGCACTTTCGGCGGCGTGTGTGGCGACGATCTTGTACGCGGTCTTCATGTCGCCCTGGTCTACCAGTTCGCGCGACAACACCCGGCGCTCGACCCACCAGGCATCCGGATCGACGAGAGCGTCGCGATCTGTCGGCGCCTGCATCACAATGGCGGCGGCCCCGGCAAAATCCTCCTGCTTGCGCAGATATTCGGCCTGCGCGAAGAAGTAGCCGGCCGAACGTTGCATTGCCGGCACGGCCTTCAGCAGCTTGGGCGCGTTCTTGTCGCCTTTGTCGGCCGCCGCCCAGGCCTCGGCGAGTTGCTGGGCGCCGGCCAGGCCGGCGACGCGCAAGGCGGAATTCGCGCGGTCGGCATAGAACATGCGCTCCATGCGAAAACGGTGGTCGGTGGCCGGGATCAAGCTGCCGAATTCCTTGATCAGCGCCGCCTCGTCCCTAGCCTCCAGGATCGCGGTGCGCCAGAAGGGCGACAGCACCGAACGTGCCGCCTTGATATTGCCTGACGCCACATAGGCGCGGGCAAGAACCATCACGCCTTCGAATGTCTGCGGCTGGCTGCCGTCGAACGCCCTGATAACGATGTCGGGGGCAGGGTTCTCGCGATAGAGTGCGCGCTCGCTGTTCCTGCGCAGGGCGACGGTGCCCGGCCAATTGGGCAGCATCTTGGCCGCAGCAGTGATATCGCCGCTCGGAACCTTGTCGCCGCCATAAAGCGCGATCGCCCAGGCAAGGATATGCTGGTCGAGCGACTGAGCCGGAAGGGCATTGCGCACTCCACGAGCGCGGGGACTATCGCCCGCCGCCAACGCATCCAGCCCGCTTTTCAGGGGGGCGACGTCAGGCAAGGGCGCCTGTCGCGTCCTATCCTGCAGGTCTGGCAGCGCAATTGCCGCGCCTGGCATCGGAATGGCTGAGGTGACCCGTACGTCCACGCTACCGCTGATCGCCATGCCCGGCATCAGCGCGAGCGTGGCGCCAAGCAGCGCGAAAAGGTGAGGCCGACCGCCCGGCATGATCCTTAAGTCTTTCCTTGTCCTGGCATTCCACAGGCTGGCGAAGATGCCTCGAAGCCTAAACTTAGGTCGTGAAGAGCCCGTAAACAAAGGGTTAGCGAGGCTGTTCGAATTGCGCTTGCTGGCACCATGGCAATGCTTGCCGCGCAACCATGTCGAGACTATGGTGCGCCGCTTCGCTTTCGGTTAGAAGGCGCGACCACAAACACCGACACAAAACATCAGAAGTGCCAAGGAGTTGGACGACATGCTGAGAGGCTCGCTTACTGCGCTCGTGACACCGTTCCAAAAGAGCGGGCGTTTCGACGAGAAAGCCTTTCGCGCGTTCGTCGAATGGCAACTCTCAGAGGGCACGACGGGCCTGGTGCCGGTCGGCACCACCGGCGAGTCGCCGACGCTGTCGCATGACGAGCACCGCCAGGTCGTCAAGGTGTGTATCGAGGTGGCCAAGGGCCGCGTTCCGGTCGTCGCCGGCGCCGGCTCCAACAACACCGAGGAAGCAGTCGGCCTCGTGCAGTATGCCGAGAAGGCCGGCGCCGATGCCGCCCTCGTCGTCACGCCCTACTACAACAGGCCGACACAGCGCGGTCTTTACGAGCATTTCGCGGCGGTCGCCAAGGCGACCAAGCTGCCGATCATCATCTACAACATCCCGCCGCGCTCGGTCATCGACATGATGCCGGAGACGATGGGGCGGCTCGCGCACGACTTCAAGAATATTGTCGGCGTCAAGGATGCCACCGGCAAGGTCGAACGGGTCTCCGAGCAGCGCGCCACGTGCGGCAAGGATTTCATCCAGCTCTCGGGCGAGGACGCTTCGGCGCTCGGCTTCAACGCCCATGGCGGCGTCGGCTGTATTTCGGTGACGTCGAACGTCGCGCCGCGGCTCTGCGCCGAATTCCAGGAGGCAACGCTTGCCGGCGACAGCGTCAGGGCGCTGGATCTGCAGGATCGCCTGCTGCCGCTGCACAAGGCGATCTTCATCGAGCCTGGCGTTTCCGGCGCCAAATATGCGCTGTCGAAGCTAGGCAAGGTCGAAAACGTGCTGCGCTCGCCGCTGGTGACGATCGAACAGTCGACTGCCGACAAGATCGATGCGGCTATGAAGTACGCCGGCTTGATTAATTAGGGATGAGGCGCCACCTCTCCACATCATGAATCAAGTCAGAAAAGCCGATCCCAACAACAAGACCGTTTCGGAAAACCGTAAGGCGCGGTTTTCCTATGAGGTGCTTGACACGGTCGAGGCCGGTCTGGTGCTGACCGGCACCGAGGTCAAGTCGCTGCGCCAGGGCCAGGCCAACATCCAGGACAGCTATGCCTCGGTCGAAGGTGGCGAGATCTGGCTGATCAATTCCTATCTGCCGGAATATCTGCAGGCCAACCGCTTCAACCATGAGCCGCGGCGGCGCCGCAAGCTGCTGCTCAACAAGCGCGAGATGGCGAAACTGTCACAGAGTGTCGACCGCGAAGGCATGACACTGGTGCCGCTGAAAATCTATTTCAACGACCAGGGCCGCGCCAAGCTGCTGCTCGCTGTCGGCCGCGGCAAGAAACTGCACGACAAGCGCGAATCCGAGAAGCAGCGCGATTGGTCGCGCGAGAAGGGCCGGCTGTTAAAAGAGCGTGGGTAGGCGGGGCCATTCGCTTGAAGAACCGGATTGTTCTCTTTGGTTTGGCCAGCCTGGTCTTGTTGTGTTTCCTCGCAGCAGGCGGCTATCTCTATTTCAGGTCATTCTCGCCGGATCGCGATAAATATCCGGTCAGGGGCATCGACGTCTCCCATCATCAGGGCCAGATCGATTGGCGGCGCGTAGCCGCCGACGATGTCGCCTTTGCCGTCATCAAGGCGACCGAAGGCGGCGATCATGTCGATGATGCTTTCGCACGGAATCTGGAAGAGGCCCGGGCCGCCGGTCTCGCCGTCGGCGCCTATCACTTTTTCACCTTTTGCCGGCCGGGTGCGGACCAGGCGAAGAATTTCATCTCGGTGGTGCCGCACGATCAGCCCCTGCTGCCACCGGTGGTCGATATCGAATTCGGCGGCAACTGCCCGCAGCGGCCGACGCCCGAACAATTGAACGCCGAACTGGCCGCGTTCCTCGCTCCAGTCGAGGCGGCGTTCGGCAAGCCGGCGGTGGTCTATCTGACCGACGACGCAGCGGAAGCGTATGCAGGGCGCATTGCTGCCCGTCCGCTCTGGCTCCGCTCATTGCTCCTGGAGCCGGATCGCGACGACTGGGTCTACTGGCAGTACCACAACAGGGGTCGCGTTGACGGCATCAATGGCGATGTCGACCTGAATGTGCTGCAGGGTGGGCCAGCCATGTTGGATGCGCTGAATGCACTGCCGCGCTGAGTTGATGTCTGCGGACACTAGCTCTAATTACTGCAAAAACATTTATGTCCGCAAGAATTCCGCTATCTGGCTGAAAACGCTAACGAACATCGCTTCGGTCAGCACGCCGGTATTGGTGTTGTAGCGTGAGCAGTGATAGCTCGAAAACAGCGTGACGCCACCGGCCGGCAGCTGCCCGCCATGCTTGAACGGGTAGGCGGCGACGCGCCCGCCCAGCGCCCGCACCGTCGACTGATGCGCGATCGATCCCAGTGCCAGCACGGCGCGCAAATTAGGGAACCGGGCGATCGTCGGCACCAGGAATGTCCGGCAGGTGGCAATCTCCGCGCCCACCGGCTTGTTCTCAGGCGGCACGCAGCGCACAGCATTGGTGATCGCCGTGCCGACAAGCTCCAATCCGTCGTCGGGTCTGGCCTTGAATTCGCCGCGTGCAAAACCGTGCGAAATCAGGGTCGAGTAGAGCAGGTCGCCGGCATAGTCGCCGGTGAACGGGCGGCCCGTTCGGTTGGCACCGCGAAGGCCGGGCGCCAGCCCGACGATCAGCAGTTGGACCGTCGCGTCACCTTCCGAGGGCAGGAAAGTCGGCACCGGCGCATTGAACCAGGATGGTTCGCGCTGCCGCCACTCGGCGATGTAGTCGTGCAGCCGCGGGCAGAGCGGGCAGTCGCGACTAGGCTCTGAGGCGCAAAGGGCGGTCAAGGCGACCGGCCTCAGTAATCATCCTCGTCGACTTCGGCCGGCTCGGGCCTGCGCACCGGCCGCTCGGACGGATCGCGGCCAACGTCGTTCTTCAAGGTCGTCAGGTCGATGAAATGGTCGGCTTGGCGGCGCAGATCGTCGGAGATCATCGGCGGCTGCGAGGCCATGGTCGAGACGATCGACACCTTGCGGCCGCGCCGCTGCAGCGCCTCGACCAGCGTGCGGAAATCGCCATCGCCGGAAAAGATGACATAGTGGTCGACGACATCGGCGAGCTCCAGCGCATCGACCGTCAGCTCGATGTCCATATTGCCCTTGATCTTGCGGCGGCCGGTCGAGTCGGTGAATTCCTTGGCCGGCTTGGTGACCACCTTGAAGCCGTTATAGTCGAGCCAGTCGATCAGCGGACGGATCGAGGAGTATTCCTGATCCTCGACCAGCGCCGTGTAATAATAGGCGCGCAGAAGATAGCCACGTTTCTGGAAGCTCGACAGGAGCTTGCGATAGTCGATGTCGAAGCCGAGCGCGCGCGACGTCGCATAGAGATTGGCGCCGTCGATGAATAGGGCGATTTTTTCACGAGGGTCGAACATGGAAAATATTCCTTCTCGAAATAAACGGCCGTCTAAACGAAATGCGATAGCGACGTTCGGTCAGGCTCATAATAAACCGGCTGACCTCCACGCCATCCGAGATAGCGCCAGATTCACGGCAATCCAAGGGCGCGTGCGGCACTGCAAGCAATTGTGATCAATGCCGGTTCGTCGCAGGCCGGCCCGGCCTTTCGTATTACGATCTCTATTCTTGCGCTGGAACCTGTAACGAGGCATGAGAAGTTGCAGCGGGTTCAGGAGGGGCAAATGAGCGACGAAATCAAGAAATTGATCGATCAGATTTGGGATGACGATCTTTTGGACAGAAAAAGTGAAGCGGAGTTTTTGCAGCGCTTTCTAGTTGGGCGTATGCAAGATCGACAAGCCGCCAAAGTCGCCGGATCATATGTAGTTAACATCGATGCGAGATGGGGAGCAGGAAAAACGTTCTTCCTGGAGCGGCTTGGTAAGCAACTAGAAATCGATCATGTCGTGGCGCGAGTGAATGCTTGGCGTGACGATCATCTAGATGACCCCTTCATAGCAATATTGGCAGCCATCGACGAGGCTCTAAAGCCGTATGTCAAGAAAGAGAAAAAGGCCGCAGCTCTTTGGAAGGGAGTCAAGCAAAATGCCGCACCTATCGCCACCAGGTTCGGCGCAGGAGTCGCCAAAACCCTTCTCAAGAAATTCGTTGGCAAAGATGAGGTTGAGGCGATCGCCGACATGATCATGGGCGATGCACCACCTACGCCAGCAGTCGTTGGGTCCGAAGGAACCGAAAAGAGCGCGCTAGAAGAGGCCATCGAGGCCGGAGCCGACGAGATCGTCGTCGAAATTCAAGGCGTTATAGACACCGGCGCACAGAAATTAATCGATCAGTTTAACTCACATAACGCGTCTGCCGAAGGATTTCGCCAAAAACTGGAAACGGCGATTGGCGCCCTTACGGAGAAGAAAATTCCGCTCTTTATTTTGATTGATGAGCTCGATCGTTGCCGTCCGTCGTATGCGATTTCACTTTTGGAGCGGGTGAAGCACCTCTTTGATGCTAACAACGTCGCCTTCGTTTTTGCGACTAATAGTGATCAGCTTCAGCACAGTATAGCTGGTGCCTACGGCGCAAATTTTGACGGGTTCCGGTATCTGAAGCGGTTTTTCGATAGAACCTATCAATTGAGCAAGCCGCCCTTGGAGCAGCTAGTGGCGTATGAAGCTCAAGACATCAATCTAAAAAGATTGCGCTCGCCAATGGGCAATCCGGTGGAGTTCTTAGCTTTTGCGTGTAGCGCGTATGAAATGGATTTGCGTCAAATTAAGCAGGTGACCGACATCATACGCACCGTATCATCGGCTTGGACATACGAACCTCCAGCGGACTTGATTGGTCTATTTCCCTTGGCTGCTCAATTCAACAAGGTAAGTGCGGCTGATTGGAGTGAGGCAGCCGCTTCAATACCAGACAAGGCGACAATAGAGTTTGGAACTAGGTATAATCATAGATCACGAGAGGAAAGCATAACTTTCAATTTGAAAGAAGCTTTTATATTGTTTAGTGACGCCATAAAGTCATTTGACAAGTCGATACGAATGGGCGAGAGAGAAGGGATGGGAAATGTACATAGATATGTTTTTGAGTCTATAAGCCCTGAATGGAACGGAAGAGCCATAAATAGATCGAGCCCCAGCATACAAATAAAATTGTCAGAGATGGTGGCCATGGCGGGTCGAATTGTGGATGAAGGAAAAGCTGTTGTGAAGTAGCTGGGCGCGACGTATCTCTTCACAGTGATCAACTCCTCCCCCAGTGCCTGCTGCTGTATGACGAATTGATTGGTTGTCTCGTCCGAACTCTGAATCCCTCATCGTCGGGTTGATCATCTCGGTCCTAAGCGCCCTGAAGCCCGGCCATTGCCATGATGCTTGTATTTTGGCGGCGTTCGGGTTATGGACCGCGCCTGTTTTCCATCAAATCCATCGCATGAAAGGGGCAATCCATGGCCCGCGTAACCGTTGAAGATTGCATCGACAAGGTCGACAACCGCTTCGAACTGGTGCTGCTTGCCGGCCACCGTGCCCGGCAGATCAGCCAGGGCGCGCCGATCACCGTGCCGCGTGACAACGACAAGAACCCGGTCGTGGCGCTGCGCGAGATCGCCGATGAGACGCTGTCGCCCGACGACCTCAAGGAAGATCTGATCCATTCGCTGCAGAAGCATGTCGAGGTCGACGAGCCCGAGGCCGATGGCGAGGCGATTGCCGATCAGACCGGCACCGCCGTTGCTGCCACCGACGCCGATGACGCCGAGGAGAACATCACCTTCGACCGCATGACCGAGGAAGATCTCCTGGCCGGCATCGAGGGTCTGGTGCCACCGGAAAAAAGCGACGACTACTAAGAGCCTGGATCAAGCATCCGGCACTTCCGTCCTGGCAGTTTCGTGGCTATCTATGACATGCGCCGTACAGCAGTGCGGCGCATGATTCATTTCACCGCTGCGAGATCCCGCCCATGATGCGTCAGTATGAGCTTGTCGAGCGCGTCCAGCGCTACAAGCCTGACGTCAACGAGGCGTTGCTCAACAAGGCCTATGTCTATGCCATGCAGAAGCATGGCCACCAGAAGCGCGCTTCCGGCGACCCGTATTTCTCGCACCCGCTCGAAGTCGCCGCCATCCTCACCGAGATGCATATGGACGAGGCGACGATCGCGGTCGCCCTGCTGCACGACACGATCGAGGACACGACCGCCACACGGGCCGAGATCGACGATCTGTTCGGCCCCGAAATGGGCAAGCTGGTCGAGGGCCTGACCAAGCTGAAGAAGCTCGATCTCGTCTCGAAGAAGGCCGAGCAGGCGGAAAACCTGAGAAAGCTTCTGCTGGCGATTTCAGAAGATGTCCGCGTGCTGCTGGTCAAGCTCGCCGACCGCCTGCACAATATGCGCACCCTCGACCACATGCCGGAGGCCAAGCGCCTGCGCATCGCCGAGGAGACGATGGATATCTACGCGCCGCTGGCCGGCCGCATGGGCATGCAAGGCATGCGCGAGGAGCTGGAAGAGATCGCCTTCCGCTTCATCAATCCGGAAGCCTATCGCGCCGTCACCGCACGGCTTGCCGAAATCTTCGAGCGCAACAAGGGCGTGCTGACGGACATCGAAAAGGCGCTGTCCACGCTGTTCGAGAAGCATGCGATCAACGCCGGCGTGAAGAGCCGGCAGAAGAAGCCGTGGTCGGTGTTCCGCAAGATGGAGGCCAAGGCGCTGTCCTTCGAGCAGCTCTCGGATATTTTCGGCTTCCGCGTCGTCGTCGACACGGTCGAGGATTGTTACAGGGCGCTTGGCGCCATCCACACCGCGTGGTCGATGGTGCCGGGCCGCTTCAAGGACTACATCTCGACGCCGAAGCAGAACGATTATCGGTCGATCCACACCACCATCGTCGGCCCGTCGCGCCAGCGTGTCGAGCTGCAAATCCGCACCCGAGAGATGAACAAAATCGCCGAATACGGCGTCGCTGCCCATTCGATCTACAAGGACACCGGCGGCAAGACGAATGGCGCCGCCCACGCGATTTCGAAGGAAACCAACGCCTACGCCTGGCTGCGGCGCACCATCGAGCAGCTTGCCGAGGGCGACAATCCCGAGGATTTCCTCGAAAATACCAAGCTGGAGCTGTTCCAGGACCAGGTGTTCTGCTTCACCCCGAAAGGCATGCTGATTGCGCTGCCGCGCGGCGCGACGCCGATCGATTTCGCCTATGCGGTGCACACCGATGTCGGCGACACCTGCGTCGGTGCCAAGGTCAACGGCCGCATCATGCCGCTGATGACGGAGCTGAAGAACGGCGATGAGGTCGAGATCATCCGCTCCAAGGCGCAGGTGCCGCCGGCGGCATGGGAATCGGTCGTCGTCACCGGCAAGGCGCGCTCGGCCATCCGCCGTGCCACCAAGAACGCCATCCGCAAGCAATATTCGGGTCTCGGCATCCGCATCCTGGAACGCGCCTTCGAGCGTGCCGGCAAGACCTTCACCAAGGAGAGCCTGAAGCAGGTGCTGCACAGGCTGGCGCGCAAGGACATCGAGGATGTGCTGGCCTCCGTCGGGCGCGGCGAGCTCGCCTCCACCGACGTCATGAAGGCGGTATTCCCCGACTACAAGGATGAGCGCGTCACTACGGCCGTCCCCAAGCCGCGCGAGGAGGGCTGGTCGAAGATCCGCAATGCCGCCGGCATGTTGTTCCAGATTCCGGGTCGTGCCGCGCGCAAGGACAAGGACCAGCCACGCGATGGCGCCGTGCCGATTCGCGGCGTGCGCGGCGATCTGCCGGTGCGTTTCGCGCCGGAAGGGGCAGTGCCTGGCGATCGCATCGTCGGCATCGTCCAGCCGGGCACCGGCATCACCATCTATCCGATCCAGTCGCCGGCGCTGCAGGCGTTCGATGACCAGCCCGAGCGCTGGATCGACGTGCGCTGGGACATCGATGAGCGCACCAAGGAACGCTTTCCGGCGCGTGTCTCGGTCACCGCCATCAACGCGCCGGGGTCACTCGCCGATATAGCGCAGGTGGTTGCCTCGAACGACGCCAATATCCATACGCTGTCGATGGTGCGCACTGCGCCCGACTTCACCGAAATGCTGATCGATCTCGAAGTCTGGGATCTCAAGCACCTCAACCGGCTGCTGTCGCAGCTCAAGGACAATTCGAGCGTCAGCGACGCAAGACGCGTCAATGGCTAGATCATGCTCCGGTTTCGGACAAAGTCATGGTCAATCAAAAAGAGGCAGAAATGAACACCGATGAAGTGCTGGGCATTTTCCGCGAGGCGGGTGCTGTTCTGGAAGGGCATTTCATTTTGACCTCGGGCCTGCGCAGTCCGGTCTTCCTGCAGAAGGCGCGCGTGTTCATGCATGCCGACAAGACCGAGCTACTGTGCAAGGCGCTGGCGGAGAAAATCCGCGCAGGCGTGCCCGGCAAGATCGACTATGTCGTCGGCCCGGCGATCGGCGGGCTGATCCCAGCCTACGAGACCTCGCGCCATCTCCGCGTGCCGGCGATCTGGGTCGAGCGGGAAGGCGGCGAGTTCCGCTTGCGCCGCTTCGAGATCGCCAGGGGTTCGCGTGTCGTCATCGTCGAGGACATCGTCACCACTGGCCTGTCGATCCGAGAGACCATCGAGTGCCTGCGCGATCTTGGCGCCGAGGTAGTGGCCGCGGCCTGCATCATCGACCGTTCGGCTGGCAAGACCGATGTCGGTGTGCCGCTCATCGCGCTGGCCGAGTATGAGGTCCCGGCCTATCCGGCCGACCGGCTGCCGCCGGAGCTTGCCGCCATCCCGGCGATCAAGCCCGGCAGCCGCAACATCTGACGGGGCATTTTTTTCGCCCAACAGTGTGCGGCGGTTTTGGGGAAAGCGACATGCGTGAAGACAAATTGGAAATGATCACCGGCATCGATCATTTCGTGCTGACGGTCGCTTCGCTGGAAGTGACCTGTGAGTTTTACCAGCGCGTGCTGGGTTTTGAGCGCATCGACGCGGCGGATCGGCCGACGGCGCTGGCTTTCGGTATCCATAAGATCAATGTGCATGAGGTCGGCCGCACTTTCGAGCCGAAGGCGAAGTCGCCGGCTCCGGGCTCGAGCGATTTCTGCCTGGTCACGGACGGGCCACTGGATGAGGTCCGTGCCCGGCTCGCGGCCAATGGTGTGGCGGTGGAACTCGGTCCGGTCGAGCGTATCGGGGCCCGCGGTCCGATGATGTCGGTCTATTTCCGCGACCCGGACGGCAATCTGGTCGAGGTCAGCGAATACCTGCCGTAGCGCTGGTGCTCTTCGAAAAAGCGACTGCCAGTTTTCCTTAAATTCGCCGCGATTGTCCAATGTTCGAAGCATGAACCACCCCGAGGGGCGGCGACGAGTGCGCATCGGACAGACGGTGCTTGGTTGTTCTTCTGTCAGCGCGTCGTTATATCATGCTTGCGATTGCCATTGGGTGATCGTCAAGCGCAAGATGTGGCTACCACGCCCGGCTAAGGTGCCGTTGCGGGAGCCGTGGAACGGGAACAGAGTGCTTTTTCGACGCCGCAAGCCTGATGGCCTTTATGAGCGGGTGCGTACCTACCTTTGGCCGCGCCGCTCATTTTCGCGCTCGCTTCAGTATTTTTCCAAGCGCATCCTGCGGCTGAAGGCCACACCGCATGCGGTGGCGGCCGGCGTTGCAGCGGGGGTCTTCGCTTCATTCTTTCCCGTCGGTTTCCATTTCATCATCGCTGCCCTCCTGTGCTGGGTGATCGCCGGCAATCTGGTGGCGGCCGCTCTCGGCGCGGTTTTTTTCGGCAACCCCCTGACCTTCCCGTTGCTATGGGGGGCGTCGTGGGAAACGGGCAAGCTCATCCTGCATGACCGCTTGCCGACGCATGGGCCGCCGGCACATCTGGGCGAGATGTTGCACAACCTCTCCTTCGCGCAATTGTGGAAACCGGTCCTTGAACCGATGCTGATAGGCGCGGTTCCGCTCGGGCTCGCCTTCGGGCTGCTGTTCTACGCCCTCACGCGCTGGGGCATGAACGCTTTCCGCGAACAACGGCGCAAACGTCTGGCCGAGCGCGCAAGCCGGCATGCGCAATCGTCCCATCCCGGCGCAAGCATCGGTTCCACCGCGCGATGATCATCGGCATCGGCAGCGACCTGATCGACATCAGACGCATCGAGAAATCGCTGGAGCGTCACGGCCAGCGCTTCATCCAGAGAATCTACACCGAGGTCGAACAGGCGCGTTCGGACAATCGAGGCGCCCGCGCGGCCTCTTATGCCAAACGCTTCGCCGCCAAGGAGGCCTGCGCCAAGGCGCTGGGCACCGGTATGGCGCAGGGCGTGTTCTGGCGCGACATGGGTGTCGTCAACCTGCCCAGTGGCGCGCCGACCATGGCTCTGACCGGAGGAGCGCAGGCCAGGCTGGACAAGATCCTGCCAAACGGCCATCGGGCGGCAATCCACCTCACCATCACGGATGATTTCCCGCTCGCTCAAGCCTTTGTGATCATTGAGGCGCTGCCCGTCGAAGAAGCGCCACATTGATTGCCTCTGACGACCGGCATTGACGTTGCCCAGCGCGCGCCGAGACTCTATACCATCCAACGCACAATCGAGGACGACATGAGCGTGGCTGAAAAATCCGAGAAGAAATCCGGCGGGCTTGGCGAGACCGTCAGCGTCATCGTCCAGGCGCTTTTGCTCGCCCTGGTCATCCGCACGCTGCTGTTCCAGCCTTTTTCGATCCCGTCGGGATCAATGCGGCCGACGCTTCTTGAAGGCGACTATCTGTTCGTCACCAAATGGTCCTATGGCTATTCGCGGTACTCGCTGCCTTTCGGCCCCGACATCTTTTCGGGCCGCATCTGGGGCGCCGAGCCGAAGCGCGGCGACGTGGCGGTGTTCAAGTTCCCGCCTGATCCGTCCGTCGACTACATCAAGCGCGTTGTCGGCCTGCCGGGTGACAAGATCCAGGTCAAGGACGGCCAGCTGTTCATCAACGGCGTCGGCGTGCCGCGCGTGAAAACAGGCCAGATCGACAATCCCGACATCACCGAGGAATCGCGCCCGATCGATGTCTATCGTGAGACCTTGCCCAACGGCGTCAGCTACGACACGCTCGACCTGAATTCGAACTCGATCGGCGACAACACCCGCGAATTCGATGTGCCGCCCGGCCACTATTTCATGATGGGCGACAACCGGGACAATTCCGCCGACAGCCGTTTCACCGTCGGCTACGTTCCCGCGGAAAATCTGGTTGGCCGCGCCAATCTTGTTTTCTTCTCGATCGCCGGCAAGGCGAGCCCTCTCGAAATCTGGAAATGGCCGTCGCTGATGCGCGCTTCGCGCCTGTTCCACTTCGTCAATTGATGGCTTTGAAGCGTCCGACAGGCGAAACTCTGGCCGGTTTGGTAAAAGCCAAGACCGGCCACGTCTTCAAGGATATCCGCTTGCTCGAGACCGCCTTGACGCATTCCAGTGCGGTCAAGGCCGCCACCAACAACCAGCGTCTTGAATTTCTTGGCGACCGCGTGCTCGGGCTTGTCGTCGCCGATATGCTTTTCGAAAAATTTCCCGATGCGCCGGAAGGTGAAATCGCGCCGCGCTTCAATGCGCTGGTCGATGCACGGACATGCTCCGAGATCGGCATCGAAATGCAGCTGGAGGATCTGGTCCGCGCCGATTCTGCCTTGAAGATGCGGTCGCGTGGCTCGGGCGGAAACTATCTGGCGGATGCGGTCGAAGCCCTGATCGCGGCGGTTTACGTAGACGGTGGCATCGAGGCCGCGCGGCGGTTTGTCCTGCGCTACTGGGAACCGCGCTCGCATACGGTGATCACAAAGCCGCTCAATCCGAAATCCGATCTGCAGGAATGGATTGCCAAGACCAGCGATATCAGACCCGAATACGTGATCGAAAAACGCGAAGGCCCGGACCACCAGCCCGTCTTCACCGTGTCCTTGCAGGTCCGAGGTTTTGCGCCGATAAGCGGCACTGGCGGCTCCCGCAGGGTTGCCGAAGAAGCGGCGGCTTCGGCATTTCTTGTGCGCGAGGGCGTCTGGGCCACCACATCGGCCCAAAAATCGGAGGGCGCGCGACCCTCCAGTGAAGGGAGTGCGGCATGACCGCTACCGAAGAGCCGGCGACCGCAGCCGCCGCCACGCATTCCGGTTTTGTCGCGCTGATCGGCGCGCCCAATGCGGGCAAGTCGACGCTGGTCAACCAATTGGTGGGCGCCAAGGTGTCGATCGTCACCCACAAGGTGCAGACGACCCGCGCCATCGTGCGCGGCATCGCCACGCATGACAATGCGCAGATCGTTTTTGTCGACACGCCCGGCATCTTCAAGCCGAAGCGGAGGCTCGACACGGCGATGGTGACCACCGCCTGGGGCGGGGCCAAGGACGCCGACATCGTGCTGCTTTTGATCGATGCCGAACGCGGCATCAGGGGCGACGCCGACGCCATCCTCGAACGGCTGAAGGATGTGCGCCAGCCGATGGTGCTGATCCTCAACAAGGTCGACCGCGTCAAGCACGAAGCGCTGCTCGCTCTGTCGGCGGCAGCGAACGAAAGGGTGCCGTTCAAGCGCACCTTCATGGTGTCGGCGCTGACCGGTTCCGGCTGCAAGGACGTGCTCGATTATCTGGCCGAGGCTCTGCCGGTCGGCCCCTGGTACTATCCGGAAGACCAGATCTCGGACCTGCCGATGCGCCAGCTCGCGGCCGAGATCACGCGCGAGAAGCTGTATCTAAGGCTGCATCAGGAACTGCCCTATTCCTCGCATATCGAGACCGAGAAATGGGAAGAGAAGCCGGATGGCTCGGTGCGCATCGACCAGACCATCTATGTCGAGCGCGACAGCCAGAAGAAGATCGTTCTTGGCCACAAGGGCGAGACAATCCGCGCCATCGGCCAGGCGGCACGCATGGAGATAGCGGGCATCCTCGAACAGAAGGTGCACCTGTTCCTGTTCGTCAAGGTGCGCGAGAACTGGGGCGACGACCCTGAGCGCTATCGCGAGATGGGGCTCGAGTTTCCGCGCTAGGCTCGATGGACAACAAGCCTCCGATTGACACAGCTTCGGTCCGCCGGTTGGTGGCCACGCAATTCCCCTGGTGGAAAGATCTTGCGGTCAGGCCGGTCGAATTTGGCGGATGGGACAACAGGACCTTTCATCTCGGCGACGAGATGACCGTGCGGCTGCCAAGCGCCGCGGCCTATTTCCTGCAAGTGGAAAAGGAACATCGCTGGCTGCCGAGGCTGGCGCCTCTGTTGCCGCTGCCGATTCCGGTGCCGCTGGCGATGGGAGTTCCGGCCGAAAACTATCCTTGGCACTGGTCCGTCTACCGCTGGATCGAAGGCGAGACGGCAAAGCGCGAGCGGATTGCCAGCCTGCCTCAATTTGCGACCGACCTGGCCGCGTTCCTGGTCGCCCTGCAGCGTATCGATGCCACTGGCGGACCGGCGCCGGGACAACACAACTTCTTTCGCGGCGGAGCACTCAGCGTCTACGATGGCGAAACCCGGCAAGCGATTGCAGCCCTCGACGGCAAGATCGATACGGTCGCAGCCCGCGCGGTGTGGGAGGCAGCACTTGCCGCGCCATGGCACGGTGCGCCGGTCTGGTTCCACGGCGACGTCAGTTGGGGAAACCTGCTGGTCAGGCAAGGCCGGTTGGGCGCGGTGATCGACTTCGGAACCTCCGGCGTTGGCGATCCCGCCTGCGATCTGGCGATTGCCTGGACATTGTTTGAAGGCAAAAGCCGGGAGGCGTTTCGCGCCGGCCTTCCAGCCGATGAGGCGATGTGGGCGCGTGGTCGTGGCTGGACGCTTTGGAAGGCGCTGATCACGGTAGCTGGACAGATCGACGTCAACCCTGTCGAGGTTGAAAAATCCCGTCATGTGATCGATGAGGTGCTTGCCGATCACGCGCGGCGGGGGTGAGGCGCCAAACGTTCAAGGCGCTCTCGCCCACCAGATCCTGATCCTGTCGCCGATCCATCCGCCCCCGTATGGCGCGACCAGGGACATTCTGGCCGAGGCGATGCTTTCCCGGACCTATGCGTGCCCACCCGCCTGATCGAGGCGGGGGGGAGCGCATCGCCTGCGTCGTTCAGGTCGACTGAGAGGGCGTCACGGAGGAATCGTTTTTCAACGGCTGGCTGCTGTCACAATCGGCGACACGACGGCACTCCAGGAAGTTTCGACCGCCTTGGAGGGGGCAGACACCCTTGGAAGCGTCATCCCGCTTTTCGCCTCGGTATCAGAGCGGGATTTGCAGATGGGCGTTATCTGGCAACAGAAGGGGAGGCGGCAATAATCGGATAAATTTCGACGGAATTGAGGTATACTTTGCGTATTGTGCGGCAATATTGGAAATATAACACGTTATCAGTATAGTTAGCCGCGAAAGTATCCGTATATATATTTAATAAATGACATTGTGCCATTTGTGCCGCTCGTCGGATTATCAAGTGTTATTTGTGCAACACGGCATTAATCTGTTTGGGGAATTGTCATTATTCCGGAAATCGTCATTGAAGGCAGATGATCGATGGTATGTTCGCCGCTGAAAAGGGCGAGCGGTGTGAGCCTTTTTCGTTGTGGGGGTGAGGCGGGAAAACATTGCCGCCAGCCACAAATCCGAAGCCATTTATAACTATGACTGGAGAGGTCAGAAAATGAACATCAAGAGCCTCCTTCTCGGCTCAGCCGCGGCCCTGATCGCGGTCAGCGGCGCGCGCGCCGCCGACGCTGTCGTCGTCGCCGAACCGGAACCGGCCGAATACGTCAAGATCTGCGACGTCTACGGCGCCGGTTACTTCTACATTCCGGGCACCGAGACCTGCCTGCGCATCGGCGGCTACCTCCGCTACGACATGGGCGTCGGCGATTCCGGCGCGCTGGATGGCGCCAATAACGTTGCCGATCACATGGACGGCTCTAGGAACGACACCTACTACAAGAACATGCGCTTCACGCTGAGGACTTATACCGGCCAGGAAACCGAGCTCGGCACATTGAAGACCTTCACCGAGACCCGCTTCCAGTTCGGCAACTCTTCCGGCGACTATACCGGTGACGGCACCGGCTGGCAGGCCGGCAACAAGGCCACTACCCTCAACTTCGCCTGGATCCAGCTCGGTGGCCTGCGCGTCGGTAAGGATGAAACGGTATACGACCAGTTCATCGGCTATGCCGGCAACGTCATCCAGGACACGCTCATCCCGTATGGTGTCAAGGATACCAATCTCATCAGCTACTACTTCGACGCAGGCAGCGGCTTCACGGGCGTGGTCTCGCTCGAAGAAGGCACCGGCGTCAACACGATCGACAGCTATGTTCCGCATGTCGTCGGCGGTTTGAAGTACAAGGGCGACTGGGGTGCGATCACCGGCGTCGTGGCCTATGACAGCAATTATGAGGAAGTGTCCGGCAAGGTCCGTTTGGACGTCAACGTCAGCAAGGAACTGACGCTGTTCGTCATGGGCGGCTACGGCACCAACGACAACATCAACGACTTCGGCACAGGCCGTACCCAATACAAGCCATGGGGCGGAAACTGGGCGATCTGGGGCGGCGGCACCTACAAGTTCAACGACAAGACCTCGTTCAACGCCCAGGTCTCCTATGACGACTGGAAGAACCTCGGCGTCGCGGCCAACGTGGCCTATACCATTGTGCCCGGCTTTACGATCACGACTGAAGTCGATTACCTCAATGCAGGAAAATTCGACGACTTGGACTTCAACAACTGGACGAAGGCCGACAAGAAGAGCAGCGTCGGCGGCATCGTTCGCTTCCAGCGCAATTTCTAACGGATCGACTGACCTCACCAGCCCGCCCGCAGCACATCGCTGCGGGCGGTTTTTTATGCATTGGCATGAGAGTTACCCGGGGGCCAAGCCCATACCTTGATTTCGCCACCCGATCGGTGAAAAGCTCCTGAATGGAATGGCGCGACGAGGGAATCATTCTCGGCACCCGCAAGCATGGCGAAACCAGCGCCATTCTCGAGGTGTTGACGCGAGCGCATGGCCGTCATCTCGGCCTTGTTCGCGGCGGCCGTTCGCGCAAGCAGCAGCCCGTGCTCCAGCCCGGCAATCGCGTGGACCTGTTGTGGCGTGCGCGGCTTGATGAACATCTCGGCACGTTCCAGGCCGAGGCGATCGAGATGAACGCGGCCCGGTTGATGGACAGTGCCGTCGCCGTCTACGGATTGCAGACCATGGCCGCGCATCTGCGCCTGCTGCCCGAGCGCGACGCGCATGAAGGTCTCTACGAAACGCTTGCCGTGATGATCGTCCATCTCGACGACGCCGACGTTGCCGGCGAACTGGTGGCGCGCTTCGAGCTTCTGGTGCTGGACGAACTCGGCTTCGGCCTCGATCTCAGCCAATGCGCCGCCACCGGCACGCGACAGGACCTGGCCTATGTCTCACCGAAGTCGGGACGTGCGGTATCGCGCGAAGCCGGTTTGCCGTGGCGCGACAAGATGCTGGCTCTGCCGGCCTTCCTGCAGCGCGGCTCCGGCCTGCGCGCCGATGCGGCTGATGTCGACGACGCCTTCCGGCTCACCGGCTTCTTCTTCAACCGTCACGTCTATGAGCCGCGCGGCATCGAGCCGCCGGACGCTCGTACCGGCTTCCTCGCCGCCTTGCGCAAACATCACGCGCGCGGCAAGGCCATAGCTGGCGAAGACGCAGCCAGAGAAATCATCACATGAGCGAGGTCGAACTTTATCCTGGCCGGGTCTCACCGCTCGGCCTCGGCACCATTCCGCACGCCGACATCCTGAAATACACCGGTTTGGAATTGCTGCAGCGCATCGTCGACGGCAAGTATCCGGCGCCGCCGATTTCCTTCCAGCTGAATTTCACTCTCACCGAAGTCTCGGAAGGGCGCGCTGTCTTTCGGGGCATGCCGAGCGAGCGCCATCTCAATCCGCTGGGCAGCGTGCATGGCGGCTGGGCGGCGACGCTGCTCGATTCGGCACTGGCCTGTGCCGTGCAGACGCTGCTCGAAAAGGGCGAGGCCTATACCACGGCGGAGTTCAAGGTGAATTTGACGCGTCCCATCACGCCGAAGACCGGCGAGGTGGTGTGCGAGGGCAGGGTTGTTCACAAGGGCCGCACGTTGGCGGTGTCGGAAGCGACGCTGAAGGATGCCGGCGGCAAGCTGCTGGCTTTCGGCACCGAAACATGCTCGATCTTTCCGGCCGCCAATCTGGCGGCGCGTTGACTGGCGGCGCATTGAGTTTTCCGAGCTTGGATTTTCTGGCCGTTTGGCCGCCGCATTTGAATGTCAGTAAGACGAATGTCAGTGAAAACTGGCCTGGTTTGGGGGAACCGCCATGTTTGAAAGCCTGATCGGCCTTGTCGCCATCATCGCCTTGTTCGTCATCATTTCGCGCCAGCAGAGCCGCATCGGCCTTGTCGAGCGCGAGCTTGGCGCACTGCGCAGCCTTGTGCTCTCGGGAGCCGTGCCGCCTGCGGCCAGGCCGTCCGAACAGGCGGTGGCCGACAACGTGCCCGCCGATATGGCTCCGGCCGTAGCGGCCGCGGCCGATATCGTTCCGCCGGAGGTAAGCGCAGCGGTCACCGTCCCGGCGCCAGCCACGGACACGGAAGACTCGACCGGCGAGATCGTCTCCGGGCCGTGGACCGCTGCAGAACCGGCCCCGAAGGCGGTGGATCCCGCGGAGCTTCCCGCAGCCGCGAAAGCCGCCCGCCAATCTGACGTCGAAACCGCGCTCGGAACCCGCTGGGCGGTCTGGGTTGGCGGCATCGCACTGGCGCTGGGCGGCCTGTTCCTGATCCGCTACACCATCGAGGCCGGCATTTTCGGTCCCGGCGTGCGGCTGGCCATGGCCGGCGTGCTCGGCCTGGTGCTGGTCGCCGGCGGCGAGTTCATCCGGCGCACCGGCTTCAAGGTGCCGGTGCAAGGGGCCGCCGGCGCTTATATTCCAGCGATCCTGACTGCTGCCGGTGCCTTCATCCTGTTCGGCACCGTCTATGCCGCGCATGGCATTTACGGCTTCATCGGCCCGGCACTCGCCTTCACGCTGCTCGGCGTCATCGGCGTGGCAACGATCGCGGCAGCCCTGGTCCATGGTCAGGCGCTGGCCGGCATCGGCTTGGTAGGCGCCATGGTGACGCCGGTGCTGGTCGCCTCGCAGGCACCCAATCCCTGGGCGCTGTTCGGCTACCTCGCGATCGTGCTCGCCGCCACCGGCGTCATCGCCCGCATGCGGGACTGGAAATTACTGATGGCGGCCGCCTTTTTCGGCACCGGTGTCTGGACCATCCTCTATATGACCGATGCGCCGGGGGCGAACCTCTCTGCCATCCTGTTCATCGACGCCGTCACGCTGGCCGTGCTCGTCCTTGTCTGGCTCGCTCGCCGTGACGACGAACCTGGACCAGCCAGGGCTTTCGACTGGCCGTCCATCGTGCCTGGCCTGTTCGTCGCATTCTCGGCGCTGGGCCTGTCGGTCGACCCGGCCTTCGCTGCCGCCGGCTACGCCTTGCCGGGCGCTGTGGTGATCGCCGCGATGGTGGGGGTCGCGCTTTATCGTCCGCTGGCGCTGCCGCTCCTCTATGCCGCGGGACTGGTCACGGTGCTGATCTATCTCGGCATCATCCCGCCAACCTCCATCGCTTCCGATTTTTCCAGCGGCGCCTTGGGCGTCGACGGACTGCCGGTGGCCACGTCCAACGTGCTGACCTTGCGCATCGGCATCGTGCTCGGCCTGGTCTTCATCGGCGCCGGCTTCTGGGCCGCGCGCCGGTTCGCCGCCGGCACGCAGATCCGCGCGGCCTCATGGGCAGCGTGGGGCGTCATCGTCCCGCTGGTCATCCTGCTGGCGCTCTGGTTCACCTTCGGCAATCTCGACCGTGACCTTGTCTACGCCGCCGCAACGGCACTGCTGGTCGTCATTTTCACCGCCGGCGGCGAGTGGATCGCGCGGGCCGAGGAGCCGCCGCTCAAGGGCGGTGTCGCGGTGTCGTTTGCCCTGGGTGGCGCGGCCATCGCCGGGCTCCTGCTCATGCATATGGCTTTCGATTCCGGCTGGACCACCATCCTGCTCGGTGCGACGGCCATCGTGCCAGCGCTGGCCACGCGCTGGCGCGCCTATCCGGTGCTCGGCTGGATTTCGGTCGGCGCTGTGATCGCGGTGCTTGGCCGCGTCGCTTTCGACCCGACCATTGTCGGCGCCGCGTTCCTGTCGAGGACACCGGTCTTCAACTGGCTGTTGCCCGGCTACGGCGTGCCGGCGCTGGCCTTCGGCTTTGCCGCCTGGCAGCTTGCGCGCACCACGAATGGCCGGCCGCGCCTTGCCATGGAGGCGGCTGCGGCGCTGTTTGCGCTGCTCACGCTCGCTATGCTGGTGCGCCACGCCATGCACGGCGGCGTCATCGACACGGGTGCCATGACGCTCGCCGAACAGTCGATCTACACCCTGATCGCCATCGGTGCCGGCGCCATCCTGGTCGCCATCGACATGCGCTCGCCAAGCTCGGTGCTGCGCTATGGTTCGATGGCCGCCGGTGTGGCCTCGGTCGCCTTCATCGTTGTCAGGCACTTCGTCGTGCTGAATCCGCTGTTGACAGACGAATCGACAGGCCGCATCCCGGTGTTCAACCTGTTGTTCCTCGCCTATCTCCTGCCTGCGGTCGCCGCCGGGGGACTGGCGCTCTACGCCAGGGACAAGCGGCCGAAATGGTATGCGCAGATGCTGGCCGTGGTGGCTGCCGTGCTTGCCTTCGCCTATGCCACGCTGTCGGTGAGGCGCCTGTTCAAGGGCGAGTTCATCGGCTTGTGGAGCGGCCTCGGCCAGTTGGAAACCTATACCTATTCGGCGCTTTGGCTGGGGATTGGCGTTGCGCTGCTTACCGCCGGCGTCTGGTTGAAATCGCAGGTGCTGCGCATCGCCTCGGCCGCGCTGATCGCGATCGCCGTGCTGAAGGTCTTCATCTTCGACATGTCGGAGTTGGAAGGCGTGCTGAGGGCGCTGTCGTTCATCGGCCTTGGCGCCGTGCTGATCGGTATCGGCCTGTTCTATCAGCGGCTTTTGACACGGGCGGCGAAGGAGGGATGATGCGCTTGCTTCCGTGAAGAGCTCTTACCCGTTCATGTGTCGGTTTGTCCGCTATTTTCGTACGACGCCGCGCACGCGGCGTTGTACGATTGCCTCTTTGATGAGGCCCGCGATCTTGCGAACAAACGCCGGGCTGAAGGAGCCGATTGGCTTCGTCGTGACGAGATCATAAGCTTCATCGATCTGTACGCGGTTGTACTCGTCTAGGATCAGCCATGACGGGAAATCGAGCCCACCCCTGCGACACTCGATTTCGCTCACGGCAACATGCGTGCGGGACCGGTCGGGCCTTTGCGAGGTGAGCGGGAACAAGAACAGTGCGGCAGGCGTTGCCGGCGTTCTGACCACAATGCAGACGGGCCGCGCCTTGCGGCCGGATTCCTCGCCGGCGTCAGCCTGTCGTGCCCATAGATAATAGTATCGAAGCAAATCGCCGGGCTTAAGCATTTGGCTTGTCGCTGGTTGTGATGGCCTCCAATCCGGACATGAGTTCATCGTGAACCTCGTCCGGCGCGTCCTCAAGCGTGTAGGCTACGGCATACGGCGAACTAACGAGCTGCCGATATTGGGCCGCTGATAGGATGATCAGCTTCTCTTTGCCGCGTTTCGTGAGAGCGACAGGCTCGATCATTGCCGTTTCGAGAATTTCGCCGGACGCCCGATTCATATCCGAAAAGGTGAATTGTTTCATTGAGTGACCCTCATACGTATTTTACATATTGTGCATATTTTACGTATTTGCGCAATCGATTTACCGCTGCCTTCGATCGGGAATAAATCGGCACCGGCCATCGTTATCTCATTGCTTGGGTGACCGGGGCGGGAGACCGCTTCGCGCTGGCCGCTTGCGCCGCGCCCGGAAGGCGCGTTCAATCGGGATCAACAAGGGCGACCTCGAAACCTGCGGTCATGGACGAAAAGAAGGCAGCAATCCTTGGCGAAATACCGCGCCTGCGCCGTTACGCGCGCTCGCTTTTGCGCGACCGCGACGCTGCCGACGACCTTGTTCAGGATTGCCTTGAGCGGGCGCTTGTGCGGCTCGGCAATTGGCAGACAGGAGAAAGCCCCCGGAGGTGGCTGTTTACGATCATGCATCATTTGTTCATCGATCAGATGCGCAAGGTGAACCGCCGCGGCGAGGCGGCGATGCTGCCGCTGGAGGCGGGCGAGACCGTTGCCCAGCCGGCCGAGCAGGTGGAGAACATTGCCTCGCGCGAGATCATCGACGCATTGCAGGCGATCAGCCCCGACCGTCGCGCGGCCCTTGTCATGGTTGCCATCGAAGGTTTTTCCTATGCCGAAGCCGCCAACATTCTGGGCGTGCCTGCCGGCACGCTGATGTCGCGCATTGCGCGCGGGCGTGAGGAATTGCGCGGGTTGCTGGACGACACGGCGCGCCGCCGCGCGATAAGGATCGTCGAGAAATGATCCGCCGCGACTTTTCCGAACGTGACATCCACATGGCGCTAGATGGCGAGCTGCCCAGCGATGAGCGCTCGGCCTACGATGCCTGGCTCGACGCCAATCCCGAGATGAAGGCCAAGAGCGCCCGTTTCACCGCCGACCGAGCGGCGCTGCGTGCCGCCTTCGCCGACGTGTTGGACGAAGCCGTGCCTGCGCGGTTGCGCAAGGTCGTGCTTGGCGAGGTGCCGGTCAAGGCATCTGTGCCACGCTCACGCTGGTGGCTTGCCGCTGCTGCCGCCGTGCTTCTGGTCACCGGCGGACTTGGTGGCTATTTTGCCGGCATCGACGGCATCGGCCAGGAGGACCCGGCGGAAGATCGGCTGGCCGAGCAGGCAATCGCGGCCCATGTCATCTATGCCGCCGAAAAGCGGCATGCCGTCGAGGTGCCGGCCAGCGACAAGGACCATCTGCAGACCTGGCTGTCCAACCGTGTAGGGCTGAAGCTGGTGGCGCCGGACCTGACCGCCGACGGATTCCAGTTGGTCGGCGGCCGGCTGTTGCCGGCAGGCGAGAGCAAGGCCGCCATGCTGCTTTACGAGGACGGCAATGGGCAGCGTATCTCGCTGTTCGTCACCACGGAATCGACGGAGAATGCCAAAGGCACCTACGCCGCCGCGCAAGACGGACCCGAGGCCGTCTACTGGCTGGACAAGGGCTATGGCTGCGCCGTGGTCGGCTCCTTGCCGCGCGAGCGGCTGGCCGAGGTCGCCAGGAGCGCCTACACGCAACTTGTGAACGGGCTGGCAAGCTGAACGGCATTGCTTTTGCCGGTGCCGTCGATCCGCGAATGCCGATCCGGCCGGAGGACCTTTTGCGCCCGTCGGGCCGGCGTCGGATTTGTCACAATTCGGCCCTAATCGAGGTGCGATAGCGCTTGATGAATGCCGTCGCATCGCCCCGAAAATCGGAAAGGGTTTTTGGAAACACGAGGCGAAGATTCAAGGTGGTGGAGCGGACTTCGTGCGCCCAGGTGGACGCCGGTTTTCCCAACGCCCTGGTTGGCGTCAAGGACGTGTTCGAGTAGGGCCATTTCCACCACCAATCGAGGTTTTCTGAAGCCGCATGCCTGCCGAGATCCGCACGGCCCGCGCGTCTGACGTCGATGATCTCGCCGCCATTGAGAAAGCTGTTTTCTCAAGCGACCGTATTTCCCGCCGCTCCTTCCGCCTGTTCATCGAGCGTGAAACCGCCGAGACGCTGGTCGCCGAAGTCGACGGCCGCGTGGCCGGCTATGCGATCGTGCTGTTTCGCAAGGGTAGCGGCGTGGCGCGACTCTACTCGATTGCGACCAGTCCGTTTTTCGGCGGACTGGGTGTCGGCCGCATGCTGCTCGGATCCGCCGAAGATGCCGCCTTCGAGCATGACCGCATGATGCTGCGTCTCGAAGTTCGCGAGGACAACAGCCGCGCGATCCGCATCTACGAACAGGCCGGGTATCGCAAGATCGGCCGCGAGCCCGGCTACTATGAGGATGGCGAAACGGCACTTCGCTACGAAAAGACCTTGCGTGGCGACATTCCGATCGCCACCAAGGTGCCGTTCTACCCGCAGACCTGCGAATTCACCTGCGGCCCGTGCTGCCTGATGATGGCGATGGCCAATTTCGATCGCGGCTTCGTGCCGGATCCGGTCATGGAAATCCGCCTGTGGCGTGAAGCGACGACCGTCTTCATGATGTCGGGTCCCGGTGGATGCGAGCCATTCGGCCTCGCTGTGTCGGGCTACGAAAGCGGGCTCGCGGTGGAGATCTACGTTTCCTTCTATGGCGCGCTGTTCCTGCAATCGGTACGCAGTGTGGACAAGCGCAGGGTGATGGAACTGGCCCAGGTCGACTTTCGCCGACGCGCGGAACTTTACGGCATCCCGGTGAATTACCGTGCATTCACAATCGACGATATCCGCGCTGCGATCGCTGGGGGAAAGCTGGTGCTGGTGCTGATCAGCGGCTTCCTGATGTTTGGCAAGAAGGTGCCGCACTGGGTGCTGGCGATCGGCGATGACGGCGACCATATCCTGATCCACGACCCTTGGGTCGAGGACGAAAGGCAGGAGACCATCCTTGATGCAGCCAACATTCCCGTGCCTTACGGCATCTTCATGAACATGGCGCAGTTCGGTCGCGATGGATTGCGTGCCGCCATCACTCTGGGAAAGCGTGACAGATAATGACCTGGGTCATCCTTACCGGCAGGCAGAGCGATCTCGACCAGGTGGCGACACCGCACAAGATCATCACCAATCGCGACTATCTCGCGCACCCGTCACTGTTTCGCGGCCAGCGGCCGAAGGTCATCAACCTGTCGAACAATTACGGCTACCAGAGCCGCGGCTACTATGCGTCGCTGCTGGCAAGCTCGCGCGGCCACAAGGTGATCCCGACGGTCGAAACGATGATCGACCTGTCGGAGCGCAAGCTCTATGAACACGCGCTGCCGGAACTGGAGCTGGCGCTCAACAAATGCCGCAAGGATCTCGCCGGCGTTTTTCCGCAAAAGGTCTGCATCTTCTTCGGCATCGGCCCGTCGAAAATCTGGGACCGCTTCGCCAAACTTCTGTTCGACTGGTTCCGCGCGCCGGCGCTCGAAGTCCACATCAAGGACAGCGCCGAATGGGCCTCGATCCGTAAGATCGGTTTCCATCCGCTGGCGCGGATGACCGAGGACGAGGAAAAAAGCTTCATCCAGTGCCTGGAGACCTACACCAACCGCGAATGGCGCGACACCAAGGGCCGCACGCCGGCGCGCTACACCTTCGCCACGCTGGTCGACCCGCATGAGGAATTGCCGCCATCGGAGATATCGTCGCTGCGCTATTGGGCCAAGATCGCCGAGAAGATGGGTGTCGAAATCGAGCCGATCACCAAGCGGGACCTCGCCAAGCTCGCCAATTACGACGCGCTGTTCATTCGCGAGACCACCTCGATCTCCAATCACACCTATCGTTTCGCCCGCCGCGCCCAGCAGGAAGGCATGCCGGTGATCGACGATCCACTGTCGATGATCCGCTGCACCAACAAGGTCTATCTCAACGAGCTGATGGCCTACAACAAGGTGCCGGTACCGCCGACGGTGATGATCGCCGGCACCTCGGATCTCGAATTGGCAGCGCAGACGCTGGGCTTTCCGCTGGTGCTGAAAATCCCGGATTCGTCGTTCTCGCGCGGCGTCAAGAAATGCGCCAATTTCGAGGAACTGAAGACGCTTGCTACCGAATGGCTGGAGGATTCCGACCTTCTGATCGCGCAAAAATTCATTCCGACCGAGTATGACTGGCGCGTCGGCGTGCTCGGCGGCCAGCCGCTGTTTGCCGTGCATTATCTGATGGCCAAGAAGCACTGGCAGATCGTCAACCATAAGGCCAACGGCAAGCCCGACCAGGGCGGCATCAAGACCTTCACGCTGAAGGAGACGCCCGCGCATGTCGTCGAGACGGCTGTGAAGGCGGCGCGCTGCATCGGCGACGGGCTCTACGGCGTCGACCTCAAGGAGACCAAGGACGGCGTCTTCGTCATCGAGGTCAACGACAATCCCAACCTCGACCATGGCTGGGAGGATTCCGGCGAGAAGGACGAGGTCTGGGTGCGGCTGACGCAGTGGTTCCTGGAGCGGCTGGACCGGCCGGGGCGGTAGTTTGATCGGGGGTAGAACATGCAGTTTATCGTGATCGAGGATTTCACCGGCTGCGACCGCAAGGAGATCTATCGCCGCTTTCGCGACCGGGGCCGCCTCAAGCCGGACGAACTCGTCGTGCACCACAGCTGGATCGCGGCGGACATGAGCCGCTGCTTCCTGCTGGTGGAGACCGATGACGTCACGCTGCTGCAGCGCTGGGTCATCGAATGGGCGGATCTGGTGGAGTTCGAGATCATCCCTGTGGCGACAAACAAGGACATGGCTGAGGCATTGAGCGGGCACCTCTGATCATCGCCGCACGCTACGTCAACGCAGCGCGGGCGAGTTCACTGCGCGTCGGCATTCGTCGATCAGCCACTGGCGAAACGCCGCCACGACGTCGCGCCTGGCGCTGCGCTCGGGGATCGTCAGGCAATAGGGCTGGCGTAGCTCCAGTGCCTGGGCGAGGGGCCTGACAAGCCGGCCGTCTTCCAGCGCCTCGGCACAGTAGATTCCTTGCGCCAGCGCCACGCCCAATCCCGAAATCGCAAGGTCGAGCGCTGCGCGCGATGAGTTGGCCGAGAGGCCGCGCTGCGCTGCCCGGCCGGGCTCGATGCCGGCCGCCTCGAACCAGTTGTGCCAGGACGGAAAGGACGCACCAGTCGGTCCCCAGCCCGTGTGGATAAGCGGCAGGCTGGCCAGGCCTTCGGGTTTGATCGTGTCCGCCAGTCCGGGCGCACACACGGGATAGACTGCGTCCTGGACGATGTCCTCGGTCGGGTGCTCGCGATAATGCGGCCCATAGGAGAGCCTGATGTCGAGCTGGCGCGCGACGCTGCCGATCTCCTGGAAGGCCATGGTCAGCCTGGGCAGCATCTCGACGCCGGCCTCGGTGAGGACGACGCGCCGGTTGACGCGGTGGAACAGCTTGCGGCCCATCTGCTCCTCGACCGTGCGGATGAGCTGGCTGACGGCAGCGGCCGACACCGAAAGCTCTTCCGCTGCCGCGGCAAAGCTGCCTGTACGGGCCGCAGCCTCGAAAGCTTGAAGTCCTTTGAGAGAGGGAGGTACGGCCATAATCACCGAATAGATAAGTTCAGCTTATCTAGATTGCAGAAATCGTCGTTTTTGGAAAGGTTGTTCATTGGCTACAATGGGTTCATCAAACTCCAGTCTGGATCGAAGCACGTGGATCATCGTGACGTAATTTCATCGTTGACGCAGGAGGAGCGCAACCGGCTGACCGCCAAGTCTGATGTTGCGGGCCTCGTTCAGCTTGCTGCTCATTGGGGCGCGATCGTGGTCGTCGGATCGCTGATCGCTGCCAAGGTGCCGTTCTGGCCACTGCTGATGCTTCCGCAAGGTATCCTCATCGTCTTCCTGTTCACGCTGCTGCACGAGACGGTTCATCGCACGGCTTTTGAGGCACAGCGGCTGAACGATGTCGTGGCGCGGGTGTGCAGTCTGGCGATCGCACTGCCGGCGGACTGGTTCCGCTACTTCCACTTTGCCCACCATCGATACACGCAAGACCCGGAGAACGACCCTGAACTGGCCTTCCCGAAACCGGAGACATGGCGGCAATACCTCGTCCACATATCCGGCATCCCCTTATGGTGGGGCCACCTCAAGACGCTCTATGCCAACGCGGCAGACCGTGGTCGCGAAAGCTACGTTCCGCCGAAGGGCTATGACAAGGTGCGCATCGAGGCCCGCGCCATGATTGCCTTTTACGCCGTGGTCCTTCTGCTGGCCGTTTATTTCCGGCTCTCGGTGCTTGTCTATGTCTGGATCTTGCCCGCTCTGTTGGGGCAGCCGTTTCTGCGCCTCTATCTGCTGGCCGAGCATGGTCGCTGTCCGTTCGTCGCCAACATGCTGGAGAACACCAGGACCACGTTGACCAACTGGCTGGTCCGCAAGCTGGCGTGGAACATGCCGTTCCATGCCGAGCATCATGCCTATCCCGGCGTGCCGTTTCATCAACTGCCGCGGTTTCATGCGCTGATCGAGCGGCATCTCAAGGTGGTCGAGCCCGGCTATGTCAGCTTCCACGAAAAGTACATCGACACGCTGCGTTGACGATGGCCGGCCTCAGCCGGTCTGGCTGTGCAGCGCTCGGGATTTCAATAGACGCTGGATCTCGGCGGCCGTTGACGGCACGCCGATCAGATAGCCCTGCGCCTCTGTACAGCCATTGCCGCGCAGGATGTCGAGTTGCACCTCGGTCTCGACCCCCTCGGCGGTGACAGTGATGCCAAGCTCGGCGCCCAGCCCGATGACGGTGCGAACGATCGCCGCGGCGTCACGATTGCCCAGGTCGTGGATGAACGAACGATCGATCTTGATCTTGTCGACAGGAAAACGCCTGAGATAGCCGAGCGAGGAATAGCCGATGCCGAAATCGTCCAGCGCGATGCGGATGCCGAGTTCGCGCAACTGCCGCAGCGTCCTCAGCACCGCCTCGCTTTCGTCCATCAGCACGGTTTCGGTGATTTCAAGCTCCAACCGATCGGCTGGCACGCCGGAGAAGGCCAGCGCCGAGATGACGCTGCGGGCGAAGCTGCCGCTTTTAAGTTGCACGGCCGAGACATTGACCGCGACGCGCAGGCCGGCGGGCCAGTGTGCCGCCGCCGTGCAGGCTTTCCTCAGCGCCCATTCGCCAAGCGGCACGATCAATCCGGTGTCTTCGGCGACCGGAATGAAGCTGTCCGGCGCCACCGTGCCGCGTGTCGGCGAATGCCAGCGCATCAAGGCTTCGGCGCCGACGATCTCCCCGGATGCGATGTTCATGATGGGCTGGAAGTCGAGGTCGAACTCCTGGCGCGGCAGCGCGGTCTCAAGGTCGACCTCCAGCGCACGCCGTGCCTGTACCATAGCGTCCATTCCGGGTTCGAAGAACCGATACTGATTGCGCCCTTCGCTCTTCGCCCGGTAAAGCGCCGTATCGGCGTTCCTCAGCAGCGTGTCGGCATCTCCACCGTCGTCGGGGAAAACCGCGATGCCCAGGCTGATGCCGACATGCATCTCGCGGCTCTTGTCGCGGAACGGTTTTCCGATTGTCTCGACGATGCGCTTCGCGAGTTTTTCTGCATTGGCAATGCCCTTGAAGTTGAACTGGATGATGACGAATTCGTCGCCGCCGAAACGGGCGACGACGTCGGTTTCGTTGTGCAGGCAGCGCTGCAGCCTCTCGGCCACACTCTTCAACAGCCAGTCGCCGGCCGGATGTCCCCAGGTGTCGTTGACCGCCTTGAAGCGATCGAGATCGAGCGAAAAGATTGCCAGCGGCGTGACCGCCGTGGCTTCCAGCGCCAGGTCGAGCCGTTCGCGAAACATCGAGCGGTTGGGCAATCCCGTCAGCGTATCGTGATGCGCAAGATGGGTCATGCGCTCTTCGGTGCGGCGACGTTCTGTGACGTCGTCGAAGGTCACTACCCAGCCGCCGCCGTTCATCGGCCGGCGTGTGACCAGAACCGTCCTGCCGTCGGTAAGATGCCGGTAGGCCGAATGCATTTTTGCCGCCGTCAGGCAGGCCTCGGTCTTGGCGACTTCGCTGTCGACGTCGATCTCCGTATAGATGCCGAGTTCCAGCAATCGTTCGAGCGCCTCGCGGTGCGTCGTTCCAAGCGGGAAGTCTGCCGCGGTGACATTGTAGAGTTCAAGAAAACGCCGGTTGCGCACGATCATCTTGCCGTCGGCGCCGTACATCAGCAGGCCTTGCGACATGTTGGCAAGCGCTGCGTCGAAGCGGCGGTGCTGCTCCTTCAGATCCTCTTGCGCGCGGCGCTGCTCGGTGATGTCCTCGTAGATCGAGACCCAGCCGCCCAGAGCCAGAGGGCGGTGCGAGATGCTGACGATGCGGCCGTCCGACAGTGTTTCTTCGTAGGTCGAGGGCTTTGCCTGATCGATATAGGGCTTGCGGATGGCGTAGAGTTCGTCGGCGGTTTGCGAGGCGATGCCGATATCGACGCTGTGGCGCAGAATGTCGAGGAACCGGATGCCGGGCCTTATGACGCTGGCTTCGAGGCAAAAGATGTTCAGGTAGTTGCCGTTGCAGATGATCATCCGCTCGTCGGCGTCGAACATGCACAGGCCGTGCGACATGTTCTCGACCGCAGCCGAAAAGCGTTGGTTCTGCTCGCGCAGTTCGTCTTCCATGTGGCGGGAGCGGTCCATGCCTTCGGCCTCCCGTTTCGGGATGGTCGAACCATCCTTGGCATCAGCGACGGGCATGAGCGCGCCTGCGGACCGTGATCGAACGCGCTATTGTGGCCGCCGCCGGTTAATTTAGCGTTTTAATGCCTGTCGCCCAAAAGTGACCTCGGTTTTGGGGGAACGACATGCATAAAAACAAAGACCTAAAGCGCGTCGCATGAATCCGTTTCAGCGCGACGCGCTTTAGACGATTGCGGTCGCCGAAACCTGATGCCGCGACATCTCGATCGCCGAAAACCGTTTCAGAAACGCGTTCTGCGCCCAGGTCACCGAGCGTGGCGTGAAATCGAAGCGGTCGGCATTGAAGCCGCGCGGACGGCCGAAGAACTCGGTCGCCTCGGCGGTCGAAAAGCCGGCGAGCAGCGTTGCCTCGAAATAGGCGGCGATCTGGTCGGCGCGCTTGATCTCCTTGCGCAGCGCAGCACTTGGCTCCTGCGGCAGCGAGAAGCGCAGATGGATGGCGCGCTGCAGCCGCAACTCACAATCCTTGTAGCTGCCGCCCATCACCGATTTGAACGGTGAGATCATGTCGCCGATGACATATTCGGGGGCGTCGTGCAGAAGAGCCGCCAGCCGGGCGTCGGCCGAAGCCTCGGGTACCAGGTCGCGGAACAGCGCTTCGACCAGCAGCGAGTGCTGGGCAACCGAAAAAGCATGCTCGCCACTGGTCTGGCCGTTCCAGCGGGCAACGCGGGCGAGCCCGTGCGCAATGTCTGAAATTTCGATGTCGAGCGGCGAGGGGTCGAGCAGGTCGAGCCGGCGGCCCGACAGCATGCGCTGCCAGGCGCGTGCCGGCGCGCCGACGCGGTCGGCCGCCATCAGGCCTCCTCCGCGCTGACGGCTTCCTGCGGGAAGGCGAATTTTGCCCAACCGGGAATGGCTAGTGTAACCGGAACGTCCGCCGCCATGATCGGCAGGTCGGCGTCGAGCGCCGCCTTGATCCGGTCGATGCGCGCAATCGCCAGACCGATCGTGCCGGCGGTCGAGCCGAGCGTGCCAACCGGCCTGCCTTCGACGGTCAGTTCGATGCCGGGCGCGGGCAGGGACCCGTCAGCCGACACAATCAGCACGCGCCGCCTGGCGGTGCCGCGATGCTGCATGCGCGAGACGACCTCCTGGCCGACATAGCAGCCCTTCTTGAAGCCGACGCCACCGGTTTCGTCCAGCAGCACGTCGTGGGGAAAGGCGTCTCCGAGTTGGTAGTCGCTGCCGCTTTCGGCAATGCCGCCGGCAATGCGGAAGGCTTGCCACGCGGCAAGATCGCTGCGCTCATCTGTTTCGCCATAGGAACGCGTGACGGCACCCTTCGGAAAGCGCGTGTCGGCGGCCGCCGTTGAATCGGATTGCGAGGGTGTTGATTCATGTCCCCATGCAACGGTGACAAATGCCTGATCGGATTTGGCAATCTCGACCTTGGCGCGCAGTTTGTAGAGCGTCAGCCGGCGTATGAAATCGTCCGATATGTCGGCGCGGCATTCGAGCCAAAATGCATTCTCGCCGGTGCGGGAGATCAGGAAATCGAACAGGATCTTGCCTTGCGGCGTCAGCAGCGCACCGGGCCTGGCTTCGCCGGGAGCCAGGATGTCGAGATCGGTGGTCAGGATGTTCTGCAAAAAATGCTCGGCATCCGGACCTGATACGGAAACGAGGGCGCGGTCTTTGAGCTGGGCAAAGGGCATGGGCGGAAAAGCAACCTGATCTTGCAAAACGGTCGGCCTTTACGTAAGCCGCTGGCACTCCCCCCGCAAGAGAGCATGGCCATGATCTACGACCTCATCCTGACAGGCGGCACCGTGGTCAACCACGACGGCGAAGGGGCTCGCGACATCGGCGTGAAGGGCGGGCGCATCGCCGCCATCGGCGATCTCCGCCAGGCCTCGGCGGGCGAGACGATCGATTGCCGCGGCCTGCATATCCTGCCGGGCGTCATCGACAGCCAGGTGCACTTTCGTGAGCCGGGATCGGAGCACAAGGAAGATTTGGAAACGGGTTCGCGCGCGGCCGTGCTTGGCGGCGTCACCGCCGTGTTCGAGATGCCCAACACCAATCCTTTGACCACCAGCGAGGCAGCGCTTGCCGACAAGGTTCGGCGCGGCACGGATCGCATGCATTGCGATTTTGCCTTCTGGGTCGGCGGCACCCGCGAAAACGCTGGGGATGTCGGCGAGCTTGAGCGGTTGCCGGGCGCGGCCGGGATCAAGGTTTTCATGGGCTCGTCCACCGGCGACCTGCTGGTCGAGGACGACGAAGGTGTCGCCTCGATCCTGAGAAACACGCGTCGCCGTGCCGCCTTTCATTCGGAAGACGAATTCCGGCTGCGCGAGCGTCTTGGCGAGCGCATCGAGGGCGACCCGGCATCGCACCCTGTCTGGCGCGACGAGATCGCCGCCTTACGCTGTACCGAACGGCTTGTACGCATCGCGCGCAGCGTCCGCGCCCGCATTCATGTCCTGCACATCTCGACGGCCGAGGAGATTTTGCTCCTCGAACAGCACAAGGATGTCGCGACCTGCGAGGCGACGCCGCATCATTTGACGCTGAGCGCCGACGACTATGCACGGCTTGGCACGCTGATCCAGATGAACCCGCCGGTGCGCGCCGCCCGCCATCGCGACGGCGTCTGGCACGGCATTGCGCAAGGCATTGTCGACGTGCTCGGCTCCGACCATGCGCCGCACACGCTGGCCGAGAAGGCCAAGCCGTATCCGGCCTCTCCGTCGGGAATGACCGGCGTGCAGACGCTGGTGCCGATCATGCTCGACCACGTCAATGCCGGCCGGCTGACCTTGCAGCGCTTCGTCGACCTGTCCAGTCATGGCCCGCAGCGGATCTTCGGCATGGCCAGGAAAGGCCGCATCGCCGCCGGCTATGACGCCGACTTCACCATCGTCGACATGATGCGGCGCGAGATGATCACCAATGCGCAGGCCGGCTCGAAAGCCGGCTGGACGCCTTATGATGGCAGGGAAGTGACGGGTTGGCCGGTCGGCACCGTCATTCGAGGCCGACGTGTCATGTGGGAGGGGGAAATCGTCACGCCAGGCCAGGGCAAAGCGGTGGAGTTTTCCGAGGCATTGCCCGTCTAGGCTCCCGGATCTCTGCAAGGGCAGAGGCAGAAAGCTCAATCCCCGGCGACGAAGAACGACCACTGTCCGGCAGGCGTGATGCCGACACGGTAGAAAATATAAGCGCCGAACTGCTTCATGTCGTTGAAATCGCCAGCGGTGACGATCTTGAACAGCTCGACCCGCTGCTTGGCGTCCAGCTTGTCCAGCGGCAGGGCGAAGAAATACGGCCACACATAGAGTTCTTGTGGCGTGCCGGCATCGAGGTGGACGTAGCCGGCATTAAGCACCTCCTCCAGGATGGCCAGAATCTCCTGACCGTCTGGGTCGCCGGAGAGGCCCTTGAGGAAGGCGATGGCGTCGCCGTCTATGTCGGTCAGCGATATCTGTGTCATGCTCTCGCCCGTGCCGATCAACGGCCGCAGCTTTTCGATATCGCCGCCCTTGCAGGCTTCGACGATCAGATCGTGCATGCGCCGCACCGGTTCCGGCAGCTTGCCGAGATCGTAGACGACCTCAGGCACCGGCGTTTCCGGATCCACACGCGGTCTGGTCACGCCGCCATCCGCCGGACTGTCCGGCTCGGCTTCGGCAGGAGCAGTCGGCTGGCTGGCCGGCGGCGGTGTTCCGACCGGATTGGGCATCGGCACGGCGCTTCCGGAGGGCGACATGTCGTCGTCGGCCGGCGGCGTGACTGTCGGGGGGAGCTCTTCGCGCTTGATTTCGCTCAGTGCATACACGGGGCTGCTCGCGAGACACACAAGCAGGGGAATCGCGGCACAGCAAGCGGCGAAGGAGATGCGAAGGACCAAGCCACACGGCTTGCCTGACATCGAAAAACTCACTGCCCGTTTCTCCCTGCTTCCGGGCATGACGCCCGAGCGGCATGTTGCCGTCAAAGAACCGGACGTCGGTTCAGTGCCGCAGCCGTTCAGGTTCGAAGGCGCCAGCAATCACCTTTTCACGCATACGGTCGAGCAGGGCAAGGGCCGAGGTCTCGCCATTGGCACGCAACATCTCGCCGAAGGCTGTTTCGAGCGCTGCTTCGGCAATGATCTCGGGCTCTATCCCGGCGGAGAGACCTTCCGCCCAGGCCTCGCTGTGGCTTTCCACGGCGGTCAGGCGTTTTTCTTCCCTGACCAGCGCGTCGATGTCGTTGACACCATGTTCCATAAGCGAATGTCCACCCTTTCAAGCTGCGATCCGTCGATGTGGATCAGGCCTGATCTGTTCATTTCACACGCAGGGACAATTAAGTATTTGTAAATACGACATTTTTTTGATCGTCTTTTACAAAGCCCAATTGCCTTGTGCGAAGCTGCGTTCAGTCCGAGTCAAACTTAGCCGATTGGGGCGGCCTGCGGGGCGAAAACCTTCAGTTTGAGTTAATTCCGCTTTCGCGCTGTAAGGTTTCGTTAATACTGTTGCAGAAGTGCAACATGAGGATTGCACCAAGAGATCGCCTGGCACAAGCCGATATATCGGCTTGTGCCCAGCAATGATCCGGATAGTTGTTGATGAGCGAGTGCCTAGTTGCCGTAACGCGAGGCGATATCGCGAGACAGCGTCTCGCCTTCCTTCATGTAGCGGCTGATGGCTTCGGTCGCCGAGGGCGTACACCTCGTATAGGTGCCGCCGAAGGAGCGGTAGCCGCGATTGAAGCTGGCAATGAAGCGGGCGCGCCGCTCGGCGTCCGGATTTTCCGAATCGAGCAGTTTTGTCATTTCGACACGCCACTGGTCGCCCTTCTCGCCGCACAGATTGCGCAGGAAATGCAGCGAGCCCAGAACCTCCGCCAGCCGCATCAACCCAGGCTCGAACGGCGATTCGGCGCTGAGCGCGGGCCGTATCGAAACGGTCGCGACGACCGCAAGACACACGGCGAGGAGCATGGACGGACGGTTCATAAGCCTTCTCTACCCAACGGCGTGGCTCTGCCAAACAGGATAAGTCTTTGTGGCGAAACAATTTGTCGCCTGCAAGGCTGTTTTCAGGGCTTCGGCCCGTCGTCTCCGTCGGGTTCCAACAACTCCTCGGCCACGGCGAACACCGAGCCGGCGAGCGGCAATGCCGCCATCTCGCTGAGTGTATAGAAGGCCGCCGTCTCTGCGTCGTCGCTGGCTACCGCCTCGCCGCCGGCATAGGCGGCGCCGAAGACCGTGAGGATATAATCGACCGGGTGGCTGTCATCCCTGCCGTCAATGTGGATTTCCCGGAGCGGGCGATAATTTGTGGCGCGCAAACCGGTTTCTTCCTGAAGTTCGCGCTCTGCCGCTGCCTCCAGCGTCTCGCCGGGTTCGACCTTGCCGCCCGGAAAGGCATAGAGCCCTTGCGAGGGTTGCCGGGCTCGCTTGACCAGAAGCACGGTGTCTGCACGCACGACGGCGACCGAGACTGCCGGAAGTGTCTTGCGCGCTTCGTTCATGGGTTCCCGATCAGGCGTGTAGGCAGGTCTGTTGTGGACCGCCCAGCATGGGCAAGCTTTAGCGGTTGCGCAATGCCGGTTGCACCGGCACTTTCAGAATCCGAACCTTTCAAAGGGCGCCAATAGACCATGTGCGGACGTTTTGCCTTGACCGCGACGCCGGACCAGACTGCCGCCTTGCTAGGCTTGGCGGAACTGGAGGATTTCCCGGCGCGCTACAACATCGCACCAACCCAGCCGATCCTGATGGCGGTCGCCGGCCCCGCGCGGGCGCCGGGCTCCAATTTGCCCGACCGGCAGCCAATGCTGGTGCGCTGGGGGCTGATCCCGACCTGGGTGAAGGATACCAGGGAGTTTCCGCTGCTGTTCAACGCGCGCTCCGAAGGGGCTACCGAAAAGGCGTCGTTCAAGGCTGCCATGCGCCATCGCCGCGCCTTGGTGCCGGCCTCCGGCTTTTATGAATGGCGGCAAACCGGCGGCAAGAAAGGCCAGCCTTACTGGATCCGGCCCAGGCATGGCGGGTTGGTCGCCTTTGCCGGCCTGGTCGAGACCTATGCCGAGCCGGGCGGTTCGGAAATGGACACCGGTGCCATCCTGACTATCAACGCCAATGCCGATATCGCGCATATCCACGACCGCATGCCTGTGGTGATCGACCCCAGGGATTTCGCCCGTTGGCTGGATTGCCGCACGCTCGAACCGCGTGATGTCGCCGATCTGTTGCGGCCGGCTCAACTCGATTTCTTCGAGGCCATTCCCGTCTCCGACCTGGTCAACAAGGTCGCCAACACCGGACCGGAGATTCAGGAGCGGGGCGAGATCGGGCCGGAGCCCGAAAAGGTCAAGCGCCAGAAGCCCGGCGCGGACGACAATCAGATGACGTTGTTCTAGCTGAACTGTTCTTCAGCGACGTATGTCTGCGCCATTTGCCAGGCGCCCTTGGCGCCGGGCCGCACACCACTTCAGGCGGCGCGGGGCGACACGATCTTCTGTACCGGCTTTTTCTTCTTCGCGGTGTGAAGGAGGGCGGCGACGATCGCGGCCGGGCCGATCGCGCGGTAGTGGTTGGCCAGTGCCGGCTGCTTGGCTCGGTTGGCTTCCTGCTTGGTTCGGGGCATGTCTCTCTTCCCAGGTAACATTTTCGTGTCTGCGTTTGATGGCCGATTCTGACCAAATCGTGACGCCTGCTGATCTAGCCGGCGAATGTTTCATGACTGTGCCGACATGTTTAATAAAATGTTTCAGTGCATCATTACCTGTGATCCAGCGACGTTTTTGCCGAAACTTGCGACTTGACGGCAACACATGCCAAGGCGATAAAGCCGCCCATGAAAACGTCTTTCGCCATTTGTGGCATTTGCATTATTGGCTAGCCTCGCGCTGGTCCGGACGTTTTCGCCTCATCTTTCCCCAGATTGGACAAACGCCCCGGCCAGCAGGCTGGAGCCTGATTTGCGTTTCGCGCAGGGCTGGCTTCGTCAAATTGAGTTCTGAACCGGGAAGGCACGAATGTCCGACGCATCGCAGGGCCTGCGCCTCTACAACACGCTGACGCGGACGAAAGAGGATTTCGTCCCGATCGATCCGGACAATGTGCGCATGTATGTCTGCGGCCCGACCGTCTACGACTTTGCCCATATCGGCAATGCCAGGCCGGTGATCGTCTTTGACGTGCTTTTCCGCTTGCTGCGTCACGTCTACGGGCAGGCGCACGTCACCTATGTGCGCAACATCACCGACGTCGACGACAAGATCAACGCGCGCGCTCTGCGCGACTTCGGCGGCGAGATCGCTTCCGGAACACTTTCGCTCAACGAGGCGATCAGGCGGGTCACCGAAAAGACCGCCGATCAGTTCCATCGGGACGTGGCGGTTCTCGGCTGCCTGGAGCCGACGGTCGAGCCGCGCGCCACCGAATTCGTCGAGCCCCGCGCCGACGGCAAAGTCGACATGATCACCTTGATTCAAAGCCTGATCGAACGCGGCCATGCCTATGTTGCCGCGGGCGAAGTCCTGTTCGATACGGCGTCGATGCCGGACTACGGCCAACTGTCGAAGCGCAATCTCGACGAGCAGCAGGCTGGAGCTCGCGTCGCCGTCGACGCGCACAAGAAAAATCCCGGCGATTTTGTCCTGTGGAAGTTGTCGTCGCCGGAGGAGCCTGGCTGGAACTCGCCATGGGGCAGGGGCCGGCCGGGCTGGCACATCGAATGCTCGGCAATGTCGGCCGCCTATCTCGGCGAGGTGTTCGACATCCATGGCGGCGGCCTCGACCTGATCTTCCCTCACCATGAGAACGAGATCGCCCAGTCGCGCTGCGCCCATGGCACGGATGTGATGGCCAATATCTGGATGCACAACGGCTTCCTCCAGGTCGAAGGTCAGAAAATGTCGAAAAGCGTCGGCAATTTCTATTCGATCAACGAACTGCTCGAGACCGAGACGTTCGGCGGCCGCAAATGGCCGGGCGAGGTGCTGCGGCTGGCAATGCTGATGACGCACTATCGCGAACCGATCGACTTTTCCGTGCGCAAGCTGGAAGAGGCCGAGAACACGCTGCGCAAATGGAAGCGGGCGGCCGACCTTGCGCCGGCCGCCGCAGGACTGCTGCCCGTGCAGGTCATCGATGCCTTGTCGGACGATCTCGCAACCTATGCCGCCTTCCAGGTCTTGACGCAGTTGGCTGGCGAGGCAGCGGACGGCAACGATGCGGCGGCTGCGCTGAAGGCGTCGCTGCTGTTCCTCGGCTTCGATGTCGCGTCGGCGACGGTTGATGAAGACCACGTCGCCAAGGCAATCGCCAAGCGTCTCGCATTCATCGCCGCCAAGAACTGGGCCGAGGCCGACCGCATCCGCGACGAACTGCTGGCGCAAGGTGTACAGTTGAAGGACGGCAAGGATCCGGTCACTGGCGAGCGCATCACCACCTGGGAGGTAAAAAGATGATCGACCATCTCGGCATCACCGTTGCCGATTTCGACGCTTCGAAGGCTTTCTATGACAAGGCGATGGCCCCGCTTGGTGCGGCGCTGCTTTACATGGTGCCGCTGGAATATACCGGGGGTGCCAAGGTCGGCGGCTATGGCCGTGACCGGCCGGTGTTCTGGCTGAGTACCGGCAAGGACAAGCCCAGGGATCACCAGCACGTCGCCTTCACCGCGCGCAGCCGCGCCGAGGTCGATGCCTTCCATGCCGCAGCCCTTGCCGCCGGTGGCAAGGACAATGGCGGGCCAGGCCTGCGGCCGCATTATCACCCGAGCTACTATGGCGCCTTCGTCTTCGATCCCGATGGCAACAATGTCGAGGCCGTCTGCCATGTCCCGGAGTGAGCGGTGATGAGCCTCGACAACCGGCCGGTCTACACCGGCGGCTGCCAGTGCGGCGCGGTGCGCTTTCGCGTTGAAGGCGCGCTCGGCGACGCTTCGGTCTGCCATTGCCGCATGTGCCAGAAGGCGTTCGGCTCGTTCTATGCGCCGCTGGTTTCGGTGCGTGGCGCCCGGCTCGACTGGACGCGCGGCGAGCCGAAATACTTCCGCTCCTCCAACCATGTCGATCGCGGTTTTTGCGCCGATTGCGGCACGCCGCTGACCTTCACCGCGCCGGACGGCGTTGGCCTCGCCATCGGCGCGTTCGACAATCCGGCGGAGATCGTGCCGCTGATCCAATGGGGCACCGAGGCAAAGCTGCCTTATGTCGATACGATCCCGCAATTGCCGGGCGAGGAGACGATGGCCGACGTGTCGTCGGCCTCTTATCTGGCGGATCTCGTCTCCTATCAGCATCCGGACCACGACACCGAACAATGGCCGCCAAAGGAAAGATCATGACCGATCAGGTAAGAACCGGCGGCTGCCAGTGTGGCGCCGTGCGTTTCCGCATTCATGGAGCGCTCGGCCGTCCATCGATCTGCCATTGCCGCATGTGCCAGAAGCAGTTCGGCTCGTTCTTCGGTGCACTGGTCACGGTGCCCAGGGACGGCGTCGAATGGACCCATGAAGAGCCGAGCTATTTCCAGTCGTCGGTCAACATCGATCGTGGTTTCTGCGCGCGCTGCGGCACGCCGCTGACATATCGGCAGCCCGGCGGGCTGGAAATCGCCATCGGTGCCTTCGACGACCGTTCGGATCTGGCACCGCAGATCCAGGTCAACTATGCCGCGCGGCTGCCATGGGTGGAGACGATCTTCGATCAGCCCGTCCACCAGGATCCTGATTATTACAACAGGCAGGAATCCATCATCTCCTTCCAGCACCCAGACCATGAAACAGCGGACTGGCCGACCAAAGGTTTGCAGCTATGAGCAGTCAATTGCGTACGCTTTATCCCGAGATCGAGGCGTTCGATTCCGGCATGCTGGATGTCGGCGACGGCCATCAGGTCTACTGGGAGCGTTCGGGCACGAGGGGCGCCAAGCCGGCGGTGTTCCTGCATGGCGGGCCGGGCGGCACCATTTCCCCAAAACACCGGCGGCTGTTCGACCCGAAGCTCTACGATGTCATCCTGTTCGACCAGCGCGGCTGCGGAAAATCGACGCCCAACGCCTCGCTCGAAGCCAATACGACCTGGCACCTGGTCGCCGACATCGAACGCCTGCGCGAAATGGCCGGCTTCGACAAATGGCTGGTGTTCGGCGGCTCCTGGGGGTCGACGCTGGCGCTCGCCTATGCCGAGACGCATCCCGATCGCGTCAGCGAGTTGGTGGTGCGCGGCATCTACACGCTGACGCGTGCGGAACTCGAATGGTACTATCAATTCGGCGTCTCGGAAATGTTCCCGGACAAATGGGAGCGCTTCCTGGCGCCGATCCCGGAGGCCGAGCGCGGCGACATGATGGCTGCCTACCGCAAGCGGCTGGTCGGCACGGATCGCAAGGCGCAGATCGAGGCGGCCCGCGCCTGGAGCTTGTGGGAAGGCGAAACGATCACGCTTTTGCCCGAGCCGGAGACCAGCGGACCATTTGGGCAGGACGACTATGCCATCGCCTTTGCCCGCATCGAGAACCACTATTTCGTCCATGCCGGCTGGCTGGAGGAAGGGCAGTTGCTGCGCGACGCGCACAAGCTGGCTGACATTCCCGGCACCATCGTCCATGGCCGCTACGACATGCCGTGCCCGGCGCATTATGCCTGGGCGCTGCACAAGGCCTGGCCAAAGGCGGATTTCCACCTGATCGAGGGCGCCGGTCATGCTTATTCGGAGCCGGGGATTCTGGATCGGCTGATCCGCGCGACGGACAAGTTTGCAGGCAAATGACCATGACCCGCGAGCGCCTCTATCTCTTCGACACCACATTGCGCGATGGCCAGCAGACCCCTGGCATCGACTTTTCCGTCGAGGACAAGATCGCCATCGCGAAACTGCTCGACGCTTTTGGCCTCGACTATGTCGAAGGTGGCTATCCCGGCGCCAATCCGACCGACACCGCCTTCTTCCAGGAGAAACGTACGTCGCGCGCCAAATTCGTCGCCTTCGGCATGACCAAGCGGGCTGGGGTGTCGGCTTCCAACGATCCCGGCCTTGCGTCGCTCGTGCAATCCAAGTCGGATGCCATCTGCTTCGTCGCCAAGAGTTGGGACTACCATGTCCGTGTCGCGCTCGGCTGCACCAATGAGGAGAACCTCGACGCCATCAAGGCCTCCGTCGAGGCGGCGATCGCCGCCGGCAAGGAGGCGTTGGTCGACTGCGAGCATTTTTTCGACGGCTTCAAGGCCAATCCCGATTATGCGCTGGCCTGCGCCAGGACCGCCTATGATGCCGGCGCGCGCTGGGTGGTGCTGTGTGACACCAATGGCGGCACGCAGCCCTCGGAAGTCCGCGCCATCGTCGAGAAGGTTATTTTGTCAGGTATTTCAGGCGATCATCTCGGCATCCATGCCCATGACGACACCGGCCAGGCCGTGGCCAATTCCCTCGCCGCTGTTGAGGCCGGCGTGCGCCAGATCCAGGGCACACTCAATGGCATCGGCGAGCGCTGCGGCAACGCCAATTTGATTTCGATCGTACCGACGCTGGCGTTGAAACCGGCCTTCGCCGATCGTTTCGACACCGGTATTTCGACTGAGGCACTGACCGGCATTTCCAGGTTGTCCCGCGCGTTCGACGAACTCTTGAACCGCGCCCCGGAAGCGCAGGCGCCCTATGTCGGCGCTTCCGCCTTTGCTACCAAGGCCGGCATCCATGCCTCCGCGCTGGCCAAGGAGCCGGCGACCTATGAGCATGTGCCTCCGGAAACGGTCGGCAACCGCCGCCGTGTCATGGTTTCGGACCAGGGCGGCAAGGCCAATTTCCTCGCCGAACTGAGGCGGCGCGGCATCGAGGTGCCGAAGGACGATCACCGGCTCGACGCGCTGATATCAGTGGTCAAGGAGCGCGAGGCCGAGGGCTACGCCTATGAAGGCGCCGACGCCAGCTTCGAGCTCCTGGCGCGCAAGATGCTGCACGGCCTGCCGGAGTTCTTCAACGTCACCTCCTTCCGATGCATGGTCGAGCGCCGCTTCGACGCCAACGGGCAATTGAAGACGGTCTCCGAAGCGATCGTCAAGGTGGTGGTCGACGGCGAGGAGAAGATGTCGGTGGCCGAGGGGCATGGGCCGGTCAACGCACTCGACATCGCGCTGCGCAAGGACCTCGGCAAATTTCAGGGCGAGATCGCCGACATGGAGCTGGCCGACTTCAAGGTGCGTATCCTCAATGGCGGCACCGAGGCGATCACCCGCGTTCTGATCGAATCGCATGACGGCACCGGCGCGCGCTGGTGGACGGTCGGCGTTTCCGAAAACATCATCGACGCCTCGTTCCAGGCGCTGATGGATTCCATCGTCTACAAGCTGATGAAGAACCGCGAGATGGCCGGACTGGTGGCCGCCGAATAGGGTTGAACCATCAGCGAAAGTCCATTGATCCATCAGAACTTTGCGATGGTCTTGCCAAGGTGACTGGGCCATAGCGTTGGCCCATGGCCACTGAAGCAATTACCCTGGACGCGGATTCCAAGGCCCGGCGCGGCTTTCTGCTGGCGCTCGGCGCCTATCTGCTGTGGGGATTGCTGCCCTTCTACATGAAGGCGGTCGCTCATCTGCCGCTCGCCGAAGTCATTGCCCATCGCATCGTCTGGTCGGTGCCGATCGCCGCCGCCGTTCTGATCTGGGCCGGCCGCATGGCGGATTTCAAGGCGGCACTGCGCTCGCCGCGCACCATCGCCATGGCCGCGCTGACGGCGGCGCTGATCTCGGTCAACTGGGGCATCTATGTCTGGGCGATCGCTGTCGACCGCACCGTCGAAACCGCGCTCGGCTACTACATCAATCCACTGGTCAACGTCGTCGTCGGCGCGCTGCTGCTTGGCGAGCGGCTCGACCGGCTGCAGATCGCCGCGGTGGTGCTGGCGGCCGTCGCGGTCGCCGTGCTGACCGTCGAGGGCGGCAAGCTGCCCTGGGTGTCGCTGGCGCTGGCGTTTTCCTTCGCCGCCTACGCCTTCTTCCGCAAGACGCTGCCGATCGGACCGAGCCAGGGATTTTTGCTCGAAGTCCTTCTGCTGTCGGTGCCGGCGCTTGGCTACATCGTCTATCTCATCGCGACCGAACAGGATCACATCGTATCCAGCAGTGGCACCGATACGGCATTGCTGATCGGCTGCGGTCCGGTCACATCGATCCCGCTGCTGCTGTTTGCGTTCGGCGCGAGGCTGCTGCGGCTGTCCACCATCGGCATCATGCAGTACATCGCGCCGACCATTGTGTTTCTGATCGCCGTGCTGATCTTCGACGAGCCTTTCGGCACCACCCAGGCGATTGCCTTTGGCCTGATCTGGACAGCGCTCGCGATGTATTCCTGGTCGATGTTCCGTGGCCGCGAGATCCGGCCGGCGGTGCCGGCTGCAAGGTAAGGATCCCCTATGTACCTGCTGCATATCGCCAACAAAAATTATTCCTCATGGTCGCTGCGGCCTTGGGTGTTGATGCGAGAGCTGAACATCCCGTTCGAGGAACGGCTGACGCCATTCCCGACCGCATCGAGTTGGGATCTGTACCGGCCCTTCTCGCCGAGCGGCCGCGTGCCGTGCCTGATCGACGATGGCTGGGCGGTCTGGGATTCGCTGGCCATCGTCGAATATCTGGCCGAACGCCACCATGGCGTGTGGCCTGTCGAGGCCAAGGCGCGCGCCTGGGCACGCTCGGCCGCCGCCGAGATGCATTCGAGCTTCACCGCATTGCGCGGGGCATGCCCGATGAGTTGCGGCGTGCGCGTAAAGCCATTCCCGATGTCCGATGCGCTGAAGCAGGACATCTTTCGCCTCGGCGATCTCTGGAACGATGGCCTTGCCCGTTTCGGCGGGCCGTTTCTGGCCGGCGCTCATTTTACCGCCGTCGACGCTTTCTTTGCCCCGGTGGCGTTCCGCGCCCAGTCCTATGGGCTCTCCTTCGAGGGTGCGGCTGCAGCCTATCCAGCGCGGTTGCTTGCCCTGCCGGCGATGCGCGAATGGTATGCGGCTGGCTTGGCCGAGACCTGGCGCGAGCCCGACCACGAAGCGGAAGCCGCCGCCGCCGGCACCGTCATCGAGGATCTTCGCGCCTCGGCGTGAAAGTCGCCGGGCGGGCGTTACATCTGTCCGAGCCGCCTGACAAAGAGATAGGTCGCGCCCGCGATCACCATCGCTACCGCCGTCACCACCCAGAAGCCCATTGGCGTGTCGACCAGCGGCAGGCCGCCGACATTCATGCCGAACAGGCCCGAGATGATGGTCATCGGCAACAGCACCGCCGGCATCACCGACAGTACGTACAGCAGCCGGTTCGACTGCGTCGTCAGCTTGGCCATAAGCTCGTCCTGCAACAGCCGGGCGCGTGCCTGCAATTGTTCGCCATCATAGTGCAGCGTCTGCGCCCTGTGTGAAAGACGCGCGGCCATGTCGTTGATGCTGTCGGGCAGGTCGTTACGGTGCGAGTGGTCGAGATGGCGAAACAGATTGGTCAACGTCGCCATCTGCCTGTGGATCACCACCAGATGCCGGCGCGCGTCGACGAGGGATTGCCGTTCATTGTGCCATGCGTCGCAGACGATGCGATCCTCGATCCCGTCGAGGCTGTCGCCGAGTGCCGCAAGTTCAGCCACCATGCCGTCAAAAGACTGGCCGACAACCGCCTCGATCAACTCGGCCGGCGAGCGGAACTTGCGCGATCCATTCTCGATCGCCTTGCGGATGTTGTCGACCGACTGCAGCGGTTGCTTGCGGGCGCCGACCAGCATCGTGTCGTTGAGCGCGAAGCGGAAATGGCCAAGCCCGCCCGCTTCCGCCGAATAGTCATGGCGCAGGTCCGGCAGATCGCCATAGAGCCAGTCGTCCTCGAGGTCGATGTGGCAGCCATGGCTGGCGGACAGGAAAGCTTCGCGCACCGGTGCCGGCAAAGCCTGATCGGCGCCGATCTCATGGCGGGCCCGCATGTCGGAAAGCTGGTAGCTGCGCCATGTCCAGTGCGCGGCGGCGGCGTCCCTGGTTCGCATGCCCTCAGCGGTGAAATGATAGATGAGAACAATCCGTGCTCGTCGGGCAGGTAGGGCGACAGGTCGGTGCCTCCGGGGCGAGAGTGATATCCATGGGGCGGTGCCAGATGCATGTTCCGAAATGGCACCGCACGGCGGCTGCCTGGCCTTGATTTCTAGCACGAGCGAACCCGGTTCCGTGTGACGGTTTCTTGACAGCCGATCACGGTCTGTCGATCACCCACGTCAATCCGGTGGTGACGCCTTCGCCACCCCAGATTGTGCCCCGGTCAGTGCTTCGGGCCGAAGCCGGGGTAGGGCTTGAGGGGCACGATTGCGGCAATGTCCATCATGCCGGCCTTGACCAGCGGCAAGGTGGCGAGATGGCCGCGAACCTCTGCATCATCGGCGGCTTCGAGCATCATGCCGCTGCCCGGGATGTCGCCTCGGTTCCACACCTGGCGTACCGCGCCTTCGGCATAGAGCGTGCGCCGCTGTTCGGCTTCGCCGGGCAGAAGCGGAGCGAAATCGGCATCGGCAAATTTTTCGGTGTTGCGGGTGAGAAGGGCAAAGAACTGCATGGCGGTCTCCTGTGGTTGGATGGCCGAACTATCGCTCCCGCTGGTCGGACTGTCCAAGACTGGTTAGGCTAAAGTTGAGACCTGAGGGGACTGGAGCATGAAGAAAAATGTTCGATCTGCGTCAGCTCCGCTATTTCGTCACCGTCGCCGAAACCGGCAATGTCGGGCGCGCCGCCGAAATGCTGCATATTTCTCAGTCGCCACTCAGCCGGCAGATCATGCAGCTCGAGGAGCAGCTCGGCGTCGCTCTGTTCGAACGGGCAAAACAGCGGGTCCATCTCAACGCCGAGGGCCGGGCCTTCCTTACCGAGGCCCGCGCGCTGCTGTCCAATGCGCGCCGACTGGAAGAGTTCGGCCGCAACCTGGCCAGCGGCGCCGTCGGCCGGCTCGCCATCGGCTATGTCGAAGGGGCCGTTCATGCCGGACTTGTCGCCGGGATGCTGCGCCAGTTCCGTCGCGACCGGCCGGATTTCCACCTGCAGCTGAGAAGCCTGCGTTCTGCGGCGCAGTTGGAAGGGCTACGGCAGCGGTCGCTGGATCTGGGCTTTGTCTACTCGCCGCCAGCCGATGATGACCCAGATGTCGCCGCCATGGCGCTGCGGCATGAGCCGCTGGTGCTGGCGATCCCCGAAGATGATCCGCTTGTTCAAGTGCCAGAGGTTGGGCCGCATCACCTTGACGGTCGCACCTGGATCACCGTCGTGCGCCAGCCGGACGACACCAATCGCGGCCAGTTCCTTGCCGCCTGCGCCAAAGCCGGCTTTCTGCCCGACATCGCCTATGAAACGGCGGATCCGCTGACCTCGCTCGGCCTTGTCAGCGCCGGTCTTGGCCTGGCGACGGTGCAAGCCAGCCTGCGTGCCGCCGCGCCGCCGCGGATCGTGTTTCGCGACCTGCCGTGGTTCGACCGCACGGTTTCCATCCATCTCGCCTGGCGGCGTCATGACCGCCGCGCGGTGATTGCCGATTTGCGGCAGGCTGCGGAGGAAGAGGGCAGTAGGGCAGTAGGGCAGTAGGGCAGTAGGGCAGTAGGGCAGTAGGGCAGGACACTCCAGGCAATTCACATACTGCCTTACTGCCCTATTTCCTTACTCCCCTACATTTTGTCGATCACCGACTGCACGCCCTCGGTCGGAGCATCGACGGACGACCCTGCCACCATGATGGCGGCGACGATCGCTTCGGGGTCGTCGACGACCAGCGGCTTGACCCGCTGTGCGGTGTGGATGAAGCCTTCGGCGGCCATGTGATCGAGCAGCGCCAGCATCGGATCCCAAAATCCTTTGACATTGCCGAAGACGATCGGCTTGCGATGATGGCCAAGCTGTCCCCAGGTCATGATCTCGACGATCTCCTCGACCGTGCCGATCCCGCCCGGCAGTGCCACAAAGGCGTCGGATTTCTCGAACATCCTGTGCTTGCGCTCGTGCATGTTGTCGGTGATCAAGAGTTCATCGAGCCGGTCAAGCGCGGTTTCGCTCGCTTCCTTGTTGATCAAGAAGCGCGGAATGATGCCCGTTACCTTGCCGCCGGCCTTGAGCGCGCCTTCGGCGACAGCACCCATAATGCCCTTGGTGCCGCCGCCATAGACCAGCCGCAGTCCCGCTTTGGCAATCGAGCGTCCGAGCAGGTGTCCGGCCTTTATATAGGTTTCATCGCGGCCCGGAGACGAGCCGCAATAGACGCAGACGGATCGAATCGTGTTCATGCCGATGATTGGTGATTGGGTCTGAAAGCCGGGTCAAGCCCCAAGAGTTAACAAGTCCGGGCTTTTTCTTGTCGGTATTGGTAAAACAGGCTAGACCGGCGTTAGGTGGCTAAGGGGTAGGGAAGTATGGCGATTAATCCACTGAAGGCGTTCCTGTTCGCGGCGGGTGGGACCGTTGCGGCCGCGGGAACCGCCTATGTATCGGGCGCACTCGACCCGTATCTCAATCCCATGCCGCCGGCGCGAGTGGCGGCGCAGACGCCGCCCGCAGCGCCAAAATCGGCCGATCCCGGCACCGAAGCGCGGCTGCCCGCCGCGGAAGCCCCTGCGGCTCCCGCCGCGGTGCCCCAGGCAACGGCACCGGCCGCACCGGCCGCGGACGCGGCGGCGCCGGCTGCGGCCGGTCCGGTCGCACCGTCCTTCGATGTCGTGCGCGTCGAAAGCAATGGCTCGATTGTCGTCGCCGGCAATGCGGCGCCCAACGCCAAGGTCGAGATCCTCAACGGCTCGACGGTGCTTGGCTCGACGGTCGCTGGTCCCGATGGCGCCTTCGTTATCATTCTCGACGATCCGCTGAAGCCCGGTGATTATACGATCGCGCTGCGCGCGACCACGGGCGATGTCGTAACGCCCTCGGTGCAGACCGCCGTGGTTTCGGTTCCCAAGGATGCGGCCGGCCAGGTGCTGGCCATGGTCGAGGAGCCGGGCAAGCCGGCCGAATTGCTGACCGTTCCCGCGCCCGCGGCAAAGCCGGCTGCTCAGGCCACCGCGCCGGCTGCTCCCGCAGCCGAAGCGCCCGCAACTGCTCCGGCACCAGCCGCCCCAGCACCTGCCGTGGTGGAAGCAGCACCGGCTCCTGCGCCGGCGACGCCGCCCGTTGCAGGCGTGACCGAGCCCAAGATCGTCGTCGAGGCGGTCGAGATCGACGGCAGCAAGATCTTTGTCGCCGGTCTCGCCGATGCCGGCCGCAAGGTGCGCGCCTATGCCAACGACATCCTGCTCGGTGATGCGCAAACGTCGACGGATGGTCATTTCCTGGTCGAGGCGACGCGCGACATTCCGGTCGGCAGCTACACAATACGTGTCGACGGCCTCGATACCGACGGTGTGACAGTTGTGGCCCGCGCAGCCGTGCCGTTCGAGCGCGAGCCGGGCGAAGCGGTCGCCGCCGTGGCACCCTCGGCGCCGAAGCCCGTTCAGCCCAAGCCGGCCGCACCTGCCGCCGCCGAGGCGCCGGCCGCGGCCGAAACGGCCCCGGCCACGACGCCTGCTCCCGCCGCCGAGGCTCCGGCCGTTGTAGCGGAGGCGACGCCGCCGAGCGATGTGCCCGAGACCGTGGCGCCCAAGCTTGAACATGCCGACGGCGCCGTCATCATCCGCCGCAACGACACGCTGTGGCGGATCTCGCGGCGCGTCTATGGCCACGGCGTACGATTCTCGACCATATACCTCGCCAACCAGGACCAGATCAGCGATCCCGACCGCATCTGGCCGGGGCAGGTGTTCAAGGTCCCGGAAAAGTCGAAGGAAGGCGAAGCCGCCGACCTCAAGGCGATGGGCGAGCAGGCAACGACAGCGCCGGCCAAGACCAACTAGTCCAGGCCATCCAAAGGCCGACGTCAGCTAGTTCGTTGAGCCGCTCAGGTGCAGTTTGAATCCGATCATGTTCGGATCGCCCAGGTCGGGGCGTAGGTTCATGCTTGGAATCAAGTAGTCGCCGCCATTCTGCCGGCGATAGGGGATGGGTTGCGTGGTCGCGAGCGTCCTCATCCTCTCGCGCAGGCGCTCGGCTGTGGGTTCGAAGTCGGCTTCACCGAAGCGGTCGACGCTGTAGGCGACGAATGGCGGAAGGACGTCGTAGCCCGGGTAGTAGAGGATCCCGTGGTTGATCGGGAACAGCAGATCATCAATTGGTCCGTTGACGCCACGAGGGGCATAGTGCTCCTCCCAGCCGCCGGCGGTCACGACCAGCATTGCGCGCTTGCCTATCAAGGTTCCTTCGCCGTAGCGGTCGCCCCATCGTTTGTCGCTATGCTCACCCACACCGTAAGCGAAGCCGTAGGCGAAGACCCTGTCGACCCAGCCTTTGAGGATCGCCGGCATGGCAAACCACCAGAGCGGAAACTGGAGAATCAGGGTATCCGCCCATAGCAGCTTTGCGATCTCGGCCTTGACGTCCTCTGTCAGCGCCTCGGCCTCGAAAGACTTCTTTGATGCTGCGGCAGGCATCAGCCGCGCGTCCGGCGCCAAAACCGGAAAGTCGGCCCGATCAACCGCTGATTTCCAACCCTGGGCGTACAGGTCCGTCACCCGCACTTCGTGGCCTTGTGCCTCGAGTTCTCTGATGGCGACGTCGCGGAGCGCGCCGTTGAGCGAGCGCGATTCGGGATGTGCGAAGACAAGTAGGATTTTCATGCGGGGACTCCGAGGATTGAAAAACTGATCCCTTAGCTAGGCAATATCGGCGTAATCCGCTACGCGTTCATAATGCATAAGATTGTGCCGGATAATGGATAAATCGGATATCACCCTCGAACGTATGCGCACCTTCGTTCGCGTCGCGGAACGGGGCAATCTGTCGTTGGTTGCCGGTGAACTGGGTACCGGACAATCGACGGTCACGCGGCATCTGCAGGAACTCGAAGAGGCAGTCGGTGCGCCTTTGCTCAGCAGGACCACCCGGCGGGTCACGCTGACAGACGAGGGCAGCCGGTACTATGCCAACAGCGTCCAGATCCTGCGCCTTGTCGAGCAGGCCGGTGACGAAGCGCGGGGCGCACGTGGCGCGCCGGCCGGCACCGTTCGGATATCCTGTACTGCCGCTTTCGGGGTCTTGCACACCAGTCGGCTCATCTTCGATTTTCAGGACCGATATCCCGACATCGGCGTGGACCTCAGCCTCACCGATGAGCGTGTCGATCTCGTCAGGGAAGGTGTCGACATCGCGCTTCGGTTGGGGCCGCTCACCGACAGCTCATTGAGGTTGCGGGCCCTCGGCCTATCGCGGCGCCTGCTCGTGGCATCGCCGGATTATCTGGCGATGCGAGGGAGACCGGCTGTCCCGTCGGACCTATCTGGACATGAGGGCATCCGGATGTCGAACGTGGTGGGCAGTGAAACGCTTGCTTTGCAGAGCGCCGGAGGCGAGCGCCAAATGGTGCCTTTCGCGGGGCGACTGCGTGTCGACCATGGGCTTGCTGCGCGCGAGGCCTTGGTCGCGGGTCGAGGGATCGCACCGGCTCACCGATGGCTTGTCGACGATCTTTTGGCGGCGGGCCTGCTCGAGACGATACTGGATGATTATTCGCTGCCATCCGCCCCTTTGAACATGCTGATTGTGCCGGAGCGCGCGGGCGTTGCAAGGGTTCGCCTGTTGATCGACTTCCTGGCCGAACGGATAGCCGATATCCCGGGGGTCGAGAAGTCCAGTTCACAGCGTTAGCCGCTATCTGCTCTGCCCAGAAGAGTAGCTTGCGGCAGCGGCGACCATCGTTTATCGCCGATGGACGATGAGTGACAGCTCCTACGAAACCGATAGACTCCGCCCCACGTCGGAGGCCCCCGACAGTCGCACCGTAGCCGCTCGGCTGGCAGCGCTCTCGCACCCGGCGCGGATCGAAATCCTGAAGCACCTGTCGACCAGCAACTTCTGCTGCTGCCGCGAAGTCGTCGATCGTTTCGATCTGGCGCAATCCACCGTGTCACAACATTTGAAGATACTGGTCGATGCCGGGCTGGTCCGGTTCGAGCCTGATCGCCAGCGCTCGCGCTATGCGGTCGACCACGTCGCGCTCACCGAAATCTCGGCGTCGCTGGCCGCGCTCGTCAATTCCTGCTGCTCCGGCCGCTAGTCAAAAAGACATAAGAAGGCGCCAAAAATGGCCGAAAAAACCGTCTCCGACTCCTCGACCTTCAAGACGCTGCTCAATCTGTGGCCCTATATGTGGCCGGCGGACCGCGCCGATCTGAGAGCCCGGGTCACCTGGGCGACGCTGTTGCTCGTCGTCGCCAAGCTGACGCTGGTCGCCGGTCCTTATTTCTTCAAATGGGCAACGGACGCGCTGGCCGGCGACTCCAAATCGGTACCACCGCTGCCGACATTTCTGCTGGCGCCGGTCATGCTGGTCGTCGCCTACAATGTCGTGCGCCTGGTGCAGCTTGGCTTCAATCAATTGCGCGACGCGCTGTTTGCACGCGTCGGTCAATACGCGGTGCGCCAGCTCGCCTTCCGCACCTTCGTTCACATGCACCAATTATCGCTGCGCTTCCACTTGGAGCGTCGCACCGGCGGCCTGTCGCGCATCATCGAGCGCGGCACCAAGGGCATCGAGACGATCGTGCGCTTCATCATGCTCAACACGGCGCCGACCATCCTCGAATTCGCGCTGACCACGGGCATCTTCGCCTACACCTATGGCTGGAAATATGTGGTCGTCGTCGCGGTCACCGTCTGGGTCTATGTCTGGTTCACTGTGCGCGCCAGCGACTGGCGCATCTCGATCCGCCGCGACATGAACGACAGCGACACCGACGCCAACACCAAGGCGATCGACTCGCTGCTCAATTACGAGACGGTCAAATATTTCAACAACGAAGGCATGGAGGCCGAGCGCTTCGACCGCTCCATGGCACGTTATGAGGTCGCCGCGACGCGCATCTGGACCTCGCTCGGCTGGCTGAATTTCGGCCAGGGCATCATCTTCGGCCTCGGCACCGTCATCGTCATGTGTATGTCGGCGCTGGAAGTACAGGCCGGTACGCAAACGGTCGGTGACTTCGTCTTCATCAACGCCATGCTGATGCAGCTGTCGGTGCCGCTCAATTTCATCGGCTTCATCTACCGCGAAATCCGCCAGGGGCTGACCGACATCGAGCAGATGTTCGACCTTCTGGATGTGCCGCAGGAGATCGTCGACAAGCCGGATGCCAGGCCGCTCGCCGTGAGCGTCGGCAAGGTCGAGTTCCGCGACGTGCATTTTTCCTATGACCCGAACCGCAAGATCCTGAAGGGCATCAGCTTCGAGGTGCCGGCCGGCAAGACCGTCGCCATTGTCGGGCCTTCGGGTGCCGGCAAATCGACCATCTCGCGGCTTCTGTTCCGCTTTTACGACGTTCAGTCGGGCCAGGTGCTGATCGACGGCCAGGATATCAGGGACGTGACGCAGGAGAGCCTGCGTGGCGCGATCGGCATGGTGCCGCAGGACACCGTGCTGTTCAACGACACCATCGCCTACAACATCCGCTACGGCCGCATCGGAGCCAGCGAGGAGGATATGCAGAAAGCCGCTGAACTAGCCCAGATCGGTCCGTTCATCGAGCGATTGCCTGACGGCTACAAGTCGATGGTCGGCGAACGCGGGCTGAAGCTTTCGGGCGGCGAAAAGCAGCGCGTGGCGATCGCCCGCACCATCCTGAAGGCGCCGCCGATCCTGATGCTCGACGAAGCGACCTCGGCGCTCGACAGTCACACCGAGCAGGAGATCCAGACCGCGCTCGATCTGGTCAGCCGTGGCCGCACCACCATCGTCATCGCCCACCGCCTGTCGACGGTCATCACGGCCGATGAGATCATCGTGCTGCAGGACGGCCAGATCGCCGAGCGCGGCACCCATGCCGAGCTGATGCGCAAGCATGGCCTCTATGCCTCGATGTGGGACCGCCAGCGCGAGGCGACCGAGGCCGAGGAGCGCCTACGCATCGCCCGCGAGGGCGACGAGCTTGGCGTTGTCGTTCGCCGGCGCACGTCGGAGGTGAATTGAAGGTTCGGCGTGTGAGTTGATTTTTGCGCTTGACCTCAACTTAAGTTGAGATTGTAGGCCGTTCCTGGGGCCCAAAACACCAGGATCCAGGAACGGAGCAATCGAAATGAGCAAGACAAATCAGGACGTTGACGGCGGCAGCGTGTTCAGGGTGGACAAGTTCGTCGTGCCGGCCGCCGCCCGCGAGGAGATACTCGCCAAGGTCAGGACAACGCATGAATTGCTGCGCCTGCAACAGGGCTTCGTGCAGGATTTCCTGCTCGAGCAATTCTCGGGGCCGGGCGAATTCAACCTCGTCACCATCGTCGAATGGGAAAGCCAGGCGGCCGTCGACAATGTCGTGCCGATCGTCAAGGCAGCGCACGAGCGCATCGCTTTCAACCCGCAGGAGACGATCGCTCGGCTTGGGGTGCGGGCCGACATTGCCAACTATCAGCGGATTCCGGGGCTGTAGAAAAGCCGTTACGGCCAACCGATGCCAGGTGCCGGCGCTTCGATTTTGAGCACCTGGCCGGTACGGGCTTCAGAACGTCTTGGGATTTGGGATCATGGACGGGCAACCTTTTCCCGCGCCTTGAACCGTCGGTGTCCCGAATTCTGCCGACAACGACACTGACCGGGCAAGCGGATCGCGACCCCTGCCGGCGCACCCAATACGGCCTTCCCTATTGTTGCGTTGCGGCGAAGGGGGCTTTCGGCTATTGAGGCCGGACTTGGAACGGAGCCTGTTTTTAGCAGATGAGCCTTGTCGATACGGTCAAGAACGCATTCGTACCGATCCATCGCGAAGGCTATCCCTTCATCGCGGCCTTTGGCGCGGCGACGCTTTTCCTCGGCTATTTCTCCTCGATCCTGTTCTGGATCGGTCTGATCCTGACGGCCTGGTGCGTTTATTTCTTCCGCGATCCCGAGCGCGTCACGCCGGTCGATGACCGCCTGGTGGTCAGCCCCGCTGACGGCATCATCTCGGCGGTAGGACCCGCCGTGCCGCCGCGCGAACTCGGCCTCGGCAATGCAGAGATGACCCGGATCTCCGTGTTCATGAACGTCTTCTCCTGCCACGTGAACCGCGCCCCGGTGCGCGGCCGTATTGCGAAAATCGAGCACCGGCCGGGCAAATTCCTCAATGCCGAACTCGACAAGGCCAGCACCGAGAACGAGCGCAACGGCCTGGTCATCGAGAGCCCCAACGGCACGGTCGCGGCCGTCCAGATCGCCGGCCTGGTGGCGCGCCGCATCGTCTGCTGGGCCGAGGCCGGCGGCTCAATCGGCACTGGCGAGCGTTTTGGCCTGATCCGCTTCGGCTCGCGTGTCGATGTGTTCCTGCCCCTGACCGCCACGCCGCGCGTTGCCGTCGGCCAGACGGCGGTTGGCGGCGAAACCGTGCTGGCTGAATTCGGCGGTGTTGCCGGCACGCCTCTTGTTCGGGTTTCCTGACCGGTGGGCACGCAATACAAAAAGTTCGAGGCCCATGCCAGCGGCGGTCCGCGCATCCGCGAAATCCCGATGCGAATGGTGCTGCCCAATCTGGTCACCGTGCTCGCCATCTGCGCCGGCCTGTCCGGCATCCGCTTCGGCTTCGAAGGCCGCTTCGAGCCGGCGGTGGTGATGGTGCTGCTTGCCGCCTTCCTCGACGGCATCGACGGCCGCCTGGCGCGGATGTTGAAGGCGACCTCCAAATTCGGCGCTCAGATGGATTCGCTGGCCGACATCGTTAATTTCGGCGTTGCCCCGGCTCTGGTGCTCTATGCCTTCCTGCTCGACCGCGCCGGCTCGCCGGGCTGGATCGCGGCACTGCTGTTCGCCATCGCCTGCGGGTTGCGCCTCGCCCGTTTCAACGTGCTCGACGACGAGAAGGGCGATCGCCCCATATGGCAGTCCGAATATTTCGTCGGCGTGCCGGCGCCGGCGGGCGCCGTGCTGGTGATGCTGCCGCTCTATCTCTATTTCCTGCGCACAGGGCTGGAGCCCAGTCGCCCCGCCGCCTTCGTCGCCACCGGCTTCACCATCCTGGTCGCCTTCCTGCTGGTCAGCCGGCTGCCGGTCTATTCCGGCAAAAGCCTAAGGATCCCGGGCGACAGGGTGTTGCCGATCATCCTCGGTGTCGTACTCTACGTGCTCCTGCTGATGACCTATCCTTGGTACACGCTGACCGCCTCGGTCGCCGGCTACCTGATCTTCCTGCCATTCAGCGTGCGCGCCTATTCGAAGCGCGCCAAGCGCGAGGGCGAGAAAGTGCCGCCCTCCGATATAGGTTAGAAAATTCGCAGAAGTGCATGATCTGACTCAGGCCGCGACGCCGAGCCCCAGCCTGTCGATCGCCAATTTCCTCGTCGACACATAGTCGGTCTTGCCGGAACCCAGCACCGGGATTTCCTCCACCTTGACGATGTCGTTCGGCACCATCAGTTCGGCTGCGCCCGCCTGTTTGCCGAATTTGCGCAGCTCGTCGGGATTGGCATCGTCGGCGGTAGTGACCAGCACGATGCGCTCGCCGCGTCTCTTGTCCGGCACCGCCACAGCCGCGTGGCGCTCCTCCGGCCACAGCGACTGCACCAGCATCTCGACCGCCCCCAGCGACACCATCTCGCCGGCGATCTTGGCGAAGCGCTTGGCGCGGCCGCGAATGGTGATGAAGCCCTCGCGGTCGACGGCGACGATGTCGCCGGTATCGTGCCAGCCGGTCAGCGGCTGCAACTCACCTGGGCGGTCCGACGTCATGTAGCCCATCATCAGGTTCGGTCCGTCGAGCCACAATTGGCCGGCGTCGGAGATGCCCTCGACCGGCTCCAGCTTCATGCGCATGGCCGGCAGCAGCCGCCCGACCGTGCCGTCGCGGCCATGGATTGCCGTGTTGACGGCAACCACCGGTGCCGCCTCTGTCAGTCCGAACCCTTCGATGATCTCGGCCTGGAAGCGTTCGCGATAGACGCGGTGGGTTTCCGGCTTCACCGCCTCGGCGCCGGCGACGACGAAGCGAAGGCTGGAAAAATCGCCGTCCTTGGCGGTGCGCGCGTAGTTGGCGAGGAACGTGTCGGTGCCGAACATGATGGTCGGTTTCACCTTGCGCGCAACCTCGGGGATGATCTTGTAGTGCAGCGGCGAGGGGTAGAGGAACAGCTTTACCCCGGTGACCAGCGGCAGGATGGTGCCGCCCGTCAGGCCGAAGGAGTGGAACACCGGCAGCACGTTGAGCAGGATGTCGGCCGGCGAGATGGTGATCCGCGCCTCGGCCTGCATGGCGTTAGCGTACAGGTTCTTGTGCGACAGCACGACCGCCTTCGGCGTGCCTTCCGAGCCCGAGGTAAACAGAATCACGGCCGGCTTCGCCGCATCCTGCCGCTGCAGCGGCCAGCGCCACAGCAGAGCGGCGGCAAGCTTGTCCAGCGCGGTAACGCTCTCCCGCACATCCTCCAGCCACAGCAGCTTGGCGCCGCCTTTTTCGACCGCCGCGACGATATCGGCCAGATCGGCCTTCTCGACGAAGGCGCGGGAGGAAATCACGGTCCTTATCACCGCCGTGCGCACGGCCGCGGTGACGCTCGCCGGTCCGGCCGTATAGTTGATCATCGCCGCCACCCGGCCGGCCGACAGAAGGCCGGTGAGCGACAGCACGACGCCGTTGGCATTGGGCAGCATCACGCCGACCGCCTCGCCCGGAGCCGTCACCGCCTCAAAGCGCCTGCCCAGGACGCGGGCGCCGATGAACAGCTTGCGGTAGCTCAGCGCCCCGGAGATCACGTCGTCGATGATGGTATGCGAAGCGCCGACGCGGTCGGCGGCATCGCGCATGGCCAGGAACAGGCCACGATCGAGGTTGGTGCCGAAGAGCCGCGCCTCGGCGACACGGTCGAACAGCGCGTTGGTGTTCGAGGCGTGATCGGGGTTCCGCGCCACCAGTTCGGCGATGGTCATCGGCTCCAGCACGCTGATCGACAGCTGCGGAAACCAGTGTCGTGGCGCCTTGTCCGCGGGTGTCAGCGACACCGGCAGGCCGCGCGCGCCGCCGACGAAGATCGGCACGATCTTGGCATCGGCCTGCATGGCGATGCGGGTGACGGCACGAAACAACCGAAACGTCTTGACGTCAGGCTCGACCGCATCCGGCAGATAGACGGCGAGCCGGCCCTTGCCCCTCAGCACCCGCACCAGCCGGCGGCTGACGAAGAGATGTTCGGCGTTGAAAGCGATGGTACGGCCAAGCTCGCGCCAAGGTTCAAGCCACGGCGAGCGCGCCGAGGCCTCGTCGAGTATGTGCAGTGTGTCTTCCGGCAGCAGCGACAGCATCAGCGCCGGTTCGAAGCGCGATTGATGCGAGATGACGTAGATGACTGGAGTCTGCGCCTTGCGGGCGATCCTGATACGGCTGTCGGCGATCCGGTAGGCGAGCTTGAACGGCACATAGAGCAGCGCCTGGGTAAAGCGCAGGCCGAGGCGGAATTTTTCCACCACGCCGATCAGCAGCCAGGCCAGAACAAGACCCGCAAGCAGCGCCAGTGTCAGGACCATGCCGCGTCTCTCCCAACATTCTTAGCATCTCGGCTCTTTTGCGGCCGCTTCGGCCAGAACCTAGACGATGTGGGAGCAAGGTCAATGCGGAGCTTTTGCTTCCCTTGGTGCGGGAAGCTGCTTGTCATGCCGCCTGCAGCCGTCCACTGATGAAACGAAATTCCTGCGTCTTGCCGCCATAGCCGTAAGCGGCTGCCGGCACTTCATGTACGAAGGCGTAGCTCTCCTCGTGCACGCCGCCCAGCAGACGGCCGAAGGCCGCGAAGATCGCCTTCAGATAGGCCTCCAGCTCAAGCTTGGTGTTGGTGCCGTCGACCACCTTGATATCAAGCCAGAACGTGCTGGTGCCGTGCTCGGCCAGCGACTTGCCGCCGGCGAACCAGTGCTGCGGATCGACATAGGACACGGCAACTGCCGTGATCGTCGGGTCCTTGCGCAGCTGCGTCGCGGTGATTTCGGTGGCCTCCTTTGCGATGCTGGCTGAAAGAGCCGCGTCGGGCTTGCCGGTGACGCTGATGTTGATGATGGGCATTTTTCTTCTCCTTGGCTTGAGCGGCGTCCGATTGCCGTTGAAACAGCCATGCCACCAACTTTAGATCAAAAAAATCGAATTGTTTTTAATTGAAGATTCGATAACATAGAAGTATGGAAACGCTCGATCCCGATCTCCTCCGAACCTTCCTCGCTTTCGTCGACAGCGGCTCACTGGCCCAGGCGGCTGCAAGCATCGGCCGTTCGCCCTCGGCGGTGACCACCCAGATGCAGCGGCTGGAGGAAATCCTCGGCGAGCCGCTGCTGGCGCCGCAAGGGCGAGGGCGCGGCTTGACCCCTGCAGGCGAAGACCTCGTCGGCCATGCCAGGCGAATCCTTGCCACCCATCGCGAGGCCTGGCTGGCGCTCAAGGGGGCGCGCGCTGCCGGACGCGTCGCCATCGGCACGACACAGGATTTCGCCGACAGCGGCCTGCCGGACCTGCTGCGTGCCTTCGCCGGCAGCCATCCACGCGTCAGGATCGAATTGCGGGTCGGCCGCTCCGCCGAACTGGCGCAGGCGCTGCAGTCTGGCGGCCTCGATCTGGCGATCGTTATGCGCCAGGCAGCGGCGTTGGACGAGGTCGGCGTGCTGCGCGAGCCGATGATATGGCTGTGTTCGCAAAAAGGGCTGGCTTCGCGGCAGGAGGAATTGCCGCTGGCGCTGCTCGATCCGTATTGCGGTTTTCGCGAGGCAGCACTTGCCGCACTCGATGCTGCCGGCCGCCGCTACCGCATCGCTGCCGGCAGCGCCAGTCTGGCCGGCCTGCGCACGGCGGTGAACGCCGGTGTCGCGCTGACGCTGCGAACGGCTCGCTTTGCCCATTCCGGCATTGTCGAGGCGCCGCGCGAGCTTGGCCTGCCGCAGGTTCCAATGGCTGAGTTCGCCATCCGGTTGCGCGCTGGCTCCGATGGTCCGGCGGGCGATCTGGCGGCTCTGCTCGGCGGCAACCTTGCCTTGTCGGGCTGAATGCCCAAAGAAAAAGCCGACCTTACGGTCGGCTTGGAGTAGGACGGGCCGAGGGGTTTGGGGGGACTTGGGGATGGCCCGTCGCACCCATAATGCCTGACCCGGATGATGGTTCCGTGACTGTGTCACTTTTTTAAGAAATATTTGACGCCACGCGTTGCGGGCCGGCCATGCGTTGCGAGCGGGCCCTCAGCCAATCCCGCCCCGCATGGGCGAACACCGCGCACAACACGATGATGCCGCCGATCATGCTGGCGGCTGGTGCAATCTCGCCCAGGAACAGGAAGGCAAACAGGATCGCGAACGGCACTTCGGCCGAGCCGAGCAGCCCGGATTCGGCCGGCGGGATGAGCCGCGCGCCCTCCGTCCACAGGATCGAGGATAACGCAAAGGACGCGCCGAACGTGGCGAGCAGAACGGCATCCCTTGGCGAAACCGCCAGCGGATCGGTGACGAACCAGCCGAGCAGGAACAGCAGGAACGCCGAAACCGCGCCGGCCCACACCACCGGCGTGTCGCGGAACGCGCGCACCATGATCATGTAGAGGCCGCTGCCGATAGTCATCAGCAGTGCCAGTCCGTCGCCGAACAGATTGCCACTGCCGAAGCCGGACCAGACCATGATCGCCACGCCGCACAGCGACACGGCGGCGGCGACCATCGTCTGCAACCGGAAGGGTTCGCGCGTCAGAACCCAAGCCAGCAGCGCGGTGACGAAAGGTGCTGTGGCATAGATGACCGCGACATTGGCGACGAAGGTGAACTTGAACGCCGAGATGAAGGCGATGCTGGCCAGAGCTCCCTCTACCGCCAGCAGCCAGCCGCGCCAGCCAAGCCGCAGCGTTTCGCGGTTACCGGAACGGTGACGCCGCCACAGCACATAGAAGCTGATCAGGATGGCGCCGACAAAGCCGCGCCAGCAGATGATGGTCAACGGGTCGGCATGGATCGACTTTGTCAGAACACCGGTCAGGCCGAAAACGGCAGCTGAGGACGACACCAGGATGATGCCGAGTGTGCGCTCTGCGGCGGTGTCGGTGGCGGCTGCAATGTCAGTCATGCAACCAGCCTACGCCGCTTGGTCCTGACATCGTAGTGTCAGCAATGATGGTGATCCACATCATAGGCGTTTGCGAAAATGCTCGGTGCCGACGATCAACAGGCCGGCGGCGACGATCAGCGCAGCGCCCAGGAACACCTCGCGGCGCGGCACGTCGCCCCAGATCGCAAAGCCGAGTGCGAATGCCCACAACAGCGAGGTGTATTCCAGCGGCGCGATGACCGAAGCCGGTGTGCGCTTCATGCCTTCGAACAGAAGATATTGTGCCAGGCCGCCGAGTGCGCCGACGCTGGCAAGCAGCAGCAACTGGGTCCAATCGGGTGTCTGCCACCAGAGCAATGCCGGCACCGCCGAAAACAGCAGGAAATAGAAATTGTTGAGCAGGAGCTGGATCATCGAGCGCTCGGCAAGGGCGGTCTTGCGCAAGAGCACGATGGCGATGCCCCACAAGAAGGCCGCCGCCAGCACCAGCAGCACCGGCACGGACAGGCCCAGATGGGTCGGATCGCAAGCGACGAACACGCCGGCAAAGCCGATCAGCACCGCCAGCCAGCGCAGCATCGGCACCTTTTCGCCGAGCAGGAACACTGAAAGCACTGTGACGATGATCGGGGCCGCATAATAGACGGTGGTCAGCTCGGCGAGCTGCAGGCTGCGCGCGGCGTTGTAGTAACACAGCCACGCAGCAAGCGTGAAGGCACTGCGCACCAGCATCGGCCGCACGATCGGCGAGCGCATCGTGTCGGCAAACAACTGTCGTCCGCCGATCGCCGCGCACGCGCCCAGAATGGCAATGCTGCGGAAGAACATGATCTGCCAGACGCTCATGCCGACGACCAACAGCTTGATCGAGGCATCCTGTGTCGAAAACAGCAAATAGGCCGCACCGGTCAGCAGGATGCCTGCAAGCACCCGCTCGCGTGTTTCGAGAATGGCGATATCGGCCATAAGGCGCGTGGGACCAAATTTCCGGAGCGGCAGAATGCTGTGAGGAGCGACACGAGGAGCTGTGAATTCAGTTCCCTCGGCACCAAGCTATAAGGGCGAAAATCGCTGCGGCGCTACGCCAGCCCGGTGGTTATGTTGGGGCAGGGGGCCATGCCGAGCTGCACTGTCGCCAAGCCTACTGCGTCGCCTGGTAAAGCTCCGAAGCGGCTTCTTTCAGCGCGCGTCGGCCGTCGGGCCTGAAATACATCATGTGCCCGCCCTCGACGACATCGAGACGGATAGGCTTGGCATCGGCGAGCGATGGGATCTGGTTCACCAGGTAGCGCGAGGCGAGGTAAGGCGTGACCAGGTCGGTGTAGCCGTTGACGAGCACGACACCAAGCGAAGGGTTCAGTGAGCGTGCGCGCTGCAGATCGTCCATCACTCCGGCATAGCCTTGCCGCGAGGCGCTGGTCCCGTAATCCCATTTGTGGCTGATTTCGCCATTGAGCAGCCGATAGCTGACATCGGTGCGGAAATTCAATTCGTCACGGATGTAGCCGACGAAAGCCGACGTCAGCGCCGGCACGCTGCGGTCGAGCACCGGATCCGGGCCGGCGATGCGGGCGCTCTCAGGCGCGATATCGGCTGTGCCGATCGTGGCGTCATAGGGGCTGAGCACCTTGCCGCTGGCACGGGTGAACTCCCTTGCGAACAGGCCGGTGGGGATGCGAGCGGAGTTCCGTTGCACCAAATCGAGTGGCAGGCCGGTGATCTCAGCGACGCGCTGGCTCGCCAGCCGCCTGCCTTGCTCCAGTCCGCTGGTGATTGCCGTGAGGTAATCGCCCATCGCATAGTGTTCGACTTCGGCCAACTTCTCCCGCAATGCATCGCCGCTGACGCCTTCGGTGCGTAGCCGCACCGCCGCCAGGGAAGGCAGTTCGAGCGCCCAATGCAGCGGCTCGAATTCGTCGGGCTGCACCAGCGTGAACTCCAGCGCCGGCGAGATCAGCACGATGCCGCTCGGACTGATGCCGATATCTTCCTGCAATGTCCTGGCGAGCAGCGCCGCGCGGAACCCGCCATAGCTTTCGCCGGCGAGGAACAGCGGCGACCCGGTGCGGCCGTTCTGCGCGAGATAGAGCCGGATGAAGGCGCCAATCGAGCTGGCATCCTGGTTGACGCCCCAGAAATCGCGCGTGTCCTGCCCCGGTGCCTCGCGGCTGTAGCCGGTCCCCACCGGATCGACGAAGACGAGATCCGTCATGTCGAGCCAGCTGTCCGGATTGTCGATCAGTCTTTGCGGTGAGGGCAGGAGTTCGCCATCGGCTCCCGTCGCGATTATCCGTGGACCGAGTGCGCCGATATGCAGATAGGCGGACGCTGCTCCAGGGCCGCCATTGAACACGAAAGTGATCGGCCGCTGCGGGTCTTTGGCCACGCTCGCCGGCGGCTCCAGCGTGTAGGCGACATAGAAGATCTCCGCCGTGACGTCGCCGATGCCCGACAGCAGCGACAGGGTCGCTGCCTTTGCCTGGTAATCCAGCTTGCGCCCGGCCAGTGTGATCGAATGGTTGGTGGTCTGCGGCGGCGGCAGCAGGGACAGCACACCGCCCGCAGGTGCCGGCCGCTCCGCCGTTTCAGCCAGGACGGGCTGCGCCAGGACGGCGAGCATCGGCAGGATAAGACAGATCAGTTTCAGCTTGACCGGCATGATGGCTCCGCGACAACGACTCCCGCATAGGTATGGCCGAGAGGATCGAAGTCAAAGGAAATGGCTGTCTTGAACCTGCAACGGCTTGCGCTAATGTGAGCCGGAATGCAGTCGAACATCTCTCTCGATCGGTTTGGACACTGGAGCGGTGGTGTCGCCGCCGCGGCCATGGCTGCAACGCCCGAAGAATTGTCCGCTCGCTTCACAGCGGCGGCGAGCGGACTGCTTGGCTCCGACCGCGCCTATGTCGGCTTTTACCGTCGCGACATCACATCCCTGACCATCGACGATGCCGGCCCCGATCGCTGGAACCGCGACTACGATGCACGACTGTATCGCCAGGATCCCTTCTTCCAGAGGTTCGCCAGCACAAGACAGGATTTCCTGTTGCCGCTGTCGGCACTCCGCAATGGCGACTTCCAGCGTACCCCCTACTATCGCGAATTCTTCGGCCCTTCCGACAGTTTCGACGAGATCACCGGCGTGTTCAATCTCGACGGGCTGACCGCTGGCTATGTCACCTTCCTGCGGCGAAACGGGGCACCAGCCTTTGGCGATCAGGATCTGGAGATGGCTTGCGCGGCAAGCAGCGCGACAAGGCTCATTCTGCAAAGATTGCTTCATCTGTGCCGCTCCCGGGACAAGGGCGCCGCAATCGGTGACGGACGCTCGCGGCTGAGCAGGCGCGAGGCCGAGGTTGCGCGGCATCTGGTCGAGGGTGGCAACGCCAAGACGATTTCGCGAAGCCTCGCCGTCTCGCCCGGCACCGTCCGCAACCACATCAAGCAGATCTACCGCAAGCTCGGCGTGCACTCCCAGGTCGAGCTGCTGGCGGCCTTCCGCGAAGTCGCTTGAGCCTGACGGCTTCCGCCAGCTCTATTGCCCCGTCACGATGCGCGTCCACATGCGGTTTTGTGATCGCAGCAGCTTTGGGTCGTTGTTGTCGACCACGAACAGCTTGGCCTTCACGGCATCAGGCGGAAAGACGCCGGGATCGCTGGCTATCGCCTTGTCCATCAGCGGCAGGGATTCCGGTATCGCATTGGCATAGGAGACATAGCTGGAATTGGCCGCGGCGATATCGGGCCGCAGATTGAAGTTGATCCAGGCCTGGGCGTTGTCGGGATGCGGCGCATCTTTCGGCACCACCATCGTATCGAAGTTGATGAGCGTGCCTTCTCTGGGGATGGAATAGGCGATCTTCAGCTTCTTCACGGATTCCGCCGCACGGGTTCTTGCCTGAAGTATGTCGCCCGACCAGCCCAACACCACGCAGATGTCGCCGTTGGCGAGGTCGTTGATGTATTTCGACGAATGGAAATAGCGGATGTAGGGCCGCACCTTGCCCATCAGGTCCTCGACCTTGGCGAGGTCGTCGGGACTGGTCGATTTGGGGTCGATGTGAAGATAGTTCATCGCCATCGGGATGACTTCAGCCGGCGCATCGATCATGGCCACGCCGCAATCGGAGAGCTTCTTGACCACGTCCACGTCGAAGACCATGGCGAAGGAATCCGTCGGCGCGTCCGGCAGCCTCTGCTTCACCGCGGCGACGTTGTAGCCAATGCCGTCGGTGACAGCCATATAGGGCACGGCATGAAGGTTCTGCGGGTCGGCGCCTGCGATCAGCGCCAGGGCCTGCGGATCGATCTTCGAATGGTTGGCAAGCTTCGATTTGTCGAGTTCCAGGAACGCCCCCGCCTTCACCTGGTTCTTCAGGAACGGATAGGCTGAGGGGTAGACCACGTCATATCCCGAGCCGCCGGTGAGCAGCTTGGTTTCAAGTACTTCGTTGCCGTCATAGACATCGTAGCGAACCTTGATGCCCGTTTCCTTCTCGAATTTCTCGGCGGTGTCCGGCGCGATGTAGTCGGACCAGTTGTAGACGTTGACGATCTTTTCCTCGTCAGCCGAAGCCGCATTTGCGCAGACGCCGCAGGCAAGCAGGGTTGAGAAGATCAGAGCGCGCATAAATGTCCTCCGTTTTCGCTATCTGTTTTCGGCATGCGTCGTCCCTCAGCGTCGCTGCGGGGCATAGACCGGCAAGGTGATGCAGGCGACATTGCCGCCACCCAGCAGGATCTCGCGTGAGTTTTCGATGCCGACTATCTTGTGGTCGGGAAACAGCTCGGCCAGCGTCTGCTTGGCCTTCACATCGAGATCGCAGCCGAACTGCGGTACCACCACGACGCTGTTGCCCGGATAGTAGTTGATGTAGCTCGCCGCGATCCGGTTTCCGGCCGGTCGCGCCCAGGTCGAATCCAGCCGGTCCACGCTCTCGCTTTCTTCCGGCGTCATCTCGATCGGCAGGGGATGCGGCAGCCGGTGGATCTCCAGTGCGCGGCCACGCGCATCACGGGCCGAACGCAGCACCTCTTCGGCTTCTCGCACAATCTCGTATTGCGGGTCCTCCCGATTGTCGGTCCAGCTCAGCACGACCACGCCGGGACGCACGAAGCAGCAGATGTCATCGACATGGCCGTCGGTTTCGTCGAAGGCAAGGCCACGCGGCAGCCAGATGACGGTGTCGACGCCGAGATAGTCACCAAGCTGGCGTTCCACCTCGGCCTTGCCGAGATGAGCGTTGCGATTTCGGTTGAGCAGGCATTGCTCCGTCGTGATGAGGGTGCCCTGGCCGTCGCATTGCAACCCGCCGCCCTCGGCGATCAGCGGTGCGCGGTAGCGATCCATGTTCTCGATTTCGAGCACTTTTTGCGCTGCCAGATCATCGAGGTCCCATGGCGCGTAGAGGCCGCCGTCAAAACCGCCATAGGCGTTGAAGATCCAATCGACGCCACGCACGCCGCCTTGATCGTTGACGACGAAATTGGGACCGCTGTCGCGCAGCCAAGAATCGTTGGTGGACATCTCCACGACACGCACATGGCCGGGCAATCGCGCTCGGGCATTCTGCCACTGGCGAGCGGAGGCCGCCACCGTCACTGGCTCGCTTTGCGCGATCGCCGCGGCGACATCCACGAACAGCTTTTGCGCGGGCTTGGCGCCGAGGCGCCAGGTGTCCGGCCGCTCCGGCCAGATCAGCCAGCAGCCTGACTTTGGTTCGAATTCGCCGGGCGCGCGAAACCCATCCTGTTTCGGCCTTGTCGAGAGGGTACGGGGCATCTTGGGACCGCCGGGAAATGGAGTGATGACTTGCCCGGATCAGACGTTTTTGGGACCTTGTCCGTCAATGTCCCATTTGGGATATCGGTGTTGACCGCTGTCTCCTGTTGCGGAACGGCATTGCCTTGCCACGGTGATCGGCGCAAATCTCGACCGGACGGCGTATGCCGGTGACGCAAGCAGTCGACGAAAGGGGAAAAGCGGATGGATGCGACCGAACTGAAGGCCATGCAGGCGCCGCTGAAGCAGGCCTACCGTGACGATGCTTCGCAGGCTCTGATCACGCTTCGCGCCAAGGGCTCGATCGATGACCAGTCGGTTGCCTGCAAGGTGGAGACGGGCAGGGCGCTCGCCATCGCCGGCTTGCATCCGGCAACAGGCGGCTCAGGGCTTGAACTCTGCTCGGGCGACATGCTGCTGGAGGCGTTGGTCGCCTGCGCCGGGGTGACGCTCAAGGCGGTGGCGACGGCGCTCGAGTTCAAGCTCGGCGCCGCCACGGTGGAGGCCGAAGGCGATCTCGATTTTCGCGGCACGCTCGGTGTCGCCAAGGATGCACCGGTCGGCTTTCGCGCCATCCGGCTCAATTTCAACCTCGACACCGCTGAGCCGCAGGAGCGGGTAGACTCGCTGCTGAAGCTGACCGAGCGTTATTGCGTGGTGTTCCAGACCATCAGCCAGAAGCCGGAGCTGACGGTGAGCGCACGCCGCTGATGCTTACTGCGCCGACGGTTCTTCGGCGTCGCCCTCGTCAGTGAAGGGCGAGGCGCTCGGCACGCATTGCACCGACCAGCCGGCCGGTGTCGGCTGCTTCTGATATTCGGTGATGGCGGCGGTGCACTGTTCGCGTTTGTCGAAGGTGCTGGGCAGCACGACCATGCCGCCTTGCGGGCCGGCGATTACCAGATACCAGACCAACGCTGCTGCGGTCGTAGCCATGGGGATTTCCTTGTTCTGCCAGTTGGGCGCTGTTGTGGGAGTCGCTGTGACCCTACCAACTCCATGGAAATGACGAAAGCCTGACCGCCGCACAGCTTCCCGCCGTCACATCACAGCCGCGTGATGTGACGGGGGTTTCCAGCCCGATTTCGAAGCGCAATCGGCTCAGTTGGTGGCAAAACAATAGAACAAGCCATCGCCCCCGGTGCCCTTGAGCGCCTCCTGGCTGCAGCCGCCGCGCGAGGCGTGCGAGGAATTCCAGGATTTGGCCGCTGCCGAATCGTCGAGACCGGCGCGGTCATGATGGCCCATCATCGCGGCGCCTTCCGCCCCGCTCATCGTCCAGTTGCCGCAGGTCTGGTCGGCGATCTTGGTGCCGTCGGGCTTGGAGCCGGTCAGCACGTCGTGGCGGTTGGGCGTGTCGCCGCGGCCGTTGACCGCTTCGCCTTTCTCGTTGAGCGCTGTCTGTTTGGTGATGCCGTTGGCATCGCTGTGCAACGAGGCGACATCGTCGGCGATCTTGACGCCCTTGGCGTTCACCCACGGCCCCTTGCCGATGCGGTCACGGGCGTCGGTGTCGCTGGTCGACAGATAGGCGGCCCAACTTTTGCCGGTGACGCCGGCGGCTTCCGCCAACGACGCGCAATGCGCGTCGGCGCCCTTGAGGCCGCCGAGGTCGGCACCCTTGCCGGAACCGACACTGGTGACGAAGAAGCTCATCTTGGCATCTTGCGAGTAAGCGGCGCCCGCGGCTGCGATCAGGGTGGCGGCGGTGGCGAGAAGCAGTTTACGCATGTCGGTCCTCCGGTTGGTCTTCGACGGGTTACATCAGAAGAAACGTTGCCGGAGGCCTGTTTAATCCCTACGCATGTCGCCTAAAAGTATGCAGCGGTTCTTGGGAAACCGACATGCGGCAAAAAGGCTCTAGTTTTATTCCGGCTGGCGATAGGCGACGAACCGATTGTGCTTGGCTTGGAAGATCAATCCGGTCTCTTTCAGGTCCGGGCTGGCCAGCGGCACGATGCGTTTGGCGATCTCGGAGGGATGCGGCAACGTCTCGGGATCTTCGCCCGGCACTGCCTGGGCACGCATGGCGGTGCGGGTGGCGCCAGGGTCGGCGGCATTGACCCGGAGCGGCAGGCTCTGCGTCTCATGCGCCCAGGAGCGCATCATCGTCTCCACCGCGGCCTTGGAAGCCGCGTAGGGTGCCCAGAAGGCGCGCGCCGAGTGCGCTGCGTTGGAGGACAGGATGATCGCTCGTCCAGCATCGGAGAGCCGCAGCAGGGGGTCGACGGAGCGGATCAGCCGCCAGGTCGAGGTGACGTTGATGGTCATCACCTTCTCGAAGGTTTTTGCTTCGACATGACCGATCGGCGAGATGACGCCGAGCACGCCGGCATTGGCGACGAGAATGTCGAGCTTGCCCCAGCGTTCGTGGATGGCGCCGCCCAGGCGGTCGATACCGGCCATGTCGGCGAGGTCGAGCGGCACCAGTGTCGCCTGGCCGCCGGCCGCCTTGATCTGGTCGTCGAGCTCTTCCAGTCCTCCGACAGTGCGCGCCACCGCAATGACATGCGCGCCGGCGGCAGCCAATTCCTTGGCAATGAAATAGCCGATACCGCGCGAGGCGCCGGTGACGACCGCAACGCGGTCGGAAAGGTCGAGGGTCATGCGATGGATTCCGGGAATTTGACTAACGCTGATGGCGGTCCGGCCTACGTCCCGCTCGTCGCCAGCAGCGACAGCGTGCGCACATTGTCGTGGCCTTCGAAGTCGAGCAGGCGGGTTGGATACTGGCCGGTGAAGCAGGCATCGCAGAATTGCGGCTGGTCGTTATCGCGGCTGGCCTCGCCGACCGCGCGGTAGAGCCCGTCAATGGTGAGGAAGCCGAGCGAATCGACGCGAATGAACTCGGCCATCTCCTCGATCGACATGCGCGATGCCAGGAGCTTCGATTTCTCCGGCGTGTCGACACCGTAGAAACAGGAGGCGCGTGTCGGCGGTGAGGCGATGCGCATATGCACCTCCTTGGCGCCGGCGTCGCGCACCATCTGCACGATCTTCTGGCTGGTGGTGCCGCGCACGATGCTGTCGTCGACCAGCACCACGCGCTTGCCCTCGATCATGCGGCGGTTGGCATTGTGCTTCAGTTTGACGCCCATGTGGCGGATCGAATCGCCCGGCTGAATGAAGGTGCGGCCGACATAATGATTGCGGATGATGCCGAGTTCGAAGGGAATGCCTGCAGCCTGGCTGAAGCCGATCGCCGCCGGCGTGCCCGAATCCGGCACCGGCACGACGATGTCCGCCTCGACCGGGCTTTCAACCGCCAGCTCGGCGCCGATGCGCTTGCGCACCTCATAGACGTTACGGCCTTCCACCGAGGAATCCGGCCGCGCGAAATAGACATATTCGAAGATGCAGAAGCGGGTCTTCTGCGGCTCGAAGGGGAACAGGCTCTCGATGCCCTTGGAGGTGACGACGACCATCTCGCCGGGCTTCAGGTCGCGAACGAAACGCGCGCCGATGATGTCGAGCGCGCAGGTTTCGGAGGCCAGGATCCAGGCGCCGTCGAGATCGCCGAGCACCAGCGGCCGGATGCCGAGCGGATCGCGGCAACCGATCATCTTCTTGGCCGTCATCGCCACCAGCGAGAAAGCGCCCTCGACCTGCCGCACCGCATCGATGAAACGCGAGTTGAGGTCGCGCTCCTTGCTGGTGGCGACGAGGTGCAAAAGCGTCTCGGTATCGGAGGTGGAGGAGAAGATCGCGCCTTGCTTCTGCAGCGCGCGCTGCACGGTCATGGCGTTGGTCAGATTGCCGTTGTGGGCGACGGCGAAGCCGCCATCGGCCAATTCGGCGAAAAAGGGCTGGATGTTGCGCATGCCGGCGCCGCCAGTCGTGGCGTAGCGGGTATGGCCGATGGCGCGGTTGCCTTGCAGGCTGTCGATGACGCGCTGCTTGGTGAAGGTGTCGCCGATCAGGCCGACATGGCGTTCGACATGGAACTGGCTGCCGTCGTAAGAAACGATGCCTGCCGCTTCCTGGCCACGATGCTGCAGCGCATGCAGGCCCAGTGTGACGATGGCTGCCGCGTCCTGCCGGCCGAAAATGCCGAACACACCGCATTCGTCGTGGAAATGGTCGTCGGCCTCGGCGGAAAGCACGTCGTCTGCGTCTGCCATCTTAAGCTCCGCTAAAATCGCCATATAATGCGGGTTCGCGCCGAAAGCAACGCGGGCCGTGCGGTCGTTCACACCATCGTCAGATCCTGACGTCGTTTTCGGCGTCAGTTTGCCGGTGCCGCCGGTGCCGGAGCGTTGTTGGCCGGTGGTGTTGCGTCATTGTCGTCAGGCGCCGGCGTGTTGGCATCGTCGCCGCCTGCCGGAGCATCCGCCGCCGGTGCGTCCGGAGCAGCTGGTGTCTCGGCGGCCGGTTGATTCGGATTGAGTTTCTTGAGAATGGCGTTTTCCGGATCCTCGGGCAGCAGGCTTTCGAGCTTGGCGCCGATCTGCTCGAGCAGCGGTCGCGACTTGGCCTCCGTGACCCAGGTCGGTGCCTTGGCGCCAGCCAGCCAGTTGAAGAACAGCAGGGCGACGGCGACGACCAGGATGCCGCGCGCGGCGCCGTAGAGGAAACCCAGCGTACGGTCGAGCGCGCCGATCCGCGAATCGATGATCCAGTCGGCCAGCTTCATGGTGATGACCGAGACGACGATCAGCGCGATGATGAAGACGACGCCGGCGGCGGCGGCCATGGCGATCTTTTCATTCTCGATGTAGGGCGCGAGGTAAGGCACAACCGGCTTGTAGAAGAAGAACGCCGCCGCTGCCGCCGCTGCCCAGGAGACGACGGACAGGACTTCACGCGAAAAGCCGCGAACCATGGCGAGCATCGCCGAGACCAGAGTGAAGCCGACGAGAATTCCGTCAAGCAGCGTAATCGGCATGTCTTTCGCCCCACTCCATGAGCCGCATTATAGCGCGGAACATCGGGCTCTGGGTCCGATGCTCTAATCTTCTTCGTCCACGCGGCTTCGGCGTGAGCCGGCTATGCGTGCCACGAGGTCGGCAAGCTCGGTCGGCTGGAAAGAACCGGCCCCGATCCCCCCGGCCAGTTCCCCGCTGCCCGAGGGCAGAACCGCGCTTCCAAAACCCAGCTTTTCGGCTTCCTTGAGGCGCTGTTGCGCATGCGCAACCGGCCTCACGGCGCCCGAAAGGCTGATTTCGCCGAAATAGACGCAATCGGCGGGAAGGGCAAGACCGGTGAGCGAGGAAACCAGGGCGGCCGCCACTGCCAGATCGGCCGCGGGCTCCGAAATCCGGTAGCCTCCGGCGACATTGAGATAGACATCGTGGCTGCCGAATCGCACGCCGCAATGGGCTTCGAGAACCGCCAGGATCATCGACAGCCGGGCGCCGTCCCAGCCGACGACGGCGCGGCGCGGCGTGCCGAGCGAGGAGGGTGCGACCAGTGCCTGGATCTCGACCAGCACCGGCCTTGTCCCCTCCATGCCGGCGAAAACCGCGGCCCCGGGCGATTTTGCATGGCGCTCGCCAAGGAAAAGCTCGGACGGATTGGCAACCTCGCGCAGGCCCTTGTCCGACATTTCGAAGACGCCGATCTCGTCGGTCGGGCCAAAACGGTTCTTCACCGTGCGCAGGATGCGGTAATGGTGGCCGCCTTCGCCTTCGAAGTAGAGCACGGCGTCGACCATATGCTCGACGACACGCGGCCCGGCGATCTGGCCTTCCTTGGTGACATGGCCGACCAGCACGATCGCAGCACCCGTGGATTTCGCATAACGGATCATCGCCTGGGCGGCGGCGCGCACCTGTGTGACGGTGCCCGGTGCCGAATCGGCAAGGTCGGTCCACAGCGTCTGGATAGAATCCAGGATGACGAGATCAGGCCGCTTGCCGTCGGCGATCGTCGCCAGGATGTCCTCGACATTGGTCTCGGCGGCAAGTTCCACCGGAGAAGAGGCGACGCCAAGCCGCTGCGCCCGCAGCCTGATCTGCGCGACCGCCTCTTCGCCCGAGACATAGACGATGCGGTGGCCTTTTGATGCTAGCGCCGCGGCCGCCTGGGTGAGCAGCGTCGACTTGCCGATACCAGGATCGCCGCCGACCAGCAGCGCCGAGCCGCGCACGAAACCACCGCCGGTGGCGCGATCGAGTTCGCCGATGCCCGAAATGATGCGCGGCGCGTCCTCGATATCGCCGGACAGCGTGGTCAGCACCACCGCGCGGCCCTTGCGGGCATTGCGCGTGTTGGCTGGTCCTGAGCCGATGCCGCCGGACGTGCCTTCCTCGACCAGCGTGTTCCACTCGCCGCAGGCATCGCATTTGCCGGCCCAGCGCTGATGCACCGATCCGCAGCTCTGGCAGATGAATTGGACGCGCGACTTTGCCATCAGCGGGATGCTGCTTGAAAATGGTCTGGGCGAGGTTGGCTGGGGTAGGTCAAAAAGCTACTCGAACCTTTCCGGCAGATGATGCTCCTCGGCGAGGTCGGAGAAGCGGGTGAACTCGCCCTGGAAGGCAAGGCTGACGGTGCCGGTCGGTCCGTGGCGCTGCTTGGCGATGATCACTTCGGCCTTGCCCTGGACTTCGATCATCTTCGCCTCCCAGGCGAGATGCTCGGGCGTGCCTTTCTCCGGCTCCTTGTTCTTGATGTAGTATTCCTCGCGATACACGAACAGCACCACGTCGGCGTCCTGCTCGATCGAACCCGATTCGCGCAGATCGGACAGCTGGGGATGTTTGTCGTCGCGGCTTTCGACTTGGCGCGAGAGCTGCGAGAGGGCGATGATCGGCACGCCCAACTCCTTGCCGAGTGCCTTCAATCCGGTGGTGATCTCGGTGATTTCCTGGACGCGGTTCTGCGACGCCTTGGCGGACGAGCCCTGCATCAGCTGGATATAGTCTATGACCATCAGGTCAAGCCCGCGCTGACGCTTGAGGCGGCGGGCGCGCGCCGCAAGCTGGGCGATCGAGATACCGCCCGTCTGGTCGATATAGAGCGGCCGCTTGTGGTTCTCCTGCGTGTAGGCAACGAGCTTGCCGAAATCGGCCTCCGTCAGATCGCCGCGCCGGATTTTCGACGATGGGATCTCGGTCTGCTCGGAGATGATGCGGGTGGCCAGCTGCTCCGACGACATTTCGAGCGAGAAGAAACCGACGACGCCGCCATTGGCCGCTTTGACGGAGCCGTCGGCCTGCTGGGCAGGCTCATAGGCGGCGGCGATGTTGTAGGCGATGTTGGTGGCCAGCGACGTCTTGCCCATGCCTGGGCGGCCGGCGATGATGATCAAATCCGAAGGCTGCAGGCCACCCATGCGATGGTCGAGATCGCGCAGGCCGGTGGCAATGCCGGACAGGTGGCCATCGCGCATATAGGCCGCACTGGCCATGTCGACGGCGTTCTTCAACGCATCGGAAAAACTCTCGAAACCGCCATCATAGCGGCCGTTTTCGGCCAGCTCGAACAGCCGCCGCTCGGCATCCTCGATCTGTTCGCCGGGCGCCATATCGACCGGCGCGTCATAGGCGATGTTGACCATGTCCTCGCCGACGGTGATCAGAGCGCGGCGCGTCGCAAGGTCATAGATGGCGCGGCCATAATCGGTGGCGTTGACGACGGTCACGGCCTCCACCGCCAGCCGCACGACATATTGCGCCATCGTCATGTCGCCGACCTTCTCGTCGGCGGGCAGGAAGGTTTTCAGCGTGATCGGCGTCGCCACCTTGCCCATACGAATGAACTCGGACGCCACCTCGAAGATCTTGCGGTGCAGCGGCTCGTAGAAATGGCTGGCCTTGAGGAAGTCCGAGACGCGATAGAAGGCGTCGTTGTTGACGAGGATGGCGCCGAGCAGCGCTTGCTCGGCCTCGATGTTGTTGGGCGCTTCACGATAAAGCGGTGTTTCCGCCACGCCGAATTTTCGCGCTGCTTCTGCCATGATATCCCCGATTTCGATCCCGGCCTTTCGATATCAGAACGTGACAAGTCCATGCTGACTTATCTGCACCAGTGCCTGTCCAATCAGCTTTGATACCCGCGATTCACAGCCGAGTTTTTTCGGTGGAAAGAATCACAATTGACTCGAATCGAAAGAACGATTGTAGCGCATCTATAGGGAGAACAAAACGAGAAAACAAGCGCTGGGTTCCTGTGCCGCCACTCCGTTCAAAGCTGATCGAGTCGCCCCTCGATGAACCGGCGTTCCGCCGGTTGCCGGGTTAGTTCCAGCGCCCGCTGGTAGGAGGCCTTTGCCGCTTCGGTCAAGCCAAGCCTGCGCTGCATGTCTGCTCGCGCCGCGTGCGCCAGATGGTAGCCGTCCAGCCCGCCTTGTGCCATGACCGCCTCGATTGCCGCCAGTCCGGCCTGCGGGCCGTCGCGCATGCCTATGGCCGCGGCGCGGTTGAGTGTCACGACCGGTGAGGGGTCGACGCGGCCGAGCACATCGTAAAGCGCGACGATCTGTACCCAGTCGGTCTCCGCCGTGCCTGCCGCCTCGGCGTGGACGGAAGCAATGGCCGCCTGCAGGATATACGGTCCGATGCGGCGCGAGGCGATCGCCCGACCGATCAGGCCGTCGGCCTCGGCGATCAGCGAACGGTCCCACAGCGTGCGGTCCTGATCCTCCAGCAGGACAAGGTCGCCGCTGGCATTGACCCGCGTCGCGCGCCGCGCCTCGTGCAGCAGCATCAGGGCAAGCAGCCCTTGCGCCTCCGGCTGGTCGAGCAGTTCGACCATCAGCCGGCCGAGCCGGATCGCCTCGGCGCACAGATCGGCCCGCGTCAGGTTCGGCCCCTCGGTTGCCGCGTAACCCTCGTTGAAGATCAGGTAGATCACCTGCAGCGCACTCTCGAGACGCGCCGGCAGGTCGTCGCGGTCGGGCACCTCGTAAGGGATCGCCTCGTCCCGGATCTTCGCCTTGGCCCGCACGATGCGTTGCGCAATGGTCGGTGCAGGCGTCAGATAGGCGCGGGCGATCTCTTCTGTGGTCAAACCACCCACTTCGCGCAGGGTCAGGGCGATGCGTGCATCCGGCGCCAGCGCCGGATGGCAGCAGACGAAGATGAGCCGCAATTCATCGTCCTGGATGTCTTCCGGCATGGCCGGCTCCCGTGTCGGCTCGGCCAGCGCCGTGAGTTCGGGCAGAGCCCCGGCCAGCCGTGCTTCCCGGCGCCAGCGGTCGATGGTCCTGAAGCGGCCGGCCGAGACCAGCCAGGAATAGGGGTTGGCCGGCACACCCTGGCGCGGCCATTGCTCGGCGGCAGCAGTGAAGGCCTCATGCAAGGCCTCCTCCGCCGCGTCGAAACCGCCGAGCAGGCGGATCAAGGTCGCCAGCACGCGCCGCGCCTCGGTGCGGTAGGCCGCCTCCAGGGCATCGCGGGGGCTGGTGGTGCTCACAGGACCGGCGGCGGCTGGCTGAAGTCGACGACCGGGCGAACTTCGACAAAGCCGATCGTTGCCAGTGGATGGCCGCTCGCCACTCGCACCGCCTCGTTGAGATCGCGGGCCTCGATGACGATGATGCCGCCCAGGATCTCCTTGGTCTCCATGAACGGGCCGTCGACGGTCGACATCTTGCCGTCGCGGACCTGCACGGTCATTGCCTCCTCGGGCAGCACCAGGGCCTCGGCGGTTACGAAGTGGCCGCTGGCTTTGAGCACCTCGTCATATCCGGAGCACTCGGCCAGCACGGCATTGGCCTCCGGGCTGCCGCCAAACAATGTTTTGGGGTGGTAATAGATGAGACAGGCGTAACGCATGGTGGGTTTCCTTTTCCAGGATTGTCGAAAACTAGGGTTCTTGGGATCAGGCGTCGAGGATCGGCGCAAAGCCACCATGGACCCGCCGCTGGTTGTCGTAGGGCATGGTGTCGGCATACATGCGCGGATCGGCAATCACCTTTTTCCAGGCGCCGTCGCGCACCTGCTTCGACGGCCATTCGACCCAGGCATAGACGACGACCTCGTCGCCCGTCGCTTTCACGGCGCCACGGTAGTCGGTGACCTCGCCGTCGGGAACATCGTCGCCCCACGCTTCGACAACGCGGGTTGCGCCGTGTTCCTTGATCACCGCGGCCTGCTTCGTCGCTACGGCAAGGTAGGCCTGCTTGTTGGCGGCCGGCACCGGCACCAGCGAGCCATCGATATAGCCCGTCTTGCCGGTCGTGTTCAGGTCGATGAAGGGCGTGAAGCCACCGATGATCATGCGCTTGCCGTCAAAGGGCATGGAAGCGCCGATCTCCGCCATGCGCGGGTCGCTCATCATCGTCTGATAGGCCGCGTCCGCCGCCGCCTTGTCCGCGTATTCGTGCCATGAAAAGGTGATGACTTCATCCGGCTTTGCCTTCACGGCTCCCTTGAAGTCGGTGATCTTGCCGCCGGGCACGTCGTCGCCCCATCCTTCGACCATGCGGGTGGTGCCGAACTCCTTCAGCACCGATGCCACCTCGGCGACATGCCTGCGGTAAGCTTCCTTGTTGGCGGCGGGCACCGCGGCGACAAATCCTGCGATATAGCTCATTGCGTTTCTCCTATTGGCTGATGCCGTTTGACACTCTTGGCGTCTCGAAAGGTCCGAGAACGCCAATGGTCGAACGGCACGGCCTGGATTCGACATCGCTTCGAAATTTTTCTTCGAGGCGGTCGCAAACGCTGCTGCTGTCTATTCGGAAGCCAGCCTGTCGCCCCAGTCCAGCCGCCGGGCCAGCTTGAAGTCGGCGCCGTCGCGCTTGGTGAACAAGCGCTCGGCGGCGGTGCCGTCGTCCCGGCAAAGTTTGAGCAGAACCTTGCCGGAACCGGATTTCGGCGGCGCAACAACCCGCGCCTGGTGTGATGTGAGTCCGTCGCGAGAAGCCGCGACATAGATGAATTTCTCATCTTCCCACGGCACGTCGGCGTCCTTGGCCAGCCGGTGCAGGCGCGAGCGGGCGACGCGCCGGGAAAAGTGGCACCAATCGGGCGGGGCGAGCGGGCAGGGCGCCTGATGCGGGCAAGGCGCGAGCACATGCGCGCCCGCCTCGATCAACTGCCGGCGCACGGCAAGGATGCGCTGCCAGCCGGCGGGGGTGCCCGGCTCGACCACAAGCAGCGTGTCGGCGGTGAGTTGCCAGAGGCGGTCGATGAGCTTCGGCAGTGATGCGGGAGCGATTTCATCGAGCACATAGGCGCACGTGACCAGATCGGCCGGCTCGATGTCGGCAAGGTCGATGGTGGCATCACCGGCCAGCCATCTGGTCTGGGCGACAATTGTGTCGCCGGCAAGCGTCTCGCCGACTTTGCGCACTGCCGCACTGGCTTCGAACAACACTGCCTGTTCGAGATCGGGCCACAGGTCGGTCGTGGCCCAAAGCACCGTGCCAGGGCCGGCGCCGACATCGAGCAGGCTCCTGGGTTGAAAGCCGGGCTTTGCGTCGCTCAGCGCGTCGAGGCTGGCGCGGATCGCGGCATAGGTCGCCGGCAGCCGCGTCGCCAAATAGGCTTTCACGGCCAGATCCTCGGCCATGTGCAAACGGCCGTCGCGCAACTCGGCACGGTAACGGTCGGACAGCGTTTTTGCCGCTTGCTTGATTACCGCCAGCGGAACGTTTTCGAGCAGGCGCTCGACACCTTGGCGAAGGGAGGCCGGCAACTCCATCTCACGCGCCCCGCGGAACGAGAAGGATCACCGAAGCGCCGGCAATGCAGAGCGCGGCACCGGCAAGATCCCAGCGGTCGGGGCGAACGCCCTCCACCAGCCACAGCCAGCCAAGCGACGCCGCGATGTAGATGCCGCCATAGGCGGCGTAGGCGCGGCCGGCGGCTGACATGTCCACCAGCGCCAGCAGGAAGCCGAACAGGGCAAGCGAGGCGAGGCCGGGAAGAAGCCAAAGCGGCGACTTTTCGAGCCGCCACCAGGCCCAGAATGAAAAGCAGCCGGCGATCTCGGCCAGAGCGGCGGCGGCATAGAGGACGTAGGTCATGAAAAAGGTCCCGCGACGGTCACGGGACCTTTTTCAGTGCAGGCGCCGGCAATGGCAAGCGGCAATGCTATTCCTGGTCGGCAACCTTGCGGCGGCGAGCCGGCTTGGCGGCCGGGCTCTTTTTGACGGGAGCCGTTTCACGATGCCCCATGTCGCGCATCTCAAGCGCTTTTTCGCATTTGGCCATGTAGTCGCGTGTCATCGGCAGCGTGTCGTTCTTCTTGGCGATCTGGATCTGGAAGATCACCAGATCCTGCCAGCGGAAGGCAGCTTCCGAGGCCGCCAGGTAGAATTCCCACATGCGGCAGAAACGCTCGTCATAGATCGCCTTGGCCTTGTCGCGATTGGCTGCGAAGCGCTCGCCCCAGTGCTTCAGCGTATCGGCATAGTGGAGCCGCAGGATCTCGACGTCGGTGACGACCAGGCCCGACTTCTCGATCGCCGGCATGACTTCCGAGAGCGACGGGATGTAGCCGCCCGGGAAGATGTATTTGCGGATGAAGGCGCTGGTCGCCCACGGTACGCCGGAACGGCCGATCGTGTGCAACAGCATCACGCCATCGGGCTTGAGCAGCGTCGCGCTCTTGTCGAAGAACGTACGGTAGTGGTTGACGCCGACATGCTCGAACATACCGACCGAGACGATGCGGTCGAAACGCTCGTTGAGTTCGCGGTAGTCCTTCAGCTCGAAATGCACGCGGCTTTCCAGCCCTTGCGCGTGCGCCCGGTCGGTGGCTACGCCATGCTGCTCGGTCGACAGAGTCACGCCCTGCACGTCGACGTCGAACGCCTTGGCGAGGTAGAGGCCAAGCCCGCCCCAGCCGGAGCCGATGTCGAGCACCGTCTGGCCGGCCTTCAGCCGGAGCTTGGCGGCGATGTGGCGTTTCTTGGCGGCCTGCGCTTCGTCGAGCGTCATGTCCGGCTGCTCGAAATAGGCGCAGGAATATTGCATGTCCTCGTCGAGGAAGAGCCGGTAGAGGTCGCCCGACAAATCGTAGTGTCGCTGCACGTTGCGCCGCGAGCGCGAGGCGGTGTTGATCTGCTGCAGCCGGCGGAAGGCGTGGCGCAAGCCTTCGATTGCCTTCGACCAGGTGGCGTCGATGCCGCCGCTGCCCATGTTCTGGAAGGCGATGCGCATCACGCCCAGCACGCCGCCTTCGAGAATGTCGAGTTCGCCGTCCATGTAGGCTTCAGGCACCGCCAACATCGGATCGAAGGTGATGGCGCGCTCGGCATGCGCGGTCTTGATGTGCATGTGCACCGGTTCGCCGCTGCCGTCGCCGAAAACCACAGCCGAGCCCTTGGGACCGGTCACCTTGAGATTGCCGGTACGCACCAGGCGGTCGAGAACGCGCTTCAACATGATATTCATGACCAAATGTCCCCTCTCGGCCAGACAGGCTGCCTTGGCGCGTGACCGCGAAAATCAGTGTCGATTTCCCCGAAGATCTTGCGCCGAACCAAAGTTGCACAGCGTGCTTTGCGCGGCCAAAGGACGCGCGACGCCATAGTCTGCAACAATATATAGGGGTTCGAAAAGTTCCATTTGGCACAAAAATGCCCGGGCGAGAGGCCCGGGCATTGGTCCAGCATGGCTGAATGACGGCAAAGTGATCGAAGCACGCTTCAATCGAGATCGGAGCGCAGCTTCAACCTCTTTGCGATGTGTGATCAGGCGTTGTCTTCGTCGCCCTCGAACTCGGTGTTCGGATCGAAGAAGTTCTCCGGCCGGGCATTGTCGTTGATGTCGTCGCCATAGATGGCTTCGGCGGTGGTCAGTGTCTCGCCCTTGGCCTGGCGCTCGGCTTCGTCGGCCGTGCGGGCGATGTTGAGCGTGACGGTGACCTCGACTTCCGGATGCAGCGCGATCGCCACATTGGTGACACCGATGGTCTTGATCGGCTGGTTGAGCAGGATCTGGTTACGATTGATCGAGAAACCTTCCGCCGTCAGCAGATCGGCGATGTCGCGGGTCGAAACGGAACCGTAAAGCTGTCCGGTTTCGCCGGCGGAGCGAACGGCGATGAAGCTCTTGCCGTCGAGCTTTTCGGCGACCTGGGCCGCTTCCGATTTGCGCTCGAGGTTGCGGGCTTCGAGCTGGGCGCGCTGGCCTTCGAACTTCTTCTTGTTGGCTTCGTTGGCGCGCAGCGCCTTACCCTGCGGCAGCAGGAAGTTACGGGCGAAGCCGTCCTTGACCTTGACGGTATCGCCCATCTGGCCGAGGCGGGAAACGCGTTCGAGAAGAATGACGTCCATGGTTTTGTTCCTTCGGTTGGGCGCCAATCGATCGATGAGATCGACGCCGAATGTCTTGGGAACAGGTCAGGAAGCTTGAGCGCCTTTGGCGCTGGTGTCGCTGTCCTGCCTGTTGCGGCAGTTAGAGGTTTTGACCTCAACCCGGGATTTGATGTTCGGCCCTGCGGCGCCCGTCGCCGTGGGAGAAGAGCGGGCGGCGAACCGCCCGCATTTGAGATATTAGCGAACCACGTAGGGCAGCAGGCCGAGGAAGCGGGCGCGCTTGATCGCCTTGGCGAGTTCGCGCTGCTTCTTCTGGCTGACGGCGGTGATGCGCGACGGCACGATCTTGCCGCGCTCAGAAATGTAGCGCTGCAGCAGACGCACGTCCTTGTAGTCGATCTTGGGCGCGTTGGCGCCGGAGAACGGGCAGGTCTTGCGGCGGCGATGGAACGGGCGCCGGGTCGGGATCTGATTGATGTCGACCATTATTCTGCACCCCCTTCAAAGCCTTCGCGCGGACGGCGCGGACCACGATCGGCACCGGCGTCGCCGAACGAGCGCGGCGGACGATCGCCACGGTCGCCGCGATCACGATCGCCGAACGAACGCGGACCACGATCGCCACGGTCACGGTCGCCGAAGCCGCCGCGTTCCGAGCGCTCTTCGCGCTTCTGCATCATGGCCGACGGGCCTTCCTCATGCGCCTCGACCTTGATGGTCAGGAAACGCAGCACGTCCTCGGACAGGCCCATCTGGCGCTCCATCTCGTTGAGCGCGGCCGCCGGGCAATTCAGGTCCATCAGCGTGTAGTAAGCCTTCCGGTTCTTGTTGACCCGGTAGGTGAGGGACTTCAGTCCCCAGTTCTCGACCCGGCCGACGGACCCGCCATTAGCGGAGATGACACCCTTGTACTGTTCGACAAGCGCATCGACCTGCTGCTGCGAGAGGTCCTGCCGGGCAAGAAACACATGTTCGTAAAGAGCCATTATGTCCTATGCCTTTCTTCGTTTCTCTCCCGGTTCCCGGCGGCAAAAGCCTCTGCAACTTCTCTGACCCGCAAACCCTCGAAGGGGCAGGGGGAAGAAAGGAGCATGACGAGACGGTCGAGAGCGGAGACACGGGAGGCGGAAGCACTTCCGGCTTCACACGAAGGTTCTGAAAAACCTCCGGCCCTCCGTTCAGCCCCCAGCAAGGACCGGCAGATTGCGGGCGTCTATACAGCAATCCGGCCGCAAAGCAAGCGCAAGCGGCATTCCCGTGTGTCTTAGCCGATGATCGGGGAGCAGCAACGGTCGGAGTTGTGGTTTCCGGCAACCACGTCTTAACCACACCAGCAGGTTGTGTGGAGTTGAAGCCTGGCCATCAACGGTCGATTCATCATCGCCGTGGAAGACGCCCGGCATCAGCAAGATCGTGCTGTTGCTCACCGACGGCGAGAACGTCGTCTATGGCGCCAGCCAACAGCCGACGAAATCTGACTACACATCATATGGTTATCTGGCCGGCGGCCGTTTCGGATCGGATAACCAGACGACGGCGGCACGCAATGTCGACGGCTGGACCAAAAACGTCTGCACGCAATTGAAGAACGAGGGCGTGCAAATCTACACCATGGTGCTGCAATCCGACACCGCAGCCAACCGCGCGCTTTACAGCGCCTGCGCTTCTGATCCGAGCGGCTATTATGCAGTCAACGATCCGACCAAATTGCCGGACGTTTTCCAGCAGATCGCCAACAAGTTCTCGAAGCTGCAATTGACGAACTGAACGCGCGATCCGGGACGGACTGGCCGGCTCCTGAGGGATCGTTGGGCTCAACTCGTATGGGCGACAACCTTGTCCTTGTCGACCGTTTCGGGGAAGAAGTCGGGCGCCGCGTGGCGTTTGCCGAACATCATATCATACTGAAGCAGGCGGAAATCGCGGATCGCCGGATCGATCTCCTTCTGCCGCGCCCAATCGGGCGTGGCTTCGCCAGCCGGCGTCAGCAGAAGATTGCGGTCGACGACACGGTAGCGTTCGCTCATCTCGCCCAGGAAGCCGGTGTAGTATGGATGGCTGATCCCGGCCGTTTTCAGGATATGATAGGGCAGGAAGGCTGGGCTGACGGCACCCATCTGCTCAGCCGGCCCGGTGCGGTTCGACCAGATGACCAGCGGCGTCTCGTGATGCTCGAGAGCAGCCTCGGGCGACGCTTCCTTGCGCGGCGCGACATTGTCCTTGAGGAAGCCGGTTTCGACATAGACCGGCCCCAGCGGCGGCAGATGGTCGCCGAAGAAGGCGATTACGGTGGGGCGGGAGCGTTTCTTGGCCCATTCGACGAGGCGTTCGAGGCCGCGATCGGCATCGGCTGAGCCCTCGGCGTAGCTGAGTAGCGATTCGCGCGCCCACTGGCTGATCGGCGCCTGCACCCTATGCGTGGGATTGTAATAGCGGTTCGGCTCGTAGGGACCGTGGTTTTGCAGGCTGACCGCAAAGAAGAACACCGGCTCGTCGCTGGCGTCGGCCTCGCTGATGATCTCGTCGGTCATCGCCGCATCCGATGCCAGTGGCCCGCGCTTTTGCATTGGCGGCAGCGTCTCTTCCGACTTGAAATCGTTGAAGCCGAAATCGGCATAGACCGCGCCACGGTTCCAGAACCAGTTGGTGCCGGGATGGATGGCGCGCGCCCGGTAACCCTGGCTCTTCAGGAAGGTCGCGAGCGAAGGCGTCGGCGTGCGCACATATTGCTGATAGGGGATGCTGCCTGCCGGCAGGAACGCGTTGGAGAAGCCGGTCAGCGCCTCGAACTCGATATTGGCGGTCATGCCGCCGAACTCCGGCGAGAACATCGAGCCCGAGCGCAGCGCCCGCACATTGGGGATTGGATCTGGCGTGATGGTGACGCCAGGCAACTTGGTCGGATCCCAGAAGGATTCGCTCATGACGATGATGATGTCCGGCTTCTCGGCCGGCACCGAGGCGGTCACATCAGGCCTAGCTATCGCTGCGATCGCCTTGTCGGAATAGCCCGGCGGCGCCGAGACATGCGCCATCGGCACGTTGAGGGCAAAGGCCAGCGCAAAGCCGTTGGAGGCATAGTTTTCCTTCTGGTCCCACATGATCGGGATGATCTGCAGCCGATCCCTGGTCCAGGAGAAGGTAGCGTAGTCCATGATCGAAACGAAGAAGGCGAGTAGCGGCACTGCCAGCGTCAGCCGCGCAAGGCGCCCCTTGCGGCTGAGTGCGGGAACCTTGCGGCGCCATAGCCGCCAGCCGTAGACGAGCAGCGACAGGCCGGCGACGATGCCGACGACCATGGCAAGCGCGGTCATCGGCCGTTCGCGTACCAAAAGCGGCAGCAGCGCGAAGATCTGGCGGGCATAGAGGAAATCGGTCGGATAGAGCGGATCGCCGAGATAGTGCGACTTCTGGTGACCGACGAAAGCAAGCGACAAGGTCAGCGGCGCGACGATCATCAGGCTCTGGTGGCTGCGGCCGAGCACCGCATCGAAGCCGATCAGGAGCAGCGCAAACACGACGATGGTGGTCCAGCCCGGCTTGAACGGCTGCAGGAAGAAGGAGATGGTTCCGGCAAAGTCGCCGCGCACGATCAGTTCGATGGCAAACACCAGGATAGCGGCGATCGCCAGGCTGATCAGCCCATAGCGCACGACCGGCCATCTCCTGCCCGGCAGATAGCCGGTGGAGGGGTCGTCTTCCAGGAACTGTGGCGCGGCCTTGCCGGTGCGTTTGTAACTCTTTGCCACTTTAACTTCCCCACCCAGCGACAAGCACGTCACTCGATTGTCATGGAATTGTCACGCAAAGCTAGCGCCTGTAACGGAAATAAGAAGAGCCAGCAAACGAATCGTGAGCGGTTTTCATCAGGAGTGATCGCCAAAAACCCTTTCGCAACAGGCACTCGGCGGACGAGGCTGCCCTCGGGCAGGGTCGAACCGGGCTTGACTTGGCGCCCCGCCATGCGTCACAGGCAAGAAAAACCCGTCTTCAGGCAAGCAAAACCAGCCCTTGGGAGCCCTCGCATGGCCGTTGCATTCACCTTTCCCGGACAAGGCAGCCAGGCGGTCGGCATGGGCAAGGATCTCGCCGACGCCTTCCCCGAAGCGCGCAGGGTCTTCCAGGAAGTCGACGATGCGCTCGGCGAAAACCTGTCGAAGCTGATCTGGGAAGGGCCGGAAGAGACGTTGACGCTGACCGCCAACGCGCAGCCGGCGCTGATGGCGGTGTCGCTGGCCGCGATCCGGGCGCTGGAATCGCGCGGCTTCTCGCTGAAAGGCAAGATCGCCTATGTCGCCGGTCATTCGCTGGGCGAATATTCGGCGTTGGCCGCTGCCGGCTTCGTTTCGGTTGCCGATGCCGCCCGGTTGCTGCGCATACGCGGCAATGCCATGCAGGCGGCGGTGCCGGCCGGCGAGGGCGCCATGGCGGCGATCATCGGATTGGAACAGGTCGATGTCGAAGCCGCTTGCGCGGAAGCCGCCAAAGGCTCTGTCTGCCAGATCGCCAACGACAATGGCGGTGGCCAACTGGTCATCTCCGGCGCCAAGGCCGCGGTCGAACTGGCCGCGAAACTGTGCACCGAGAAAGGCGCCAAACGCGCGCTGATGCTGCAGGTGTCCGCGCCCTTCCATTCCGCGCTGATGGCGCCGGCCGCGAACGTCATGCGCGAAGCCCTGGCCGGCGTGGCAAAGAACGCGCCGGTGGTTCCCGTCCTCTCCAATGTCACGGTCAGCCCGACCAGCGATCCGGACGAGATCGCCCGCCGCCTGGTCGAACAGATAACCGGCCGCGTGCGTTGGCGCGAGACGGTGGAATGGTTCGGCGCAAACGGCGTCACCACACTTTACGAGATCGGCGCCGGCAAGGTGCTTTCAGGATTGGCGCGGCGCATCAACCGCGATGTCGCCACCGCGTCGGTCGGCACCTCGGCTGACGTCGAGGCGGCCATGGCGGCGCTTGCATAAAGCGTCATTTGATCCCATCCCTGTAAAGGGTGTTCTCTTCTCAATCAGGAGACAAAAATGTTCGAATTGACTGGCCGCAAGGCGCTCGTCACCGGCGCATCCGGGGGCATCGGCGAGGCTATCGCCAGGATGCTGCATGCGCAGGGCGCGATCGTCGGCCTGCATGGCACCCGCGTCGAGAAACTGGAAGCGCTGGCTAGCGAGCTTGGCGACCGGGTCAAGCTGTTCCCGGCCAATTTGTCCAACCGTGAGGAGGTCAAGGCGCTCGGCCAGAAAGCCGAAGCCGATCTCGAAGGCGTCGACATCCTGGTCAACAACGCCGGCATCACCAAGGACGGCCTGTTCGTGCGCATGTCGGATGCCGACTGGGACAGCGTGCTCGAGGTCAACCTGACCGCCGTGTTCAGGCTGACCCGCGAACTCACCCACCCGATGATGCGCCGCCGCCATGGCCGCATCATCAACATCACCTCGGTGGTCGGCGTCACCGGCAATCCCGGCCAGACCAATTACTGCGCCTCAAAGGCCGGCATGATCGGCTTTTCCAAATCGCTGGCACAGGAGATCGCCACCCGCAACATCACCGTCAACTGCGTCGCCCCGGGCTTCATCGAATCGGCGATGACCGACAAGCTCAACGACAAGCAGAAAGAGGCGATCATGGCGGCGATCCCGACGCGGCGCATGGGCACCAGCGTTGAAGTCGCGTCCGCCGTCGCTTATCTCGCCTCCAACGAAGCCGCCTACGTCACTGGCCAGACCATCCACGTAAATGGCGGCATGGCTATGATTTGACGAGGTTCGGCAGCAACGCCGGCGGGTTGTGAAAAGAGACCATTTCGGCTTGGACCTCAGCTATTTTTCGTGTAATGCGGCCCGCAACCCGGCGGTTCGGGCAAAAACCGGTCCGTAGTCGTTGCGTTTCCGGCAGGACCATCTTTCAGCTTGATTAGCGGCATTCTGCCCGCTAACGAAGACAGACAAACAAAAGACGAGGATGCCCAAATGAGTGACACCGCAGAGCGCGTCAAGAAGATCGTCATCGAGCACCTTGGCGTCGATGCCGACAAAGTGACGGAGCAGGCGAGCTTCATCGATGATCTGGGCGCCGACAGCCTCGACACGGTCGAACTCGTCATGGCGTTCGAAGAAGAATTCGGCGTCGAGATTCCCGACGATGCGGCTGAGACCATCCTGACCGTTGGCGATGCCGTGAAGTACATCGACAAGGCTTCGGCCTGACGCTTTCCGCAGTCATCACCGGGGAGGACCTGCGATGAGGCGTGTCGTCGTCACGGGCCTTGGGTTGCTGTCGCCGTTCGGCATGGGCTTCGAGCACAGCTGGAAGGAACTTCTGACCGGCCGCAGCGCTGCCAAGCGCATCACTGAGTTCGAGGTGGAGGATCTTGCCTGCAAGATCGCCCACGTCATTCCGCGTGGTGACGGCAGCAATGCCACCTTCAATCCCGAGGCCGTGCTCGAGCCCAAGGAACTGCGCAAGATCGGCGACTTCATCCTTTACGGGATTGCCGCCGCCGACGAGGCGCTGAAGGATTCCGGCTGGGAACCCAAGACGCATGAAGAGCGGTGTGCCACCGGCGTCCTGATCGGCTCCGGCATCGGCGGCATCGAGGGCATCGCCGAGAACGCGATGATCCTCAAGGAGCGCGGCCCGCGCCGCATCAGCCCTTTCTTCATCCCGGGCCAGATCATCAATCTCGTCTCCGGGCAGGTTTCGATCCGGCACGGACTGAAAGGCCCGAACCATGCCGTCGTCACGGCCTGTTCGACCGGCGCGCACGCCATTGGCGATGCTGCCCGGTTGATCATGTGGGGCGATGCCGACGTGATGGTCGCCGGTGGCGCCGAAGCGCCGGTGACGCGGCTGTCGATCGCCGGCTTTGCCGCATGCCGGGCACTGTCGACGGAACGCAATGATTCGCCGCAAACGGCGTCGCGACCCTATGATCGCGACCGCGACGGCTTCGTTATGGGCGAGGGCGCCGGCGTTGTCGTGCTCGAGGAGCTCGAACATGCCAGGGCGCGCGGCGCCAAGATCTATGCCGAGGTGACGGGTTACGGTCTCACCGGCGACGCGCATCACATCACCGCGCCCGCCGAGGATGGCGATGGCGCCTTCCGTTGCATGACGGCGGCACTGAACCGGGCCAAGTTGACGCCGGCCGATGTCGACTACATCAACGCGCACGGCACCTCGACCATGGCCGACACGATCGAGCTCGGCGCGGTCGAGCGGCTTGTCGGCAATGCCGCATCGAAGATTTCGATGTCGTCGACCAAGTCGTCGATCGGCCATCTGCTTGGGGCGGCGGGTGCCGCCGAAGCGATCTTCTCGATCCTTGCCATCAGGGACAATGTCGCGCCGCCGACCATCAACCTCGACAACCCGGAACGCGAAACCGCGATCGACCTGGTGCCGAACAAGCCGCGTGCCCGCCAGATCGACGTTGCGCTGTCCAATTCCTTCGGCTTTGGCGGGACCAACGCGTCGCTGGTCTTCCAGCGCTACAATGGCTGATCGTCCGGCTGCCGGGCGGCGCTTCGGCGTGCCGTCAATTTTGCCATATTCGCCCCTACTCTGCCGCTGGGGATTCGTTGGGCGATCAAACGGTAGGGCGAAATGAACACAAATCCGGCAGGCAACGGAGAATTCGGGCAACGGCCGCCGACATCCGGCCCGATCGTGCCGAAAACGGCCAGCGAAGCGTTGCGGCCGGAGGCTGGCACGCCGCCGCCGAAGCGCTCGCGGGCGTCACGCAGCCAGGTCGTCGTGTTCATGAACTTCGTCATCTCCTCGGTGATGCTGGTGGTTCTGGCGGCCGGCGTCGCGGTCTATTTCGGCAAGCAGGAATTCACCGAACCCGGACCTTCGGCCAATGGCGACACCTTCCTGGTCAAGCCGAGCACCGGCGTCCAGGATATCGCCGACCAGCTCGAACGCCGCGGGTTGATCAGCGACGCCCGGGTATTCCGCCTTGGCGTGCGGGCCTTCGGCAATGATTCCGCGCTGAAAGCCGGCGAGTACGAGATCAAGCCCAGGGCATCCATGCGCGATATCATGGAGCTTCTGAAGAGCGGCAAGTCGGTGATGTATTCGCTGACCATTCCTGAAGGACTGACGGTCGACCAGGCATTGCAGCGCATCGCCGAGGAGAATGCCTTGAGCGGCGACATGCCGGCAACCACGCCGCCGGAGGGCAGCCTCGCCACCGACACGCTGCGCTTCACGCGCGGAGCGACACGCCAGCAGATGGTCGACAAGCTGCTGGCGGATCAGAAGAAGCTGGTCGACGATGTCTGGCAGCGGCGCGCGCCTGACCTGCCGCTGGCCAACGTCGAGGAGTTCGTCACGCTGGCCTCGATCGTCGAGAAGGAGACGGGCAAGGGTGACGAGCGTTCGCGAGTTGCCGCCGTCTTCCTGAACCGGCTTGCCAAGGGCATGCGCCTGCAATCCGATCCGACCATCATCTACGGGCTGTTCGGCGGCAAGGGAAAGCCGGCGGATCGGCCGATCTACCAGTCGGACATCCAGAAACAGACGCCCTACAACACCTATGTGATCAATGGCTTGCCGCCGACGCCGATCGCCAATCCGGGTCGTGCAGCGCTGGAGGCGGTGGCCAATCCGTCGAAGACCGCCGACCTCTATTTCGTTGCCGACGGCACCGGCGGGCACGTCTTTGCCGCGACGCTGGACGAGCACAACGAGAACGTCGCCCGCTATCGCGCGTTGCTGAAGAAGCAGGCCGATGATGCCGCCAAAGCCGCCAAGACGACTGGCACCGGCGACAGCAATGCCGTCGAACCCGCTGGCAGTGGGCCGGCTGACGGTGCCGACGACAGCGGCGGTGACGCGGGCGCTGCCCAGTAAATGAAGAAAGGCGTTGCCCGGCAGGCAACGCCCTGACATTTGGAAGAGCGCCGCGCGTCCGGTTTCGACGCGCCTGCGGCGCAGTCTTTTTCAAGCCGCACTCGCTCTGTCCGGAAAGCCGGTTCAGGGCGATGTGCAAGGGACGTGTGGGCGATATGAATTTGCAGAGCATGACCGGTTTTGCACGTGCCGTCGCCGAGCACGAAGGCACCTCGATCGCCTGGGAGGTCAAGTCCGTAAACGGCAAGAGCGTCGAGGTACGGCTGCGGCTGCCGCAAGGCTTCGAGCGGTTGGAACCTGCTGTCCGGCAAATACTTCAGAAACGTTTTGCACGCGGCAATTTCCAGGCGACGCTGACCATCGGCCGTGCCGTTGGCGCGCAGGCGCAGCCGGTCGTCAACGAAGCCTTCCTGAAGGACCTTGCTGGGCTCGCCAAACGGCTGCAGGAGCAATTCGGCGTTGCTGCGGCGACGTCGGATGGATTGCTTTCGCTGCGCGGCGTGCTCGACATTCCTGAAACCGTCGAAACCGAGGAGGCGAGGGCCGCGCTCGATGCCGCGATCATGGCCGCGCTCGAAGTGGCCTTGAACGGGCTCGAACAGGCACGGCAGGGCGAAGGAGCCGCGCTGGCTTTGCTGTTGTCGGGTCATATCGACACGATCGAGGCGCTGACGCTGCGGGCAGAAGTGGATCCATCCCGCGAGACCGCGGTGATCCGCGAACGCATCGCCGAGCAGGTCAGGCTGCTGATGGACGCTTCCGCCAATCTGGATGCCACCCGACTGCATATGGAGGCGGCGTTCCTGGCCACCAAGGCCGATATTCGCGAAGAGATCGACCGGCTGAAAACGCATGTCGCATCCGGCCGGGCACTGCTGGTGGGCGGCGGCGCGGTCGGTCGCAAGCTCGATTTTCTGGCACAGGAATTTAACCGCGAATCGAATACGCTGTGTTCCAAATCGAATGCCGCAGCCATCACCGCGATCGGCCTGGACCTGAAGGCGGTGGTCGACCAGTTTCGTGAACAGATCCAGAATCTGGAGTAGCCGATGGTTGCCAAGGATTTGGGGTCCCGCATACGCCGCCGGGGCCTGATGCTCGTCCTGTCGTCGCCGTCCGGCGCCGGCAAGTCGACGATCGCGCGCAATCTTCTGGAAAGCGATTCCAGCCTCGAACTGTCGGTCTCGGTCACCACCAGGCCGCGCCGTGGAAGCGAGATCGAAGGCGTCCACTATCATTTTCGGACGATGCGCGAATTCGAGCGGCTTCGTGATTCCGACGCGCTGCTGGAGTGGGCCGAGGTGCATGGCAATTGCTATGCGACGCCGCGCGAACCGGCCGAACTGGCGCTGTCCGAGGGGCGCGACATGCTGTTCGACATCGACTGGCAAGGCGCCCAGCAGCTCAAGGAGAAGATGCGCGCCGACATTGTCTCGATCTTCATCCTGCCGCCATCGATGAAGGAGTTGAAGGCGCGGCTGAAACGTCGCGCTGAAGACCAGGAGGCGGTGATCGAGACGCGGCTGAAAAACGCCCGCAACGAGATCGAGCACTGGAAGGAATATGATTTCGTCATCGTCAATGATGACCTTGACCGCGCCTTCGCCGAAGTGCGCGGCATCGTCGTCGCCGAGCGGCTAAGACGCGACCGCCGGCCAGGCCTGTTCGATTTCGTCTCTGGACTGTTGGACGAGAAGACGGGCTGAGACCTCTTCCTTCGCCCCGTTCACGGGGAGAAGGTGGCCCGAAGGGCCGGATGAGGGGCGGTGCTGGCATTTCAAGGTTCGTGCTGCCCCCTCATCTGCCTGCCGGCATCTTCTCCCCGTAAACGGGGAGAAGAGAGCTACACGGCATTGGTCAGCCGCACGAATTCCTCGACGCTGAGCGTCTCGGCGCGGCGTGTAGGATCGATGCCGGCGCGTTCGAGCAGGGCCTCGCCGCCGAGGCTTTTCACGCTCTGCCGCAGCATCTTGCGACGTTGGCCGAAAGCGGCTTCTGTGACGCGGCCGAGTTTCTTCACCTCGGCGGGCAGGGGCGTCGGGCGCGGCACCAGATGCACCACCGAGGAGGTGACCTTTGGCGGCGGCGTGAATGCCTGTGGCGGTACGTCGAAGGCGATCCTCGCCTCCGTCCGCCAGCCGGCAAGAACCCCCAGCCGGCCATAGCTGTCGCTGCCGGCAGGCGCGACGATGCGCTCGGCCACCTCGCGCTGGAACATCAAAGTCATCGAGGTGTAGAAAGGCGGCCAGTCGCTGACCGCCAACCAGCGCACCAGCAGCTCCGTGCCGATATTGTAGGGCAGGTTGGCCACGATCTTGACCGGGCCGCCATTGCCGGCCGCTCGACTGGCAAGGCCTGTGAAATCCGTCTTCAGCGCATCGCCGGAAACAACCTCCAGCCGGCCGGGATAGTGGTCGGACACTTCGGCAAGAGCAGCCAGGCAACGTTCGTCACGCTCGATGGCGATGACGTGACGCGCGCCGTTGGAAAGCAGGGCGCGGGTCAGCCCGCCGGGACCGGGACCGACCTCGATCACGGTTGCATCGGACAAGTCGCCGGCGGTGCGCGCGATCTTGCCGGTGAGATTGAGGTCGAGCAGGAAATTCTGGCCGAGCGCCTTCTTTGCCTGCAGCCCATGACGCTCGATCACCTCGCGCAGCGGCGGCAGCCCGTCGATGCTCATGCCCGAGATCTCATACCGCAACCGCCTTCGTGTTCGTGTCGGCCAGCCGCCGGGCAAGCTTCAGCGCCGCTATCAGGCTGTCGGGCCGCGCCACACCCTTGCCGGCGATGTCGAAGGCCGTGCCGTGGTCGGGCGAGGTGCGGATGAAGGGCAGGCCGAGCGTGACATTGACCGCCTCGTCGAAAGCCAGCGCCTTGGCCGGGATCAGCGCCTGGTCGTGATACATGCAAAGGGCCGCGTCGTAGCCCGCCCGCGCCCGGACATGGAACAACGTGTCGGCCGGCAAAGGGCCGAAAGCGTCGATGCCATCGGCACGCAGGATGTCGACCGCCGGGCGCACGATCCGCTCGTCCTCGAGGCCCATGGCGCCGCCTTCGCCGGCATGCGGGTTGAGCCCGGCAATCGCCAGCCGTGGCTTGGCGATGCCGAAGCGGCCGGTAAGGTCGGCGGCGGTGATGAGCGCGGTGGCGACGATCAGCTCGGTGGTCAGTGCCTTCGGCACCTCGGCCAGCGCGATGTGGATGGTGACGGGAACGGTGCGCAGGTCGGGTCCTGCCAGCATCATTACCGGCATCGCCTCGACGCCGCTGTGCCGGGCCGCCAGATGCGCCAGATACTCGGTGTGGCCGGGGAAGCGAAAGCCGGCGTCGTAGAGCGGCTTCTTGGCGATGGGGCAGGTGACCACGGCCGAGGCTTCGCCGGCAAGGCAATCGGCGACGGCGCGGTCGATGGCCTCGATGGTGGCAGCCGCATTGGCCGGATCCGGCCGGCCGGGGCTGTCGATGCAGCGGGCAGTCAGTGGAACGATCGGCAAGGCGCGGGCAAAGACCTGCGCCGCTTGCGCTGATGTCGTTTCGACGACCGGCAGCGAAATGCCGAGCAGGCGCGCCCGGGAGGCGATCAGCGCCGGATCGGCGAGCAGGTAGAAGGGGGGCAGGGCGGCAGCTTCGCGCGCCATAAAGGCGGCGATGGCGATCTCCGGCCCAATGCCGGACGGATCGCCGGCGCTCAACGCGAGCGCAGTCACTGCGTTGCTCACGTCAGCGCTTGACGATGCGGGCTTTTGCCTTCAGCTCGTCGACATATTTCTTGCTGAGCGCGTCGGCATCCTTGTCGCCGCCGGAGCCTTCGGCCTGAAACGCCATCTGGGCGACCTTGTCGTCGGACACTTCGCGCGACGAGCAGATGCCGATGAATTCGACGCCGCGTTCGGTTTCGCGCGTGGCGGTGGCACCGCCGACTTTGGTCGCCTTGATCTGCTCGGCCCAGTCCGGCGGCAGCTGCGGCGCCAGCACCCGGCCCAGATCCCGAACGGTGACGTCGATCAGGCCCTTGGCGAATTCGCGCGTCGTGTTGCAGCCGTTGAAGCGGGTGCGCATGGCGTCGGCCTCGCGCTTGCGTTTGCCCAGCGTGGCGCTGCGTTCAGCCGCCGGAACCACGAAGATGACCTGCTGCAGCATGTATTCGGTGGCGCTCGGTTTGGCGCCGCCTTTTTCGAGCATCTTTCTCACGAGATCCTGCTCGCTGACGGCACCGGTGCCGTCGCCAGAACGGTAGCGCGCGCTCAAAGCCTGGTTCCAGGCCATCTGGGCGCGGATGAATTCCTTGAAGTGGCTCTTGGTGACGCCTGACTTCTCCATGACGCCGTCAAGCTGGCTGAGCTGCATCTTGTTGCTCGAGGCAAAGCGCTGATACGCCGCCTCGACTTGTGCGTCGCTGATGCGGATGCCAAGCCGCTTGGCCTCGGCCATACGCAGCGTCTGGTCGATCATTTCCTGGCCGGCATCGCCCTTCTTGCGCTGCAGCTTCAGGAAGGCGGCGCGATGGGCTATGTCGCCGGTGGTGACCGGAATGTTGTTGACGACGTATTTGATCTCGCTGGCGAAAGCCGGCGGCGTCATTGCAGTGATCGACACGGACGTCGCCGCCACGAGCAACGCGAAACCTGCTGAAAAGAGGTATTTCCTCATCGTTGGTATCCCAATTCTATCCCGGTCCCGCCCAATTTCATCTTTCCAGGTGCGCGAAATCCGTGCCAGCCCTATGCGGCGAAACGATGTCGCCGATTGTTACTGGATCGTGTCGATGGCACTGGTCGACGAGCCGAATTCGCCGAGGGTGCGGAACGACAGATTGAAGCCGATGGTCTGCGACACCTCCCTGGTGTTCAGATCGCGCGACTGCGAGTAGGTCATCAGATAAGTGAAGCAGGAATCGTTGTAGGCGAAGCCGACACCGTCCTTGACCAGCAGGCTTTGCTGCAGGTCGTAGGTTCCTGTGCCGAAAACGCGCCAGTTTTCGGCCAGATGCGTGGATGCACCAAGTGTGACTTCGTGGCGGTCGGTGGTGAAGCCGTACAGTGGCTGGGCCTGGATGAAGGCGTATTTGGCGCTCAGCGACACAGGCAGGCCGGAATAGGCGGCCTTCACCTCGGCGCGGCGAACCTCGAAGCTCTGTTCGTCGAAACGGCCGCTGACCGAGGCCGCGAAGCCGTTGGGGCTGTTGATGCCGAACAGGCCGACATAATCGGATTTGGCCGTGTCGAGGCCGGAGTTGGCGCCGACATTGACCAGATCCGGCGCGGCGAACGAGTTCTCGCCGCCGATCTGATAGGATTGGCCGAAAATGGCATTGGTGCCCCAGCCATTGTTGTACGAGCCGGAATAGCGGAAGCCGACATTGGCGCGCGAACCGCCTTCTACGCGGTCGTAACCGGAGAACTTGTCGCGTTCGAACAAGGTGGTCGCGTCGAAGACCATGCTTTGGGCGTCTTCATTGGGTACTGCGAGACCGCCGACATATTGCTCGTTCGGGCGCATGAAGACCTGCGCCATTGGCTCGATAACGTGGCTGGACCCGCTGGCCATGGAAAACAGCACCGGCCAACGCATCTCGAGGCCTGCGGTTGCCATGTAACGAGCAAATGACGAGCGCATATCGGCCTGCTCGCTCAAATTTGCTGCCATCTGGTTGACGGCGTTTAGCGAAGCCGACGACGCGTTGAGATAATCAACGTCGCCCTGCAGCGCGAGCAATGGTGTCAGCACCAGCCCGCCATCGGTGACGAAGCTCCGCTTCCACTCGGCCTCGGCGGTGAGACGGCCGGATTCGCCTTCGATACCAGGGACACGCTGTATGGGGGTGGAGAAAGTATCATCGAGCTCGTCGCGGCGGATGACACGCGCGTTGACATTGAGCGACAACTGGCCGCCGGCCACCGAGGCATCAGGAATATAGGCATAGTCGAGCGACGGAAGCACCCAAGGCTGTTGACCGCTTCGCGCAGAGGCGTTGTCGTCAGGCGTATCTTCCTGCACATCGAAATGCATGGCGCGCACGTCGAAATAGTTGCGGCCGTTGAGACCCGTCAAGTAGACCGACGACTGGTGGACGCTGCTATTGTACTTGTCGATGCCGTAGGTGTTCGAGAAGTTCTTGTCGGTCTGCAGCAGCACGTCCCAGCCGAAGTTCCAGCGTGAGTTGATGGCGAACTGCCCCTGGGTACCCATCATGCCGCGGAATTTGTTGGGATCGCCGGCGCTGCCCGAATTGACGTTGTGGCCAGAGCTGGATGGGAAGGCAGTGGTGTCGAGGAAGGCGTCGGGATTCTGCTGGTGTATCCCGGCGATCTTCAAGCTGTACTCGCCATTGTCGAAGCGCTGACGCCACTCGGCCTCACCGAGGAAGCCCTGCTTGGTATAGCCGGTACCGGTGACGGTCAGGTCGTAGGTCGGCGCCAATGCGAGATAATAGGGGACTTTCACGCCGACGCCGAGATCGCTCTTGTAGATGATGCTCGGGATCAGGAAGCCGCTCTTGCGCTTCACCGTCGGGTCGGCAATTTCGAATGCAGGCAGATAGGCAAGCGGAAAACCGAAGAACTCGAAATTCGCATTCTCGAAGCGAACCGTCTTCTTCTCGCCGTTCCAGATGATCTTCTTGGCCTTGACGCGCCAGGTCGGCGCTTTATCCGGCTTATCCTCGCACGGCTCGCAGGCGGTGTAGACGCCATTGTGGAAGGTGGTCAGCACGCCGCCCATGCGTTCTGCGCTTTCGGCGGCGAAATAGGCCTTGTCGATGGTTTCGACCCGCAACGCATTGACGAAGCCGTCGGCGAAGTCATCGGTGATGTCGATATGTTGCGAATTGATCTTGGTGCCGTCGCTGTTGATAACTTCGACGTTGCCGCTCGCGACCATCCGCTTGGTGTTGCGGTTGTATTCGACGCGCTGGGCGACAAGGCGATTGCCACCATAGTCGATCTGCACACCGCCGACGGCGGTCACGGTCTGGTTGTCGTTGTTGTAGACCAGCGTATCGGCCGCCAGCAGCATTTGCGAGCCGGCCGGAACCGATGTCGCCATGTCGCCGACGTCCTGCGCAAGCGCCGGTGCCGGAATGGCGTAGGCAAGCACGCACGCCAAGGCGGTCGCCGCATAGAGGCGCGCCAAACCGGCCTGCCTGTTGCTGGGCAAAAACGCCTCCCTCACTAGCCGTCTTCCTTGTATAGCAGGAAAGTCACCCCGAAGAACATAGCCACCATGACCGGTACCCAGGCGGCTACGACAGTCGGCACGAATCCCGCCACGCCGAATGCCTTCACCAGCACCGAAACGACATAAAGCAGAAAGCCAGCGATGATGCCACCCAGAATCATCGTCGCCGACTGTCCCATCCTAGCAAATCGCATTGAAACCGTTGCCGCGATCAGTGTCATGGCGACGAGAAGGAACGGCAACGCCACGAGCGAATCAAACTGCATGGCAAAAGCATTTGCCTTGAGGCCGAAAGAGCGGGCAACCTCGACCTTTCCGGGCAGGTCATAGAAGGGGATGGTTTCGGGGCGCGCCAGCCGCTCTTGCACGAATTCGGGCTTTAGATTGGTTGGTACGCGATCGGTTGCCGATGCCTGGATCGTGCCGTTCTGGAATGTCTTGACGTCCTGCAATTCCCAATAGCCGTCGCGCAGGAAGGCACGGGCGGCGTCCTTGCGCTCGACGATGTTGCCTTGCGGGTCGAGAATGAAAAATACGACATCGGCCATTTCCAGGCCCTGGTTCAGGATGGCCCGCGCACCGATGATGGTGTCGCCCGAACTGGTTTTCTGCCGGATCCAGGGCGCGGCATCGGCCGAGACCGTATTCGATTTGCCGGAACGCAGCTGGGTTTCGATCTGCTCGGACCAGGAGAATGCGTGCGCGGCGAGTGGATTGATGACGCCAACCGACAGGACGCCGAACAGCAAGGCTCCCATACAGCAGGGCAAGAGGAACTGCCAGGCGGAAACACCGGCGGAACGGGCGATGACCAGCTCGTAGCGCCGGTTCAGCGACACCAGCGTCGCCATCGCCGAGAAGAGACCGACGAACGGCACCGTCTGCAGCATGATCATCGGCATACGGAGGCCTGAAATGGCTACCGCCGTGCCGTAGGTGAAGCCGGGCAGGCCGGTGGTGCGGCCGGACAGCTCGGTGAAGTCGATCAGGAACACCAATGCCAGGAGGCCGATGAAGAACCAGATGGTGATCGTCACATAGCGGAAGAAGAAGTAGCGGCCCAGTGTCCAGCCCATCAGCCGACCCCTTGCCCTGATGCGCCGCGCCTGGACAAACGCAATTTGAAAGCATTCCAGCTGTCAGCGATGCGCGTGGCGAAGTTTGTCATCCAGTCCGCCCAGGTCACCGGCAGTTCCAGTGTTCGGTTGGAGACGATGAACCAGATCGCCACCGCGGAAGCCACGATCGGCACGCCATAGACCATATACGCATATTGCGGGATCTCATCCGCCTTGCTGGCGGCAAAAAAGCCCAGCCAACGCACGAACAGCGATATCGTGATCGCCGTGATCAGCGGATTGACGCGCGCCTCGCGGTGCGAGCGCGCATCCCCGGCGACCGCAAGCGCGATCAGCGCGAAAACCATGGAATAGGTCCATTCCGAGAACCGTTGGTTGACCTCGGCCCGGTATTCGTAGGGGTTCTGCTGATAGTACTTGTCGTTGGCGCCCGGGTTGAGCAGGTACTGCGTCGTCTGGTCCTTGGGCAGGAGCGTCACCGCCGAAGCCGCCGCCATGAAGGCCGACATGTCGAAGGCATAGGAGGTAAAGCGGATGACGGAGAGATCGCCGGTCAGCGTTTTGCGATGGATGACGCCGTCATTCATCATCAGCACCTTTTCACCGCCGCGTTCGACGATGCTGCCGGTCTTGGCGTAGTAGACGAGGTTGACGCCTTCTTCGCGCGAATCGGCGACGAAAATGCCACCCAGCCGGTTGTCGGGAAGGCGCTCACCGATCTGCAGGAACAGCCCGTCGTCAATCTTGCGGAAGGTGCCTTCCTGGATGATCAGCGACAACAGATCCGCGCGCGACGAGGCCACCAGTGCCCGGTTCTTCTGCCGTGCGTAAGGGTCGATGCCGTTGTCGACGGCAAAGGAAAAAACGGCGGCGGCGAGCGCCAGCAACATGATCGGCCGTACGATCGTCCAGCGCGAGGCCCCCGCGGCGTTGACGACGGCGAGTTCGGAATCCGAATTCATCACACTGAGTGTCTGTGCGACTGCCACCACCAGCGCAAAAGGCACCACGATCGGGATGATGGACGGAAGGATGAGGGCGGCGACTTCGAAGAAGGTCAACGCCGACTGGCCGCTGTCTGTCACCAGATCGATCTTTGCCAGCACCTGTGTCGTCCACACGATCGCCAGCGTCCACACAAGAGCGGCCATGAAGACCACGAAAGCGCGGCGCATGATGTAGCGTTCAACGACCTTCATGAAGGCTTTTCTCGATTTTTTCGAACGGCATCATGCCACCGAACAAGGTAGCTGTCCGGCAGCGCCTGCACAACTGGCTCCATCAGATGGTCGATCCGGGTTCTGTCCCACATTACGCCCCCCCGGCTGGGCGGAGTGTCGGCGGGAATGGATAAGAAAGGGCGAACATCGATGGTTAACAACAGGTTGCGGCAAAAAGCGGGGCCGTGCCGCGACGAATCGTCATCGATTCCATAGGTCATATGGGATGCCAATTCGGCAAAGTCTTGCCAAATGCCGGAAAACGACCAAATGTCGCGCATCGTTTCGAACCGCTTCCCCAAAAGTCGCGCATTCCCTGAAAGCAGGACATGATGAATCAAAGACCGTCGATCGCCTTCGCCAAATTTTCCGGGTCCCAGAGCGCGGTAAACAAGAAGGGCACTGTCTTCGTGTTCGCGGCGGATGAGGGCGGCCTGAGCGACGTCGCCAAGGCCGGCGATCCCGGCAAGACATTGGAGCGCGCCTTTCCCGTGGCTGAGTTCATGGGCAAGTTCGCCAGCACGGTGGAAGTTCTGGCGCCGCAGGGAGCGTCGCTCGACAGACTCGTGGCGATAGGCACCGGCAAGGTGTCGGGACTGGACGAATATGCGTGGCTGAAGCTTGGCGGCACCGTTGCCGCGTCGCTGCGCAAGGCGACCGAAGTGGCGGTGGTCCTCGATGTGGCCGGCGCCTCGCCGAGTGCGAAGGATGCGGCAAACCTTGCCGCGGGCATTCTCCTGCGCAGCTATTCCTTCGATAAGTACAAGACCAGGAAGGACAAGGACGACAGCAAGGCAGAGCCGAAGAAGCCGGTCAAGGTGACCATCCACACCGCCGATCCGGCCGCTGCGAAGAAGGCCTTCGCCGATGCCGAGGCGGTGATAGACGGCGTCCTGCTGGCGCGCGACCTCGTCAACGAACCGGCAAACGTGCTTGGGCCGGTCGAGTTCGCTGCCCGCGCCAAGGAACTCGAGGCGCTAGGCGTCAAGGTCGAGATATTGGCTGAGAAGGAAATGAAGAAGCTCGGCATGGGTTCGCTGCTCGGTGTCGCGCAAGGCTCGCCGCGCGGCGCCCGCATGGCGATCATGCAGTGGAACGGCGGCAAGCCGAAGGACAGCCCGATCGCCTTCGTCGGCAAGGGCGTCACTTTCGACACCGGCGGCAATTCCATAAAGCCGGCCTCGGGCATGGAGGATATGAAGGGCGACATGGGCGGTGCCGCCGCCGTCACCGGCCTGATGCATGCGCTGGCGGCCCGCAAGGCGAAAGCCAATGTCGTCGGTATCATCGGACTGGTCGAAAATGCCGTCGACGGTCATGCCCAGCGTCCCGGTGATATCGTCACTTCGATGTCGGGCCAGACCATCGAGGTGCTCAATACCGATGCCGAGGGCCGCCTCGTGCTGGCCGATGCGTTGTGGTACTGCAACGACCGCTTCCAGCCGAAATTCATGGTCAATCTGGCGACGCTGACCGGCGCCATCATGGTGGCGCTCGGCCAACATTATGCCGGCCTGTTTTCCAACAATGACGAGCTGGCCGAAAAGTTGTCGGCGGCGGGGCAGGCGACGCAGGAACGGCTGTGGCGCATGCCGCTCGGTGCCGAATACGACAAGCTCATCGATTCCAAGAACGCCGACATGAAGAACATCGGCGGCCGTTTTGGCGGCGCCACCATTGCGGCGCAGTTTCTGCAGCGCTTCGTCAAGGATACGCCATGGGCTCATCTCGACATTGCCGGCACGGCGATGGGGGCGCCGTCGAACGAGATCAACCAGTCCTGGGGTTCCGGTTTCGGCGTCAGGCTGCTCGACCGGCTGGTGCGCGATAATTATGAGCAGTGAACGGGTTCAATCACTATAGGCTGAAGCGATGGCCGACGTCCTGTTCTACCACCTGACCGAATCGACGCTGGAGGATGCGCTGCCAGGCCTCCTGGAGCGCAGCGTCGACCGTGGCTGGCGCGCCGTGGTGCAGACAGGCACCGAGGAACGCCGCGATGCGCTCGACCAGCATCTGTGGACCTTCCGCGACGATTCGTTCCTGGCGCACGCAACCGATCGTGAGGCTCATCCCGGTGAACAGCCGATTCTGTTGACCACCGGCGACGGCAATCCCAACGACGCCAAGATTAGGTTCCTGGTCGACGGTGCGGTGCCGCCTGACCTTGGTGGCTACGAGCGCGCGGTGTTCCTGTTCGATGGCCACGATGCCGCCCAGCTCGAGGCGGCGCGAGGGCACTGGAAGGTGATGAAGAGCGCTGGCCACGCCGTCACCTACTGGCAACAGACGCCAGATCGCCGCTGGGAGCGCAAGGCTTAAGGCAGGTCGCCTGAACGTTCAGGCGACATGCTTGACCAGTGGCGTGTCACGACAATATCTACTGCTTTGCCTCGATCCGGTTATCTACTGCTTTGCCTTGATCCGGTTCATTTTCGTTGTGACGTAGTCGCCGTATTTCAATTTCATTGACTCGTCCGACCGGTTTCGATGCGGGCTCTTGAAAACGTACCATTCGCCATCAGGCGATTTACGCTTGTAGATAACCTTGCCCACTTGGCGATGCTCGAAGCAGGTCATCGAGCCCTTCACACCCCAGGAGCCATGCCATTGCGCGCGGTAGCAGAGCTTGCCGCCGCCGGGAATGAACCACATGCCGTCGCCATAGCCCGACTTGCCCTTGTCGTGAGTCCAGGCATCGAACTGCCTCTGCTTGACGGCAAAGAACCCGGCGCCCTTCTTGCCCCACAGCCACGAATGGTTCTGATAAATCTGGTAGACGCCTTCGTCAGGAACGACCGTGGCTTTTTGCGCCTGCTCGGCGATCCTTGTCGCCGTCTTGGCCGTCGCAGGAACCTGAAAGGCAAGAACAAGAACGGAGCAGGCGAATGCCGCTCCGAGATAATTTCCCACTACCCGTTTCACGAAACTTCTCCACAGATTGATTTACGCCACGCCTCAACCCTCATCCCGAACCGCTGGTTCGAGATGGATCATCATCAAACAAGGAGATTGGAAATCGATCCCGATCGCGTCGGGATCGATCAGCACGATGCGTCTACGGCAGGACGTGCTGGGTCACCCTCCAGTCGGGCAGACCATAGCCACCCAGCCACGGCCACACTTCCTTCTGGTTGAAGTAGACGACCGAAGTCAGCGCCGGGAACTCCGCGTAGGATTTGCGGGAATCTTCCTGCCATTTCGAGACATAGTCCTGCTGTCCGACATAGCCGAGTTCCGCAACGACGATCGGCTTGTTGAACACTGCAACGCGGTCATAGCCGGGCTTCAGCAGCTCAGCGAAGGTACGGTCATGACCGGCCTCGTCATTGTCCTTTTTCTGCAGACCGAACACCGACAGGCCGATGACGTCGACATAGTCGTCGCCGGGGTAGTATTTTTCCAGACCCTCTTCGCCCTTGGGCGACCACATATACTTGGCGGCGGGGGCAGCCTTGCGGCAGATATCGACCTCGCGCTTGTAAGCGGAGATCCAGTCCTTGGGAGCCCAGTTGGCCCAGGTGAAGCGGCCGTTCTTGTCTTCCATTTCCTGAGCCCAGCGAATGGTCACCGGGCTCTTCATCTGTCCCACCAGGCCGCAGATTGCCTGCATGTTGGCGTCATATTTGCCGCTCAAAATGCCGTCGCGCAATTCGGGCGGGGTGATGCGCCAGTCCTTCGACCAGGTCCACGGCTCAACCGTAATCAGCAGCGAACGTCCGCGTTGCAGCGCATAGGCGTCGGCAAGCGGCAGCGTCGACAGGTCGACGTCTTCCCAAGGCAGGAACAGCTCTTCGATGCTGGCACTCTTGTCGGCGCTGAAGTCGCCGTAGGGATCATAGGATCCGAACGCCGAGGCGGCGCTGCTCGTTTGGACGGGGTCCGTCGCGGCTACCGAGCCAGCGCCTCCTGCCGTGGGGAACGCGGCGCTTCCGCCCAATGCCAGCGCGATTGCGAGTGCTTTTACTGTGGAGTGTTTCATGTCGATCTCCCATGGCCCCAACCTCTTTCGGAAGTTAAGGCTTGCCCGTGCGCATCGATGCCTGATCGACACGACTACCCAAAAACCGATCGGCTCTATTTGGCAGAATCTGCGGGATTTCGGAGCGACCCCATTGGCGGATGTGCGAACCTGGCACAGAGCCACCCAAAATTACCTCTCAAGCCCCTATACAGGGGGCGTTCGAGAGAAAGTTCGCCGCGATACTCACAAATTCGCGTCAAAATCCCGATATATCATCCCTGGCTAATTTAAGAGCCGGTCAGGGCCAAGAGTCAAGCACAATTAACGGTTGCTTAACCTTGACGACGGCAACATGGTTAACGGCTTTGGCCGGATCCCCTCCGACTGCCTCGACCCGTCGGTGAATTTCCAGCACCGAAGAGTTTACCGGCTCGCCGCCAGACTGACTGCTCGGTAGCGGCTATTCCTCCCCCGATACGCGTTAGGTTAACCAAATCTCAATAATCATGTTCAACAAACAATTAATTTAGTTGACGCTAAGAAAGCATTAGCTAATTCTAATCCTGGGATTTTGGGAGCTTCCAGCCACCTTGTCGGCGGAAGCCCAAAGTGGCGGGCGAGTAAGTGTATGAGTGCTTCCGTGCATGATGGCGTCGTCGGCCATAAGAGCAGACGGGCGCATCGATCTGAGGCGGCTCTGGCAGTCACTGCGCAGAAGGGACCCTTTCTGGTGCCCGTGCTGTCGGCCATTCAGCAATGGATCCTGAGACTGGCGCTGGCTTTCTGGTTCTGCACACTCGGGTTTTTCTGGATCTGGTGGCTGAAGCCGGAGCATGTCGAACATCTCGGGCCATACACGTTCGCAACACTCATCCTGGTATGGCTCACGCTCATGCCGTTGTACTTTCTCTTGAACGTGCATGCGTCGAAAAAACCGTCCAAGCTTCACACGATCCCGAAGCGTTCGCGGGTCGCGATGGTGGTCACCAAGGCCCCCTCCGAACCGTTTGCCGTCGTTGCGCGCACGCTCGAAGCGATGCTGGCACAGGATTACCCGCACGATACCTGGCTGGCCGACGAGGATCCCTCCGAAGAGACAGTTCGCTGGTGCGACGCTCACGGCGTGATGATTTCGACGCGGCGCGGCAGGCAAGACTATCACCGCACGACATGGCCACGCCGGACGCGCTGCAAGGAAGGCAATTTGGCGTTCTTCTACGACCACTATGGCTACGAGCGTTACGATTTCGTCGCCCAGATGGATGCGGACCATGTACCGACGCCAACCTATCTGAGGGAGATCCTGTTTCCCTTCGCCGATCCCTCGGTTGGCTATGTCTCGGCGCCGAGCATCTGCGACAACAACGCCGCCGAGAGTTGGGCGGCGCGCGGCAGGCTGTTTCCGGAAGGGATGTTTCACGGACCGCTGCAGTCCGGCCATACGGGCGGTGGAGCTCCGCTCTGCATCGGCTCGCATTATGCCGTGCGGACCAAGGCGCTGAAGCAGGCGGGCGGTCTCGGTCCTGAACTGGCGGAAGATCACTCCACCTCCATGTTGATCAACGCGGCCGGATGGCACGGCGTGCATGCGCTCGACGCCATCGCCCATGGCGATGGCCCGCAGACCTTCGCCGACCTCATCACCCAGGAATTCCAGTGGTCGCGCAGTCTGATGACGATCCTGCTCGAATATTCGCCGAGCTATCTCCCAAAGCTGTCGCCGCGGCTGAGATTCCAATTCCTCTTTTGCCAGCTCTGGTATCCGCTGTTCGCCGTCTTTGCGTTGCTGATGTACGTCATGCCGGTCTATGCGCTGTCTACCGGGCGCAACTTCGCCAATGTCATGTATCTCGACTTTTTGTTCTACTATCTGCCGAACGCGGTCGCGCTGGTTGGCCTGGTGATGCTGCTGAAGGCGTTCGGCCTCTCGCGCCCGATGACGGCCAAGACGATCAGCTGGGAAGGCACGCTGTTCCTCTTCTTCGCGCGTTGGCCTTGGGTGCTGGCCGGCACGCTGTCGTCGATCCGCGACTATCTGACCAAATCATTCGTCGATTTCCGCGTCACGCCCAAGGGCAGCGGCCCCAAGCACCTTCTGCCGGCTCGCGCCCTCACTCCCTATGTGGCGCTGGCCATCGGCGCGGCACTGCCTGTCCTGCTCGTTGAGCACCCCTTCGATGCCACCGGCTTCTACTGGTTCGCCGCCTTCAACGCCTTCCTCTACGGGCTGCTGGTTGTTGTGATTGTCGTAAGGCACGTCATCGAAAACAGGATTCCGTTGCGCGCCAATGCGGCGAAAGTCGCCTTTCAGGGGTCGCTTGCCGTGCTGGCGCTGATCGTGCCCGCCGCGGGCTTCTACGATCGCGGCATGGAAGGCGTCTACGGACTGCAGCAGGGCGCCGGTGGCCTGCGCATCGTGCGCATCGCCTATGTGGTTTCCGGCGCCGGCCAGGGCAACATCGGTGGCCGCAATTTCTACTTCGATCCAGGTTGGGAAACGCGGCGCTGAATGCTGGAGGCGTCCGCGTAGCGGGCCGGCACTCTGGACGGCTGCAGGCGCGAGCCCAAAAGATCAAACTTTAATTATATCCGATCGATTGCCGAAAGGCCGCGTTCATCGTGTCGTTTGCATGATCTTTAATAAGTTTCCCCTAATATACAATCCATGATGTGAGTGGCGATAGGCTGCTCGCGTGGCGCGGAAGCCAATAAAGCAAATAGATCTCCGCGCTGCAACGAATTATATTCGTGGTAGGGGACAATGATGAACAAAGTTAGGGAAAGAAGGGCAAGGATCGGCGCGAAATATGCTTGTGCATTTGCCGCCGTTGCATTGATCTCGATACTCTCAGGTTGCCAGAGCAAGGACGCGACCAAGACCAGCTCGATCGGCACAAAGTCCGTGGTGCATACGCTCGGCAAGAAGGTGCACGACGTCAAGAAGAAGCGGCTGCATCTGTTCAACCGCAAGCCGCTCACACAGACGACCATGGTGACGCGTACGAGGGAGGAGGCCTACGCGGCCTTCGTGCGGCCGCAGCGTGTCGGCAGGCCGGCGCCGGTGAAGGTCTCCTATCGTCTGGGCAATGGCGGCCCGTTCCTGGGCCGTTCGCCTTGGATTTGTGGCCCGAGCGGTTTCGGCCAGCGCGCCAGCTGCCGTTCGCGCTACTAGACCATCAGACCTAAAAGTGGCGGCGCGATTTGAATGAAGGATCCGCCGCTCTTGTCTTCGCCAGGGGGCGCGAGTCGAGGGCGAGAGGTTGGCGCAGACGTTGCGCCTTGCCTCTTGCCCTCAGGCCGCCATTCCTGGGATCAATGAACCCTGCCAGTCCGCCGTCGGCCTGAAACCAAAATCCCTCCCAGCAAGCTATCGATGAAGCCACTGCCCCGGTCAACGCTGGGGACGGAGAGCCTCGATGGCGTCCCGATCATGATGGCCGGCTCGGGCGGAGCCAGCCGTCATTGTCACTGGGCGCCGGCTGCGGCCGCGCGACATAGGCCGATGCTCCATTCGCTTCGTGATAGACCCGTGCCAGCATTTCAGCCAGCACGCCCGACGTCACCATCTGCACCCCGGCGATGAGCAGGAAGAAGCCGGTGAACAGCATCGGTCGCGTTCCAATGTCTTCGGCAAAAAGCAGCTTCAGGCAAAGCAGGTAGGCAAGGATCAGCGAACCCAGCGCGCCAAGCACGATGCCGATGCCGCCGAAGAAGTGCCCAGGCCGTGTGCGATAGCGCATGAAGAAGTACATGAACACCAGATCGAGCACGACCCTGAAGGTGCGCGAAATGCCATACTTGGATTGGCCATGGATGCGGGCGTGATGCGTCACCACTTCCTGCGCGATGCGTCTGGGGGTCGTCACCGTGGCCAGCCATGCAGGGATGAAGCGGTGCATCTCGCCATAGAGCTTGACGCTGCGGATGACGTTGCCGCGATAGACCTTGAGGCTGCAGCCATAGTCCTTAAGGCGCACCCCGGTGACGCGCGCGATCAGGGCGTTGGCGATGCGCGAGGGCAGCCTGCGCATGAAAAACCCTTCCTGGCGATCCTTGCGCCAGCCCACCACCAGGTCGAGATCCTCGCTCAACAGGCGGTAGACCATACGCGGAATGTCGTAGGGATCATTTTGCAGGTCGCCGTCGATCGTGGCGATGACGTCGCCGCGCGCTGCGTCGATACCGGCCTGCATCGCGGCGGTTTGCTTGTAGTTGCGCACCAGCTCGACCGCATGCACATGCGGGCCGTAATGCGCCGCCAGGCGCCTGATCTCGCTCACCGTCGCGTCGGTGCTGCCGTCATCGACCAGCACGACCTCCCACGGCTGGCCGTAGCGTTCCATCGCCTGGTGAATCCGCACCAGGAGCGGTTCGACGTTTTCGGCCTCGTTGTACATGGGCACGACGATGGACAGTGTATGGTCCGGCATCACCGCGCCGTCAGGCAGTCCCGAAGCAGGGATGGGCAATACGCTCATAGGGATGGCTTCCTTGCAGGGCCGACGGCCGGGTTCCCCGGCAGCGTCGATTTCGAGGGAAACAGCCAGGCGATCGCACCCGTGGCGATTGCCGAGCAGAAGATGAACAGATGCAATGCCAGCGCTGCCTGAAGGCCGCTCTTCATGGCAATGCCGGAGGTGAGCAGCGCCGCCGCTGCACCCGCTTCGTAGGTGCCGAAGCCGGCGACGCCTTGCACCGGTAGTATGGCGGCGCCTTCCGCCCCGACGACGCCTGGAAAGGCGGTCGAAAAGGATGTCCCGAGTAGCATTGCCAGCAACCATCCCTGTACGGTGAGCTTCAGCGACCAATTGGCGATCGTCCACCACCAGCCATAGCGCGATCGGCCGGTCGCCTCGGTGAAGACATCGCGCAGCCTGCCGAGTTTCGCCACGATCTTGCCGCGGCCTGCCCAGTCATGCGGCGCACGCGCCCAGCGCGGCAGACACCAGGCGGCAGCGATTACCGCGGCCACGCCCGCGATTCTTATCGCCGGATGCAGGCCCGGCCACACAGCCAGGGCCAGCACGCCGACGACGAAGGCGTCCTGCAGCCTGAACCACAGCAGCGAGGCGCTGGCACGCATGATCGGTATGCCGAAGACCTGGCGCAGGAGCAGGGGAAATGCCGTCTCGCCGCCGCGGAAGGGCACGACGTTGATCATCGCATTGTGGATCAGAATGACGCGCAGGCAGGCGCCGAAACGGCCATGCACCTCCTCGCGGAACTCGTCGCAGACGCGCAGCGCGCGCAGCACGTAGGTGACGAACAGCGCAAGCGCCACGGCCGCGAAAGCGCCGGGCGTGATGCTCGCGAAAGCATCGCCCACCATCTTCCAGCGCGAGTCGCTGGCGACCCACGCTAGTAGGGCCAGGGTCACGATTATTGAGATTGCTCTTTTCAACCAATTCTCCGCCGGTTTCCACCGCCGAGTTCAAATGGCAGCACCGCGTGGCGCCCGAGTATCCCTACCGCCATCCGGGATCGGTTCGCCTGGCCCACCGGCTTGCCGAGTTTCGGCAGGAGAACGCGGCCGCCGAACCGTCGGGACAATATCCTGTCCAAGGCCCACAGCCCCAGACTGTCGCGGTTCTATGGACGGCTGATCCTATAGACCAGCAAATCGTCCGAATCCACAAGCTTGGTTGCGGTCTTGTCGAGATAGTCGATGACCCCGTCATGATGCTCGAGGAACAGCCGGTCCTGCTTGTCGGCGGCGTTCTTGGCCGTGCCGAACAGGTCCGCGCCTTGCGCGCGCAATTCCTCGAGCTGCGCGATCGCGGTGGCATCGTCCGCTACGAATTTCGACCATTCGACATCGCCGCCGCCAGGCGGGAACACCCAGCCACGCGCTCTGCTGTAGTAGACGGCGACGGGATCGCCGACCTCGGGCGCAATGGCGACGACGAGGTCGCCCGGCTGCGCTAACCGCGCCAGTTCGTCGCCAAGCAGCTTGCCATTCATGGCGATCGGCGTCTTCATTGTCCTGACAAGGGGAAAAGTCGACCAGACCAGCGTGACGGCCGCGATGCAGATCGCGCGCAGCACGACCGCCGGGGACAGAACGGGTCCCGATGCAAGCGTTGCCAGGAGAAACGCGCCGCGGCCGCAGAACATCGCGAATGGCACATGGAAGATGTGGTAGTTCCAGGGATTGCTGGTGATCTCGCGCGCTGCCGCCAGATAGACGACCATGGCCGCAGCCAGCCAAACATAAGGGATGGCCGAAAGAGTGGGTTGCTTGGGGTCTTCGACGGGTCTGGGCGGCAGCCAGAAACCGATCGCGATCAGCACCATGAACGGATAGCCATAGAACCACCAGACCGAGGTGTTCCATACGGATTTGAAGTAGAAGCTGTTCCTGAAGAATGTCCAGAAACCGGAATCCCAGATATAGCCGCTGCCCGCGACATGAAACGGCGGATAGCTGCGGCCGAGATAAATGGCCCAGCTGAAATAGGCGCCGATGATGGCCAAGCTCAAAAGCCCCAACAGGAAGACCTTGGCCGCCTGCTTTCGCTTCTTCTCAAGAACCCAGGAAACCATGAGGTAGAAGATGACGGCGCCGGCGGCGAGGCCCGGCGGCTTTGCCAGCACGCCGAGCGAGAAGCTCGCCGTGGCAAGCGGCAGGAGCCAGCCGCTGCCTCCGGCCCAGTATTTCGCGAACAGCCAGACGCCGAGCGTCACCAGGGCCAGCATCGCGGGATCGGGAAGAAACGAGCTGTCGATCATGATCGCCGCCGGCATCAGCGCGTAGGCAAGTGCCGCGGCGTGAGCGTGGGTCTCGTCCCAGCATATGGCCGTTAGCCTGTGCAGCGAAAACACCGTCACAAGACCGAAGAAGGCCGCTACCATGCGGCCGAACCAGTCGTGCCAGCCGAAGAGTTGATAGAGCAGGGCGGTCAGATAGCTGACGATCTGGAACTCGCGGCCCTGATAACTTGGCCCGGGCCCGGTCCAGCTGACCTCCGGAAAGAAGATGTTCCAGCTGCGCTGCTGGAAATTGTCGGCCATCATTGCCGTGCTTACCTCGCGCCAGCTGAAGGCATCGACGAGTGGCAAGGTGATGTTGTGGAACCTGAACACGACCGCAATGAACAGGATGCCCAGCAATATCGCCATGTTGGGGCTCAGGGTGCTGCGAGCAGCCATCTCCCGGTCGCTTGACTGCAGGTATTGCTGACCTTCGGCCTGATTCAACTCCGGGTCGTCCGTCATTTGAAACCGCGTCCTCCCTGACGTCTACGGATGTTGCTTTTGAGCGCGATTGTCGGAGGTAGAGGAATATACGACGCAATTCTTAATTTTGACGATTGCGGCTGCGTGTGTCTCGAATAGTTGTTGTTAATCCGCTTGGCGAAGGTTGACATCACCGTTCTCGCGACTGTTAACTAGTTTCCTAGGCTGTCAGAGCGCTGATAGTGCTACCTTGGGCCAAACAGGCATGCGCACGCCAATTGTACCGACAGCTCTGACCAGATTGCCGCCGCTTTGCGTCGACCGTCGGCAACACAGACCCCGTCGGTTCGCAAGTTGCACGCAGCTTATGTTTCTCCTGGCCCTCTGCGGCCAGACGGCGCTTTCGGGAACAGCGCATGCGGCTGCCGCCAAAGACAGCGGACCTGCGCAAGCGGTTGTCGCCACCGTTCCGACTGCCTACGAGATGTCGCTTCTTTACGCCGATCGCACATGGGTGTGGAAAGACGGAGCAGCCTATTTCGCACAGGGCAATCGACGCCTTGAGGCCTGGACGTCCGGGCCGGACACGGCATCTTTTGCGGCGGGCAGATGGCTGGTCACCAGCAACGGTAAGATGTGCATGGAACTCGCCTGGCGGTCGAAGGGCTACACCGGCAAGCAAAAACGCACCTGCTACAGCCACCGGATTCAGGGCGGGAACATCGAGAAACGCGAGGATCCGGATGGGGAATGGTACAGTTTCAAGCGATCTCCCGAGGATACTTCCGACGAATACCGGAAATTCGAAGTGGGCAACCCGAAGGGCGCGCAGTTCGAAGAGACCCGCAAGCTGGTCGATTCCAAAAATTAGGTACGCAGCCGACCCATCCTGACGAGTTGAACAAAATCATTCAATCCCGCTTTCGAGAGCGGACTGCAATTGCAAGGCACCTGTCAGGGATCTGGCGAATCGCTTATGGTAGGACATCAAGCAGTTCGGCTGGCCCCGTCGGCGCGCCGGTCGCTGGTTGATGGCATCCAACTTTATCTGACAGAACGACGAGACGATGGGCCCTACCATACGGTTTTGATGAAATTTAATAATTAGTGATGTCTAATATTGACGTGTGATGTGCGAGTGGTCACTCATGCGGCGTGAGAGCGGCGAAGCATAGTATGTCGCGATGCGCCCTTGGCTTATACTTGATAGCAAGGGACACATGATGAAAAAATCAGCGATGGGTGCAGTCAACCCAAGCAAAAATATCGTATCTATTAGAAATATCGTGGCTATCGTTGCGGCCGCGGCGGTGATCTCTGTGGTTGCAGGCTGTCAGAGTATGGATGCGAACGAAACCAATTCGGTCCTCGTCAAGCCTGTGGTCCACGCCATCCGCAGCCAGCCCGCGGTCCAGCCCGTGCAGGCCGGATTTCTCGTGCGCTCGCTCCGGGCCGACCTTCCGATCCAGATGACAAGCACAACAGGAACTGAAAGTGGCTACGCCTTTGCACCACCGCAACGGATCAGAGCCAGCACGCCGGCGCCGGTGAAAATCTCGTTCAATCCTGGCGATGGCGGCACGTTCTCCGGCGGCTCGCCTTATATCTGCAGCCCTAGCGGGTTTGGCCAGCGCGCGAGCTGTCGCCCCCGCTATCTCTGACCCGTCGAGCGGCGACCGACGTTGCCGCCCTGGCTGGCGGCAGTTTCATTGGCCTGGTCTTCAGTCCGAAAAAAGGAGCGGCTGTCCTGACAATCGTATCGACGTCTGAAAGTTCCGGCACAAAGCCAAGCTGTTCGCGTGCGGCTCCCGGATCGGCGTAGAGCTCCGCCGGATCTCCGGGGCGCCGGCTTCTGAACACTGCCGGGACCGGTCTTGACGTCATTCGGCCGACCGCCTTGACGATTTCCTTGATGGAGACGCCCCGCCCCGTGCCGAGATTGACCGCCAGGCTTTGCCCGCCACCCTCGAGATGCATGAGCGCTTTCAGGTGGGCGCGGGCCAGATCGGTGACGTGGATATAATCCCTTACACAAGTGCCGTCCGATGTGTCGTAGTCGGTGCCGAAAACCTCGATCGCGTCGATGATGCCCGATGCGGCCATGAGCACTCTGGGAACCAGGTGGGTTTCCGGCGAATGCCACTCACCAAGCTCGCCGTCGGGATCGGCGCCACAAGCGTTGAAGTAGCGCAGGATAGCAAATTTCATTCCATACGCGGATGCATAGTCGCCGATGATCTGTTCGCCCATCAGCTTGGAGCGCCCGTAAGGGCTGATCGGATTTTGCGAGGAGGTCTCGCGAACGGGTAACGCTTCCGGCACGCCGTACGTCGCACAGCTGCTGGAGAAGATGATGTTTTCGACCGAACAAGCGCGTGCGGCATCGAGCACCGCGATGGTGCCTGTCACATTGGTTGAATAATATTCGGCCGGCTCGCGAACGGACTCTCCGACATAGGCCAGCGCCGCAAAATGGATCACAGCCGTCGGCCGGTGCGTTTCCATCGCCCGCTTCAATGCATCCCGATCCCGGATATCGCCGACGACGAGCGGACCCCAGCCGACGGACCTCTCGTTGCCGCGGCTCAGATTGTCGAAAACCACCGGCATGTAGCCGGCGGAGGCCAACTGCTTGCAGGTGTGGCTGCCGATGAAGCCGGCTCCACCCGTCACCAGGACTGCCGGCCGGCTCATGAGGCGGCAGCTCCTCTGGCAATGCGGTTTCCGTAGAGCAGGGTGTCAAAATACTCGACGGTGCGCGCGAGCCCCTGGCTCAAGCTGATTTTCGGCTCCCAGCCGAGATTGGCCTTGGCAAAAGAGATGTCCGGCTTGCGCTGCCTGGGATCGTCGACCGGCAACGGCCGATGCACGATCTTCGATCGGGCGTTGGTGTAATCGACGACCAGCGTTGCCAGTTCCATGATGGTGAATTCAGCAGGGTTGCCGAGATTGACCGGGTGGGCGGGCGCGCTCGGCGCGTTCATCAGCCGGACAAACCCCTCGATCAGGTCGTCGGCATAGCAGAAGGAGCGCGTCTGCTGGCCGCTGCCATAGACGGTCAGGTCCTCGCCGCGCAGCGCCTGGACGATGAAGTTCGAAACCACGCGCCCATCGTCGGGCTGCATGCGGCGCCCGTAGGTGTTGAAAATGCGGGCGACACGGATATCGAGGCCATAGGTTCTCGAATAATCGAAGAACAGGGTTTCGGCCGAGCGCTTGCCTTCATCGTAGCAGGAACGCGGTCCGTGCGTGTTGACGTTGCCGAAGTAGCTCTCGGGCTGTGGATGCACGAAGGGATCGCCATAGACTTCGGACGTAGAGGCCTGGAATATCTTGGCCTTGTTCTGTCGCGCGAGTTCCAGAAGGTTCAGCGATCCAAGCACGCTTGTCTTGAAGGTGTGGATCGGGTCTGCCTGGTAGTGCGGCGGAGAGGCGGGGCAGGCGAGATTGTAGATCTCGTCGCACTGAAGATCCGAAGGCAGTGCATCGACGATGTCATGCTCGATGCAGGTGAAGCTCGGATTACGCAGAAGGGTATTGAGATTGTATCTTTTGCCGGTGTGGAAATTGTCCAGCGCGACAACGTCGTATCCGTCCCGCAAAAGACGTTCGCACAGATGCGATCCTAAAAAACCCGCTCCTCCGGCGACAAGGGCGCGTCGTCGGCTTTGGTTGGCGCCCCTTTGGCTGCCGGATTCCAGTTTCAGAACCTTGACAAGCTTACCCATGCTTTCCTCGCACGCACCGCACACGCTACCGCCGGGGCCGGGACAAAGCATCGCCCGGCCACGTTCCTTCAGAACGTGGCAAACCTCCGCGTCTGCGGAATCGCCATCACTGATGTGCGTTAATTGTTCTTTGGCTTTCGCGAAGCTGGTACGACTACACGACCTCCGTGCTGCCGCTCAGCATTCTCTGCGCCCCGAAAACGCGGTCACCCGCTCGGTGTCACCATCGCCGATTGCTCGCCCAAATTGCACATCCCAACATATCGAAAATATACCTGTGGAAATTATAGTCAACTAAATTAGTGATTTCTTAACCAAGTGCGCTCGCGAATGGTTAACGTGAGGGGGCGAGCGTCTCTCGGGCTGAAACACGGCGCATGCGGAAAATCCTCTTTACTAATCAGCATATTGGCTCGATCGACGACAATGTATGACCGGACGCGGAAGCTGTCCCTTGAGGTAGAATCGAAACTTGACAGCAAGGACGACCGAGAATGAGCCGACAGCGATGTCAGCGCAGCGCGCGAAATACTCGGCTTAATTTTTGAGCGCATAGGTAGAACCTTGAATTGTTGCGCGGCCAGGCCGCCAATCTGGTTGCGCTCGCGCCCGCACGGCCCACCTCCAGGTGGCTGCCCGCAACTGGCCATCGCCTTTTGGCCGTCGGGGCGCTATTGGCAAGGTCACGATACGCCATGGTGATCTGAATGCGCTTTCTGTTTGTCCTGATCCTGCTCGTCGGCGCCGGCATCGGTGTCGTCTATCCCTGGGCGATGAGCAACTTCTCCGGCCATGAGATCGGCACCTGGCGGGTCTATGAGCAGGGCCGCTTCAAGCCGCTGACGGTGCCGCTCTCCGGCCGCGACGCGCCGGTGCGGGTGCTGGTCGACCTGACCGCAAGAGCAGAGCGCATCGTTTCGCAGCAGCGCACCGTCCTGACGCTGACCGCTGCAAGCAATGGCCGCACGGTGCTCGCCTCGACGCTGCAGTTCAACCATTCCGACAATCCTCGCCAGGCTAGCCCGCAACTGACCGACAAGATCTTTCGCGACGAGGCCGGCGTGATCGCGACCGTCAGCCCTGGCCCTTATATCTTCACCGTTGGACCGGGTGATGCCGACGACATACCAATGCGGGCGGTCGATCTCATCCTGCGCTCCGGCGCCGGCGAGATCGACAGCCGTGCACGGCCGGTCGGCTTCGCGCTGATGGCGATCGGCCTGATCGGATTCTTGCTGACTTTGCGCACTCGTGGCGGCCGGCCGGAAAATCCGAACTCGCAGCCGCCACCGCCGCGTTGGGGCAGGGGCTGATGCATGTCGCCCAAAAGTGTGCAGCGGTTTTGGGACAACGACATGCATAACGGCACAAAACCATGAACTACCGCCACGCCTATCATGCCGGGAATTTCGCTGACGTCGTCAAGCATGTCGTGCTGACGCGCTTGCTCGAGTATCTGAAGCAGAAGGATAAGGCGTTTCGGGTCGTCGACACCCATGCCGGCATCGGCCGCTACGACCTGTCGTCCGCCGAGGCGCAGAAGACGGGTGAGTGGCAAGGCGGCATCGGCAGGCTGATCGATGCCCCGTTCGCCGCTCCGGTGGCGGCGCTGCTCGCGCCTTATCTGGAGACTATACGGTCGCTCAACCCCGAGGGTGGCATCCAGAAGTACCCGGGCTCGCCGTTGATTGCGCGCCATCTCATGCGCAAGCAGGACAGGCTGACGGCGATCGAGCTGCACCCCAAGGATGCCGCGAGGCTGAGGACGTTCTTTGCCGGCGATTTCCAGGCCCGGATCATCGAGCTCGATGGCTGGCTGGCGCTCGGCGCGCATCTGCCGCCGAAGGAAAAGCGCGGCCTTGTCCTCATCGATCCGCCATTCGAGGAAGCGGGTGAGTTCGAACGCCTCGTCGACGGGCTGATAAGGGCGCACAAGCGGTGGCCCGGCGGCATCTACGCGCTCTGGTATCCGATCAAGGACCGCAAGGCGATCATCGCCTTCCGCAAGGCGCTGAAGCAATCCGGCATTCCGAAGCTGCTCGATATCGAGTTCGAGATCAGGCCGGCCTCTTCGGAACCCAGCCTCGACGGCAGCGGTCTGCTGGTGGTCAACCCGCCGTTCACGCTGGAGGGCGAGCTGCGGACGCTGCTGCCGGCCCTGCACAGGCTGCTTGCGGTGGGGCGGCCGGCGCACTGGTCGCTGGAATGGCTGGCCGGCGAGCAGGCTTGAGGCGGGCTCATCGACGACCCAGTGACCGTACTCCTTAGGGTCTGGATATGAACGTGCCAGAGCCATTCCGGTGCGTGCAAATTCGGCTTTGGTCAAAAAGCGGTTTCAAACTGGGAAACCATTGTCAACGCAACCGCTTGACCGCCGCCAAGCGAATCCGCACAGTGCGCGCAATCGACCTTGAGAGGCTGCCATGACTCGCTTCGCCAAATCCGCCCTTGCCGCCCTGATTTCGCTCTGCACCCCGCTTGCCGCGCCTCTCGGTATCACCCAGACCGTGCAGGCCGCCGATCTTACGGTCTATTCCGATGAAGACAGCGGGGTCTGCGGTCAGCCCTGGGTACTGAACAAGATCACCAGCCGCTTTTCCTATCAGGTGCATCACGTGCCGCATCTGCCTGACGTGCAGATCACCGATTTCCGGCGCATCCACCAGCATCGCTATCTGGCGGCCAACGATACCTGGCCGATCGGTCGCCGTTATTGCGGCGCCACCGTCAGCCTGTCCGACGGCCGCGATCGCACCATCTGGTACCTGATCGAGGAAGGCCAGGGCTTTGCCTCGATCGGCGACAATGTCGAATTCTGCGTCTCGGGCTTCGACCGCTGGATGGTCTACAACGGCCGCTGCCGCATTCTGCGCTAGACCCCGTTTCCCCTTCCAATCTCTTTCGCGCCTGTGGCCTGATCGGCCGCAGGCGTTTTTTCGTGCCGTTGACAGCAGGTTCGATCCGTCGCATACAGGCGAGACAGACCTGTCTCACTACTAGGTAATCTCCATGACGCCATCGTCCGCTTCCGGCAAGCGCCAACACGTCGTTGACACGGCCTACGTGCTGTTCAAGCGCGCCGGCTTCCATGCCACCGGTATCGACCGGATCATCGCCGAAGCCGATGTGGCCAAGATGACGATGTATCGCCACTTTCCCAGCAAGGACGAACTGATCGTCGAGGTGCTCGACTATCGCGCTATGCGTTTCGACCGCCAACTCGACCGGCTCGCCCAGGGGGACGTTCCGCCGGAGCAGAAAATCGGAAAAATCTTCGACTGGCATGCACGCTGGTTCCGCAGCCCGGATTTCCATGGCTGTCTGTTCGCACATGCGCTGGCCGAGTTCGGCGATCCCGGGCACCCGATTTTCGAGGCCGTTGTCAGGCAGAAGAACGGCCTCAAGCGGCGCATGCAGTCTATCCTCGAAGAGATGATGCCGCACGGCCGCGCCGAGAGCGTGGCGGCGACGCTGCTTATGCTGATCGAAGGTGCGACCTTGCTGGCGCAGATGGGGCAGGCAGAAGCCGCCATTCGCGACTCCCGCAAGGCGGCCATGGGCATCGTCGCCGCCTCGCGCCGGCCGCAATGAGCCCGCTGGTCATCGGGCTCGCATTGTTTGCGGCGATCCTGCACGCAAGCTGGAACGCGTTCCTGCGCACGGGGGCCGACAGGTTGTGGACCGTCACCGTCATGAGCTTTTCAAGCACGGCGCTCGCCATCCCCTTCGCCTTCTTCCACGACCTTCCGGCCGCGCCGGCCTGGTCCTATATCGTGCTCTCGGCCTGCCTGCAGGTTGGCTACACCTTGTTTCTCGTGGCCGCCTACAGATATGGCGAACTGGGGCGGGTCTATCCGATCGTTCGCGGCAGCGTGCCGCTGCTTGTCACGCTCGGCGGGTTCTTCCTGGCCAACCAGCAGCTCACTCTGCCGCAGACCGTCGGCGTCGCGCTGGTCGCTGGCGGCATCATGGGCCTTTCACTCGGACGGGGCAGGGCCGCCACGACATCGATATTCTATGCATTGGCAACGGGAGCGATCATCGCCGCCTATGCGACGGTCGATGCGCTCGGCGTTCGCGCGGCGGGAAATGCCGGCGCTTACACCGCATGGGTCCTGCTGATCTACGGCGCGTTGCTGCCGGCGGCCTTCGTCGCCTGCCGTGGCCGGCTCATTGTCGACCTGCGCGCGCCTGAAACCTGGAAGGCGCTGGGCGGAGGCCTGTTTGCACTTCTGGCCTACGGTGTCGTGGTCGCGGCCTTCGCGCTCGGACCAGCAGGTCCGATCACCGCGATCCGCGAAACCAGCGTCGTCTTCGCGGCCTTCATCGGACGCCTGTTCCTCGGCGAGATGCTGACGCCACGGCGGGTCGGCGCCTGCGCTATCGTCGCGCTCGGCGCCATCTGCCTCGGCTATCAGCCGTGACGGAAATGCGGATCGCGAAGATTCTGGACGGCAGCCCGTCTCAGGACGGCGAGGGCTGCTGACGATTTTTGCCACCGGCATCGCGCTCAATCTTGGCAATCCGAAAATGCCGTTGTTCTACGTCGCGCTGTTGCCTGGCGGCGTCGGCGCATCGCTCAATGCTGCTTATCTTGGTGTGCTGATGATGGTGATCCTGGCCGTTGAAGCGGTGGTGATCGGCGTTCATGTCATCCTCGCCGGCCGCGCCCGCAACCTGTTGCGCACGCCAGGGATCGTACGCCGGGTGACCGCGCGGCGGGCGGTGTGATGATCGGCGCCGGCGTTGCCGTTGTTGCCGCGCGCTGAGCTGATTGCCCAGTCGCCACGCTATTTCCTGCGCGGCATCGCCTGATCGATGATCTTGCGCAGGAATGCGGCGTGGCCGCGGAACGCGCGCCGTCCACTCGTGGTCGCCTTGACGCGCGTCTGCGGCCGGCGGCCGACGAACAGCTTTTCGATGTCGACATAACCGGCCCTGGCCAGCGTATCGAGATGCGCGCCGAGATTGCCGTCGGTGACGTCCACGATGGCCTTCAGCCCGGTGAAGTCCAGCGTTTGGCGCCTTTCCAGCATGTTCAGCGCGGCCATGATCCTGAGCCGAGTGCTCTGGTGGATGATTTCGTCGGCACTCATCGATTGGCTCCGGTGCAGCCAAGCCGGAGGCCACCGACAACCATGCCGCCGCCGTGGCGGACCGTCTTGGCAATCTCGAACGGCGACAGCGCCATTTGCCCCTGTGCGATGGACATCGAAGTACTCCGGCATGCCGTGCAGAATACTCTGGCATATAGAGTAGTCTGTCAATTCACGAGCAATCGGGTCTGCGATCGCGCTTGACAAGGTGGTGCATTGGCCGGCTGCCGCATTGCAGTATAGATCGTCCGCCTGCATGAGATGATCGCACCGCTGAGGCTGTGGTCATGATATTGGCGAACGAAGATCGACACGCAAAGCTGTTCGCTGATCTTCGGAGCTTCACGAGAAGAGCGCTCCCGCGGAGTGTGGAGAATGTCGGCGACACATTCTAGCCGATGGTCGAAGATCAGCAGTGAATTTCTGCGACGATCAGCACGATCATGTGCCGATCGTAACCGAAAGTTAAGTTGCGAAAATCAGTCTATTGCTTCGCTGGCTAGCAAGCCGCGAGTCAGATATGCATGAGCGCGCCGGGTCATTACGGCCGTCGGCACAACGGAAGGGGCATCGCATGGCTAAGCAGTCATCCAAAGCGCCGGCGTCGAAGGCACCGGCAAAGAAAGCACCCGCAAAAGCAGCGACGGCGAAGGTCGCAGCTGCAGTGAAGAAAGCAGCACCCGCTGCCAAGCCGAAGGCCGCGGCGGCCAAGGCAAAAGCAGCACCGGCCAAGAAGCCGGCAGCGAAAGCTGCTGCGAAACCGGCAGTGAAGAAAGCAGCACCCGCCAAGGCCGCGGCAAAGCCGGCGGCGAAGGCGGCACCAGCCAAGAAGCCTGCAGCGAAGGCTGCGGCGAAACCCGCAGCGAAGAAGGCAGCACCTGCAAAAAAACCGGCTGCCAAGGCTGCACCTGCCAAGGCTGCACCGGCCAAGAAGCCGGCTGCGAAGGCTGCTCCGGCAAAGAAGGCTGCGGCAGCGAAATCTTCAGCGCCGGTGAAGAAAGCGGCACCTGCGGCCAAGCCGAAGGCAGCACCCGCCAAGGCCGGCAAGAAGTAGTCGCGTCTTCCCTCGCCGGGGGCGGTGCCGAAACAGTCAAGGGCGGGTGCCTGACAGGCGCCCCGTTCGTTGTTTGGCAGTCGGAAGGCGAGAACAGAGGCGGACGGAGGATATCTTTTCGCAGCTCCCAGGACTTCGCCATAGGGCGGAGTCCGGTGGGGCTTTTTGTGCCATTCATTCGCTTGATGAAATATCGGCGCGAGGCCCTTCGGTCTTGGCTGTCGGCTGAGTGATCCCTGCGATTCTGGCAACTCGGCGACTATGTGATCAAGCACCGTCTTCATGGAGCGCTCGCCAAACGGCCCCGGCCGATGAGTCCGCTCGCTGGCGGCCGGGTTTTCCGCTTCTGGCCATTGCTCGATCGCGCTTGATCGGTCAACACTGCCGGCCTGCAAAACAGGAAACCGATCATGCCCAGACTGCTCTATGCGTCCTCCTCTCCCTACAGTTCCAAAGTGCGCATGGCAGCCGCCTATGCCGGCATCGACATCGAAACGGTGGCGGTCAAAACCGACGACAAACCGGCCGAACTGATCGGCGCCAACCCGCTCGGCAAGATCCCGGTTCTGGTGCTCGACGACGGCCGCTCCATCCACGACAGTCGCGCCATCACCCAGCATCTCAACCGTTTGTCGAAGAGCGCGCTTTTTCCACGCAATCCCGACAAGCGGCTCGAGGCTGAAGTGCTGGAGGCGTTGGCCGACGGCATTTGCGACTGCGCGCTGTCGATGGTCTATGAACGGCGCACGCGGCCCGAGGAGATGGTCTATCAGCCTTGGCTCGATCGCCAGTGGGCGAAGATCACGGCGGCACTCGACCTGCTGAATGCCAACCCGCCGAAGCTGCCGAAGAAGATCACCGCCGGCCAGATGGCGCTGCGCGCCTGCCTTGGCTATCTCTCGCTGCGTTTTGCCGGAAAATGGGAGAAGGGTCGCGCCCGGCTGACGCGATGGGCGGCACGCTTCGACGAGAAGTTTCCAGAACTGAAGCCGTGCATTCCTGGTTGATAGCCGATTGCCCGGAATTGATTTCCCGGGTTATCGATTCGATCACCGGGAAAATTACCCAGACACAAAAAAAGCCGGGCGCGAGGCCCGGCTTTTTCGTGTCGTGGCTTGAACGACTTAGAACTTCATACCGACGCCGAAGGTGACGCGGTTGTCGGTGGCCTTGACCTTGCCGATGCCGTCGAAGCTCTTGCTGCCGAAGTCGGTGTAACGATACTCGACGCGGCCGAAGACATTGTCGGTCAGCTTGATGTCGGTGCCAACACCGGCGGTCCAGCCGAGCATCGTTGCGCGATCGCTGGCCCCAAGGACGGTGTCTTCCACCTTCAGGCTTCTGCCGGCGAGACCGCCGGTGCCATAGAGCAGGATTTCTGGGCTGACCGCGTAGCCGAGACGGGCACGCAGCGAACCTTCAAAGCCGGCCTTGGAGTCGATGCCGTTGTCGTCGCCCTTGACGCCGTTGTAGCCGAGTTCGGCTTCAGCGCCGTAGACGAAGTTCTCCTGCTGCCACTGGTAGCCGCCGAAGACACTGCCGACGAAACCCTTGGTATCGGTTTCAACGTCGAAATCCTTTTCTTTGGTCCGGCCGCTGAAGCCATAGCCGACGTTGAGACCGGCGTAGGGGCCGGCCCAGGAAGCGACCGGAAGTTCAGCGATCGGCGCAGGTGCCGGCGGCTCTTCCGAAACCACGTCAGCAGCATAGGCAGTTCCGCTGAGGGCGAAGAGCCCAAGCGCAACGGCCAGCGGCCGTGCGAATTTGAGATTGGCTTGCATTGTTCTTTACTCCTTAAGCCACAGGACACAGGCTTTTTTCTCACGATCGCCATCTACCCGTCCGGGGGGTGAAACGGATCTGGCGTTCGTCGGTTCCAAATGTCGTGTCAAAATGCGGCTGAAGCGAACCTGAACTTGGGTCATTCCCCGGCACGAATGAGGCAGAACCTTGACGTTGCATCTTCGCAACAGCGAAATGGCAGGAACCATCCCATGCTGCGCTGCACACCGCTTGGTGCAAGGACTCCAGCACCCTATATTGCGGTCGTGCGCGCCCGAGTCCAGGGTGGGCCGGGATGTCCAAACGGCCGTTTCGCCACAATGCTGCCCAAGGTGCGAACACCATTTAACGCATGCCGGGCCATATTTCGCCGGCACCGCTTTTTCGGGCCGAAATTGAGGATTGACACCATATGAGCAAAGCCACTGTCACGGCGCTGGTGACGGGCGGGGCCAGGCGGATCGGCAGGGCGATCGTCGAGGATCTCGCCGCGCACGGTTTTGCCGTCGCCATCCATTGCAACCGCTCGCGCATCGAGGCCGATGCGTTGGCTGCCAAAATCATCGCCGGAGGTGGCCGCGCCGCCGTGGTCGCCGCCGACCTGACCGATATGGACGCCGTCGACGATCTCGTCGGCCAGGCGCAAGCAGCGCTCGGACCGATCCCGCTGCTGGTCAACAATGCGTCGCTGTTCGAGGACGATTCGGTTCGGGATTTCGACTGGCGGGCCTGGGACCGGCACTTTGCCGTCCATGTGAAAGCGCCCGCGCTGCTGGCGCAGAATTTCGCCCGGGCGTTGCCGGCAGGGCAGGAGGGCCTGATCGTCAACATGATCGACCAGCGCGTCTGGCGTCCGACGCCGCGCTACTTCTCCTATGCGCTGTCCAAGTCGACGCTGTGGACGGCCACCCAGATGATGGCGCAAGCGCTCGGCCCCAGCATCCGCGTCAATGCCATCGGCCCGGGGCCGACACTGAAGAACGCGCGTCAGGACGACAGCGATTTTGCCGCACAGGTGGATGGCTTGGTCCTCAAGCGCGGCCCGGAATTGCCGGAATTCGGCGCCACAATCCGCTATCTCTGGGAAGCGCGCTCGGTCACCGGCCAGATGATCGCGCTTGATGGCGGCCAGCATCTTGCATGGCAGACGCCCGATGTGACAGGCATGACGGAATGAGTCCTGTAGACCACAAAAGCACGCCGCGCGGCGGCGCCGACGATCTGCCCCCCGATATCGACCTCGAGGACGAGGCGGTCGAGAAGATCGTTGAAACCGTCGGTCCCGATGTCGCCTTCACCGCCATCGACTGGACACCGCATGCCGGCGACGCGGAAGGCATGATCGGCGCCGAGGTGATCCAGACGCTGGTCAAGCGGCTTCCCAACGCGCCCGGCGTCTACCGCATGATGAACGCTGCCGGCGATGTGCTCTATGTCGGCAAGGCGCGCAGCCTGAAGAAGCGCGTCACCAACTACGCGCAAGGCCGTTTCCACACCACCCGCATCGGCCGCATGGTGCGCGAAACGTCGACGATGGAGTTCGTCGTCACCCGCACCGAGATCGAAGCGCTGCTGCTCGAAGCCAACCTTATCAAGCGCTTGCGGCCGCGATTCAACGTCCTGATGCGCGACGACAAGTCGTTTCCCTACATTCTCTTGACCGGCGACCATGTCTCGCCGGGCATCTACAAGCATCGCGGCGCGCGGTCGCGCAAAGGCGATTATTTCGGCCCGTTTGCCTCGGCCGGTGCCGTTGGCCGTACCATCAACTCCCTGCAGCGCGCCTTCCTGCTCAGGAGTTGCACCAACTCGTTCTACGAGAACCGCACGCGGCCATGCCTGCTTTATCAGATCAAGCGCTGCGCTGGTCCCTGCACCGGCGAGGTCTCGCATCAGGACTATGCCGAACTGGTCGGCGAGGCGAAGGACTTCTTGTCCGGCCGCAGCCAGAAGGTGAAGACGGAAATCTCGGCCGCCATGCAGCAGGCGTCGGAAGCTCTCGATTTCGAGCGCGCCGCGATCTATCGCGACCGGTTGGCGGCCCTGTCGCATGTGCAGAGCCATCAGGGCATCAATCCGGCGACCGTCGACGAAGCCGATGTCTTCGCCATCCATCAGGAAGGCGGCCAGGTCTGCATCCAGGTGTTCTTCTTCCGCACCGGCCAGAACTGGGGCAACCGCGCCTATTTCCCCAAGGCCGATCCGGCGTTGGAAGCAGCCGAGGTGTTGGGTTCGTTCCTGGCGCAGTTCTATGACGACAAGCCGACGCCGCGGAACATTCTTCTGTCGCATGGCGTCGAGGATCAGGAACTGCTGGCCGAGGCGCTCTCCACCCGAGCTGGCCGCAAGGTCGCGATCTCCGTGCCGCAGCGCGGCGAGAAGAAGGACCTGACCGACAACGCTTTGCAGAATGCCCGCGAAGCGCTCGGACGCCGGCTGGCTGAAACCTCCACCCAGGGACGCCTGCTTGCGGGTTTCGCCGAGACATTCGGCCTGGCCAAGCCGCCGGTGCGCATCGAGGTTTACGACAACTCACACATCATGGGCACCAACGCGGTCGGCGCCATGGTCGTCGCCGGACCGGAAGGGTTCGTGAAGAACCAGTACCGGAAATTCAACATCCGCTCGACCGAGATCACACCTGGCGACGATTTCGGCATGATGCGCGAGGTGATGGAGCGACGTTTTTCGCGGCTGCTGAAGGAGCATGGCGATGTCCCGGCTGGGGATGCGGCTGATGGTTCGGCGGACGATATGGAGGACGATATCTCCGGCAGCTTCCCGGCCTGGCCCGATGTCATCCTGATCGACGGTGGCCAGGGCCAGATGACCGCGGTGCGCAAGATCCTCGCCGATCTCGGCATCGAGGACCGGGTGGTGGCCATCGGTATCGCCAAGGGCCAGGACCGCGACGCCGGCCGTGAGCGTTTCTTCGTCAAAGGCAGGGACTCGTTTTCGCTGCCGGTTCGCGATCCCGTGCTCTATTTCGTCCAGCGCCTGCGCGACGAGGTCCACCGTTTCGCCATCGGTTCGCATCGGGCGCGCCGCAAGAAGGAGATGGTCAAGAGCCCGCTCGACGAGATCAGCGGCATCGGTCCCGGCCGCAAGCGGGCATTGCTGCTGGCATTCGGCACCGCCAAGGCGGTCAGCCGCGCGGCCATCGAGGATCTGCGGAAAGTCGACGGAATTTCCGAACAGGTGGCGAAACTGGTCTACAATCATTTCCACGAGAGTTGAAAAATCCGGCACTTTCATCTGGCCTGTCGAATCTGGCCTGTTGACCCCCTACATTCGCATCTGATTTGAGTAGGCAGGCAGAAAGAGTTTCCCAGACATGGCCAAGCGCGCGTTCAACCTGCCCAATATGCTCACCTACGCCCGCATCGTCGCGGTGCCGCTGGTGGTGCTGTGCTTTTTTCTCGAAGGACATCTGAAGTCGAGCGACTTTGCCCGCTGGTCGGCGCTGATCATCTTCCTGCTCGCCTCGATCACCGATTATCTGGACGGCTATCTGGCACGCGCCTGGCAGCAGACCTCCAACATCGGCAAGATGCTCGACCCGATCGCCGACAAGCTGCTGGTCGCCACATGCCTGCTGCTGCTGGCCGCCGATACCGATCGCCATGCGGGTATTGCCGGCTGGTCGTTGTGGGCGGCGATCATCATCCTGTGCCGTGAAATCCTGGTTTCGGGCCTGCGCGAGTATCTGGCGGCGCTGAAAGTCTCGGTGCCGGTGACGCAGTTGGCAAAATGGAAAACCGCGATCCAGATGGTCGCCATAGCGTTCCTCTTGGCCGGACCGGCCGGCGACAAGATCTTTCCGCTGACCACGCAGACCGGGCTGGTTCTGCTGTGGATCGCGGCGTTGGTCACGCTCTACACCGGCTACGATTATTTCCGCGCCGGCCTCAAGCACATCATGGACGAGTGAGATGACGACACGGCTCATCTATTTTGCCTGGGTGCGCGAACGCATCGGCATGGCTGAGGAGGATGTCGACCTGCCTGCGGGCATCGAGACGGTGACCGATCTCCTGCGCTGGCTGAAATCGCGCGGCGATGGCTACGAGCACGCTCTGCAATATCCCGACGTGATCCGCGTCGCCATCAACCAGGAACATGTCGAGCACCGCGAGAAGATCGCGGGCGCCCGCGAAATCGCGCTGTTCCCGCCGATGACCGGGGGCTGACATGAGCGGCGCGGTCTTGCCTGTCGTGCGCATTCAGCGCCAGGATTTTGACGTCGCCGCCGAGATCGCCAGACTGACGCAAGGCCGCGCCGATATCGGCGCCGTGGTGACCTTCTCCGGCCTTTGCCGCGACGAGCAGGGCGCGCTCTCAGCGCTCGAGCTCGAACACTACCCCGGCATGGCCGAAGCGGAAATCGCCCGCATCGCTGTTGAAGCGGTCGAGCGTTGGCCATTGCAGGGGCTCACCGCCATCCACCGCCACGGGAAGATCGCGCCCGGCGAGAACATCGTGCTGGTGGTGGCAGCCTCGGCGCATCGCCATGCGGCGTTCGAGGCGGCGAATTTTCTGATGGACTATCTCAAATCGCGCGCGCCTTTCTGGAAGAAGGAGCATCGGGCTGACGGCTCGGAGGGTGGCTGGGTCGAGGCCAAGGAAGCCGATGCAAACGCCGCGCAACGCTGGTATCAGTCCGAATAAGATCCGCCGCAGCCATGCATTGACCGCAATCCTTTGGCCAATTGGCGGGATTGGTCAGCCTCGGCATTGGCAGCCCGGGGCATTGGCAGCCCGGGGTGAGGGAGATGGTCATGCTGGACAGGATCGCGGAGTTCTTGATCTTCGGTTTCGTGCCTCTGGTCGTCGGCATATTGGCCGTTCCGGAGCAGTCTGTTGCCACCGAAAGGGCCGTGAGAGGCGAGGTGATCTATCGCGAGCGCATTGCCTTGCCGCCCAGTGCCGTGCTCTCCGTCCAGCTGGCGGACGTGTCGCTGGCCGACGCGCCGGCCACCATCATCGGTGAGCAGCAAGTAAAGCCGGCAGGCCAGGTGCCGATCAGCTTCGAGATCAAATTCGACCCTTCGGTCATCCGGTCGCAGATGACTTACGCGTTGCAAGCCCGCATCACCGTCGACGACAAGCTGCTGTTCATCTCCGATATGCGCCATCAGGTCGATCCGTTGGCCGACGTGCCGCAGACCATCATGCTGAAGATGGTCACCCCGAGTGCCGAGCCGACGGCTTCCGTCTTCGACCAGCCCTGGCTGGTCGACTATATCGACGGCATCGGCGCTATTGCTGCCCCGCAAGCGACGTTCAGGGTCAGCGGGGCCGGCAAGGCGGGCGGCAGCGGCCCCTGCAACACCTACTTCGCCACCGCCAAACTCGATGGGCAAACGATCGCGATCAGGGACATCGGCTCGACCTACAAGGCCTGTGCGCCCGAGGTGATGGCCGAGGAAAAGGCGCTGTTCGATGCGCTGGCCAAGGCGGCGTCATACCGTGTCGATGCCGGCAAGCTCATCATATCAGACAAGGATGGCCGCGAGATCCTGCGCTTCAGCGCCGCTAGCTGACCCCCAACGAAAAAGGCCGGCGAAACGCCGGCCTTTTCACGTAATCCAAGGTCTGGACTATCGGCTCAGCCGACGATCTCGGTGTCCGAGAACCAGTACTTGATCTCTTCTGCCGCGGTCTCCGGCGCGTCGGAGCCGTGCACCGAGTTTTCGCCGATCGACAGCGCGTGAACCTTGCGGATGGTGCCTTCGGCGGCGTTGGCCGGGTTGGTGGCGCCCATCACTTCGCGGTTCCTGGCAATGGCGTTCTCGCCTTCCAGCACCTGGACGACGGTCGGTGCCGACGACATGAATTCAACCAGTTCGCCGAAGAAGGGGCGGTCCTTGTGGACGGCATAGAAGCCTTCCGCTTCGCGGCGGCTCATCCAGACCCGGCGCGAGGCGATGACGCGCAGGCCTGCCTCTTCCAGCATCCTGGTGATGGCACCAGTGAGATTGCGCCGGGTTGCGTCCGGCTTGATCATGGAAAATGTGCGTTCGAGCGCCATGGGTCGTCCTTGTCTGAGAATGGAATTGAGAGTGGCGGGCTCTATACAAGCCGCCCGGCCCATTGCCAAGGGGTGAGGCCAAAGGGGTGAGGCCAAAGGGGTGAGGGATGGTCCGCGAAGCGGACGGAAAGCCAATTGCTTGGCTCCGAGCGACGAACGGTGAAAGCCCGGTCCGCCTTCGGGCGGATTGAAAGGTCCAGTGGACCTTTCAAAGGGTTTGAACGCCCGAAGGGCAGGGAGCGATAGCGAAGGGCAGGCCGCTGCGCTTTTCTGTGCTCCCGAAGCCGAGATCAGACGGCTACACAGCAACGCGTTGCTTGCTATACTCGCGTGTCGGCGCCGCGCTGAGGTCGGGCCGTATGGAGACACCATGACCATGACAGACGATCGTCAGGAACGCATTCGCAACCGTGCGCACCAGCTCTGGCTGCAAGAGGGCCAGCCGGCTGGACATCATGAGCGCCATTGGCATCAGGCGGCCGCCGATGTCGACCAGGAGGACGCCGCGGGCAAGTCGGCGGCCAAAAAGCCAACCAGGAAGGCAACTGGCGCCGCCAAGGCAAAGGCCGCCCCCAAGGAGGCAAAGGCTGCCACGAAGGCCGGCAAGCCAAAGAAGGCGGCGGCCAAGTAAGCTTTACGGCGTCAAGCCGCGGCGGCGATCTTTCGTCCCAGCCCGCCATGCAGGTCGAGGCAGCGGGCGAACCACTGCGCCACCACGTCGCCGTCGTCGAGCAGTTGGTAGGGCGAGGCTATGCGCGCCCATTGCAGGGCGCCGAAGACGATATAGTCGCTGAACAGCGGCGCCGCGCCGCCGATGAATGGCTGATAGGAGAGCATCGAGCGCAATGGCTCCAGCGAGGCTCTGAAATTGCCGAGCCCAGCTTCCCTGGCGGCCTTCACCTCCTCCAGCCGCTTGCCAAGACGCTGCTCCCGGCTCTGGCGGAAATAGACGGCGTTTTCCGCGTCCTGCATGGCATGGAGGTCCATGATCGCCGCGGTGGTCACGTAGGGATGAATGGTCACTTGCGACCAGCGTTCGACGAAGCGCGCCATCGCCTTGCCGCCTTCACCGCCAAACAGCGTCGGCCGGTCCGGATAGGCCTCATCGAGATAGAGCGCGATGGCGAAGGAATCCGCGACGACCGTCTCGCCGTCCCGGATCACCGGAACGGTTTTCGAAACGCCGCCCTCGACAGCGGGCACCTCGAGAAAGCGCGTCGGTACGGTCGATATGTCGAGCCCCTTGTGGGCAAGCGCCATCACCACCTTCCAGCAATGCGGGCTGAACGGACGTGTGGTGTCGCGTCCGACGAGATCATAGAGCAGAATGGTCATTGGCGGCGGCGTTCCTGCGGGTTAGGTAGGCCCCGCATCGACGTGAGCCGAGGGAAGCCATGAGACAGCATTTCATGATGTTTGCGGCCTATAATCAATGGGCCAACGGTCGCATCTATGATGCCGCCGCCGAACTCGATGACGAGGAATTCAACCGCGATGTCGGCGCCTTCTTCGGCTCGATGATGGGCACGCTCAACCACCTTTTGACGGCCGACCGGATCTGGATGAAGCGCTTCACCGGCGAGGGCGACGCGCCGACGACACTGGATGCCATCCTGCATTGGGGGTTGACCGGCCTGCGGGCGGCGCGTGAAGCCGAGGACAGGAGGATCATCGATTGGGTCGGCGGCCTCAATGACAAGGCGTTGACGGGCCGCTTCACCTACATGACCGTTTCGGACATGCGCACCGTCTCGCAAAGGCTGGCGCCGGCGCTGGATCATGTCTTCAACCACCAGACCCACCATCGCGGCCAGGCGCATACGATCCTGACCATCCTGGGACGGCCAAGCCTGGGGTTGGACCTGATGCTTTTTCAGCGGACCGAGGAGGGCAGAGCTTTCGCCTGATTCGGTGCCGTCCGAAGGTCGAAGAGCTTGCGCCTACTATCGCTGCATTTTGTGCTGCAGCATTGTCTTTGCATCTGAAATTAGCCGGCACACCGGATACTTGCCCGAGATTCAGGCGGCCGTCGAAGCCTCGCCCCTGATTTCGCTGTCCAGTTGGCACTGCGTCAGAGCCGCTTCCGCCATCACCCACTGCTTGAACAACTGGACCTTGCGTGCGGCAAGGCCTCTCAGCGGGGAAACAAAATACCAACCAGCCGTGTTCGGGTGGTGGACGGCGAAGGGAGCCACCAGCCTTTCGGCGCGGATGTCGCTGGCCATATAGGCACGGTTGGCCACCGCAAAGCCCATCCCGGAATTGGCTGCCTCGTAGGACATCATGCACGAGTCGAAATAGATGCTCTTGGTCTCGCTGAGCACGAAGCTGGCGCCGGCGAAACCAAGCCAGGATTGCCAATTTTGGGTGCAGGTGTCGGAATGCAGCAGGGTGAAGTGCTTGAGGTCGTCCGGTGTCACCTTCGACAGCCGCTTATCGCCGAGAACTTCGTGGAACAGCTTGCGGCTGCACACCGGTGTCAGGTCTTCGCGAAACAGCAGATCGGATTGCAGCCCGTGAAAGTGACCGTCGCCATAACGGATTTCGAGATCGAATTCCGAGGCCGTGAACTCATGCGTCGCGTAGGAGGTCGAGACCCGCATTACGATATCGGGATATTGCTGCTGGAACAGCGGCAGGCGCGGAAACAGCCAGCGTGCCGCAAAGGTCGGCAGCACCGATATTTTTAGCACATGCTCCTGCGATTGCCCGGTCGCTTCCATGCTGGCGGCGACGATTCGCTCCAGCGCCTCGCGAACGCGCGAGACATAGGTCTCGCCCTCCGGCGTCAACGACACCGCATTGCCGCCGCGCTGGAAAATCTTGAAACGAAGCTGATCCTCAAGGCTTTTCACGCGCTGGCTGACCGCTGAAGCGGTAATAAACTGTTCTTCGCCGGCACGCGTGAAATTACCGTGCCTCGCAGCACTCTCCACGATTTTAAGCGAATTGAGGTTGACCTGACTGAGCAGACGCACGGTTTCGACCTTAAGCTTGGCTTACACTAGCACCAGCATTCCTAATTTTACAGGGGTGGGTGAATTAATCGACTGTTTACCAAGTGTTGCCCCCATCCTGGAGAAGTACAATGAACGCCCATACCATTCCCGAACTGCGTTATGCGATGAGCCGCGAAGCCATTATCGGCCATGAAACCGCCTGGAAAGTGTCGAGTTTCGGTGTCGCGCAATATTTGCACGGCTATGACCCGGCACTGCTTGCAGCTATCGAGGAGGCTGCCCTGAAGCTCAAGGCCAGCCATGCCGTGCACAAGCACCTCGATCTGACCTTCATCACCGGGGCCGACCGTTTCATCCCCCAGATCAAGGAATTGCTGCATGACAAGCTGCGCCTGGAGCGGCTGTCCGACATGATGGGCACCAAGCTGGAGCCCTATCCGCTATCGATCGTCGGCTCGACGGTCACCTTCATGAATCCAAAGGACGGCGCCGTGGAGTGGCATTGCGATGGCGTTCCGGTCACAGAGCTCATTCCGCTGTCGATCAGCAATCCGCTGGTCGGCGGCCACCTCGAAATCTACTGCGACGACTCCGAAACCGGCCGCGCCATTCTCGAAGCCGGCCGCGAAATCCCGCGCAACAGTGTCATGCGCATCGATCACAAGATGAACTACGCGACGCTCGGCCAATTCCTGGGCGTCCTGCATCGCACCGCTCCGATCCGGTTCGGCGAGCGCGTCACGCTGGTGCTCAACCAGCGCTCGGTGGCCAAGCCCTATGTCGACGATAACAGAATGTTCTATCTCGCCGCCGACAACGACCACGACCGTGAGTGGGTCAGCGAACTGGCCGAAGATGTCTGGACCAATCAGCTGCCGGCCTATCGTCGGTTCGAGGCGGAGCATCCCGTGCCCACCGCCGTCGAGGCACCGGTTCCGGGCGGCGCCAGGGAATCATGGTAATGAACCATGACCCCGATAAGTCGGAACCGGTTTTCGGACAGGATCATGGTCGAACAGCAACATAGAGTCCCATGCCGATTGTTTCGGCAGGGATCCGGCTCGATATCCGCGTTGGTCTTCGCTGCCGGTGCGGTGGCGTTGTGGTCCACCAATGCCCTGGTCGGCAAATCCCTGCTGGCCAGCCACCCGGTGTCGCAGGTCCAGTTCCTGCAATTTGCAGGCGCAGCACTCGTCTTCGCCGCTATCAGATTGATGAGCCGCGAAAGAGTAGTACCGGTCACCGCCGGGGCGGCGCTCATCTCTCTCGCGGTCGGCTTCATCGGCCTGGTCGGCACCATGGTGCTGCAATACATCGCCTTCGCTTCGATGCCGGTGATCGAGGCCAATCTGGTGGCCTACACCTGGCCGTTGATGGTCGCGGCGGCAGTCATTGCCTTGGAAAATCCGCGGCGTCCGGCACTGTTGGGTCTCGCCGCGGTGGTGGGCTTCATCGGCGTTGCACTGGTGATTTCGGGAGGGCGCAACCAATCCTGGTTCGAAGGCGATCTGGTCGGCTATCTCGCCGCATTCGGGTCCGCGCTATGCATGGCCTTCTATTCGATCATGGTGGGACGGGTGGCCACTCCAGCGGATCGCCTGTTGCTGCCATCGTCTTTGATTGGCGTCGCTTTGATGTTTCTGTGGTGCGCTCGCGACGGTTTCACCTGGCCCGTCGGCGGGGATCTGGCCCTCGGCCTTTATCTCGGCGCCGGTCCGATGGGCCTGGGCTACTATTTCTGGTCGCGCGCCTTGAAGCTTGAAGGCAGCGGCAGGGTCGCGGTGGTCGCCTATCTCACGCCGATCGCCTCGACCCTGCTTTTGACCTTATCCGGCGAACGGCTGACGGTGACGGCCATTGTCGGAGCCATCCTCGTCATCGGCAGTTGTGTCGCGGTCGGTGTGGAACGTTCGGAGGTCGAAAACCATGTTTGACGAGAATGAGCGTCTGGCCATTCAGGAAGCGCATTGGCTGATCGACGAATTCGGCGCCGAGGCACCGCTCTACGCCGCGATGAGGGCCGAAAAGGCCATAGAACAAAAGGATTTCGCGCGTTGCGCCCGCTGGAAGCGTATTCTGGAGATATTGGACGAAAGTCCTGCCGCTAAGTCTGCTGGTTCCAAGTATTAGATTTTCTAATTTGCACGGCGTCGATTTCGCATGAATGCTATTTTTGCCGATTCTTCATTCTTTTATGAGACTTGGCGGTCCGTTGGGGGACGCGGTTAAAGAGATACATCGACACAAGTCTTCGCTGGGGTGGAGGATTTTGTCGCAAATAAGGTGAAAGAATTGTCAAATATCGATGATAAGACCGTTATCGAGCTGACGGCCGATATTGTCTCGGCCTATGTAGGCAACAATCCGCTTCCTGCTGCCGGCCTGCCTGAGTTGATTGCCAGCGTCAGTGCTTCGGTTCGCAAGCTCGCTGGTGCAGTTGTCGCGGAAACTCCAAACCTGGTTCCGGCAGTCAATCCGAAGAAGTCGGTGTTTCCCGACTACATCATTTGCCTTGAGGACGGAAAGAAGTTCAAGTCGCTCAAGCGGCATCTGCGGACCGACTACGGCCTGAGCCCGGACGATTATCGGGCCAAATGGGGCTTGCCGCCGGACTATCCGATGGTTGCGCCAAACTACTCGGCGACGCGATCGGCGCTGGCAAAGTCGACGGGACTTGGCCGCAAGCCGGCAGCAGCGCCGGCCGCTGTCGCCAAGGCAACGAAGCGCAAGGCGACTGCCTGAGAGCAGGCAAGCCACTGTTCGGCTGCTTTGACGACGCCCTCGCTGGCGTCGTTTCGAGGCCTTGTGCGGCCAACTGGCCGGCAAGGCCTTGCGAAGCGTTGATGTCCGGTGCAAAAGCGCGGCCATGCTGATCATCAACGACCTATCGCTCCGCATGGCCGGACGCCTGCTTCTCGACCATGCCTCGCTGACCTTGCCGGCCGGCACCAAGGCCGGCCTTGTCGGCCGCAACGGTACCGGCAAGACGACGCTGTTCAAGGCCATCACCGGCGATTTCCCGTCCGAGACAGGCTCGATCAGCCTGCCGAAGAGCACCCGCATCGGCCAGGTGGCGCAGGAAGCGCCGGGCACCGAGGATGCGCTGATCGAGATCGTGCTCAAGGCCGATCTCGAACGCACGGCGCTGCTCGAAGAAGAAAAGACGGCGACCGATCCGCACCGCATCGCCGACATCCATATGCGGCTGGCCGATATCGACGCGCACTCAGCCGAATCCCGCGCCGCCACCATTCTCGCAGGCCTGGGCTTCGACGACGCTGCGCAACGGCGTCCGGCCTCGTCCTTCTCCGGCGGTTGGCGCATGCGCGTGGCGCTTGCTGCGGTGCTGTTTGCCGAGCCGGACCTGCTGCTGCTCGACGAGCCGACCAACTATCTCGATCTCGAAGGCACGCTGTGGCTGGAAAACTACGTGTCGAAATATCCGCACACCGTGCTTTTGATCTCGCACGACCGCGACCTGCTCAACCGCGCCGTCAATTCGATCGTCCACCTCGACCAGAAGAAGCTGACCTTCTGGCGCGGCGGCTACGACCAGTTCGAACGTCAATATACAGAGCAGAAGGAATTGCAGGAGAAGGGCCGGGTCAAGCAGGAGGCCGCGCGCAAGCACATGGAATCCTTCGTCGAGCGGTTCCGCGCCAAGGCCTCCAAGGCGAGACAGGCACAGTCGCGCATCAAGGCACTGGAAAAGATGAAGCCGATCGCGGCCCTCGTGAACGATTCGGTGTGGCCGTTCTCCTTCCCCGAGCCGGTGAAGACGGTGGCCTCGCCGATCGTGGCGCTGAACAACGTCAATGTCGGCTACACCGAGGGTCAGCCGATCCTCAAGAAGATGACGCTGCGCATCGACGCCGACGACCGCATCGCGCTGCTCGGCGCCAACGGCAACGGCAAGTCGACCTTCGCCAAATTGCTGTCCGGCCGGCTCAAGCAGGAGAGTGGCACCATGACGGTGGCGCCCGGGTTGAAGGTGGCGATCTTCGCCCAGCACCAGCTCGACGACCTCCGGCCGGACGAAAACGCCTACGAGCATGTCCGCCGGCTGATGCCGGAGGCCCCGGAATCGAAGGTGCGCGGCCGCGTCGCCCAGTTCGGCCTCACGACCGAGAAGATGAACACCGCCGCCAAGGATCTGTCGGGCGGCGAGAAGGCGCGGCTGCTGATGGGGCTGTCGGCCTTCGAGGGCCCAAACCTGTTCATCCTCGACGAACCGACAAACCATCTCGACATCGATAGCCGCGAATCGCTGATCCATGCCCTGAACGAATTTCCCGGCGCCGTGATCCTGATCTCGCATGATCGCCATCTGCTGGAGGCAACCGCCGACCGCCTGTGGCTGGTCAAGGACGGCGCGGTCAACCCCTATGACGGCGATCTCGAGGACTACAAGACGCTGGTCACCGGCGTCTCCGGCGACCGCCGCGGCAAGCGCGAGGCCGACAAGGCATCAAAAGCCGACCGCCGCCGCGATGCGGCGGCTCGCCGCGCTGCCTTCGAGCCGCTGGCCAAGGAGATCCGCGCCACCGAAGCGCTGATGGACCGCATTCGCAAGCGCATCGACGGCATTGAGGACGAACTGTCCAATCCGGCGGTCTACGAGAAGGATCCCTCGACGGCGACACGGCTGGCGAAGGAGCGCTCGCAACTGGCCCAGACGCTGGCCGGCCACGAGGAAAAGTGGCTGACCATGTCGGCAGAGTATGAGGAAGGCACGGCGGAGTGATTACCCTCCCCCTTGTGGGGAGGGTCGATCCGCGAAGCGGAGCGGGGTGGGGGTCTGCGCCACACCCCACCCCGGCGTTACACGCCGACCCTCCCCATCAAGGTGAGGGTAAGATCTGGCCCTACACGCCGCGTCCGGAACCGGTTAACCTCGCCCCATGAACCAACACGCCAAGCTTCGCATCGGCCATTCGGCCTGTCCGCATGATTGCCCCTCGACCTGCGCGCTCGAGGTCGAGTTGCTTGACGGCAACCGCATCGGCCGCGTCCATGGCGCCAAGTCCAACAGCTACACGGCCGGTGTCGTCTGCGCCAAGGTTGCCCGCTATGCCGACCGCGTCCATCATCCCGACCGTTTGCTGAAGCCGCTGATCCGCGCCGGTTCCAAGGGCGACGGCGCCTGGAAAGAAGCAAGCTGGGAGGCGGCGCTCGACCTCGTCGCCGAAAAATTCATTGCGGCCGAGGAGAAATACGGCTCGGAGACGGTCTGGCCCTATTATTATGCCGGCACGATGGGGCTGGTGCAGCGCGACGGCATCGACCGGCTGCGCCACGCCAAGAAATACTCCGGCTTTTTCGGTTCGATCTGCACCAATCTCGCCTGGACCGGCTGGATGATGGGCGCCGGCGCCTTGCGCGGGCCGGACCCGCGCGAGATGGCGAAATCCGATTGCGTGGTGATCTGGGGCACCAATGCTGTGGTGACGCAGGTCAACGTCATGACGCACGCCATCAAGGCGCGCAAGGAGCGCGGCGCGAAGATCGTCGTCATCGACGTCTATGAGAATGCGACGATGAAGCAGGCCGATCTCGGCCTGGTGCTGAAGCCGGGCACCGATGGCGCGCTGGCCTGCGCGGTCATGCATGTGCTGTTCAGGGAAGGCATGGCCGACCGCGCCTATCTCGAAAAGTACACGGACGACCCGAAAGGGCTGGAAGCGCATCTCGAGACGCGCACGCCGGACTGGGCGGCCGGGATCACCGGCTTGACGGTCGCCGAGACCGAGGCCTTCGCCCGCCTCGTCGGCACGACTAAAAAGACCTATTTCCGCCTCGGCTACGGCTTCGCGCGCCAGCGCAATGGCGCCGTCAACATGCATGCAGCGTCCTGCATCGCGGCTGTCACCGGCAGCTGGCAATATGAGGGCGGCGGCGCCTTCCATTCCAACTCCGGCATCTTCAAGCTCAACCAGGAAGTTCTGGAAGGCACCAGGATGCGCGATCCCTCGATCCGCCATCTCGACCATTCGCGCATCGGCCCGGTGCTGACCGGAGCCAGCGACGCGCTTTATGGCGGCCCGCCGGTGACGGCGATGCTGATCCAGAACACCAACCCGGTAAATGTCGCGCCGGAACAGCGGCTGGTGAAACAGGGTTTTATGCGCGACGACCTGTTCTCTTGCGTGCATGAGCAGTTCATGACCGACACGGCCAAGCTTGCCGATGTCGTGCTGCCGGCGACGATGTTCCTCGAGCACGACGACGTCTACAAGGGCGGCGGCAATCAGCACATCACGCTCGGCCCCAAGCTGATCGAGCCGCCGGAAGGACCGCGCACCAACCATTTCGTCATCGAGGAATTGGCAAAACGCCTTGGCGTCGCCGATCGTCCGGGCTTCGGCCTCACCGAGCAGCAGCATATCGACATCATCCTGGGCAAGCGCGGGCTGGGCAGCTTCGACAGCTTGAAGGAAGACAAGTGGATCGACCTGCAGCCGGATTTCGAGGCAGCACACTTCATCAATGGATTTGGCCACGCGGATGGAAAATTCCGCTTCCGCGCCGACTGGACCGGGCAGGCGGCGCCCAACCGGCCGCCGAAAAGCATGGGCCTGTTCGGCCCGGTGGCGCTTCTGCCGGAATTTCCCGACCATGTCGACTTGATCGAGGTCGCCGACGAAGCGCATCCGTTCCGCCTGACCACGTCGCCGGCGCGCAATTTCCTCAACTCGACCTTTTCGGAAACGCCGGTGTCGAAGGCCAGGGAAGGCCGCCCGGAACTCCTGCTGCACCCCGATGATGCCGCAGCACTTGGTCTGGCCGACGGCGACCGTGTCGAGGTCGGCAACACGCGCGGCGAAGTCGTGCTGCATGCGAAACTGTTTGACGGTATCAAGCGCGGCGTGGTGATCGCCGAAGGCATCTGGCCAAACAGCGCCCATGAGCGCGGCGAAGGCATCAACGTGCTGACCGGCGCCGACGCGCCGGCACCCTATGGGGGGGCTGCCTTCCACGACAACAAGGTCTGGCTGCGCGCGGCAGGCTGAGGTCGGCGAGAACTCCGCTCGTCTCGCGCCAGATCAGACCGTGCAGGATTTTTCGGCCGCCTGACGCTAGCCGGGCAATGGCACCGTCAACCCGACCTTGACCCGGTCCATCGCAACAAAAGTTCGGAACTTGCGGACATTGTTGCTGTCGAAGAACAGTTTTCGCGTCAGCGCCTCATAGGCGGCCATGTCGGCCACGGTGATGACCAGGATGAAATCGGCCTCGCCGGTGACATAGTAGCATTGCTGAACCTCGGGGGTTGCCGAGAATTGCCGCTTGGCCGCGTCGATCAGTTCGGCACGTTCGCTCTCGAGTTCCACCTCGACGAAGATGGTGATCGGCTGGCCGACCGCTGCCGGCTCGACGACCGCGACATTGCCGGCGATGACGCCGGTCTGCTCCATGCGCTTGATGCGGCGCTGCACCGCCGGTGCCGACAGGTTCACCGCCTCGCCGATCAGCCGCTGCGGCGTCGTGTTGTCGCGCTGCAGGATAGCAAGGATGGCGAGATCGAAACTGTCGAGAATGGGTGCGATACAGGCAATGGAGAGGTCCTCGGCGAAACAAACTTGCATTTGGGAGGCCATATTACAGCGCCCTTTGCACCGGTCCTGCAATATATTCTCGCCGAACGCCAAGGAGGCCCGCCAGTGTTCCTGCTCAACCGCAATAGTCTGCATCGCCTGCCACTCGATCCGGCCGATGCCGAAATCCTCGGCGTGGCCGGCGCTGACACGGTCGAGCGTTTTCTTTGCCGTCGCGACAATCACCTGAAAACGCCGCTGCATGCGCTTCCGGCGTTTGCCAGCGAACTCGGAATTAGCGCTATCCATATCAAGGATGAAGGCTTTCGCCTCGGCCTCGGCAGCTTCAAGGCTCTGGGCGGCGCTTATGCCGTCTTCCGCCTGGTGCTGGAGGAGGCAGGCAACCGGCTTGGCCGGCCCGTCGATGTTGCCGATCTCGATCGGCCCGACGTGTGTGCCGTCGCCGCGGCGATGACATTTGCCTGTGCGACCGACGGCAATCATGGCCGCTCCGTTGCGCAAGGCGCGCAACTCGTCGGCGCGCGGGCGGCGATCTTCGTCCACGCCGGCGTCAGCGAGGAGCGCATAGCGGCGATCGCCCGCTATGGTGCCGAGATGATCCGCGTCGACGGCAACTATGATGATTCGGTCAGGCAGGCCGCCCAGGTTTCGGCCGAGAAGGGCTGGACCGTCGTGTCCGACACCTCATGGTCGGGCTATGAACGGATTCCTGGCCTGGTCATGCAGGGCTATACGGCGATCGTGCGCGAAGCGCTGCGTCAGCTCCCTCGGACACCAACCCACGTCTTTGTGCAGGCTGGTGTCGGTGGCATTGCCGCCGCGCTGGCCGGTCATCTCGCCATCGTGCTCGGTGACGCCAGGCCGACCTTCATCGTGGTCGAGCCGGCGCGTGCAGCCTGTGTTTTTGCAGCCGCCCAGGCCGGGCACCCGGTCAAGGTCGCGCATGGCCGGCCGACGGTGATGGCCATGCTTGAATGCTACGAGGCCTCCCCGGTAGCCTGGCGGGTGCTGGCGCGCGCCGCCGATGCCTTCATGACGGTGGATGAGACCGACGCCATCACGGTGATGCGGCGGTTGGCCCGGCCGGCCGGCGGGGATCCGGTGATCGTCGCCGGCGAAAGCGGCGGTGTTGGTCTTGCCGGGCTGATCCGGGCGATGGCTGACAACCCGACCGAGCTTGGACTGGACGGCAAATCGCGGGTGCTGGTGATCAACACCGAAGGTGCCACCGACCCGCATCGCTATGCCGAGCTGGTCGGCATGAGCCCGGCCGATGTGCTGGAAGGCAAGATGAAAGCCGAGGCAACGGCATGATCGCCATCGATGCACAGCGCCTGCTTGGCCGTATCCGCGAACTCGGTGCCGTCGGTCGCGACGGCGAGGACAGGCTGATCCGGCTGGCCGCCTCAGACACCGACAGGCAGGGCCGCGATCTCTTCGTCGGCTGGCTGCGGCAGGCCGGGCTCGATGTCGCCATCGACCGGGTCGGCAACATATTCGGCATCTGGCAAAGCCCGGACAACAGGGAGCAGGCGCCGCTGCTCATCGGCTCGCATATCGACACCGTCATAGATGCCGGCATCTATGACGGCTGCTACGGGGTGCTTGCCGGGCTGGAAGTGATCGAGACGCTCAAGGCGACAGGCTTTTCGCCGTCGCGCCCGATCGTGGTCGCCGCTTTCACCAATGAGGAGGGCGTACGCTACACGCCCGACATGATGGGCTCGCTGGTCCACGCCGGCGGCATCGATGCCGAAACGGTGCTGGCGGCCGTCGGCACGGACGGCAGCGTGCTGGGGCAGGAACTCGCCCGCATCGGCTATGCCGGCGACCGGGAGCCCGGCTTCCTCAAGCCGCACGCCTATCTCGAACTGCACATCGAACAGGGGCCGGTGCTGGAACGCGAAGGTTTGCCGATCGGCGCGGTGGAGAATCTGCAGGGCATCTCCTGGCAGCGCATCACCATAGACGGCGTCGCCAATCATGCCGGCACCACGCCGATGTTGATGCGCAACGATGCCGGCCACGCCGCCGCCCGGACCATCACCTTCCTGCTCGACCGGGCCAAAGTCTCGAACGCGCCGACCGTCGCCACCGTCGGCACGATCCGCTTCGAGCCGAATGCCATCAACGTCATTCCCTCGCGCGCCGTCTTCACCATCGATCTGCGCGATCCCGACGAACAGCGCCTGCAGGCGGAGGAGGCGGCGCTTGCCGCCTATCTCGAGCAGCTTGCCACCGATGAGAACGTGACGATCTCGGTCGAGCAACTGGCTCGCTTCGAGCCGGTGATCTTCGACCTTCGCATCGTCGAACGAATCGAGGCGGCCGCGAAACGCCGTGGCCTTGGCGTCAGGCGCATGACGTCCGGCGCCGGCCACGATGCACAGATGCTGGCGCGCATCGCACCGGCGGCCATGATCTTCGTGCCGAGCGCCGGCGGCATCAGTCACAGTCCGCGCGAACACACCGATGATGCCGAGCTTGTTGCCGGGGCCAACATCCTGCTTGATGTGGCCGCGCAACTGGCAAACTAGGTCAGAAGGGGCGGAAAATGTCTGAACTCGATCGCGATGCGCTGAAGCAGGAAATGATTTTCTGGCGGCGCGATCTGCACGCGCATCCCGAGTTCGGTTTCGAGGAGAAGCGTACCGCAGCCTTCGTCGCCGCTAAATTGCGTGAGTTCGGCCTCGATGATGTCACCGAAGGCGTCGGCGGCACCGGCGTCGTCGGCACGCTGACGCGCGGCAGCGGCAACCGGGCGATTGCGCTCAGGGCCGACATGGATGCACTGCGCATATCAGAGCAATCGGACGCATCCTACCGATCCGGCAATCCTGGCATCATGCATGCCTGCGGCCATGACGGCCACACCACCATGCTGCTCGGCGCGGCAAAGCTGCTGGCAGGTGAGGGCGGTTTCGACGGCACCGTGCGCTTCGTCTTCCAGCCGGCCGAGGAATGGGGCAGGGGGGCACTCGCCATGCTCGACGATGGGCTGATGCAGCGCTTTCCCTTCGATGAGATTTTTGGCCTGCACAACATGCCCGGCCTGCCGATCGGTCATTTCGAGACCCGTGCCGGCCCTATCATGTCGGCCGAGGATATCTTCGAGATCGTGCTTAAAGGGCTCGGCGGCCATGCCGCGCGGCCGCATGCGGGCAACGAGACGCTGGTCGCCGCCTGCGCACTGGTCACCAATCTGCAGACCATCGTCTCGCGCCGGCTGAGCCCGGCCGACATATCGGTGGTTTCGGTGACCGAGCTGATCACCGACGGCACCCGCAACGCTCTGCCCGGCCTTGCCCGCATCCTCGGCGATGCGCGCAGCTTCCGCCCCGAGGTCAGCGCCGAGATCGAGCGGCAGATGCGCATCATTGCGCAGGGCACCGCTGCCGCCTACAATGTCGCGGCCGAGGTCAATTACAGCAGGGAGTTCGTGCCGCTGCGCAACGATGCCGAGCTGGTCGATGCCGCATTTGCCGCCGCAAGGCACGTCTTCGAACCCGGCAACATCGCCGTCGCCCGCGAGCCGATGACCGCCTCCGAGGATTTCGCCCGCTTCCTCGACCATGTGCCGGGCTGCTTCGTCTTCCTCGGCAATGGCGAGGGCTCGGCGCCGCTGCACAATTCCAGCTACGACTTCAACGATGACGGGCTGTTGTTCGGCACTAATTTCCATGTCGCGCTGGTCAGGCAACGATTGGGCGGCGAGGCGGGAAGATGAAGGAGATTGCCGGGATGCTGGCCGGGACAAGCTGACGGACCGGCGACCGATAGGGCAGTGCGCCTCGGTACGCTTTTAACAAAGATAATCCCCCGATGACGCAGGGGAAAGACTCAGCTAGCCTTACCTGTGCGGCGGACCTAATTATCCGCTTGGCCGGCGCTTCACTCCTCCCAAGCGGCGCCGGCCTTCTTCTCCAAAGGTCCGTCCGGGACGCCACAGCGGGTTGCGGCAGCACGCGAACCTCGCAAAGGCCAAGTTCCGCCTCCGGTTGCCTCGAGAATGCATCGGGGAGCGCTGGCGAAACCGCCCTCCATCTTCGACTGCGCGCGTGGACGATTGGCAAGGGAACCAAAGGCGGTTTCCCCGGTTGGTTCTGCTCCAAAGGAGTGTTGCACTATGTTCCGTCTGCTCGTCGCCGGCGCCTTCGCCTATGTCACTTATCGTATCGCCAGGAAGATGGTCGAAAACGTGCCCGATACGGTCGACCCGCTGCTGTTGCCGCCGTCGAAGCATGATCGCGAGACCTTGCGGCGGCAGTCGGCCGACATGGGTGTCGATCCGCAACGCTAAAGACACGGACGACGCGCTTCGGCCTGTCTAGCACGATGCCAGCCCCGCATCGACATTGCGAACAAAGCAGAAACGATGCTTGATGGGCGATGAACCTCACCACTGCTGATTCGACCTTTCGGGACCCGACCGTCCAGCCTGCCTATCTCGCCCGGCTGAACGATGCCCAGCGCCAGGCAGTCGAGCACGGCGACGGCCAGATAGCCGGTCCGCTGCTGGTCATTGCCGGCGCGGGTTCGGGCAAGACCAACACGCTGGCTCACCGCGTCGCCCATCTGGTCGTCAAGGGGGCCGACCCGCGCCGCATCCTGCTGATGACGTTCTCGCGCCGCGCCGCGTCCGAAATGGCCAGGCGCGTCGAGCGTATCGCCGGCGAAGTGCTCGGCCGCGATGCAGCTGTCATCACCGATGCGCTGACCTGGGCGGGAACCTTTCACGGCATCGGCGCGCGGCTGCTTCGCGACTATGCGCTGGAGATCGGCCTCGACCCTGCCTTCACCATCCATGATCGCGAGGACTCCGCCGACCTGATGAATCTGGTCCGCCACGAACTCGGCTTCTCGAAGACGGAAGCGCGTTTCCCCACCAAGGGAACCTGCCTTGCCATCTATTCGCGCGCCGTCAACGCACAGGCGCCGCTCAACGAGGTGTTGGGTTCCGCCTTTCCCTGGTGCGCCGGCTGGGCGGACCAGCTGAAACAATTGTTCGCCGGTTATGTCGAGGCCAAGCAGGCGCAAAACGTGCTCGATTACGACGATCTGCTGCTCTACTGGGCGCAGATGGCGGCGGAGCCCGAGATAGCAGCGCATCTGGGCGGGCGTTTCGACCATGTGCTGGTCGACGAATACCAGGACACAAATCGCCTGCAGGCTTCGATCCTCATGGCACTGAAACCCGACGGCGCCGGGCTGACGGTGGTGGGCGACGATGCGCAGTCGATCTATTCGTTCCGCGCCGCCGAGGTGCGCAACATCCTCGACTTCCCCAACCAGTTCGCGCAAGCCGCCGACGTCGTGATGCTGGAGCGCAATTACCGCTCGACCGAAACCATCCTGGCGGCCGCCAATGCGGTGATCGGCGAAGCCTCGGAACGCTTCACCAAGAACCTGTGGTCGGAGCGCAAGTCCACCGACAGGCCAAAACTGGTGACCGTGCGCGACGAGGTCGAGCAGGCCAATTTCGTCTGCGACACCATCCTGGCCGAGCGCGAGGCCGGCACGGCACTGAAATCGCAGGCGGTGCTGTTTCGCGCCTCGCACCACAGCGGCCCGCTGGAGATCGAGCTGACGCGACGCAACATTCCCTTCGTCAAGTTCGGCGGGCTGAAATTCCTCGATGCCGCCCATGTCAAGGACGTGCTGGCGGTGCTACGCTTTGCCGAAAACCCGCGCGACCGGGTCGCCGGCTTCCGCGTGCTACAGCTGATGCCGGGCATCGGCCCTTCGGCTGCCGCGCAGATCGTCGAGACCATGATGACGGCGCTGGACGAGGCCATGGGGCTGGCCGGCTGGCGTCCGCCGCAACGCGCCGCGGATGACTGGCCGGGCTTCGTCTCGCTCTATTCCGGCCTGCGCGCCGGCGCCAAATGGCCTGCTGATCTCGAACAGATCAGGCTGTGGTATGAGCCGCATCTGGAGCGCATCCACGAGGATGCGACGACGCGGCGCGCCGATCTCTTGCAACTTGAACAGATCGGTTCGGGCTATGCTTCGCGCGAACGCTTCCTGACAGAACTGACGCTCGATCCGCCCGACGCCACCAGCGACCAGGCGGGGCCGCCGCATCGCGATGAGGACTATCTGATCCTGTCGACCATCCATTCGGCCAAGGGCCAGGAATGGAAGAACGTCTTCGTGCTCAACACGGTCGACGGCTGTATCCCGGCCGATCTCGGCGTCGGCACCAAGGAAGACATCGAGGAGGAGCGCCGGCTGCTTTACGTGGCGATGACGCGGGCCAAGGACAATCTCAACCTGGTCATGCCGCAACGCTTCTTTCCGCACGGCCAGGCGGCGCGCGGCGACCGCCATCTCTATGCCTCGCGCACCCGCTTCATCCCGGCTTCGATCCTGGCTGCGTTCCAGCAGGTGTCCTGGCCGAGCGCACAGGCGGCACAGGGCAGGGCGGCTCGGCCGGAGGTGCGCGTCGACATCGGCGCGCGCATGCGCGGCATGTGGAAATAGCTGCGGGATAGCGCCCCATGTTGAAACCACCGGTCAGGGTCGCCATAGCGGGTGCGCTGGGCCGCATGGGCCGCGAGATGGCGTCCGCCGTGCACGGCGACGCGCGGCTGGCGCTCGCCGCCCGCTTCCACCGGCCGGGCAGTATCGGCGAAGGGCTGGTGAGCCGCGACGAGGCGCTTGCCATGGCCGACCTGGTCATCGACTTCACCACGCCGGCTGCCTCGGCTGATCTGGCCAGCATTTGCGCCGAGCGCGGCGGGCCGGCCCTGGTCATCGGCTCAACGGGCTTCGATGCTGATGAATTGGCTGTTATCGCCGACGCCGCGAAAACAATTGCCATCGTGCGCTCCGGCAGCTTTTCGCTCGGGCTCAACATGCTGGTCGGGCTGGTCGAGCAGGCGGCGCGGGCACTCGATCCCGATGACTGGGACGTGGAGATTGTCGAGGCACACCATCGCCACAAGGTCGATGCGCCATCGGGGACGGCGTTGATGCTGGGGCATGCCGTAGCCGGCGGACGCGGCATCGACCTGGACACGGTCGCAAGGCTTGCACGCGACGGCGTCATCGGCGCGCGGCCGACCGGCGAGATTGGCTTTGCGGTGCTGCGTGGCGGCAGCATCATCGGCGAACACAGCGTCAGCTTCTGCGCCGAGGGCGAGACCTTGACCTTGTCGCATGCAGCCGGCGACCGCGTCATGTTCGCACGCGGCGCCATCGCCGCCGCGCTCTGGCTCGAGGGACGCCCGCCAGGCGAATATGACATGCGCGACGTGCTGGGCATGACCGGCCTATAGCGGCCGGTTTGTCGTCCCGGTTGGACGTACGCACCCATATCTCGTCCACCTCCGCACCGAAAAAAGAACGCTGGAGGGGTCAGGTCTCTTAAAACCGAACCGTTCGGTTCGATTTCTGTTGACGGACTGTATGGCAGATGGTGAACGCTGGCCTGGTTGTCGGCCTCGGATAGTGGGAGAAGAATCCCACTAAAGATTTGATTTCGAACAATAAAATTATGACCGCCGAGGCCCTGTGCCAAATTTCAAGGCCCAGATTCGAGCCGCAAAGGAACATCTTCGTGATTGGAATCCGCGGCAGGGCAAACCCATCTCGGGGTGGTCCGAGCGACGCGAAATTCCTCCCAAGGGCACGCCACCAGACGGACAGAACAAAGAAATACTGGAGTAATAAAATGACCAAGATCGCTCTCACCGCCGCCGCTATCCTCGTTGCCACGGGCACCGCTTTTGCCGGCAGCGACAACTATGGCTCGGCCAACGCCAATCAGCCTGCCGTCACTGTCGACCATTCGGTCACCGCTTCGACCTCGAAGTCGACACAGACCGTCCAGGCCCCAGCGTCGCAGGGCGCTGACCGCAATCTCTTCGGCCGCTAATCGCGACTGCCGATATCAACCCAATCTTGAATTCAGGAGTAAATAAAATGACCAAGATCGCTCTTACCGCCGCCGCCATCCTCGTCGCCACGGGCACCGCTTTTGCCGGCAGCGACAACTATGGCTCTTACAATGCCAACCAGCCGGTTGCGAACCAGTCCGTGTCCAACATCGACACCACGCACACCGGCTCGATCCCGAAGTCCGTAAAGACGCAGGGTGATGCCAATGCCAAGGTGCCGGCTCAGTCGGGCCAGGGCATCTGGGGTCGTTAATTTTCTGAAGTCTGCGACCACAAAGAGCGGTGGGCTTTGCCCGCCGCTCTTGTTTTTTATGGAACCAGCAACAATCGGGGCATCGTTTGAGCAGCCGATTTTGCGCAGTCGGCATGAACCGTTGGTTCGAAGTCTGCCGGGTGGCAGCTTGCCCGACGCGCCTGAATTCTAGCCCAAATCCTTCGGGTGCACACAATGCGTCAGCGGGGCGCTCGACAGGCCGGACCAGTCACCTTCGAAAGCGAAGCGGGCAAGGGCTGCCGTCGGGAATTTTTCCTCAAGTCTCGCGAGTGCCTTGGCCTCCGACCCCGGCCCGGCAAGCTGTCTGGCCAACTGTTCCAGGCCCGGATTGTGGCCAATTACCAGCAAGCTGCCGCTTGAAGCGTCGGTCTGACCAATCTGGCTCAGAATATCCGCCGCTGAAGCATCGTAAAGCGCCTTGGCGAATGCGATCCGGGGCTGGACGGGCAACTCCGCCGCTGCCAGCCGCCAGGTCTCACGGGTGCGCAGCGCCGCCGACACCAGCGCCAGGTCCGGCAGCCAGCCACGCGCCGCAAGCTCGCGCCCGATCGAGCGCGCCGCCTTCACTCCGCGTTCGGCCAAAGGCCGGTCGAAATCATCAAGGCCAGGGTCGTCCCAGCTGGATTTGGCGTGACGAAGTAGGAGAAGCTGTTTCATCGTCACGCTCTCGCCTCACGGCGTGATGCGCGCCAGATGCTCGAGGTCGGTTTCCTCGCCCAGCGGGTCGGGGGCCATCACCACCGAAGTGCCGTTGTCGGCATCGTCGGCAAAGTGGGCAAGCACGGTGCGGCCGGCCTCCATGCGCGCCTTGCCTTCGGCAACCAGTCCCAATGCCAGCGGATAGAGCCGGTGCTCGGCCTTCAGCACGCGGGCTGCCAATGTATCGGCGGTGTCGCCGACCATCACCGGCACGGCCGCCTGTGCAATGATCGGACCGTCGTCCATCTCGGAGGTGACGAAGTGCACGGTGCAGCCATGGATGCGGATGCCGGCGGTCAGTGCGCGCACATGGGTGTCGAGCCCCTTGAACGCCGGCAGCAGGGCAGGGTGGATGTTGATCATGCGGCCCTGCCATCTCTGGACGAAGCCGGGGGTGAGGATGCGCATATAGCCGGCCAGCGCCACGATCTCGGCGTTGAAGGCCGCGAGCGCCGCGTCGATGGCGGCGTCATGAGCCTGCTTGCTGCCATGGTCGGCACGCGAGACGACCTGCGTGGCGATGCCGCGCGCCTTGGCGATACCGAGGCCGGCGGCGTCGGCCTTGTCGGAAATGACACCGACGATCTCGGCCGGGAACGCCGGGTCGCTGGCCGCGGCAATCAGCGCGGTCATGTTGGAGCCGCGCCCCGAGACCAGGACGACGGTGCGTTTCCTCTGCGCGTTCATAGGCCGATCGAGCCCCGATAGATGACGCCGGCGTCGCGGCGCGGCACGATGCGGCCGATCGGCGTCACCGTTTCGCCGGCCTCCTGCAGCACGGCGGCGACCTGTGCTGCCTGGCCGGACGCGACCGCCAAGATCATGCCGATGCCGCAATTGAAGGTGCGCATCATCTCTTCCGGCGCCACGCCGCCGGTCTTGGCCAGCCACGAAAACACCGCAGGAACGTCGATCGCCTCGAGATCGAGTTCGGCCGAAAAATCCTTGGGCAGCACGCGCGGGATATTTTCCGGGAAGCCGCCGCCGGTGATGTGGGCGAGCGCCTTGATACCATGCGTGTTGCGGATCGCCTTGAGAATCGACTTCACGTAGATGCGGGTCGGCTCGAGCAGCGCCTCGGCCAGAGTGGCCTCGTCGTTGAACGGTGCCGGATCGCTCCACGACAGACCGCTGACGGCGACGATACGGCGCACCAGCGAATATCCGTTCGAGTGCAAGCCAGAGGAAGCCAGGCCCAGCAGCACGTCGCCTTCGACAATATCGTCGGTGGGCAGCAATTGGCCGCGCTCGGCGGCGCCCACCGCAAAGCCGGCGAGGTCGTAATCATTGCCGTGATACATGCCGGGCATCTCGGCCGTCTCGCCGCCGATCAGCGCGCAGCCGGCCTGGCGGCAGCCCTCGGCAATGCCGCCGACGATCGCGGCTCCCTGGTCGGGATCGAGCTTGCCGGTGGCGAAATAGTCGAGGAAGAACAGCGGTTCGGCACCTTGCACGACGATGTCGTTGACGCACATGGCGACGAGGTCGATGCCAATCGTGTCGTGCTTGCCGGCATCGATGGCGATCTTGAGCTTGGTGCCGACGCCGTCATTGGCCGCCACCAGCACCGGGTCGGTAAAGCCGGCGGCCTTGAGGTCGAACAGGCCGCCGAAACCGCCGATCTCGCCGTCGGCGCCCGGCCGGCGCGTCGCGCGCACCAGCGGCTTGATCTTCTCGACCATGAGATTGCCCGCGTCGATATCGACACCGGCCTCGGCATAGGTGAGCCCGTTCTTGCGCTTGTTCACGTCGCGCTTGCTCATTTCTGGTGCCCGTTCAACAATTTTCCTTGTCGCGGGCTCTTCGCATGAACGGTTTCTGTCCGCAAGGATAACGGCCATTTCGGCCCATAAAACCGTGGACAGGGCGCGCATATAGGCGCTCGTGATTGGCGAAAGCCAAGCTGAAAGCCGCTCTCCTGTGCGGGAGATCGGCAGCTTCTCTCTTGTTGCCACCCGCTATCTTCATCATCTATCTCCGACCAAGAGGAGGTGCCAAGCATTTGACCATCCCCAACCTGATCACCATCCTGCGCCTTATCCTGGTGCCGGCGGTGGTGCTGGCGATGCTGCAGGCGCGCTGGGACTGGGCTTTTGCCGGGTTCCTCGTCGCCGGCATTTCCGACGGCGTTGACGGGTTCATCGCCCGCCGTTTCAACCAGCAGTCCACGCTCGGCGCGTATCTCGACCCGGTGGCCGACAAGCTGCTGCTGGTTTCGGTGTTCGTGGTCATGAGCTTCATCGGGCAATTGCCGCTGTGGCTTGTCGTCATCATGGTGTCGCGCGACGCGTTGATCGTCTGCGCGGTGGTGTTGTCCGCCGTCATGACCCATCCGGTCGAGATGAAACCGTTGTTCGTGTCGAAGGCCAACACCGCGATCCAGATCGTGCTGGCCGCGCTTGTGCTGGGAGAACTTGCCCTTGCCGTTCACCTCGACCCGCTGAGGTCAGCCCTCATATTGCTGTCCGGGGTCTTGACCGTGGCTTCGGCCGCAGCCTATCTCGTCACTTGGCTGAGGCACATGAGCGGCTATGGCGAAGGCTCCACTCCGGACATCTGAGACAGAAGCGGCAGCGATCGAGGCCGCGGCCGCCGACATCGCCGCGTCCGCGACCTTCCGCCGGCAGATCTTCTTCTGGCTGGCCGGTGCCGCGCTGCTGGCGCTTTTCCTCTATGTTTTCAGCGCCATCCTGCTGCCCTTCGTCGCCGGCATGGTGCTGGCCTATTTCCTCGATCCCGTTGCCGACCGGCTGCAGCGGCTCGGCCTGTCCCGTTTCATGGCGACGGTGGTCATCCTCATCACCTTCCTCATCGTGCTGGTGCTGGCCTTCGTCATCCTCATTCCGGTTCTGGCCACGCAGATGGCCGATTTCGCCGGCAAATTGCCGGAATATCTGACCCGGCTGCAAAGCCTGATCACCTCGTTCGATCCGAAATGGCTGGAACAGAAGTTCGGCGTCAACGCCAACAGCTTGCGCGACGGGCTGAATTCGCTGCTGACCTCGGGCTTCGGCCTGGTCACCACCGTCTTCACCTCGCTGTGGAGCTCCGGCATGGCGCTGGTCTCGGTGGTCAGCCTGTTCGTGGTGACGCCGGTGGTCGCCTTCTACATGCTGCTCGACTGGGACCGCATGGTGGCGGTCATCGACGGTTGGGTGCCGCGCGACAACGTCCAGACCGTGCGCGCCATCGCACGTGACATCAACACCGCAACAGCCGGCTTCGTGCGCGGCCAGGGCACGCTGTGCCTGGTGCTGGGCGCCATGTATGCCACCGGGCTGACGCTGACCGGACTGAATTTCGGCATCCTCATCGGCCTGTTCGCCGGGCTGATTTCCTTCATCCCCTATGTCGGCTCGCTGACCGGGCTGGTGCTGGCCATCGGCGTCGCCTTCGTCCAGTTCTGGCCGGACTGGACGATGATCGTCGCGATCGCGGTCGTGTTCTTCATCGGCCAGTTCATCGAGGGCAACATCCTGCAGCCGCGGCTGGTCGGCAAGAGCGTCGGCCTGCACCCGGTATGGCTGATGTTTTCGCTTTTTGCCTTCGGTGCGCTGTTCGGCTTCGTCGGCTTGTTGATCGCGGTGCCGGCTTCGGCTGCCGTCGCCGTGCTGGTGCGGTTCGCCATTGCCCGCTATCTCGAATCGCCGCTCTACAAGGGCCGCGGCGCGGCACCTGTGCCGCAGCTCCCGGCCGATCGCGGCGGCGGCCACCGCACGCAACCGCGTCGCTGAAGTGACTGCCCAGCCAACCGACCCGCCACGCCAGTTGCCGCTCGACCTCGGCCATGGCACCGGCTATTCGCGCGACGAACTCGTCGTCTCCGGCACCAACAACCAGGCGGTGGCGCTGGTCGACCGCTGGCCGGACTGGCCATCGCCGGTGGTGGTGCTGGCCGGTCCCGCGGGTTCGGGCAAGACGCATCTGGCCTCGATCTGGCGCGCCCGTGCCAATGCGGTGGCGGTCGACGCCAGGCGCATCGGCGACAGCATTGCCAATCTCGGCGCGCGGCCGGCACTGATCGACGATGTCGATACCGGCGCGGTCGATGAACAGGGCCTGTTCCATCTGATCAATACGGTGCGTGGTGCGGGGTCGACGCTGCTCCTGACGGCGCGCCGCTTCCCGTCCGCCTGGCGCGTCACGCTGCCTGATCTCGCCTCACGGCTGAAAGCGGCGGCGACAGTGGAAATTCATGAGCCCGACGATCTCCTGCTCGCCGGGGTCATCACGAAACTCTTCGCCGACCGTCAGATCGAGGTCGAACCGCATGTCGTGCAGTATCTGGTCCGCCGCATCGAGCGCTCGCTAGCGACAGCGATGCGCGTGGTGGAGCGGCTCGACCGGACCGCGCTCGAACGCAAGACGCCGATCACCAGGGCGCTGGCAGCCGAAACCGTCAACGCCATGGATGAAGGGCAGGGCGAATTCGAGATTTAGCTGAGAGGTCAGTCTCAGAGCCACATTACGGCGAAATGACGGACCGCGAGGTAGACGGCAGAGTGAGCGGCGATATAGCCGGCGGCGACCAGCACAAACATTCCGATACTGATACGCCAGGAGCGGGAGACGACGGCGCCTGGGGCCTGCCTCGCCTGTCTGCGGCTTTCACGGTTGTTCCACATCGCCAGCGCGGCGCAGGCAATTGCCCACGTCACCATGAACGGAACGGTGATGCCGGCATAGGCAAAGTAGGCCGGTCCGAAAAGCGACACCCAGGCATCCATTCCAAGCATCTGAACCCCCTGTTGCCGAACCGGCCACGGATACACGACCGGAGCCGGAGCAAGTGACCATATGGCTGCGCCGGGCATTGGGCTATGAGGGGATGGTCGGAGTGGAGAGATTCGAACTCCCGACCCTCTGGTCCCAAACCAGATGCGCTACCAGGCTGCGCTACACTCCGAACGGTCTGTTGCCTATTCATTTCGGTGGTGCATGGCAAGTGCAAAAACCTGCGAGAGCAAAAACCTTGCCGCCGTGCGCATTGCGCAGTAATGACGGGCGAAGGGTGGCGATGCTGCCTTGCACAAGAACGAGGTGGCCATGTCCGCGCGCATTTTCAGCCCAGCCAAAACCGCGATGCAGTCCGGCAAGGCCAAGACCGGCCACTGGGTGCTGGAATTCGATCCCGAGACGCGCAAGAAGATCGACCCGCTGATGGGCTATACGACGTCGGCAGACATGAGAAGCCAGATCAGGCTTAGCTTCGACACGCGGGAAGAGGCGGTAGCCTACGCCGAAAAGCAAGGGCTCGCTTTCCGCGTCGAAGAGCCGAAAGAGACCAAGCGCCGCCAGATTTCCTATGCGGAGAATTTCCGCTATGACCGCAGGACGCCCTGGACGCATTGAACGGCGGTCAGTGCCAAAAATATCCAGCCGGCCCAAAGGCCGGCCAGCGGTCCCGTAGCTCAGCTGGATAGAGCACCGGCCTTCTAAGCCGATGGTCACAGGTTCGAATCCTGTCGGGATCGCCAGTATCTCCTTGTTTTTGCTGCTATAGTTCATACAACCGACTGCCAGCGGCAAAGGCACCATCCATCGTGTCAGCACGGTGTCAGCAGAAAATTTGAAACCCGCTGCCGAGAGGTAGCGGGCGTCCAGCTAGAACGGATTGGGTGCCAGTGGTAAAGTCGCGGCATCGTGGGGAGGACACGTCAATGCGCGGGGAGGAGCGACGGCAACTTGTTCGGGATTTTCTGGCTAGGCATAAGCTCGGGGCTATCAGCACCGTGCATCCGGACGGGTCTCCAGAGGCAGCCGTCATACAGGTGACGTTGGGCGACGACCTCAACATCGTGTTCGACAGCTTTCCCGGCAGTCGGAAGCTGGAAAATATTAAACGAGACAGTCGGATCGCCATGGTGATCGGCTGGGACGAAAACGTGACGGTTCAAATTGAAGGCCTGGCCCGACCTGCCAAGGCTAACGAATTGCAGCGATTGAGAGATGCTCACGTTGCCAACTGTCCGCTTGAAGCGGAGTTTCTAAAGCAAGGGGCACAACTCTTTACGATTTCGCCCCAATGGATTCGCTATTCCGATTTCAGAGGCGAGCCGATAGTTTTTGAGCTGTCCGGCGACTCGCTTGCGAAATAGGAGGGAGCCCGCCACCTCTCGGCAGCGGGCCGTCGGGATCGCCAAAGCCTTTCGGGTCCGTTCCGGACACATAGGTTACGGTTATACCGGAGACATGGGCTTTCAGAGAGCGGGATCGGGCCTCGTGCGCTCAAACCGCCGCCGCCAGAAGCAGCGTTACCCCCAGGACCGTCGACGCATAGATCGTCGCTAGAAGCACGATGGGCCGAGGATACTCGGCGGGTGTCGCGAGGCCGGCAAAGTCGGGATTTCGGGTTTCGGTGCCGGGCCACGGGACGTCGTCGTCGGCCGCGGCGTTGTCATTGCAAGCGCGCACAGGAAGACGCCGGGCTATATCGGCGACGATCAGAGGATCGTCCGCCACCAATTTCGACCAGTCCGAAACAATGCCGATTTCACGTTTGAACATCGCTCGCCTCCCGTTTGCGCTCTAACAGCGATATCTAAATTATGTTCCACCGATAGTTTGACGAGGCGGACCGCTCTTGGTCACTGCGGCCTTCTGATTGATGAAAACCACGCCCGCTGCCTCCAACCCTTGCCGGATGGCAGCCAGCTTGGCCGAACTCGGAATCCTTCGTCCGCTCTCGAAACTGCCAATCGTTCCTTCGCTGAGGCCGCACTTCGCGGCGAGCCGCACCTGCGACCATTTCAGCATCGCTCGTGCGGCTCTGCACTGCTGGGATGTAAGGGGCTGGATCCCTGAAACGGTGGAGCTTCGCTTGTTCACATCCTCAGATCCCTTCGCTTCGGCGGGACGTGGCTTTGCACCAGGCGCACCTTGTCCATATCCACCGTGACCATTGTCCCGAGCGATACCGTGACCTTGTCGCCGTCGATCCGCGTAACGCCGCCCGATAATTCCATCTGCTGGCCCTTGGTCAGCCTGGTCGCCGGATCAATGACCGAATGCGGAAAATTGTAACCGGGGATCGACACGCTGACGCGGTCTTCCGTGACGCGCTTCAGCACCGTCGCCATGACCGCCACTTCGTCGCCGACCTTTATTGCCATGCCACTGATTCTGGGGCGTCATCTGCCGGCGTCAAGGATTAGCTAGGGCTGATATAGCAAAATCGCGGAACCAGCTTTCTCCATGCAGGGTCGCCCCGACAGCGGCAAATACCGCAAGCCGTCCAACCCTGTTCGGTGATGAGGCGTTGGCGTGGCTCGGGCAGCCGCCCCGCGCCAGCGTATTATTTCGTGACTCCGCCTTTTCGGAACCTTCCTGCGCACGGCGCGTTCGGCCCGCTGTATTCGAGGACCCTCATATAAAAGTGGACAGGCGGGAGGCAAACAAGGGTGGGGAGGAGTGTTGCCATGTCGAAGCGAGAAATAGGCATATCTTCGGCTCTGGATCGGCGTATCGCCGATCTCAAGGCCAAGATGCAGGACGCCCGGATCACGGAATACGAAATGAAGACCTTTCAAAAAGTGGCTTCAGCCATGGGAGGCGACGGAGGCTCCCTGCGCCTCGATGCCGACGACCTGATCGCGGCATCCTTTGTCGTCGATGCGCTGAGTGAGCCAACGCTCAATTGACGACGGGCGGTTTGGTTCGCGCGCCGTTTTGCCCTTGCCCGGCCGGCAATTGGCCCACGCCTTCAAGCTCTGAAACAGGATGGCTGCTTCCAGCGGCCGTCTTGTGGCACGTTTGCGCAAGCCTCTGTCGCAAGTCATCGACAGGGCCGCGGGTTGGTTCCGCCGCCTGATATCGAATTGGAGGGAAAGTCTTATCAATTTGTTGGGGTTGGTGCGTCATAGTAGCGACGGCTAACGGAGTTGAACGGGATGAAGCTCGATCTGTCGCCGACGAGCTGGGGCAGGGTGATCGCTGTCACGGTAGTCGGTACTGCATTCTTCATTGCCGTGGCGTTCTTCGTCGATTCCTTCAATTTCCCCTATCTTTCGCCCGAGGCCGTGTGGCGGGCGAAGATGACCGACTTGTTGCTGCCCCTGGTGCTGGGCGGCTCGTTTCTGTTTTTCCTGATGTGGAAGATTCGCCAGCTGGCCATCGCGCAGCGCGATCTCAGCGTCATCGCCGCGACAGATAGCCTGACGGCGGTGCTGAACCGTGGCGCCTTCTCTATGCTGGTCGAAGCCTATCTCGAGCAGACCCGAAAGCAGGAGCAGACCCGTTCGGGGGCGCTGCTGATCATCGACGCCGACCATTTCAAGTCGATCAATGACCGCCTGGGTCACGATTGCGGCGACCAGGCGCTCAAACTGATAGCGCAGGCGATCAAAGGGCAACTGCGTGGCGGCGATATCGTCGGCCGCATCGGAGGCGAAGAATTCGGCGTGTTTCTGCCCGGCGTGGACCCCTCGCAATCCTGGGTGGTCGCCGAAAGCATCCGCCGGCGTATCAGGGAGATGGAATTCTCACCCGGCGGCAGGCCTTGTCCGCTTTCCGTCAGCATCGGCGGCACAAGCTTTACCGGCCCGATCACCTATGAGGAAATCTTCTCCGCTGCCGACAAAAGGCTTTACACGGCCAAGTCGAACGGACGCGATCAAGTCAGCTTCGATCCGGCCGGAACGTCTCCGGCGCCTCCGCCCGGGGTTGCCACCGTGCATTGATGGGTGACTCGGGACCGTCGCGCAGCAGTGCTTTGGCTGCCGACATCACGCTAAAGAGATAGTTTTCTCACGCCTGAAGCGCCAGATATCGAAAATCTGTCGACTTATACGCCTTGCTTCGACCAGGAGCTTTTCCGCGGGACTCCGCTTTGGAGCGGAATTTGCGCTGGCTCTCACGAGCCGCTCCTCACTAAGAAGGCTGGTCAACCCGAAGGCCTTCTCACGAATAAGGTCATTTTGCACACACAGTGCGGGCAACAGTTGGTAGATCGCTTTGCTTGACGATGTCGGAAGCGACGGATCGAAGATAACGTGATCGGCGGGCGCATCGAGACTTCGGGCGATCAGATCGCGCGCTGCTTGCTTCGAAATGATGTACCCGGCCGCTCCGATGTGGAACCCATATAGCCTAACAACCGAAAACACCCGACTGACGCAGGTGCGCTTCATCGCGATAACGGTTTTCTTTAGGTAGGTTTCCAGCTTGACGATATCGGCGTTGGCCGGAATCCATCCATCATCGGAAAGCATTGGGCCAGCTGCTTCGGACAACAGGACATCATCCTCGAAGATCGCACCAAAGGCATCCTCACCATCTGCGATGATGGTCCAGCAAACCTTGTGGCTCATAAGGCAAGCCGCTTCCGTGGGAGTTAAACTTGGTGAAGTCGCAGCAAATTCCGGTCGATGCAACGCGTCTACGGCAGGAACCCGGTCGAACGAAACACCAACCTTCGCGAATTCAGCCGTGACATGGGCAAGTCGATCGGGAGACCGATCGAGGTTAATAACCATACATTTCATTGATGCCCCCCACAGGCTATCGGTCGATAATTACTGCCTTGACCTTGAAATAACTTGCTTAACTAAATAGCGAGACTCTGCAAGGGGTAGGCGACGCAGCTTAGGCTGCCAGTGATGTTTTTGAGCAATAGATGGACGACTTAGCACTCACCGAATGCCCCCGTATTGACGCAACCTGCGTAATGGGCGACCGATATCTCGGGCAGCTAAATACCAGCTGAAGGTAGATATCTCTGTTCACAGCGATTTTTCAGCAGCTGCGTTAGCTCTGCTCGGCCACAAGTAAGGCCACCGATCGCCATGTGGGCAGCACGGCAACGGCCAGATTTCACTATCGGCAAACAGCCGGCCAAGCTAACAAAGCGCAGCGACCATGATCCATTTGTTCAACGGCTTTCAGGATCCCTTCGGCGGCAGTGACCTTGAAGCTCTGGAACTGTACCGGCTGTTGAGTGCCGATTCCGAGGTGCATCTGTGGGCAACCTCCTCCAGCGTGTCCGGCGAGTTGATGCGGAATTTCCCGATTCGCCGTGTCTCGCTGTCGAAGTGGGATGTCCCGAATGGCGGCACCTACGTCTTTCTCGGCTCGCATTGGCGCAACAAGATGTGGCCTTACCTGATCCCGCGGCCGCGCCGGCTGATCTATGTCTTCAATACCTTTCACCCGAAAATCATCGCGCTGACCACGCGCATGCCCCGCATGCTGAACTGGCCAGACGCCGAACTGGTGCTGATTTCCGATTTTCAGAGACGGATGCTGCGGGTCGATGGCGTCGTGCATCCATCGCTGATCGATGTCGAACGTTTTTCTCCACGGCGTCTGGATTCGGATCGTCCGTTCACCGTCGGACGCTTAAGCCGCGATGGGCCGGGCAAACATCATCCCGATGACATACCCCTGTACGAGACATTGCTGGCCGAAGGCACAGCCTTGCGGATTCAGGGCGGGGCAGGGCTCAAGGACAGCCTCATGCCGCATCCGCAACTCGAACTGTTCCCACCCGGCCGATTTTCCGCCGAAGAGTTTCTGCAGACGCTCGACGTGTTTTATTATCGCACCGGTTGGCACGTGGAAACCTTCGGTCGCGTCGTGTTGGAGGCGATGGCCTGCGGTTTGCCTGTGGTCTGCCATTCCCATGGCGGCTATTCCGACCACATAAGGCATGGCGAAAACGGTTTCTTGTTCGAGACGACTGAACAGGCGTTGCGCATCCTTGCCGATCTCAAAGCCGATCCGACATTGCGGGCGACAGTGGGAAAAAGGGCGAGGGAGTCCTTCGAGCAGATCTATTCTTCCCAAGCTGTGCGACAGAGGCTGGATTTCTATTTGCGTTAGCCCGGCGTCTGAAACCGACTACCCGGCCGGTTTGGCATCCAACTCGACATCGCGTTAAAGGGTGAGCACCCGAATGGCCTCCGGATGGGTGGCAGGCTTCGGCGCGGAAACAGACTGGGCAGGACTTCTATCGATGACATTGATGGGCGCGGCGGCACTGCTGATCCTGATCCTGACTTACGCCGGTGTCGCCATTGGCCGCATCCCCGGTCTGCGCCTCGACCGGGCAGGGATCGCGCTGCTCGGCGGGGCCGCGATGATCGCCATCGGCGCGCTCAGCATGGAGGATGCCTACCGGGCGATCAATTTCGACACCATCACGCTTCTGCTCGGCATGATGATCGTGGTGGCGCATCTGAAAGTGTCAGGCGCCTTTCGCTGCCTTGGCGCCATCGCCATCGAACACGCGCACGCGCCCTTCATGCTTTTGGTGATGGTGACGCTGCTGACCGGCGTACTGTCCGCCTTCCTGGTCAACGACGCCATCTGCCTCGTCATGGCGCCGATCGTCGTCCATGTCACCCGTGTGATCAAGCGCAACCCGATCCCCTATCTGATCGCCACCGCCACCGCGTCGAATTGCGGCAGCGTCGCTACCATCACCGGCAATCCGCAAAACATGGTCATCGGCGCGCTGTCGGGCATTTCCTATCCGGCCTTTTCGGCAGCGCTGGCTCCGGTCGCCCTTTTCGGCCTCGTCGCGGTCGTTGTCATCATTCGTATCGTCTACCGGGCCGAATTCGCCCGAACGGTCCAACTGACGCCCGAGGTCTCGCGTGGCCGCATGCACAAGGGGCAGGTGCTGAAGGCGGTGGTGGTCTGCATCGGGCTGGCAATCGCCTTCTTCGCCGGTGTGCCTGTCGCCAAGGCCGCGCTCATCGGCGGCGCCATCCTCTTGCTTACCCGGGCGATCAAGCCGGAACGCATCTACCGCGAGATCGACGGTCCGCTGCTGTTCATGTTCGCCGGTCTGTTCGTGGTCGTCGCCGGCGCCGAAAAGACGCTTCTTTCGCCAGACATGATCGCCTCGGCAAAGAACCTCGGGCTGGACGATGTCTGGCGTCTGTCCGGATTCACCGCGGTGCTTTCCAACATCATGAGCAATGTCCCGGCCGTGCTGGCGCTGCGGCCTTTCATACCCGGCCTGGAAAACCCCGAGCGCGCCTGGCTGGTCGTCGCCATGAGCTCGACACTGGCCGGCAATTTCACGCTGCTGGGTTCGGTCGCCAATCTGATCGTCGCCGAACAGGGCCGAGCCGCCGGCACGACGCTGTCGTTCGGCGCTTTTTTCAAGGTCGGCTTGCCGCTGACGCTGATAACGCTGGCCGCCGGCACCGAATGGCTGGCGTTTGGGTTCTAATGCATGTCGCCCAAAAGTGGCCCCGGTTTTGGCGCAACGACATGCATAAAACCAAAGGCTTAAAGCGCGTCGCGCTTTAGACCTGGCTGCCTGAAATCCGCGCCCGCACCAGCGTCGCCGCGGCGCGGCCGGCGGCCTCGATGTAATCGGGGTTGCGGTGGATCAGCATGATCGAAAAGCAGCCGTCGATCAAAAGCACGATCTCGCGTGCCAAGGCAGGCGGCTCGCCGACGCCATGGTCCGACAAGGCGCCGGCCAGCCATGTTTCGAAATTCAGCTTGTGCCGCGCGCCGACCTTGACCGCCGGATGTCCGGGCATCGAGGCGAGTTCGGCGGCCGTGCGCAGGAAGCCGCATCCTTTCCATCTCGGATGGCGGGCGGACCTCGCCAGATTGGTGAAGATCGCCTCGACCTTGCGATCCGCGCCGCCTTCGGCGGCATCGAACCAGCCGGCCATCCGCTTCAGATTGGGTTGGTCGCGGCCATCGAGATAGGCGGCGATGAGGTCGTCCTTACTCTTGAAATGGTAGTAGAGCGTGCGCTTGGTGAGACCCGCTTCCTCGGCGACGGCATCGACGCTGACGCGACCGATTCCTTCGGCATAGAAGAGCCTGGTCGCGGCATCGACAATACGTTTGCGTGTAGGACTTTGCGTGTCAGGCATGAGCTAGGTATACCGACTAGTGAATATACACAAGCGGCAAGGGGCATAGTCTTCCGGTCATCAGCATGATGAAGAAGGAAGAGCCAATGACCGATCTTGTCCTCAAGGAAACCCGGGATGGGATTGCCATCCTCACCCTCAATCGGCCGGAGAAGCTCAACGCGTTGAACTATGCCCTGATCGATCGCCTGCTTGCGATCCTTGACGACATTGAAGTCGAGGACAGCGTTCGTGCGGTCATTCTGACCGGTGCAGGGGAGCGGGCGTTTTCGGCCGGCGGCGACATTTATGAGTTCTCGGCCAGCGTGGCGCTCGGCGTCGATGTCGCGATGCGTGATTTCGTCATGCGCGGGCAACGGCTGACGGCGAGGCTGGAAGCGTTTCGCAAACCCGTCATCGCTGCCGTCAACGGCATTGCCTTTGGTGGCGGTTGCGAAATCACCGAGGCGGTGCCGCTCGCCATCGCCAGTGACCGCGCTTTGTTCGCCAAGCCGGAAATCAACCTCGCAATGCCGCCGACCTTCGGTGGAACCCAACGCCTGCCAAGGCTCGCCGGGCGCAAGCGGGCGCTGGAGTTGCTGTTGACCGGTGACTGGTTTGCGCCGCCGCGGGCGCTTGAGCTGGGTCTCGTCAACGAGGTTGTGCCGCATGCCGAATTGATGCCGGCCGCGATCGGCCTGGCCAGGCGTATCCTGCGACACTCCGATCTGGCGATTGCCAGCATCCTCACGGCAGTGGCCCGCGGCCTCAACCAGAGCATCGCCGAAGGTTTGCTGGTCGAGGCCGAGCAGTTCGCCCGCATGGCCCCGACCGCTGATCTGCGCGAAGGGCTGAATGCCTGGATGGCACGCCGCGAGCCGGGCTATGACGGCTCGTGGACGCATATCGCGCGTCCCGACGAGGCCAGGCGAGCCTGAAGCGGGTCGCCTGAAAGGCCAGGCGACCCGCTTCAGGTCTTTGTTTTTATGCATGTCGTTCTCCCAAAACCGAGGTCACTTTTGGGCGACATGCACTCGTTGGCGTTGGATCAGGGCGCCACCACCAAACGGCCTTTCATGTTGGGATGAAAGCGGCAGAAATAGTCGACCGGTCCCGCGGCCTTCAATGTCAGGCTTGCGGATTTCTTCGGCGGGATCATCACTTCCCAGCCGCCTTTCACGGTGGCCGTGTGGGCGAACACATCCTTGTTCACCCACTCGATCGTGTCGCCGACCTTGGCCTCGACGGTGGCTGGCGAAAACACCAGCCTGTCGATGATGACCTGGATGGTTTCTGCTCGCGCCGGAACGGTACCGACGGCCAGCGTCAACGCAATCCACAGATGGCGTTTCGGCATGCTCCCGGTCCTTACTTGAGCATGCCGGCGACGTGCTCGGCGTGCTGCTCATGGCCCTGGAAAATCTTCAGGCCGGTTTCCAGCAGGCTCTTCAGGTCGGCATTCTGCGCCGACGGGATCAAAAGGGTTTCGAGCGCGCCGTTGACCTGCTTGTGGTAGGCGACCTCGTTATCGACATAGGCCTTGTCGAAGGCAGCGCCGTCGAGTTTGGCGAGCTTGGCCCGCTCCTCCGCCGCAGCTTTGGTCAGCGCCTGGCTGGTGGCGTTGTCTTCCGGCGTGACCTTGAGCTTCTTCACCAGGTCGAGCGCCTGCACGTTCACGGCTTCGTGGTCGCGCACCATGTCGTTGGCGAAATCCACGACCTCCTTGGTCTTCGATTTTTCGATGGCCAGCTTGGCCGCTTCAACGTCGATGACCCCGGCCGTATAGGCGATGTGAGCGATCTGCGGATCGGTCGGCTTGTCGGCGGCTTGTGCGAACGGGGCGGTGCCGAGCAGCACCAGGGCGGCGAGCGCGGCAGTGTGTCGGATGGACATGGCATCTCCTTCGCCGGACGCTGAAAATCTCGCCGGACTGTGTTTTCGGTTGACGGTCGTTGGATGCTGGCCAGCGGCAAACGTTCCCGCCAAAATCAATTGAATCCGGTGAGGCTCAGCTTTCCAGCCCGAGCCGCCGCATGACCGCGCTGGTCAGTCGTTCGCAACGCCGGCCGGCGAAGGGGAAGGCATCGAGCAGCACCGGCCCGATCTGATCGTCCAGCGCCTTGCGCACGAGGGCGCGGGCGCGGTGCAGCCTTGTCTTGACGGTTTGCGGCCGCACGCCGAGGAGATCGGCGGTCTCCTCGATGCTCAGCCCCTCGATCACCCGCGCCACGAACACCGTCCGGTAGACGTCGGGAAGGCTGTCTGTGGCCTGTTCGACCAGTTGGAGGATCTGCCTTTGCGCCATCGTCCGTTCCGGATCGTCGCTGGGGTGGAGGGGGAACCGGATGATCTCGGCTTGCGGATTTTCCGGCATTGCCACCGTTCTGCGCCTTTTGCGCAGGCGGCCGAGCGCCTCGTTGATGACGATGCGCGACAGCCATGTGGCGAGCGAGGAGTCGCCGCGAAACGCATCGAGATGGGCGAAAGCCTTGAGGTAGGCCTCCTGGACGATGTCCTCGGCCTCGCTGTCATTGCGCACGACGCCGCGCGCGATCCGGTAGAGCCGCTGATTATGTGTCTTGATGATGGTGCGGAAGGCGTCGTCGTCGCGCGCCAGCGCGCGGTGCACAAGCTGCATCTCGCCTGGCACAGCGGAAGGCACGGCCGTCAACACAGCAGGCATCGCCAGTTTCCTCAACCCAATCTCCGAACCAAGATTCTCGATCGGGAGATTGGACGCTGTCGCCGGCAGAAGGTTCCCGAAGATTTTCTGCCGGGTCCGGCGGCCGCTACCCTACAGTGCGAGCGAAGGCTTGTCAGGCAGCCTGCAGGCGCGCCGTGGCCGCCAACAGATCGGTCTGGGTGATCAGCCCGAGAATCCGCTTGTCGTCGTCGACGATGATGACCGCATGGCTGCGGCCGTCGGTGAGCACCGGCAGCAGACCCATGGCGGCAAAGCCTGCGGCGGCTGTTGCCGCGGGCGATATAACGGATCCGACCGTCCCAAAGGCCTGGGTGAGTTCGCGCAATCCCACGGTCCCTGCCAGCCTGGCTTCAGCATTGACGACCGGCAGGGTCCGGATGTTGTGGTCAAGCAGCAATTGGCGCGCCGCCTCGGTCGAGGTGTGAGCATCGACCGAGATGACATCGCGCGACATGATGTCCTCGCACAGAAGGGTCTTGTGCGCGCGCACCATCGCCTGCAATTCGACCTGCCGCAGCAGCCGGTCGAGATCGTTGCGATCGATATCGAACGTCTCGTCGAGTGCGCCAAGCGCGGCATCGATGTCTTCGGAGCGGAAGCCGACGCGCAGTTGCGCCGGCGGATCGCCGGTGCCGTGGCTGTTCGCCGGCGCTGCAACCGGCACATGCGGATAATTGCGCCGGGCCAGCCTGTGGAAGCCGTAGCCGAGCGCCACCAGCAGGATCGAGTTCAGCGCCACCGGCACGAATGGAAACAGGAAGCCGGCGCTGATGACGGCAGGCCCTCCCAGCACCGCGGTCAGCGCGGCCGCTCCGCCCGGCGGATGCAGGCAGCGCGTGAACGACATGGCGGCAATGGCCAGTGCCACCGCGATGCCGCTGGCAAGGGCGGTTTCGTGGATGAAATGCGCCACGATCACGCCGACCAGCGCCGATATCGTGTTGCCGCCGATGATCGACCATGGCTGTGCCAGCGGACTGGCGGGCACGGCGAACAGCAGCACCGCCGACGCCCCCATCGGCGCCACCAGCAGTGGCACATGCGGGCCGTTGCCGAGCACAAGGCTGGCGATCACGCCGGTGAGTGCAATGCCGATCGTCGCGCCGATACAGGCGACGAGACGCTCGCGCAGCGTCGCACCGGCAAGAATGGGAACAAAAAGGCGGAAAGCCATGGGGTCGAAAACTCTGCCGGTATTCCAGGGGAAGTCGAAAATGTGCTGATCGCACCGCAATGACGCGGCATCGTTGAATTTGAAAGCCAAACTGATCCGGTAAACCGCAATTTTAGGGAATAGAATTCCGCTACGCAGCCGCCGCGGCGGTCAGGCCGCGCGAGATGTCGGCCTTCAGGTCGTCGACGTCCTCGAGGCCGATCTGCAGGCGGATCAACGGACCCTCATAGGGCGCTTTTGGAACGACGCGGTCGCCGAGCCAGACCGGTACGGCAAGGCTCTCATAGCCGCCCCAGGAATAGCCGAGGCCGAAGATCCGCAGCGCGTCGAGAAAGGCGTGCTGCTGCTTCTGGCCGCCACCGGCAAGAACGATGGAAAAGATGCCGCTGGAGCCGGAGAAATCCCGCTTCCACAGAGCGTGGTCCGGATGGCTGGGCAGGGCCGGGTGGAGCACGCGCGCCACGCCCTTCTGGCCCTCGAGCCAGGAGGCGATGGCAAGCGTACTGCGCTGATGGTGTTCGAGGCGCACGCCCATGCTGCGCAGGCCACGCAGCACCTGGTAGACGTCGTCGGGCCCGGCGCAACAGCCAAGCGTGCAGAAGCTCTCGTAAAGATGCGTCCAGCAGCTCTCATTGGCCGACACCGTGCCGAGCAGCACGTCGGAATGGCCGGCCGGGTATTTGGTCGCCGCATGGATCGAGATGTCGACACCGTGGTCGAGCGGACGGAAATAGAGTGGCGTCGCCCACGTATTGTCCATCATGACGATGGCGCCCGCGGCGTGCGCCGCCTTGGCGATAGCCGGGATGTCCTGCACCTCGAACGTGTTGGAGGCCGGCGATTCCGTGAACACCACCTTGGTGTTGGGCTTGATCAACGCCGCGATGCCGGCGCCGACATCGGGGGCGTAATACTCGACCTCGACGCCCAGCCGCTTCAGCATCGTGTCAGCGAAATTGCGGGTTGGATGATAGACGGTATCGACGATCAGCAGATGGTCGCCGGCCGAGACGAAGGCGAGCAGCGGCACCGTCACCGCCGCAAGGCCCGACGGCACCAGGATCGTGCCTGCCGAGCCTTCCAGCGCGTCTATGGCATGGGCAAGCGCATCGGTCGTCGGTGTGCCGCGCGTGCCGTAAGTGTATTTCTGGGTGCGCGCCGCCATCGAAGCCGCGTCGCGAAACAGCACGGTCGAAGCATGCACCACCGGCGGATTGACGAAGCCGAAATAGTCGTGCGGATTGTTGCCCGAATGGGCAAGCCGCGTGTTGACGCCCATCCCGCCGCTAAAGTGCTCGCCGTCTTTCGCCATTCTGCGTCGCCTCGTTTGACAAGCCGGTAGCCATAGTGCGGCGCTATGGACCGTGCAACAGCCACCGCCCGCCAGGAGGCGGACTTCGATATGCCAGTTCGTCGCGGCAAAAACAGCGATGCTGGGGCAGGGTATTAAACGAAAAACCCGCCTGTGCGGCGGGTTATCGGCGCAAATCAGCACCATGGACGAATATGTACCATAGCTGAGGGCAGGGTGTCAAGAAAAAATTCCTATCGCGAAAGGCGGCCTTTTATTGACCTGCGTTCGGAGCCCTAATCTCAGCCGATCGGCCTATTGTGGGCGGCTGCGGAAGGTATATGATTTCCTGCTAATATTAATCGCCGGATTGCTTCGATCAGATGCTGCCGGATGGTTGCTGCCGGTTGACTTCTGGTCCTCCACGATCCGGATCGCGCTCATGAAGCGTGAGTGCGGCAAGGGAGGAATGACATGCCGGACGTCAAATGGGCCATGAAGGCGAGCGAATTCATCAACTGCAACTGCGCCTATGGCTGCCCGTGCCAGTTCAACGCCATGCCGACATACGGATTCTGCCAGGCGGTCGCCGGCATGGAAATCGAGAGCGGCCATCACGGCGACACCAAGCTCGACGGGTTGCGGTTCGTCGGGATTTTCAGATGGCCCGGCGCCATACACCAGGGCGGGGGTGAAGCCGCGGTGGTCATCGACGAGAGGGCGACGGAAGCCCAACGTGGCGCGCTGCTTCGCATATTGGGCGGTCTGGACACCGAGCCAGGTGCAACGATATTTCAGGTCTTTTCGACCACGCTGGAGAAATTCCACGATCCGATCTTCGCGCCGATCGAATTCAAGATCGACGTCGACGCGCGAACCAGTCAGCTGCATGTCGAGGGTATAACCGACGGTCGCGGCGAGCCGATCCGGAATCCGGTCACCGGCGCCGCGCACCAGGCGCGCATCGACTTGCCGCACGGCTTCGAATACGCGATCGCCGAGGTCGGGCGCGGCTGGACCAAGGCGACGGGCCCGATCAAGTTCGAACTGGCCGATACGCACAGCCATTTCGCCAATCTGCATCTTACGCAGAGCGGCATCGTGCATTGACCTGATCCAATGGGCGATACGGCCCTCGAGGCGGTGCTGAGGCGCGATCGCGCGGTCGTGATGGCCGCGCTCGTGGTGATTGCCGTGCTCGCCTGGGCCTATGTGCTGTGGCTCGCCGCCACCATGGTCATGCCCGGCTCCCCCTTGCCGGACGGCGGAGGCGGCGACATGGCCGGCATGGATATGGCCGGCATGGATATGGGCGCCGCCATGGCGCCCGGCTTCCGGCCCTGGGCATTGGGCGATTTCGCCTTCACCTTCACGATGTGGGCGGTGATGATGGTCGGCATGATGACGCCGTCGGTCGCGCCGATGTTGCTGCTCTATGCCGGTGTCGGCCGCAAGGCGCGGGCGGATGGCCGGCCCATCGCTTCGACGGGATGGTTTTTTGCCGGCTATCTCGCCGTCTGGGTCGTCTTCAGCCTCCTGGCGACCGGTGCGCAATGGCTTCTCGCCCGTCTTGCCTTGCTCGATCCCTCGATGGCAACCGGCAGCGCGATCCTCGGCGGCCTCGTTCTGATCGCAGCCGGTCTCTATCAATGGACGCCGATGAAGGGCGTCTGCCTGCGCGAATGTCAGGCGCCGATCGCGTTCCTGGCCGGCCGTGGCGGATTCCGCTCCGCTCCGCTCGGCGCGCTTCGGCTCGGCATCGATCACGGCGCTTATTGCCTGGGGTGCTGCTGGGCGCTGATGGCTCTGTTGTTCGTCGGTGGCGTCATGAACGTGCTGTGGATCGCCGGCATCGCCATCCTTGTTCTGCTGGAGAAGACGGTGCCGACCGGGCAGCTGATTCCGCGCGTTTCAGGCGCGTTGATGGCCGCCATCGGGATCTGGATCGTCTTTCAAGCCCTTTGAGAACAGTCTTCGTCGGCGGTCTGTATTGGTATGCAGCCGTCAGTAAATTGTCAGATGACAATCTTGGGACCTGGTAGTTCGTCGCACGCGGAGGTCAACAACGACGAGCTATTGCCCGGGATGGATTTCGCTGCCGCGGCCCGTATTGGCCCCGCGTTGGCGTTGCATGAGATTTGCCGCCTTTATTAGCCCTGCTGGCTAAATCGCGGGCGTGTTTGTCTGTAAATCGGGCATTTGCGGCAATCGGTTTTCAAACTCTTTGGGTTTCGGTCATTTCCCTTGACCTCACAGGAATTATCGCCTTCGATGACATTTGTGAATGGGAGGCGGCGCGTCGGTTACGATGCGGGGTTTCGGGAATGGGCCGGGATGAAGCCGCGTTCACACGGGAGAAAAAAATCAGGATTTACTCCTGAAAACAGAGAAAAGGGTCTGTGGGTCATGAAACACATTGCTATCGGCATTCTAGGCGCCGCCACGCTTGGATTGATGGCGTCCGCCGCGTCGGCGGCCACGCTCGACACCGTCAAGGCGAAGGGCTTCATCCAGTGCGGCGTCTCCACCGGCCTTGCCGGCTTTTCGGCGCCGGACGACAAGGGTGACTGGCAAGGCATCGATGCGGATTTCTGCCGCGCTGTCGCGGCCGCCGTCTTTGGTGACGGCTCCAAGGTCAAGTTCACGCCGCTCAGCGCCAAGGAGCGGTTCACCGCGCTGCAGTCGGGCGAGATCGACATCCTGTCGCGCAACACCACCTGGACCATCAACCGCGATACGGCGCTTGGCCTGAACTTCATCGGCGTCACCTACTATGACGGCCAGGGTTTCATGATCAACGCCAAGAAGCTGCCGGGCGTCAATTCGGCCCTGCAGCTTTCGGGCGCAGCCGTCTGCGTGCAGAGCGGCACCACCACCGAGCTGAACCTCGCCGACTACTTCAAGGCCAACAAGATGGAGTACAATCCCGTCGTCTTCGAGAAGCTGGAAGAGGTCAACGCCGCCTATGATGCCGGCCGCTGCGACGTCTACACCACCGATCAGTCGGGCCTCTACGGCATCCGCCTGACGCTGGGAGCGCCGGCCGACCACGTCGTGCTGCCCGAGATCATCTCCAAGGAGCCGCTCGGACCGGCCGTTCGCCAGGGCGACGACCAGTGGTATCACATCGTCAAGTGGACCTATTTCGCGCTGCTGCAGGCTGAAGAGCTCGGCATCACCAAGGCCAATGTCGAGGAGATGAAGAACTCGGCAAGCCCCGAGATCAAGCGCGTGCTCGGCCAGGAAGCCGATACCAAGATCGGCACCGATCTCGGCGTCTCCAATGACTGGGTGGTCAACATCGTCAAGGCCGTCGGCAATTATGGCGATATGTTCGAGCGCAATGTCGGCTCGGGCAGCCCGCTGAAGATCGCGCGCGGCATCAACGCGCTGTGGACCAAGGGCGGCCTGCAATACGCGCCGCCGATCCGCTGATCGAAATGTGATCCGGGAGGCAGATCATCTGCCTCCCGGTTTCTCTTTCCAGGGGACGGTCGAATGGCATCGCAGGACGTACTTCGCGAGGAGCCCAGCCGCGGCTCCTTCATCAACGATCCGAAAATCCGGGGCATATTCTTCCAGGTGCTGGTCGTCGTGCTGCTGGTGGCGGGCGTCTGGTGGATTGCCCACAACGTCATCGACAACCTGACGCGGCTGCGCATCGCTTCAGGCTTCGGCTTCCTCAAGGGCCGCGCCGGCTTCGACATCAGCGAGAGCGCGATCGCCTATTCGTCGGATTCGACCTATGGCCGCGCCATTCTGGTCGGCCTCCTCAACACGCTCATCGTCGCCATCGTCGGCATCATCACCGCGACAATCATCGGCTTCGTCATCGGCATCGGCCGGCTCTCGCAGAACTGGCTGATCCGGAAGATCTGCACCGTCTATGTCGAGGTCTTCCGCAACATCCCGCCGCTGCTGGTCATCTTCTTCTGGTATTCCGGCGTGCTGGCCGTGCTGCCGGCACCACGCGACAGCTACAACCTGCCGTTCGGCTCCTTCCTCAACCAGCGCGGTTTCTATTTTCCACGCGCCGTGTGGGGCGACGGCTCATGGCTGATCTTCGTCGCCCTGCTTGTCGGCATCGCCATGGCGTGGTTCGTCGCGCGCAAGGCGCGGCAACGGCAGATGGCGACCGGCCAGCAATTTCCAGTGTTTTGGACGTCCGCGGCGCTGATCGTCGGGCTGCCGCTGCTCGCCTATGCGCTGAGCGGCTTTCCCCTGAGCTTCGACTACCCGAAGCAGTCGACTTTCAACCTGACCGGCGGCTTCCAGGTCCGGCCGGAGTTCCTGTCGCTTTATCTGGCGCTGTCCTGCTATACCGCCGCCTTCATCGCCGAGATCGTGCGCGCCGGCATCAGGGGTGTCAGCGCGGGCCAGACGGAAGCTGCCGGTGCGTTGGGCTTGCGGTCCGGATCGATCCTGCGGCTGGTCGTCGTGCCGCAGGCCATGCGCATCGTCATTCCGCCGCTGACCAGCCAGTATCTCAACCTGACCAAGAACTCGTCGCTGGCCATCGCCATCGGCTATCCGGACCTGACGGCGACCGCCGGGACGGTGCTGAACCAGACCGGCCAGGCCGTCGAAGGCGTGGTGATCATGATGGTGATCTACCTCGCCATCAGCCTCCTGACCTCGCTTGTGATGAACTGGTTCAACGCCAAGATGGCGCTGGTGGAGAGGTGAGGTAAGGACATGCAAGAACATGATATGTCCTGGGTGCGCACCGAAATGGTGCTGGCGCAGCCGGCGCCCGCCAGCGTCACCGGCCTCGGCGCTTGGGTGCGCAAGAACCTGATCGCTTCTGCCGGCGACACCATCTTGACGATCGTCGGCATCGCCCTGGTGGCGATGATCCTGCCGCAAATCATCAATTGGGCGTTCATCAACGCCGTGTGGACGGGACCGGACCGGACCGTATGCGCCACGGTGGCGCAAGGCGGCATCCAGCCGGATGGCTGGACCGGCGCCTGCTGGGCTTTCGTCAATGCCAAATTCGGCCAGTTCATGCTCGGGCGCTATCCCATCGAGGAGCGCTGGCGGCCGATCCTGGTCGCTATCCTGTTCGTGGCGCTGCTGGTGCCGATGCTGATCCCGAAGGTGCCGCGCAAAGGGCTGAATGCGGTTCTGCTGTTCTTCGTGCTGCCGATCGTCGCCTTCGTCCTGCTGGTCGGCGGCATGTTCGGCCTGCCGCATGTCGAGACCTCGCTTTGGGGTGGGCTCTTGGTGACGCTCAGCCTGTCTTTCGTCGGCATTGCCGTGTCGCTGCCGCTCGGCATCGTGCTGGCGCTCGGCCGCCGTTCCAAGATGCCGATCATCAAGACGCTGTGCGTTGTCTTCATCGAGACGGTGCGCGGCATCCCGCTGATCACCGTGCTGTTCTTCGCCAGCGTCATGCTGCCGCTGTTCCTGCCGGAGGGTGTGTCGTTCGACAAGTTCCTGCGCGCGCTGATCGGGGTGTCGCTGTTTGCCGCGGCCTATATGGCCGAAGTGGTGCGCGGCGGCCTGCAGGCGATCCCCAAGGGCCAGTATGAAGGTGCCGATTCGCTCGGTCTCGGCTATTGGCAGAAAATGTATTTCATCGTCATGCCGCAGGCGCTGAAACTGGTTATTCCAGGCATCGTCAACACCTTCATCGGCATGTTCAAGGACACCAGCCTGGTCATCATCATCTCGATGTTCGACCTGCTCGGCATCGTCAAACAGAATTTCTCCGATGCAAACTGGGCAACCGCGCAGACGGCGAGGTCAGGCCTGATCTTCGCGGCCTTCGTCTTCTGGCTGTTCTGCTTCGGCATGTCGCGCTATTCAATGTACACCGAACGCCGGCTCGACACCGGCCACAAACGCTGAATGCATGTCGCCCAAAAGTGTATAGCGGTTTTGGGATAACGACATGCATCACTACCAACGACAAAAGAACAAGGGGATCCCTGTCATGGCCACCGAAAATGCCGTCAGCGCCGAAGAGATCAAGGTCAACGCCGCCAAGATGCAGATTTCGACGACCGATGTCGCCATCGACATCATCGCCATGCACAAATGGTACGGCGAGTTCCATGTGCTGAAGGACATCAACCTGAAAGTGATGCGCGGCGAGCGTATCGTCATCTGCGGCCCCTCCGGCTCCGGCAAATCGACCATGATCCGCTGCATCAACCGTCTGGAGGAGCACCAGAAGGGCAAGATCATCGTCGATGGCAAGGAACTGACCAACGATCTCAAGAAGATCGACGAGGTGCGCCGCGAGGTCGGCATGGTGTTCCAGCACTTCAACCTGTTCCCGCATCTGACCATCCTGGAGAACTGCACGCTGGCGCCGATCTGGGTGCGCAAGACGCCGAAGAAACAGGCCGAGGAAATCGCCATGCATTTCCTCAAGCGCGTCAAGATTCCGGAACAGGCCCACAAATATCCCGGCCAATTGTCCGGCGGCCAGCAGCAGCGTGTGGCGATTGCCCGTTCGCTGTGCATGAACCCGCGCATCATGCTGTTCGACGAGCCGACCTCGGCGCTCGATCCGGAGATGATCAAGGAAGTGCTGGAGACCATGGTTGGCCTTGCCGAGGAAGGCATGACCATGCTGTGTGTCACCCACGAGATGGGCTTCGCCCGCAAGGTCGCCAACCGTGTAATCTTCATGGACCAGGGCCAGATCGTCGAGCAGAACACGCCGGCCGAGTTCTTCGACCACCCGCGCCACGAGCGCACGAAGCTGTTCCTGTCGCAGATCCTGCACTAGGCCTCGACGGCCACGAAGAGCCCGGCTGAAACACTGCCGGGCTCTTTTGCGTATGGATAACAGGCGGGCGTTCGTGTCGCGCCGGAGCGCGTTTGCAGGGCCGCCTTTCATGAAAAGACTGGGACGTTTTCTGGGTCTTCTGTTGGTTCTCGTCGCACTCGCCCTGACGACGGGCACCTTCGTGCCACGGCCGCTGTGGCCGGCCGCCGCCGCCGTGCCAGCCGCGACGCGTCACATCCTGGTGCTGAACAATCCGATCCACACCGATATCGCCATCCCGGTCGATGACGCCGTGCGCCGGCGTTTCCATTTCCTGGTCGACGCGGGCATACCGGCCGACAGGCCGGAGGTCCGCTACATCGTCTTCGGCTGGGGCGGCCGCGCCTTCTACCTGGAGACGCCGACATGGTCCGAGCTGAAGGCGGTGCCGGTGATGAAGGCACTGACACTCGACGCGTCGGTCATGCATGTCGATGTCGCCGGTGACATCCTCGAACCGCACCCCGATATCGCGGGATTCGACATCACCGAGGATCGGTTCACGGCGTTGCTCGATTTCATCGATGCAAGTTTCCAGCGGGGACCGAAAGGCCCGACCCTCGTTCCGGACGCAGCCTATTCCAGGTTCGACGGCTTCTACGAAGCCAATGGCCATTTCAACGCACTGGTCGGCTGCAACACCTGGACGGCGGCGGCCTTGCGCATCGCCGGCCTGCGCACCGGCTGGTGGAACCCGCTGCCTGTATCGCTTGGCCTGTCGATGCGGCTGTATAATTGAAGGCCATTCCGGTGATCAGCCGGCCTTGCGATCCTGTTTGGACATATATTCTCGAAGCGCTCTGTTGATTGCACCCTGGTAGCCGCGACCATCCGGTGCGCGCCTTTTGAACCAGGCGACGAGGTCAGAATCGAGACGCAGGGTCAGTTGTTGCTTGACCGGCTTGAAATAAGGATTTCGGACGGCGTTCTGCCAGAATTCCTCGGTCAATTCGGGAATGTCGCTCGTGTCGACATCATCCTCTGGTCGCGCCTTCAAAGCCGCGATCTCCGCTTTCTGTGCTTCTGTCAGAGGAGGCGGATTGGCCGGGTCGAATTCATATCGAACGATTTTGCGCATAATGCCTTTTCTCTTTGGACGTAGCTCGCCGCGCTGAAATGATGCGGATCACCTCGATCCCGTCTTCCTCTCGATCTGCGTGTGCAACCAGCAATATCAATGCGGTGTCAATCAAGCCGGTTGTCTGCCAACGATATTCGCCCCCTTCAATTCGATCATGCTCCAATAGCGCGAAAGGATCGGCGAAAACACGAACGGCGGTGTCGAAGCTTACGCCATGCTTGCGGAAATTGGATTTCGCCTTTTCGGCGTCCCATTCAAATCGCAATTTGCGCCTCGTTGACTACAAAAATGTAACTACAAATTGCCATTACGTCAAGGTCGACCGATGTAAGCATTCTATCGATGTAAGCATTCTAATGAGCCCGCCAGCCGTAGAGCCAGTCCAGATCCGCCGCGAGTTTTTCCGACGAGCGCACCTTCAGGAACACATTGCGCGCAATCGCCACTGGACCCGAGGCATGCCAGGCCAGCCGGTTGACAGCGCCGCGTCGGGCGACCTGCGCGACACGCGGCCGCCGAGACTGCTCCCAGACGGCAAGTGCGGCCAGGGGGTCGGCAGGGAAGTCGGCGATGATGTCGGCAAGCGTCGCCGCATCCTCGATCGCCATCGCCGCACCTTGCGCAGCGAATGGGGTCATCGCATGCGCGGCGTCGCCGATCAGCGCAATGCCGTTCGGTGTTGTCCAGGGCTGTTGCGGGTCAACAGTGTGGATCGGCCATGCGGTCCACGGGCCGGCCTGCTCGACCAGACGGGCAAGTTCTGCCGCGGTGCCGCGCAGGGCTCGGGTCAGGATCCCGGCGTCGGCGTTGCCGGACCAGCCCTCGGCAATGCGGTCGCCCCTGGTGAAGGCCGCGAGATTGAAGGCCGCACCCTTGCTGACGGGATAGGCCACCATATGGAAGCCGGGATGCAGGAAGGTGGTGACGCAATTGGTTACACCGATCGCGGCAAAGGCTTGTCCGGCAGCGCTTTCGGCGGCAATGGTCGCGCGCCAGGCCAGCTCGCCGGAAAAATGGCTTGTCGGCAAGGCCGCATTTTTGGCCGAATCGACAAGTGCGCGCACCGACGACCAGACACCATCGGCTCCGATCAGCAGGAAGCCCTCAGCCTTGATGGTTTTGCCGTCGATCTCGGCCGTCGCGGTGATGCCATGGGGGCCGGTGGCAGCGCTGCTGACGCGGGCGCCGGTGGTAAGATGGATATCCGGTATCTCGGAAACCCGTGCCATCAGCGCGCTCTGCAGATCAGCCCTGTGAGCGACGAGATAGGGCGCCTGCCAGCGCGTTTCGGCGGCTTGCCCCAACGGCACCCGCGCCAGTTCGCGCAACGTCGCGGCGTCCTTCAGGACCACCGCTTCCGGCCGCACCGTTGCCGGCAGCAGCTTGTCGAGCACACCAAGCTGGCGAAGGATGCGTGTCGCGTTGGGAGAAAGCTGGATGCCGGCGCCTGCCGCTTCCAGGCGCTGCACCTGTTCGAACACTTTCACAGGGTAGCCGCGTTCGGCGAAAGCCAGCGCTGCGGTTAGCCCGGCGACTCCCGCCCCGGCGATGACGACTTGCCGGGAGCGCGTGTCGTTCATCGGGCTGGCCGCGAAAGACTCAGGCGGCCTGTTCTATGTAGATGCAGCCGGCCGGCAGCGTTTCCGTTGCCTTCAGCTTCGGAGAATAGCGGTAGAGCGTCGAGCAATAGGGGCAGACTTTTTCGTTGTCGTCGCCCATGTCCAGAAACACATGCGGGTGGTCGAAAGGCGGATTGGCGCCCGTGCACATGAATTCCTTCACGCCGATGTCGATTGCCTGATAGCCCGCATCGTTCTGAAAATGGGGAATGGAACCGCCTGCCATCGTCGTCTCCTTAACGCAGTCTCGTCTGCATCTGGATCATATCAGGGCTCTTTGCAAGTTCGATGAAATGAAACTGTCGCAAAAGCCTGTCAGAGGATAAGTTAAGCCGGTTAACGCATGGCCCCGAAGACCGACACCGGTTTTCGGCAAGGACCATGCGTCGCCTTGGAGTGGCAGAGCGTCCTTTGCGCCTCCTGAATGACGTGCGGCGCTTTAGCTGGCTGACGGTGTGGAAGAGCGGGAATCATGAACGAACTAAAGCCGGTGCAGAACGAATTCGTTGATGTCGAGGTGGCTCGCCCGGAGGGCGGCAATCCGGACCGGTTTGTCAACCGCGAGTTTTCCTGGCTGCAGTTCAACCGGCGCGTCCTCGAGGAGTCGCTGAACCTCAATCATCCGCTGCTGGAGCGCGTCCGCTTCCTGTCGATCTCGGCCGCCAATCTCGACGAGTTCTTCATGGTCCGCGTTGCCGGTCTTGCCGGCCAGGTGCGAGAAGGCATCACGCTGAAGAGCCCTGACGGCCGCACCCCCGAACAGCAGCTCGAACAGCTGCTGCGTGAGGTCGAGCGACTGCAGGAAGATCAGCAGAAGAGCCTTTCGGCGCTCACCGTGCTGCTCAACAAGGAAGGCATCGAGAGCATCACCCGCGATGCGCTGACCAAGGACGAGAAAGTCTGGCTGGAAGACCATTTCCAGGAACAGGTTTTCCCGGTGCTCACCCCGCTGTCGATCGACCCGGCGCATCCGTTTCCGTTCATTCCAAATCTCGGCTTCTCGATGGCGCTGCAATTGCGCCATCGCAAGAACGGCGAGGAGATGAGCGCGCTGCTGCGCCTGCCGGTGGCGCTGAAGCGCTTCATCCGTCTGCCGGACCGCAAGCATCATGTCCGCTTCATCCCGCTGGAAGAGGCGGTCGGCCTCTATATCGGCAAGCTCTTCCCCGGCTACGAGGTCAAGGGCTCCGGCACGTTCCGTATCATTCGCGACAGCGATATCGAGGTCGAGGAGGAGTCCGAGGATTTGGTTCGCCTGTTCGAAACGGCGCTGAAGCGGCGGCGGCGCGGATCGGTGATCCGCATCGAATTCGACAGGCTGATGCCTGGCGAATTGCGCGACTTCGTCGCCGGCGAGCTTGGCGTGTCGTCCAGCCGCATCAGCGTCTTGACCGGTCCATTGGCGCTCAGCCAGATTTCCGAGATCGTCGCCGTCCCTCGCGACGACCTGAAATTCACGCCCTACAATCCGCGTTTTCCCGAGCGCATCCGCGAGCATGGTGGCGATTGCTTTGCCGCGATCCGCGAGAAGGACATCGTCGTCCATCACCCCTACGAATCGTTTGACGTCGTGGTGCAGTTCCTGCGCCAGGCGATGGCCGATCCGGAAGTGGTGGCGATCAAGCAGACGCTTTACCGCACCTCCAATGACAGCCCGATCGTGCGTGCGCTGGTCGACGCGGCCGAGGCCGGCAAGTCGGTCACTGCGCTGGTCGAGCTCAAGGCGCGTTTCGACGAAGAAGCCAACATTCGCTGGGCGCGCGACCTGGAGCGTGCCGGCGTCCAGGTGGTGTTCGGCTTTCTCGAGCTGAAAACCCATTCGAAAATGTCGCTGGTGGTGCGGCGCGAGGACGGCAAGCTGCGCAACTACGTCCACCTCGGCACCGGCAACTACCATCCGGTAACGGCGCGCATCTACACCGACCTGTCCTTCTTCACCACCGATCCGACGATTGCCCGCGATGTCGCCCAGCTGTTCAATTTCATCACCGGCTATGCCGAGCCGACAGACGAAATGCGGCTTGCGATCTCGCCGTTCACGCTGAGAAGCCGCATCCTGAAGCACATTGCCGACGAGATTGCCTACGCGGTGCAGGGGAAACCGGCGCGCATCTGGATGAAGATGAACGCACTCGTCGATCCGATTATCATCGACGCGCTCTACGATGCCAGCCGGGCCGGCGTCGAGGTCGACCTGGTCGTGCGCGGCATCTGCTGCCTGAGGCCGCAGGTTCCGGGCCTGTCGGAAAACATCCGCGTAAAATCGATCGTCGGCCGTTTTCTCGAGCACAGCCGCATCTATTGTTTCGGCAACGGTCACGGCCTGCCGTCGGACGAAGCGATCGTCTACATCTCCTCGGCCGATCTGATGCCGCGCAATCTCGACCGCCGCGTCGAGACCATGGTTCCGATCACCAATCCAACTGTGCATGAACAGATCCTTGGCCAGATCATGCTGGGCAACATCATGGACAATCAGCAAAGTTTCGACGTATTGGCTGATGGAACCTCCCGGCGCGTCGTGCTGGAGGAGGGCGAGGAACCGTTCAACGCGCAGGAATATTTCATGACCAATCCGAGCCTGTCGGGACGGGGTGACGCGCTGAAGTCGCATGCGCCCAAGCGCATTGCGCAGTTCAAGCGCCGCAAGAAGAACGCCGCAGCGTCCGGCTGATGCTGTCTGATTCCCAGGGCCGGCTGCAGGACCGCCGACCGCTGTCCATCATCGACATCGGATCGAACTCGATCCGCCTCGTCGTCTATGAGGGGCTGGCGCGCTCGCCGACCATGCTGTTCAACGAAAAGATGCTGGCCGGTCTCGGCCGGGGCATCGTTTCGACCGGCAAGCTCGACCCCGAGGCGGTGACGCGCTCGATGGAAGAGTTCCGCCGCTTTCGCGCGCTTTCCGACCAGGCCGGCGCCGAGCAGATGTATGTGCTGGCCACCGCCGCGGCCCGCGAGGCGGTCAACGGCCCTGATTTCATTCACCGCGCCGAGGAGGTGCTGAAGACCGAGATCCGTGTCATCAGCGGCCGTCAGGAAGCGTATTATTCGGCGCTCGGCGTCATTTCCGGCTTCCATCCGGCCGACGGGATCGCCGGCGATCTGGGCGGCGGCAGCCTCGAACTGGTCGACGTCGCCGGCGAAGCGATCGGCGACGGCATCACGCTGCCGCTGGGCGGCTTGCGCCTGCAGGACATGGCGAAGAACTCGCTGACCCAGGCGGCGAAGATCGCGCGTGACGAACTGGCAAAGGCCAAGCTGTTGAAAGGCGGGCAGGGCAGGCCTTTCTACGCCGTTGGCGGCACCTGGCGAAATCTCGCCCGGCTGCACATGGAAATGACCAACTATCCGCTTGGCGTCATGCACCATTACGAGATCTCGGCCGAAAGCGCGGCGAATTTCCTCAAGCAGGTGGCCAAAGCCGAGATCGAGAAGGTCAAGGGCATCGAAGGCGTTTCCAAGAACCGCCGTTCGCTGCTGCCCTATGGCGCCGTCGTGCTGCAGGAGATCATGGCGGCGATGCAGCCGTCGAAGATCATCGTCTCGGCGCTCGGCGTGCGTGAAGGCTTTCTCTATTCGCTGCTCGACGAGGCGGAGCAGAAGGCTGATCCGCTGATTTCAGCCTCGGAGGAGCTTGCACGCCTGCGCTCGCGCTCCGTCACCCATGCGCATGAACTTGTCGACTGGACCGCCAAAACCTTTGCCGCCTTCGGCATCGACGAGACCGAAGACGAGGCGCGCTACCGCCACGCGGCTGCATTGCTGGCCGATATCGGCTGGCGCGCGCACCCAGAATATCGCGGCAAGCAATCGCTCAACATCATTGCGCACGCCTCCTTCTTCGGCGTCGACCATCCCGGCCGTGCTTTCCTGGCCATGGCCAACGCCTATCGTCACGACGGCATCTTCAACGAAGCCATCGCCCCCGAGATCAAGGCGCTGGCGCCGCCGCGTTATCTGGAGCGGGCGCGTGTGCTCGCCGCGATGATGCGCGTCGTCTACCTGCTGACGGCGTCGATGCCCGGCATCATGCCCAGGCTGAAATGGGAACAGCGCGCCAACGGCGTGCTGGCGCTGGTCTTGCCGGCGTCGCTGGCCGATCTCTATGGCGAGCGGCCGGCCGGGCGCCTGGCGCAACTGGCAAGGATAACCAACCGCCGGCTGGTGCTGGCTGTTGAGGGTGGGCCCAGCATGTCGGTGAAATAGGCGCTGGCTGGTAGCAGACCGTGTCTTATCTGACTTAAGCGGAGACCTGCCCGGTCGTCTCAGCGTTGGCGGCATCGCGTTTGTAGACCGGCTTCCCCCAATCCGTCGCTGCTTCGCAGCGCCACCTTCCCCCCTCCGGAGGGAAAGGAAGGGAGCCTCGTGGAAAAGCGTTGGCGGCAACAGGCTCGCGCCCTTCCTCTACCCCGTCGATCACGGGAGAGGTGGCTCGGCGAAGCCGAGACGGAGCGGGGGTCGACCAGGTCCGGCGCGTGTAAGCAAAGATATCAAACCGCGCTGCGCCCGTCGACCGACCAGGCTCCCGCACCGGCCATCGCCAGCGCAACAGATCCGCCTGATATCGCAATGTCCTTCATCAGCATCTGCTGGTGCAGGAAGGCGAGCATCGCGTCGCCGCCGCCCTGGCCATAGTGGCCGATGAACCCGGCGGCAATGCAGAAGGCAGCGAGCAGCAGCGCCGCGATCCGGGTCTGGAAACCGACCAGGACGAGCAGCCCGGCGATCACTTCGAACAGTCCCGTGCCCCAGGCGGCAAGTGCAGGCAGCGGCAGGCCGAGGTTTACGAAATAGCCTGTGGTGCCGGCTATGTCGCTCAATGCATGGATACCGGAAGGCACGAACAGGGCGGCGAGCAGCAGCCGGGAGAGCAGGAGCAGCGCGTTGCGGGGCATGTTCACCTCCCTTATCGGCCGCCGGCCGGCTTCGTCCCGATAACCCGATCCTATCAGAAACTCCGGCCGACAGATCGGCGGGCATGTACCAACAACGAAAAAGCGGCGCGGAAAATTTCGCGCCGCTTTTTGTCGGCTATTGCCGGTTCTTGGCTCAGCCGCGCTTGGCGTCGATCGAATAGGCGCCGGCGCCCGAGGAAGCCAGCACGAGGAAGCCGCCCGCAATGGCGAGGTTCTTGAGAAACTGGATCATTTGCATCTGGTCGGCCCAACCGGTGTGGGCGACCAAGCCGGTAGCGACGGTGAAGATCGCCAGCACCCAGGCAACAATCCGGGTCTTGAAGCCGACGAGGATGGCGAGGCCGCCGAGAAGCTCGATCAGGCCGACGACAATGGCCGTTACGGTCGGCAAAGGCAGGCCGAGGGCACCGAAATAGCCGGCCGTGCCGGCGATGGCGGTCAGCTTGCCGAAGCCTGAAAGCAGGAAGATGACGGCAAGCAGGACGCGGCCGAGGAGGATGGTGGTCGAGGCGTTGGATGCGCCGGAACCGGCGACTGAAGGGTTGATGGACATGGTGGCTCTCCGGGATGGGTTGATACCGGGGAGATAGAGCAAGCCGACTGTTCACCAAAGCCACCAGACTGGCGACACATTGTTCACAGTGCTTACGTTTCCGTGATCGGGCGGCCTGCGAAAAATTTGCTTCGCGTCACGTCGCGACGGGAGTAAATTCTCCCGTCACGAAACACCCGGCTTTTGGTTGACGCAATTCCGGACCGAAAACCGCAAGACACTTTCCTGGAATTGACTACCCCGGATGCGTCATGTCCTCCGGCCGCACCAGCCGGTCGTAATCGGCTTCGCTGACCAGCCCGGTTGCAAGCGCTTCCTCGCGCAGCGTGGTGCCCTTCTTGTGCGCGGTCTTGGCGATCTTGGCGGCATTGTCGTAGCCGATGGTCGGCGCCAGTGCCGTCACCAGCATCAGCGATCGGTCGAGTGCCGCCTTGATGTTGTCTTCGCGGGCCTCGATGCCGACGACGCAATTGTCGGTGAAGGACACCGAGGCGTCGGAGAGCAACTGCACCGACTGCAGGAAGTTGTAGGCCATCAGCGGGTTGTAGACGTTGAGCTCGAAATGGCCCTGGCTGCCGGCGAAGGTGAGTGCCGCATTGTTGCCGAACACCTGCACGCAGACCTGCGTCAGCGCCTCGCATTGGGTCGGGTTGACCTTGCCCGGCATGATCGACGAGCCCGGTTCGTTTTCCGGCAGCGACAGCTCGCCGAGCCCCGAACGCGGGCCGGAACCGAGGAACCGGATGTCGTTGGCGATCTTGAACAGTGCGGCGGCCGCCGCATTGATGGCGCCGTGCGAAAACACCATGGAATCATGGGCCGCCAGCGCCTCGAACTTGTTCGGCGCGGTGACGAAGGCGATGCCGGTAATGCTGGCGATGCGATCCGCCACCCGTTCGGCGAAGCCGACCGGTGCGTTGAGGCCGGTGCCGACGGCGGTGCCGCCCTGCGCCAGTTCCTGCAGGCCGGGCAATGTCAGCTCGATGCGCTTGATCGACGAGGCGACCTGCGCCGCATAGCCCGAAAATTCCTGGCCAAGCGTTAGCGGGGTCGCGTCCTGTGTGTGTGTGCGGCCGATCTTGATGATGTGATTGAACTCTCTGCTCTTGGCGGCGAGCGCCTTGTGCAGGTGCTTCAGCGCCGGCAACAGATCGTGCACGATGCGTTCGGCGCAGGCGATGTGCATGGCCGTCGGATAGGTGTCGTTCGACGACTGGCTCATATTGACGTGATCGTTGGGATGCACCGGCTTCTTGGAGCCCATGACGCCGCCCAGCATCTCGATCGCCCGGTTGGAGATCACCTCGTTGGCGTTCATGTTGGACTGTGTGCCCGAGCCGGTCTGCCAGACCACCAGCGGGAAATGCTCGTCGAGCTTGCCGTCGATGACCTCTTGCGCCGCCGCGACAATCGTCTTGCCGATCGCAGGATCAAGCCGCTTGAGCTCCATGTTGGCCTCGGCCGCCGCCCGCTTGACGATGCCCAGCGCGCGCACGATCGAGGCCGGCTGCTTCTCCCAGCCGATCTTGAAATTGCCAAGGGAACGCTGCGCCTGCGCGCCCCAGTACCGGTCGGCGGCAACTTCGATGGGACCGAACGTGTCGGTTTCGGTTCTGGTATTTGCAGCGGTCACGGGTCTCTCCTTGTCGAAGTCGGCAACGGCGTATCGCGTTGCACAAACGGCTTCAAGCGGAGATTGCGGGCGGCAAGAACGCAAATCGGTTGAAGGACCGTTCTTTCCTCTCATCCACTCGAATGTCGTCCGGCCAGGGCTTCCGACAGATAGTCGCTGAAGGCGCGGGCCTTTTGCGACGGCCGCCGTCCGGCCGGAAAGACCACGAAAGAATCGATGGAATTAAGCGCATGATCGCCAAGCAACACGACGAGGCGGCCTGCCCGCAGTTCGTCGTCGCACATCCATTTCGAGCCTGAGGCAATGCCTAGTCCGGCCACGGCACAGGCGACAACGCCGGAACTGGACCCTGTCCAGACGCGGGTGTCGACGGTCACACTTTCCGCCCTGCCATCCTTGTGAAATGTCCAGACTCCCCGTTCGAGGTCGGCCGGGCCACCAAGGCATTGGTGTGTGGCGAGTTCGGCAACCGTTCGCGGCGTTCCGCGACGATTGAGGTAATCCGGAGAGGCGACTAGCAGGCGCTGGGTGGTCGCCAACCTGTGTGTGACGAAGCTCGAATCGGGTTGCCGACCGAGCCGCAGCGCCAGATCGGCACCTTCCGCAATGAGATCCTCATACCGGTCGGACATCATCAGCTCGACTTTCAGCGCAGGGTGGCGTTCTAGGAACGCTGGCAGTAGCGGAATGATCTCCCGCATGCCGTAAGCGATTGACAGGGCGACCCGCAGCACACCGGAAAGGCTATCTGCGCCCCGGGCGGCATTTTCCGCATCATCGATGCTTCCGATCGCCTCCCGCGCGCGGATCAGCAGCGCCTGCCCGGCATCGGTGGGGGTGATGCGACGGGTTGTGCGTAACAGAAGTTTCACGCCGAGGCGCTCTTCAAGCGCCGCGATCGCGCGCGACACCGACGGCTGTGACAGGCCAGACTCCCGGGCGGCCTTTGAAAAGCTGCCGGTTTCGATGGTTCTCACAAAAAGCGCGAGCTGCTGTAGCCTATCACTCATGCGTAAGACGTATATATGATATGGTTTCGGTCTCAATACCTCAGCTTTGGCGCATCAACTATCTCTCGTTCACCGCACCTGCACACCCTTCATACCTCGAGCAGCGGCAACAGGAGAAAGATCATGAATGAGCTCAATGGCAAGGTTGCCATCGTTACCGGCGCTTCCAAGGGCATCGGCGCAGCCATCGCCCGGCAATTTGGTGCCGCGGGCGCTGCTGTGGTGGTCAACTACGCCGGCAGCAAGGCCGATGCCGATCGCGTCGTGCAAGCCATTGTCCGGGATGGCGGCAAGGCCGTTTCCATCCAGGCGGACGTCGCCAAGTCGAGCGATGTCAAGCGTCTGTTCAAGCAGGCAAGCGATGCGTTCGGAACGCTCGACATTCTCGTCAACAATGCCGGTGTTTACCAGTTCGAACCGCTGGAAGCGGTGACCGAGGCCGAATTTCACCGCCAGTTCGATACCAATGTTTTAGGGACGATCTTGACCACGCAGGCAGCCGTCGGAAATTTCGGGGCCGCGGGCGGTAGCGTCATTAATTTGAGCACGATATCCAGCGTCAACCCGGTGCCGAATTCCGTCGTCTACTCCGCATCCAAGAGCGCGGTGGACGCCGTGACCAAGGCGCTCGCCAACGAACTTTCCGGCAGGAAGATCCGCGTCAACTCGATCGCCCCCGGCGCCACCGCCACGGAAGGCCTGACCGCGATGGGCGCTGTCGGAACCGAATATGAGAAGGTCCTCGTGGCAGGCATCCCCATGGGCCGGCTAGGCCAGCCAGATGACATTGCCCGGGTCGCACTGTTTCTTGCATCAGATCAGTCGTCATGGATGACTGGGGAGCGGATTACTGTCTCGGGTGGCCAGCGCTGATTAGTCATTCTCTGGGGCGGCGGACGGTTTATCGCCGCCCCTGGATGGATGTCGCGCCTGTGCCAATTCGCCTTCGGCAAGCCGGGTCTCGCTCAGAATCAGCCTAGCGGCGGACCGACACTATCGATGCCGTTTTCTGCACAGAGCTGTACCAGTGTGGCGATGATTTCCGGCGTTGGTTGCATCTGCGACGGCAGCTCCGGCTGTTCGGCGGGACGGCTAGCCTGACGCAGCATCGTCTCGAAATCCGAACCGCGTGATGGTGAGAGTGTGCACGCCTTCGCGCGACTCGACCCGGTAGCTGTGCGGTAGGCATTTCGGCGCAATGACGGCGCCTGGCGCGGCGCCCGGACGGATCACCCCGCCGTGTAGCCGCCGTCCACGGAAAAAATGCCGCCGCTGGTCCAGGCGGCCTCTTCGCTGGCCAGATAGACCGCGATGCCGGCCAGATCACCGGGGCGGCCGATTCTGCCGAGCGGATAGCTGCGCTCGACATAGGCCTTCAGTTCCGCCTTTGCCTCGGCCGGCAAATTGTCGACTGTCTTGCGCCGCATGGTGGTGTCGACCGTGCCGGGCGCGATGGCGTTGACGCGGATGCCGCGCGGGCCGAGTTCGAAGGCGAGCGACTTGGTCAGCGAGTTCAACGCGCCCTTCGACAGGGAATAGAGGCTCGACGGCCGCTTCGGGATCATCTTGTTGGCGAAATAGGACGAGATGTTGATCACCGATGCGCCGGCCGCCAGATGCGGCAGCAGGCCCTGTGTGAGGAAGAACACAGCAGTGACATTCAGCGCGAAGGATTGCTGGAACTGCGCCTCGCTGACGGTTTCGAACGGCACCAGGAAAGCCACTCCGGCATTGTTGACGAGGATATCGATAGGCGTGCCCGATTTTTTCACATGCTCGATGACGGCCGCAATGCCGGCCGATGTGGCAAGATCGGCCGACAGCGTCTCGATAGTGCCGCCGAGGCGCTCGCGGGCGGCGTCGAGCTTCTTGGTGTCGCGGCCGACGATCAGGACGTCCGCGCCCTCGCGCGAAAAGGCCTCGGCGATCGCCAGGCCGATACCGTCCGACCCGCCGGTGACCAGCGCGCGCTTGTTGTGAAGTCTCATGGGGCACTCCGAGATTTCGGCGTCGTCGAGAGCACCGTATAGTGGCGGCTGCGGTCAAGCCGTCGGCCTATCCTCAGGTATGAACTTCGACTGCTGCCGGCGCAGGCCAGCCGAGGCCGGTTACGCGCCGGTGGTCGCAAGCTCCCGCAGGGCCAGCCGACCCGCGACATAATTCTTGACCTGGCGGACGGCCTGTTCGCGCGAGACGCTGCCCGGCTGCAGGCCGAGCCGCAGCCAAAGCCCGTCGATCAAAGCAGTGACGCCAAGCGCGATGTCGTCGGCATCCGCCGGCGAGGCGAGGCCGTGCAGGCCCGACAACAGGTTCGAGCGCATGCGCGCATGGATCACCCGCTGGATACGGGCCATCTTCTCGTCGCGCGGCACCTCGGCGCAGAGCGACAGCCAGGCATGGCACAGAGGCGGCTGGAACAGATGCTCCTCGAAATTGCCCTCGATCACCGCGTCCATGCGCTCCATCGGCGTACGCGCCCGGCGAAGCCGCGCGATGACCGCCTGGCACAGGACGGCATTGGCTTCGCGCATCGCGTGCTCGAACAGTTCCTGCTTGTTGCGGAAATAGTGCAGCACGATGCCTTTGGAGGCACCTGCCTGGGCGGCCACTTTCTCCAGGGTCGCGCCGGCAATGCCTTCGCGCTCCAGAACCACGAAAGCCGCCTGCCGCAGCTCCTTGCGGCGTATCTCACTGAGACGCTTGAGTTTCACGGGATCGGTCCATGCATCGCGAATCCACGTTGACATTTTCGTCCGCTCAGATCAAGAATTGACCCATGGGACAATAAAAAGACCAATTGGTCAATTTAACGACAATGAGGAGAACCAAAATGTTGCGCATCCTTGCAAACGGCGTCTGTTTGACCGCCCTCATGTTGGTCTCTCATGCGGCTCAGGCGGCCGAGGGCCAAGAGTGCAGGACGGTCCGTATGGCCGAACCCGGCTGGAACGACCTTGCCTTCACCACAGGGGTCGCCAACGTCCTGTTGGAGGCGCTCGGCTATCAGCCGCAAAGCCAGGTGCTCGGCATCAACGTCATCTACGAGGGCATGAAGAACAGGGACCTCGACCTGTTCCTGGGCTACTGGGATCCGGCCATGGTCACCTATTACGAGCCCTACAAGCAGGACGGCTCTGTCGAGAATGTGCGCGTCAATCTCGTGGGCGCCAAATACACCTTCGCCGTCCCGACCTACGCCTGGGACGCCGGCGTCATGGACATTTCCGATCTGCACAAATTCGCCGACAAGTTCGGCAAGAAAATGTACGGTATCGAGCCCGGTTCAAACCAGTTGATGATGGACGCCATCGCCGATCCGGCCTTTGGCCTGGACGGCTGGCAGGTGGTCGAGTCCAGCGAAGCCGGCATGCTTTCCGAGGTCGGCTACGAGATCAAGGAAAAGCAGTTCATCGTCTTTCAGGGCTGGGCGCCGCATCCGATGAACACGATGTACGACTTCAAATATCTGACCGGCGGCGACAAGTTCTTCGGCCCGAATTTCGGTGCCGCAACGGTGACGACGCAGGTGCGCAAGGGCTATCTCGAGCAATGCCCGAACGTCGCGCAATTCCTCAGGAATCTCGTCTTCGACATCGATTTCGAAAATGTCGGCATGGGCTATCTGATCAATGACGGCATGAAGCCGGAGGACGGCGCGCTGAAGGCAATCACGGCCAACAAGAGCCGTCTCGATGACTGGCTCGCCGGCGTCACCACTTTTGACGGCCAACCCGGCCTTGCCGCGGTCAAGGAAAAGCTCGGCCTGTGAGGGCGGCGGTGCTTGATGCTTTGCCGGAACAGGACGCCTGGGCCGGCCGCAAGCAGTTCGTCACTGTCGGCGATCTCGACATCGCTTATGTCGAGATATCAGGCGCCGAGCCGGCACTGCTGTTGGTGCACGGCTTCACCGACACCAGCCGCAGTTTTTCGCTTCTGGCGCCATATCTGGCCGGCCGCCGTCTGATCATGCCGGATCTGCGCGGCCACGGCGCCTCGCAGGCTGGCAAGAACTGCGGCATCGCCGATCTTGCCGATGATATCGCCGGGCTGATCCGGAGTTTACAACTCGACCGACCGGTCGTCGTCGGCCATTCGCTGGGCGCCATGGTGGCTGTCGCCTTGGCTGGGCGACACAGCGAACTGATCAGCGGGCTGGTGGTCCTGGCCGGCACGTTGAAGCCCGATTTCGCGCCGGGTCATCCGCTGGTGGTGAGCGTTGAGGCCCTGCGCGACCCGATATCGCCGGCCGATCCGTTCTATGTCTGGTGGCATGCCTGTCGTCCCGACGTGCCCGCAGCCTTTCTCGCCGGCTTGGCGCAAGAGGCCTCGGCGATGCCGACCCCGCGCTGGCGCGCGATTCTCGAGGAAATCCGCCGCGCCGACCTGACCGATGCTGCACGAGCCGTGCAAGCCCGGACGCTGATCATCGCCGGCGCCAGCGACCCGCTGTTCGGCGAGGCGCACCAGCAGGCGTTGCAATCCGCCCTTGCCGGAGCCGTCTTCGTTCGGGCCGAGAGCTGTGGCCACAACCCGCATTGGGAAGACCCGGTCCTTGTCGCAAAGGCGATCATCGAGGCATTTGAAGTCTAACGCCCGACCAATGATTGCGATGTGGGCGACAGCCGCAAGGTCTCCGTTGGTCTGGTCAGGCCGAACTGCGCGGCCTGCCAAAAATCCCGCCATGCCGGAGAAGCGGCAAGCGCAGCCTGGTGGCGGGCATGCGCCTCGGTGCTGGCAAAACCCATGACGCTGATGAAGACGTTTTCATCAGCCCGTACCGGCAGGCGCGGAAAACTGTTTTCGGCATGCTCGGTAACGAAAGCGGCGAGCAGGCGTGCGTCGGCCGTCATCAGGCACGCGCTCTCAATCTCGAAGCGAGTGGCGAAATCTGCCTCCGTGCCGGGCTGCAAATGATGAATCTCGATGACAACGATGCCGGTCAGCGGTTTGTTTTGAATGGGCTTTTCGTCATCGGCCAGGCTTGGCCGCTGCTTGCCCGCGAGGTCGAAGCCGGCGGCGGGCCACGCCGGCTTCAGCAGCAGCACATCGTCGGAATCGATCATCGTTGCGTTGGCCGCATGGCTGTGCGCCGCCCAGACCGGCCCGCCATAAAAAGCGGCGAGAGCATTTTTCCGCGCATCCATGTCGTCGAAGCCGCGCATCCAGACGAACATGTCAGGCCGATCGAGGTCCCGGAACTGGCCGATGATGGTCATGCCGGCGTCCTCCTGGCCCTCGATCAGCCTGCCGTCGAAGATGCCAATGAGTGTGTCGCGCCGACCAGGCTTCAGCGTGTATTGCCGAAGCTCGACGACAGGCGAAGCGAGCGCTGAGGGTTTCGTCGCGACGTTCTGGGGCAGGTTCATCCGACATTCTCCAAAACAGGGTGATCGTCCTGTTTTGTGAAACAGACCGGTTGTCCTGTTTTGTCAACATGCTAAAGTTCGGCAATGTCAGCAGAGATGACCGTCCAGCCAAAACCGCGCCCGGGAAAACGCATCAACGACCCTGAAGGCATGCGCAAGAAAGTGCTCGATGTCGCCGAGGACGCGTTCCAGGCGCGCGGCTATCACGCCTCCAGCATCGGCGACCTGATGGCGGCGGCTGATGTCAGCGGCGGCGCGCTGCATCACCACTTCCCGACCAAGAAGGCGCTGGCGCTGGCTGTGATCGACGAGCGTGTGGCGGCAGCGGTCGAAGAGACATGGATCGCGCCGGTGCTGGCGGCGGCATCGGCGCGCGCGGGCGTGCGCGCCGTGTTCGAGGCCGTGGCGGCGGAACTGGAGCAGCAGGGTTTCGTGCGCGGCTGCCCGCTCAACAATCTGGCGCACGAACTGTCGCTTGCCGATCCCGATTTTCGCACTGCCCTTGCCGGGATTTTTGCCGGGTGGCGGCGCGCGATTGCCGACAAGCTGCGTGCCGACCAGCAGGCGGGCAAGGACGAGGGCACGGACCCCGAACGCTTCGCCGCGCTGACGGTCGCCGCCTATTCCGGGGCGATGTCGATGGCCAAGACGGCGCAGGATGCCGGTGTGCTACGGGATTGCCTGGCGGGGCTGGAGCGCAGCGCGCCGTCGCCGGGCGGCTTGGTTGCCAGGCGACGCAACAGGATACTGCCACGGCCGAGAACCCCTTGAATTTGCGTCGCTGCGTCCTTCAGGCGATGCCGGGCGAGATGGGGAACGCCGGGCTCGGGTTCAGCTATTCGGCCAGCGGTTTGATCGTCTCGTAGCCGTTGACGGATTCCGAACTGGTGCCTTCATCGTAGCGCCGCGCGAGCGCGGCTTGCAGATCGGGCGCATAGAGGGCGGTGAATGAATCCAGCGTCTCGCCGGCGCCGTTCTTGAAGGTCTCCTTGACCGCCAGGACATTGTATTTGCAGTCGCCCAGACGGAATGTTTCCTTGCCCTTGACGATCAGGCTCAGCGTCTTGGTGCCCTTCGGCGGCTTGTTCGGCGACAACTCGACGAACTCTATCGTGGCCTTTGCCCCCGCCTTCAGCGGGAACAGCTTTCGCAGATCGGAAAACGGAATCATGGCCTGGCGGCCGGTGTCGCTGTCGCGAAACACCTCGATCAGGCCGGCGAACAAATATTGGGTTTGGGGCGATTGCGATTCGTAGGTGTTGGCAACCGACATCATCCCGCCGGCCACGGGCCGAAATTCGCTGTGGATGCCGGGTCTCGCCAGAACGAAACCCTTCCTGGCGGACTTGGCATCGACGCAACCGGCGGCATGCGCGGTGCTCGCGCACAGCATCGCGGCCAGGATCATGCAGATAGGTGCGGCTTTCATCTTTCGTCCTCCTCCGCTTGCGCAAGCGAGACATGCCAGACCCGTGGCGTCATGTCGATGATGGCGCAGAGGCGCTGGACGACCGGCCGCTGTCCATGCTGAATCAGCGTATGATGAATCGCCATTCGACTGGATCGCTTTCCCGACGCAACTTCCTGGTACAGGCTGCGGGATTTGCCGCGGCCGGCGCCTTGCCGCGGCCGGCCTTCGGCCAGACCGGGCAACGCGTCCAGGCGATCGACGCCACCTTCCTGTTCATCGCCGATGTCCATGCCTGCCGCATGGCGAGCGGTTTGAGCCCCAACTGCCTGCAGGAAGGCAAGACCGACGCCGCGCTGCTGCGCAACGTGGCGGTGCTGAATGCGCTTGGCGACAAGGACTGGCCGGCCGAGATCAATGGCGTCGCCACCGGCCTGCGTTCGGCCGGCAGGATAGGCACGCCGCTCGGCCTCGTCGTCGGCGGCGACGTCACCGACGATGGCGGCGGCCAGATCACGCAGCCGAGCGAGGGCACCCAACTGCTCCAGTTCAGCCAGCGCTACAGTCAAGGCGTCGGTCCGGATCGCGTGCACATGCCGGTTTATATCGGGCTCGGCAACCATGATCTCGACCAGAACGGGCCGCCGCACCATGTCGACTGGTACCGGCGCGAACTGCGCGACTATGTCGAGGTCAACCATCGCGCCGGCGTGTTCTTCAAGCCGCCGGTGCCGGCCACCGACTATGATGTCGACACCGACTGCTACTCCTGGGACTGGGGCGGCCTGCATCTGATTCAGACGCATCGTTTCGCCGGCGATACCGGCCACGGCGCCGAGAGCAGCCTGCCATGGCTGAAGCAGGACCTGGCGACCTATGCGGCGGACGGCCGTCCGGTCGTCCTGTTCCAGCATTATGGCTGGGACACTTTTTCGGTGGAACGCTGGGATGCCGCCAAGAGCCACTTCGATGATGACGGCACCGGTGCGCCGCATTGGTGGAGCGAGGCCGACCGGCAAGCGTTGCTGGCGGCGCTGAAGGGCTACAATGTCGTCGGCATTTTCCACGGCCACCAGCACGAAACGCCGCTGATCTATCGCAGGGACGGGATCGACCTGTTCAAGCCGAAGGCTGCCTATATGGGCGGTTTCGCGCTGGCCAGGGTGACCAGCGACGGCATGGACGTGGTGCTGGGCGAGGCGACCGGCGATCATGGCGAGATTGCCTTCACCAATGCTTTCAGCAAGGGCTGGAGCACATGAAAAAGGCGGCCTTCGCGGCCGCCTTTCCCTCGATAAAGCGCGTTTCTCGATGTCGGATCAGAGCGCCTTCTTGACCTTGTCCTTGACGTCGCCATAGGCCTTCTGCACCTTGCCGGCGATCCGGTCGCCCGTGCCTTCGGCCTGGGTCTGCCTGTTGCCGGTCGCCTTGCCCGCGGCTTCCTTGACCGAGCCTTTGATCTGCTTGGCCACGCCCGCAACCTGATCCTTGTTCACCATTTTTACGCATCTCCTGGGGTGTGAATTCGGAGGAATTCATTTGCGGGTAGCCAACGAGCCGGCGCCGGTTAGGTTCCAGGCGTCGCCCGGACGGCAGATCAGGTCGCGCGGCCGCCGCCCGGGGCAAGGTCGGTGGGCTAGGCTGTGAACATGCGTTCGCAATGGGATTATCGAGGCCAGGCGTGCGGGGAGAAAAATGGCAGAATTTACGCTCTATATCGGCAACAAGTGTTTCTCCTCATGGTCGCTGCGGCCATGGCTGGCGATGAGGCATCTGGAGATCCCGTTCGAGGAAGGTTTCGTGCGGCTGCGCACGCCTGAAACCTTTGCCAATCTGGCGAGAGTGTCGCCGACAGGTCAGGTGCCGGTGCTGAATCACAATGGCAAGATCGTGTGGGAAACCCTTGCCATCCTTGAATATCTCGCCGACCTGTTTCCCGAAAAAAAGCTCTGGCCGGCCGATATCGACGCCCGTGCGCTGGCGCGTTCGGCTGCGACCGAGATGCATTCCGGCTTTCGCGAGGTTCGCTATGGCTGGCCGATGAATTTGCGTCGGCCCAAGGCCCACAAGCCGCTCGACGCCGAGGGCGAGGCGCAACGCGCCCGCATCGAGGCGCTGTGGTGCCAGTGCCGGGAAAAATACGGCAAGGGCGGCCCGTTCCTGTTCGGCCACTTCACCGCGGCCGATGCCATGTATGCGCCTGTCGTCACCCGTTTCGACACCTATGGCGGCACGCTGGCGCCGGATACGCGCGCCTATGTCGACGCCGTGCTGGCAACGCCGGCGATGCGCCACTGGTATGCTGAGGCGGCCAGGGAGACGTGGCCGGAACCCGGTCCGGACGAATAGGATCCAAACGAAAACGCCCCTCGCACCTTTTATCGTGCGGGGGGCGTCTTTGCCATCAACTGTTATTCGATTGCTCTCATGAACTGCCGATGACACCGAATAAATGCGCGTCTGCGCAGATGGTTCCTGGATGCCGGAAAACTTTTCTCAAGTTGGCGCAAGCGCGCTGTTTGGCGTCCGATCTGCCGTCATGCCAGGTGTTTTGGCCAGGTGGTTTGGGAGAATTCCGCAGCTGTGGCTTTATGCAAATTTGACAGCGCGTCAAAAGAAGCCTATAAGCAAATCGTCGATATTTGTTTGACTGACTTTTGTTATCCGCGCTTTCGAGCGCGCCTTTGACGAACTTCCCACATCAAAAATCGGGACAAACGACGTTGTGCATCCGCATGGCGTCGAACGAATATTTGCCATGGAAAGGGTTCGTCATGAGCACCGGCACAGTTAAATGGTTCAACGCCACCAAAGGTTTTGGTTTTATTCAGCCTGACGACGGCTCGGCCGACGTTTTTGTCCACATCTCGGCCGTAGAGCGCGCCGGCATGCGCGACATCGTCGAGGGCCAGAAGCTCGGCTACGAGATGGTCCGCGACAACAAGTCGGGCAAGATGTCCGCCGACCAGTTGAAGGCGGCCTGAAAAAAGAATTCAGCTCTCCCGGTGACCACGGATGTACTGGCACCGGTGAGTGGCGAATTCGGGCGCATGGCCGCGGAGACTTGAGTTTCCACGGCATGTCATGCGCATGAGAAGGGCGTTTCGTGCATCCCCGGTGCATCCTTTTTGGATGTCATCTGGTTGCGCGGCGCCTTTACGGAAGGTCAGGCGGTGCCTGGCCTTTTTCATTTTGCGGGCCTCGCCGCCGAAAGTGCGCTGCGCGCCAGCCTGGACGTGCTAAGGGACGCTCCAGCAATTTGAATTCGCCGCGCGTATTGCTTTGTGCGTGATCCTGACCGAAGACCCGGTCTCGCTCCATCGGCACAGGCTCCTGACAGGAGAAAGATTTGACCACCAGTTCAAAGACAACCGTCGATCAGGCCGTGTCCCTGTTCAGCAAGACGCAAACCCAGTCGATGTCGCTCAACCGCATCAATTCCGAGCGCGACGCCGTCAGCGAGGCACGTGAAGCCAAGACCGCGCGCCTGCGCGAATTGCGCCTGGAAAAGGAGGCCGACGAGATGGCCGCCGCCGCGGCGCTAGCCGCTTTGCCGAAGCGGGCCGGAAGACGCTGATGGCCACCAAACGCGTACCGCCAACACCGATCGCCGCCGACGCAACCATTGCCGATATGGTCGAAGGCCTCGACAAGCCGGTCGAATTCGTCAGGCGTGTGCTGGAAAAGCTCGAACGCTGCAAGCGTGCCCACGGTGATGCCCAGGTGCGCGTCGGCGTGCGTGGCCGCGCCGAATGTCCGAACTACCTGATCGAATATGTCCGCGAAGACGCCAAGACCCATGAGCGGGTGACTTATCAGGACGCCGCCTACAGCGGCAGCACGCATCGCGAGCTGGCGGCCCATCACATCGAGGCGGTGAAAAACTGGTCGCCCGAGGAAATGAACATCACGGCCGTTTCGGCGCTGATCGGCCGCCTGCGCAATCCGCGCGCCCCATCATCGCGCTTCGCCGACGAGGACTGACATGGCCATAAAATTCTCCTCCAAGGATCAGACGGCAGCCTCGGGTGCTGCGGCAAAACCGGCCAAGCCGGTTGCCGCGCCGAAAGCCGGCGACGCCACCGTGGCCGCGACCGATCTGTTCAAGTCGCCGGCGGATTCGCCGAAGGGCAAGACGGCTAAGAAGAAATAGCGCCTTGCCGCAAGACGCAGATCAAAACCCCGCCGCGCCGGGGCTGTCCGCCCTGGTGGCCGCCGCGAGCGTTTTGTCGTCGCAACACGGCACCTTCGATTGCCAAAGCTGCGGTGCCTGCTGTTCCTATTCGGCCGAGTGGCCGCGCTTTTCCACCGAGGATGACGCACAGCTCGACCGTATCCCGGAAAAATATGTCGCATCTGACCTGTCAGGCATGCGCTGCGAGGGCGTGCGCTGCTCGGCGCTGTCCGGCGAGATCGGCAAGTCGACCGCTTGCGGCATCTACGACGTCCGGCCGGACGTCTGTCGCGCCTGCATGCCCGGCGACGAGGAGTGTCTGATGGCACGCCAGGCGCTCGGCATGACGCTCACTAATCTCCCCCCTTGAGGGGGAGATGGCCGCGAAGCGGTCAGAGGGGGTCGCCCCACATAGAGCGCTGGCGTCCTCTCGTCGTAAGAGGCGCTGGCGCTTCATGCGAAGCGACCCCCTCTGTCGCCTTCGGCGACATCTCCCCCTCGAGGGGGGAGATTAAGCTCACCGCCGCTTGTGCGCCATTGTCCGTCCCGATACCTTCGGCGCCGGGCAGGGCAGCGGAGGATCTCATGAGCATCGAATTTCTGTTGACGTCCCTGATTGTCGTGGCTTCACCCGGCACCGGCGTTCTCTACACGCTGAGCGCCGGCCTCTCGCGCGGTGCGCGAGCCAGCGTCATCGCCGCCTTCGGCTGCACGCTCGGCATCATCCCGCACATGGCCGCTGCCATCACTGGCCTGGCGGCGCTGCTGCACACCAGTGCGCTCGCCTTCGAGACGCTGAAATATCTCGGCGTCGCCTACCTGCTCTACATGGCCTGGAACACACTCAAGGAAAATGGCGGCCTCAGCGTCGACCAGGATGTGACGCCGCGTTCGGCCGGCAAGGTGATTGCCACCGGCATCCTCGTCAACGTGCTCAATCCGAAACTCTCGATCTTCTTCTTCGCCTTCCTGCCGCAATTCGTCAGCACCACGGAGCCCAACGCGCTGTCGAAGATGCTGGAGCTGAGTTCCGTCTTCATGCTTTTGACCTTCGTGGTTTTCGTCGGCTACGGCATCTTCGCCGCCTCGATCCGCAGCCACGTCGTCTCGCGGCCAATGGTGTTGACCTGGATGCGCCGGACCTTCGCCGGCGCCTTCGTCATGCTCGGCGCAAAGCTGGCGCTGGCGGATCGGTAGCGCGGCGGGGAGCGGCTCAGTCTCGCTGATCCGCTCCCCTTGTTGCGCTATTCCGGGCGAAAAGCCGTTATGCGCTTTCGGGGAATTGCTCGGGCGCGCTAGCCCTTCACATAGCCCATCGCTTCGACGATCCGCCCGTCGGCCACGCGCATGAGGTTGACGCCGCGCAGCGAATTGCCGTCGGCCATGAAATAGCGCCAGCGGATCGTTGCCCGGTCGCCGGCAACGAAGGTTTCCTCGACATCGAAGCGCGTGCCGGCCTGGGTTGCTATCGCCGTCCAAAGCCCGACGCACGCCGCTTGACCGGCAAAACGAGCGCCGTCCGGCGCCGGCACGGTGTTCTCGATCACGCAATCCTCAGCCACCAGTTCGGCGAGTGCCGAGGGATCATGGCGTTGGAATACGTCGTTGTAGCGCCGCATGATCTCGGCCGTGTGCTGGGACAGATCGTACGCGGTTGCGTCCATGACAAGCTCCTGTGTCATCTTCTTTCTCCTGGCTTTATTGGCCTTTGGTGGCTTAAACGAGCGTTGCCTTGAGGGTGATCTGAGACACGCCGGCAAGGGCCCGCGAGACGAGGCAGCCCGCCTTGGCGGACTGTGCAAGGCGCTCGAATTCATCTGCGGCGAGTCCTGCGGCCTCCACCTCGGTTTCGAGTTCGATACGGGTGATCGTCGGCCCGGCAGCGGTTGCGCCGAGATGCACCTTGGCCATCGTGTGGATATTGCGGGCAACATGGCCGGCGCCGCCCAGTATGGCGCTCAGCGCCATCGAGAAGCAGCCTGCATGCGCTGCGGCGATCAGCTCTTCCGGGTTGGTGCCCGGACCGTTCTCGAAGCGCGACGGGAAGGAATAGGCGCCTTCGAAGACGCCGCTGCCGAGCCGCAGCCGGCCCGCCCCTTCCTTCAGCGTGCCTTGCCATTTGGCCGAGGCTTCACGAATTGTCATTGTCGTTCTCCCTTGGTTTGAGGACTTGATGGGTCAGGCGCCGTCGATGATCACCTTCCCGAAGACGTCGCCCTGCTGGAAATAGCGGTAGGCATCGCCGGCCTCGGTGAAGGCGAAGACCTTGTCGATGACGGGCCGCAGGCGATGCTGCGAGACGGCGCGCAGCATGGCTTCGAGATTGGTCCGGTTGCCGACGAACAGGCGGCTGATGGTGGCGAGGCTGCGCTGGTAGAGTGCCGCCGGCAGCTGGATCGATCCGCCTTTCGCATCCTGCGGCGTCAAGAGCACGATGTGCCCGTATAGCGTGCTGGCGATCAGCGACTGGGCGAAGGTCGCCGGGCCACCGGTCTCGACGATGAGATCGATGCCCCCGGTCTGGTCGCGGACGGCCGCGCCCCATTGCGGCATATCCGATGTCGGAACCACCAGGTCGGCGCCCAGCGCCCGCAGCCTGTCGGCTTTCTCGCCGCGCGAGGTGACGGCGGCGACACGGCAGCCGAGCAGCTTGGCGAACTGCAGTGCAAACAGCGAGACGCCGCCCGAGCCGACGACCAGAACCCATTGGCCGGGCTTCGGAATTCCGGCGCCCATCACCGCGTTCCAGGCGGTCAGGCCGGCGCAGGTCAGCGTCGCCGCCTCTTGCCAGTCGAGATGATCGGGCAGCCGCACCGCCCATTGTTCCTCGAGAACCGCGTATTCGGTCAGCATGCCGTCCAGCGTGCAGCCGAGCTGGTCGATGAGTCCGGCATGGATGCGGCCGTCGATCCACCGCGCGAAATAGCTGCCGGTCACGCGGTCGCCGATGGCAAAGCGGGTGACGGCATCGCCGATGGCGACCACTTCCCCGGCCCCGTCGCTCAGCGGAACGACGCCTTGGTGCGGCGGCAGCGGATAGGTGCCGTTGAGGATCATCGTATCGCGCCGGTTGAGCGAAGTGGCGCGGACGCGCACCGCGATCTCATGCGGTTTCGGCTCCGGCTGCGCCGCGTCGCGCATCACCAGGGATTCGGTCCCGGATCCTTCGAGGCGGTAGCTGCGCATGTCGTTCTCCTTGAGAAATATATAGACTGATCTACATATTATGTAGACCGATTGTCATATTCTGCGCAAGGCCTATAATGGTTCCTCCTAACAGAGGTTGACATGGCCAACGACACCCGCACCCGCATACTCGAGACGACTGGGCTGCTGCTCAGGCAGCGCGGCTATCACGGCACCTCGCTCAACGACATATTGAGCGCCAGCGGCGCGCCGCGGGGCTCGCTCTATTTTCATTTTCCCGGCGGCAAGGACCAGTTGGTCATCGAGGTGACGCGCGCCAGCGTTGCCGACGTGACGGAGAGGCTGGGCGAAGCGCTGGCTGCCGAAAAGGATCCGGCGGTGGCCGTCCATCATATCTACCAGTCGGTGGGGCGCATGCTGGAAGACAACCAGTTTTCGCTCGGCTGTCCGATCGCGCCTGTCGTGCTGGACTCGCCCACCGACGTGCCGGAACTGGCGGAGTTGTGCCGCTCCGCCTTCGAACAGTGGATAGGCCTGCTGCGGGACGCCTTCGTCAGGGCAGGGGTGCCCGAGCGCCGCGCGCATGCATTGGCGCTGCTGGTCGAATCGTCGCTGGAAGGGCTGATGGTGATCGCCCGCGCCACAAGCGACCGCGCCCCGGTACAGGCCGTGGCCGACGAGGTCGCGGCGCTGATCGAAGCCGCGGTGCTTGCCGGCGAGGTAAAGCAACGCGCGGATGCCGCCGTCTGAGAGACGGCCACAGCGACTGCTGCGCAAAAAAGGGCGGCATCTCTGCCGCCCTTTCCGTGTTCTGAAGACAGATTGAAGCGTGGATTAGAAATCCATGCCGCCCATGCCGCCCATACCGCCGCCCATGCCGCCGGGCATACCGCCGCCGCCAGCCGACTCCTTCTTCGGAGCCTCCGCGATCATGGCTTCGGTGGTGACGAGCAGGCCGGCGACCGAGGCCGCGTCCTGAAGAGCCGTACGGACAACCTTGACCGGATCGACGATACCCATGGCGATCATGTCGCCATATTCACCGGTCTGGGCGTTGTAGCCGAAGGTCGCGCCCTTGTTCTCAAGGATCTTGCCGGCAACGATCGATGCTTCCGCACCGGCGTTGGCCGCGATCTGGCGGGCCGGAGCCTGCAGCGCACG